>LJHT01000063.1 GCA_001295905.1 beta proteobacterium AAP51 | reverse complement strand
GCTACCGCTGGCACACACCGGGCTTACACCGCCTGCCGTAGCGGGTCCGGGGTGCAACAAGGGGTTAGGCCTCACCGGTGGATGCACAGTAGGGCGGTTGGCAACACATGCTTCAACTTCACCAGCGACACTCGTCGCAGCGACGGGCCTCTGGTCATCAGCGATCCGGCGCCTATGCATCCTGGCCTACGCTCCTTCGTCTGGTGGTTGCACATTGCGGTCGGGGTCGAGTTCTGGATACTGGCGCACTATGTGCATGACGATCTCATACAGGGGGTCCGCCATAACCGCCCCAAGGTGACGACGAAGAGAATCCGCCTCTTCGTGGTCGCTCATTGCCTCTGTGATGCGCGAAGCTTCGTCCAAACCAGGGTTGAGCGACTTGATTGCCGCCAACATTCGTACAGCTAGCTCGCGTTCCATGGGTCAAGATTCTTTGCGGAAGTCAGGGAGCGCCGGACGACGCTGGCTGTGAGGCCTAACGTTCGAGGTAAGCTGGCGCCAACGGCAGGACGCCAAGCCCAAGCCACAGAAAATGTACACCGTACCTGTGGCTTGGGCTTGGTGGCCTGCCGTTGGTGCTCAGCTTGACCGAGGGGTTAGGCCTCACTCGCTGTGGTTGCGCAAGGCGTCGGCGGCCTGCTCAACGGCGAAGAACCATCTGCCTTGGATTCGTGTGAAGTAGGCGTCTCCGGATGCGCCTGCTAGTTCTGCGGTACTACGCAGCTTCCAAACTGGCCCAGTCAGGGTGACCGAAACGTCGTTGGCAAAGCCTTCGAGTATGGGCTTCACGCCCGGATTCACGCATGCAAGCGTGCGGTAACGAATGATGAATGCTGCCATGAAATGGAAGATTCCCGCAGTCAACAGAACTGCGAGCGAGATAGCCAGTGCAAGTCTTGTGGCTGTATCCGTCTTCTCGCTAGCGATCCACGGCAACCAAGTCGGTGCGAGATAGGCCACTAATCCGACTCCCAGGATGCCGAAGAAGACCATCCAGCGGCTGGTGCTCCTGACTTTGGAGAGGCGTGCGCCAAGTGACACAGTCGACATGTGAGGCCTAACGTTCGAGTTCACCCGGCCCGCGGAGGCAGGTGCTGTAAGCCCGGTGTGTGACGATGGTACCGCTGGCACACGCCGGGCTTACAGCGCCTGCCGTAGCGGGTCCGGGGTGCAACGA
>LJHT01000062.1 GCA_001295905.1 beta proteobacterium AAP51 | reverse complement strand
CGCTGACGGCAAGACCATCCAGGGCACCTTCACCAACGACGGCACCATCGCCTGGCAGACCAGCGACCCGCTGTTTTTCTTCGATGGTGGCACCACGCTGCGCAACAACGGCCTGTTCGACCAGCAAACCAACGGCGCCATCAACTACACCAATGGCGCCCAGGCCTTCGACAACGTGGGCACGCTGCGCAAGAGCGGCGGTGCCGGGGAGTTCCTGATCACCGTTGGCCTGCGCAACGCCGGGGTGATCGAGTCGCGCTCTGGAACCATCGTCCTGCCCAGCAACTGGACCAACGACGGCACGTTGCGCGGCAGCGCCGCTTACCGCACCAACAGGCTGACCAACGCCGGTGTCATCACGCCCGGTGACAGCGCTGCCCCTGAAATTGCCCGGCTGGCGCTGATCGGCGATCTGCTCCAGACAGGGGCGGGTCGACTCAGCTTCGAGGTGGCTGCAGGTGCGCTGGCCGATGTGCTGAATGTCTCCGGCGCGGTGGGCTTTGCGGGTGTGCTGCAGGTCTTGAACACGGCGGGCTATGTGCCTGCACTGGGCGACACCTTCAGGGTCATGAACTTCTCGGCTTACACCGGAGCCTTCGTCGACATCCAGGAACTGGGGTTTGGCGACGGCATCGTCTTCGAGGCCGTTTACGCACCCCATCATCTGGATGTCCGGGTGTCTGCCGTTCCTGAGCCTGCGGTGTGGATGATGTTCCTGGCAGGCAGTGCCTGGATGTTTCGCAAGCGTTGTCGGTCGGCTTGAAGCGCTGAGTGGCAGCAAGGGCCTTAGGTATCCACCTGCGTGCCGGCGTCGCCCGCAGCCCTGCGGGCATTGCGCGTGGCCCCAGCCCGCTGCATCCGCAAGGCCTGCACCGCGCGCCCGGCGGCGTCGACCGCACCGGCCAGGTAGCCCGGGAATTCGGGCGACCACTCGCTGCCCGCGCCCCACAGACGCCCGGCCCAGGGACCTTCGGCTACGCCGGTGGGCGGTGCCGAGGCATGACCGCCGGCCAGATGGTCTTGCGCCGTGGCGGTGTGGGCTTCCAGGGCCCAGTCGTGCAGCGCCTCGGCCTGCGGCTGGGCGGCGGCAGGCCCGAACAAGCGCACCAGCTGTGCGCGGCAGGCCCCCATCAGGGCTGCCCGCCCCATCTGTGCCCGGGCGGTGGCGGGCCAGCCGATGAAGCCGAACAGCGCACCCGGGCTGCTTGGGTCGATGGCACCACTGGGCCCCGCAGGGCTGCTGGCGTCATGCACCTCGCCCATCGGTCCCACCGTGCTTTGCGCGGCGCCGGCCAGTCCGGCGTCACGCCAGAAAGGCCGGTCGAAGACGGCCAGGTACTTGGCATGCGGCGCCATCCAAGTGGGCGTGTGCTGCCACGCCTGGCACAGCGCCTGCGGCAGTGCCGGGTTGAAGCGCAGCACCGTGGCCGCCAGTCGTGGCGGCAGCGCCAGCAGCACGTGCTGTGCGTGCCACGTCTGGGCCAGGCCGGCGCCCAGCACTTCGAGGTGCACGCCGTCTGGCTGCAGCGTCAGGGCCTGTACGGTGTGGCCGGTGAGCATGCTTTCCGCACCGAGCGGCCGCGCCAGCGCTTCCACCAGCGTGGCCATGCCGCCCGCCAGCCGCATGGAAGGCGGCGAAGGTGTGTAGCCGGGCACGCGCTCGGGCCGGTGGTGGCGCGAACGCTCCAGCAGCCACTGGCCGGCCACGGGCTGAGCAAAAGCGTTGAGCTGCAGGTCTTGCACCAGCTGGGCCAGTTGCGGCTGCAGTTCGGGCCAGAACCAGGTGGCGCCCAGGTCGTAGCGTGGTGATGGGCCTGGTGTTGCCGGCGGTGACGCTGCTGTGTGCTCGCCATCGGGCTGGAGTGGCCCATCTGCCGCATCGGCCGGCCCGCCGCGCAGGCTATCCACGCCGACCGACAGCACGCGCCCGCCCGGCCGGGCGCGCGCTTCGAACACCACGCAGCGCAGACCCTGCTGCTGCAGCAGGAAGGCAGCGTAGAAGCCGCTGAGCCCGCCGCCGACGATGGCGACATCCGTGAAGCGCATGTTCAGCCCTGTGGGACGTGCTTGTAAGGACGGCAGGCGCACGCACGACCTGAAGCGATGAGCCGTCGAATCCTCGAATGCCTGTGCGCAGGCCTTGCCACCTTTCCTGCCGTGGCCCAGGTCTGCTCGGCAGCTGCCGGCGTGCAGCCGCCCTTGGTGCTGGAACTCTACACATCGGAGGGTTGCAGTTCCTGTCCGCCGGCTGAGCGCTGGCTGTCGTCCTTGAAGGCAGGGCCGCAGGTGCTGCCGCTGGCCTTCCACGTGAGCTACTGGAACCGGCTGGGATGGGTGGACCGCTTCGCGAGCCCGGAAGCCACGCAGCGGCAGTACGAGTGGGCACGCGTGCTCGGGGCCCGCAACGTCTACACGCCGCAGCTGGTGGCCGGGGGGCGCGACTGGCGCCAGTGGCCCGAGCTGCCCAGCCCGCCGCCTGCGGCGCCCATGGCCGTGCGCCTGCGCGTGGAAGGTGCCAGCGCCACCGCCGAGGTGGGTGCGGCGCCGGGGCGTTGGACGGGATATTGGGCGGTTCTGGAAGACGGCCACCGCAGCCGCGTGACGGCCGGAGAGAACAGCGGCCGGACGCTGCAGCACGACCACGTGGTGCGGCAGTTCAGGCCCTTGCCGGCCTGGAGCCACCTGGCGCAGCGCTTCGAATTCCCGCTGCCGGCGGCCGAGACCGGCAAGGCGCGGTGGGTAGCGTTGGTGGTGGAAGATGCCTTGAGCCGGCGCCCGGTTCAGGCCTTGGCTTGCCGTTGAAGCACGGCTGTTGCCGATCGAGAGGGCGCCGGGCCGTCGTCTCGGCCGGCTGATCAACCGCTGGCGAAGCAGCGGTCGGGTGGTGGAGATGAGGAGGATCGAACTCCTGACCTTCGCATTGCGAACGCGACGCTCTCCCAGCTGAGCTACACCCCCACAGTCGGGCGAAATCATAGCATCGGGGGCACCGGGCTAACATGCCGGCACACCACCGAAGCAAGCCCATGACCCTGCGTGCCCGCACCGACCCCGCCTGGCTGGAAGCCCAGTACAACAACCGTGCGCTCGTGCCCGGGCACGCGCAGCACTTCGCACGCTGGGCCGAGGCTTCGCGCCTGGTGCGCGAGCGTGCCAACGCTTTGCTCGATGTGCCCTACGGCACCGGCGCCGGCGAAACGCTCGATCTTTTTCCCGCCACGCAGCCTGCGCCGGGTGCAGCCGGCGGTGGCGCGCCGATGCTCGTGTTCATCCACGGCGGCTACTGGCGTTCGCTGGACAAGTCGGACTTTTCCTTCATCGCCCCGGCCCTGAACGCGGCCGGCGCCACCGTGGTGGTGCCCAACTACGCGCTGTGCCCGGCGGTGGGCATCGAACACATCGCGCTGCAGATGACGCAGGCCCTGGCCTGGGTGTGGCGCCACGCGGCCCTGCACGGCTGCGACGCCACGCGCATCGGCGTGGTGGGGCACTCGGCGGGGGGGCACCTGGCCACGATGCTGCTGTCTTGCCGCTGGAAAGACGTGGTGCCCGAGATGACCGCGCAGGCCCTGACGGCGGCCTTGTCCATCTCGGGGCTGTACGACCTGGAACCGCTGCGGCACGTGGCTTCCGTGCAGGCCGACCTGCAGCTCACGCCCGCTGCCGTGCGCCGCCTGAGCCCGGCCTTCTTCCCGCGCCCGAAGGCCGGCAAGCTGCTGGCCGTGGTGGGCATGGAGGAGAGCGACGAGTTCCTGCGCCAGAACTCGCTGATCCGCGAGGTGTGGGGCCCCACGGCCGTGCCGGTGTGCGAAACGCTGCCGGGCTGCAACCACTTCTCGGTGGTGGAAGGCCTGGCCGATGCGCGCTCGCGCCTGCACCACCTGGCACTGCGCACCGTGGGCTTGCGCTGAAGCAGGAGGGCTGGCGCGGGCCGGCCGGCGCGCTGGGGTGCCGTTCTCGTGCCGGGGTGCGCCCTAGCGCGCCACCCACGCCAGCAAGAGCAGGTAGCTGCCACTGCCCGCCAGCAAGGCCAGCACGCCCTGGCGCGTGGCCGCCCACACGGCCGAAAGCACCAGGGCCGAGAGCAGCCGCGGGTCGGCCAGCCATTGCAGCGGCGCGTGCGCATCGGCCAGCAGGCTGGTGCGCAGAATCTCCGGCAGCGTGATGGCCACCAGCGCTGCCAGCGGCGCGGCGCGCAGGGCGCGCTCGAGGGCGCCGCGCGGCTGCCAGCGCTGCGGCAGCACCAGGAAAAAGCAGCGTGCCACCAGCGTCACGCCCACCAGGGCGCCCAGCAGCACCAGCATCTCGGCATCGTTGTAGCCCGGCATGGTCTCGTTGCATCAAGGACGGGTGGGCCCGTCACGCTTTGCGGGGCCTGCCGCGCCCGGCCGGGGCCCGTCACCATCGCGGCCGGCCCACA
>LJHT01000061.1 GCA_001295905.1 beta proteobacterium AAP51 | reverse complement strand
GGGGCGCGCTCGGCCTCGGGCCGCGGCGGCCGCTCGCCTTCGGGGCGTGGGGGCCGGTCGGCCTCGTCACGGCGACCCTTGCCGCCGCGGCGGTTGCGGCCACGCCGGCCACCGCCTTCCGCATCAGCCTCGCGGGGCGGGCGCGGGCCCTGCCCGCCTTCGGCCGCTTCGGGCCGAGGCCCGCTGGCCAGGCGGCGCAGGTTGCGCAGGTCTTGTTCGTCGAGGTCGACCCACACGCCGCGCTTCAGCCCGCGCGGCAGCACCACGCTGCCATAGCGTATGCGGATGAGCCGGCTCACCGCATGACCCACGGCTTCGAAGAGCCGGCGCACTTCGCGGTTGCGGCCTTCGGTGATGACGCAGCGGTACCAGTGGTTCACGCCCTCGCCACCGCCGTCTTCAATGCTCTTGAAGGCGCAGCGCTGGCCGTCGATGTCCACGCCTTCCAACAGGCGCGCCTTGGCCTCTGCCCCCAGCACACCCAGCGAGCGCACCGCGTATTCACGCTCGACGCCGAAGCGCGGGTGCATCAGCTGGTTGGCCAGTTCGCCGGAGGTGGTGAAGAGCAGCAGACCTTCGGTATTGATGTCGAGCCGGCCCACGCTCTGCCACTTGCCCTGGTGCAGGCGCGGCAGGCGGCGGAAGACCGTGGGGCGCTGCTGCGGGTCGTCGTGCGTGACCACCTCGCCCGCGGGCTTGTGGTAGGCCAGCACGCGCGGCGGCGGCGGCGCGATGCGGTAGCGCACGGCCTTGCCGTCGAGCGCGATGCGATCGCCAAAGCTGACGCGCTGGCCGATGTGGGCCTTCTCGCCATTCACGGTGAAGCGCCCTTCGGCGATCATGTTCTCCAGGTCGCGGCGCGAGCCCACACCGGCCTGCGCCAGCACCTTGTGCAGCTTGGGCGCATCGATCTCGGGGGCCAGCACACGCTTGGGCGTGCCGTCGGCTTCGAAGCCTTCGGGCGCGCCGCCTTCGTTGCCTTCGCTTTCCGCGAGTTCTGCGCCCTCACCGCCCTGCCCTGCCGTGGCTTCGGCAGGGCCTGCTGCAGCCGCATCTTCCTCGGCGGCCGGATCAACATCGAAGTCGCCTGCCAGCACCTGCGCAAACACTTCTTCCGCCACCGGTTGCAGAGCACGGGCGGAGCCTTCGCCTGCCGGGGCGGCTTCTGCGCCGGCTTCGCCCGCACCTTCGCGCGCACCACCTCGGCGGCCGCGGCGGCGGTTGCGGCCGCGGCGCCCGCCGGGCCCGCGGTCTTCGCCGTCTACGCCGTCTGTGCCATTCGTGGCGTCTTCGGTGTTCGTGCCGTTCGTGCCTTCAGCAAGGTCAGCACCTGCTGCCGAAGCATCCTCATGGGCTTCTGGCGGAGCTTCAGCGCCGGGGTCGGCCACAGGCGCCTTGCTCACAGCGGCGCCAGCGACGTCGTTCGGTGCTTCGACCGACGTTTCGGGCGCAGCCTCTTTGGCCGCCGCGGGGGCGCGGCGCCGGCGGGGTGCCGGCGCGGCCACCGTTGCTGCTGCCGCGTCTTCGCCCGCAGGGACCTCGACCACACCAGGCTCAGCCGCCGCTTCAGCCACCGTTTCAGGGCCTGCGGCGGCCGCTGCCGTCTTGCGCGGCGCTCGCTTGCGCTTGGGCTTGTCGGCTTCGGCCGCAGGGCCCGCGTCAGCAGCGGGAACCTCGGGCAGGTCAGGGTCGGAAGGATTCATGCGGGCTTGTCGTTGGAAGTGGGGTCTGCGGCTTCAACGGCCGCGGGGGGTGCGCCGGTTTCAGGCGCGGGTTCGAGCGAGGGTTCGGGGAGGACATCGGAAACGGCGTCAGCCGCAGCCCCTGCAGGGTTCGCAGAAGAAGATGGATCAGGGTCGTCGACCGGGCCCGCTGCCGCCGCTTCGCTGTCGGCTTCCAGCGGCAGCTGGCCCTGGCTCTCATCGGCCAGCAGATCGGCCGGCGGGTTCAGCGCGGCCAGGGCTTCGGCTGAACGGCCGGCGGCATCGCCACCGTCGATCGGGGGCAGCTGGTCCAGGCTGGCCAGGCCCAGGTCGTCCAGGAACTGGCGCGTGGTGGCATAGAGCGCGGGCCGCCCCGGCGCTTCGCGGTAGCCGATGGCGTCGATCCAGCCGCGATCTTCCAGTTGCTTGACGATCTGGCTGCTGACGGTGACGCCGCGGATGTCTTCGATGTCGCCGCGGGTCACGGGCTGGCGGTAGGCCACGATGGCCAGCGTTTCCATCGCGGCGCGCGAGTACTTCGGCGGCTTCTCGGGGTGCAGCCTGTCCAGGTAGGGGCGCAGCTCCGGGCGGCTCTGGAAGCGCCAGCCGCTGGCCAGGGCCACCAGCTCGACGCCGCGTTCTTGCCAATCGTTCACCAGTTCGTCGAGCAGGCGGCGCAGCGTGTCGACACCCACCTCACCATCGAACAGGGCCCGCATTTCGCCCAGCGGCAGGGGGGCATTGGCGCAGATCAACGCCGTTTCGAGGACACGTTTGGCCTCAGCTGTGTTCATTCGCCTGCGTCAGGTGCAGCCACGGCGGGGTGCCGTGGTCAGGGGTTCATCCGAAGATTCGGGGGGCCGCGCAGAGGACAGTGCCGGGGCGCGGGCTGGGCCCGGTGCGGCGGTGCCGGGGGCCGGGTCGGTGCAGCGGGTCGAACAGGCGCGGGACGCGGGGGCGTACGGCGGCGCTGCGATTGGCGGTGATTGTAGCCCTGCGCCAGCCACGGCTCTGATTGGGCGCGCAGCGACCGTCCCGGTTCAGCCCGTGACCTGCTGCCAGGCCTGCTGAAAATCGGCCGGTGGCGCACACGAAAACGCCAGCGGCACACGGCTGATGGGGTGCGCCAGGCTCAGCTCGGCGGCATGCAGGGCCTGGCGCTGCAGCCCCAGCAAGGGCTTGCCGCCGTACAGCGCATCGGCCAGCAGCGGGTGGCCGCGGCTGGCCAGATGCACACGTATCTGGTGCGTGCGGCCGGTGTGCAGCGTGCAACGCAGCGCAGCCACGCCCTCGTGCGTGGCGAGCACCTGCACGTCGGTGCGTGCCGGCTTGCCCCCGGCCACCACGGCCATGCGCACGCGCACGGCGGGGTCGCGGCCGATGGGCGCTTCGACGCTGAACTCGGCCTGCAGTGGCAGACTGTGTGCCAGCGCCAGGTAGCGGCGGCTGACCACGCGTGCCGCGATGTCGCGCACCAGCGCCGTCACGGCCGGCAGGCTCTTGCCGACCATCATGACGCCCGAGGTGTCCTTGTCGAGCCGGTGCACGATGCCCGCGCGCGGCAACTGCGCCGCCAGGGCATGGTGGGCCAGCAGGCCGTTGAGCAGCGTGCCCGACCAGTGGCCCGGCGCCGGGTGCACCACCAGCCCGGCAGGCTTGTCCAACACGAGCAGGTGTTCGTCCTCGAAGAGGATGTGCAGGGCCATCGCCTGCGGGCGGAAGGCGCGGCTCTCGTCGGTGGGCACCAGTTCCAGCTGCAGCTGCTGGCCACCCTTGAGGCGGCGCGAGGCGGCGCCGCCCGCGACCCCATCCACCTGCACATGCCCGCGCTCCAGCAGGTGCTGCAGGTGGCTGCGCGAAAACTCGGGCGCCAGGGCCACCAGCAGCTTGTCGAGCCTTTCGCCATGCTGGGCGTTCGTGACCACGGCACAGCGCACCTCGGGCGTGGGCTCGGGCCCGGTGAGGCTGTCTTCGCCCTCGGGGTCGAAGGGGGGTGGCTCCCTATAATCAGCGCCTTCTTGCACGACCGGCACCTTTCCCGATGAGCCTTCTTTCGATGCGGCCCCTGCTGTGGGGCCAGACGTGGTGCGCAGCCTCGCTGAAGACCGGCCACCTTGCGCTGGTGGGCTTGCTGGCCGCCGCGCTGCTGCTGGGCGGCTGTGCTTCCACCACCAAGGAAGAAGCCCCCGAAACCACAGCCGAAAGATTGTACAAAGAGGCCCGCGACGACATGGAAGCGGGCAGCAACGACCGCGCCATCAAGACGCTGGAGCGCGTGGAAAGCCTGGCCGCCGGCTCGCTGCTGGGCCAGCAGGCCTTGCTGGACACCGCCTACATCCACTGGCGCAGCGGCGAACGCACCGAAGGCCTGGCCGCCATCGACCGCTTCATCAAGCTGAACCCTTCCAGCCCTGCGCTGGACTACGCGCTGTACCTGCGCGGCGTGATCAACTTCAACGACAACCTGGGCCTGCTGGGCAACCTGGCCCGGCAAGACCTGTCTGAGCGCGACCAGGGTGCCGCGCGCGAGTCTTACCAGTCGTTCAAGCAGCTCGTCGACCAGTTCCCGCAGTCGCGCTACAGCGCCGATGCCAAGGCGCGCATGAACTTCATCATCAACTCGCTGGCGCGCTACGAGGTGCACGTGGCGCGCTACTACTTCCGCCGGGGTGCTTATGTGGCGGCAGCGGCACGCGCGCAGCAGGCCGTGACGGATTTCCAGCAGTCGCCCGCGGTGGAAGAAGCCCTGCACATCATGATGCAGAGCTACGACAAGCTGCAGCTCACCGGCCTGCGCGACAGCGCCGAGGAGGTGCTGCGCAAGAACTTCCCCGACAGCGCCTTCCTCGGCCTGGGCACGGCCCTGGCGCCCAAGCCCTGGTGGCGCTTCTGGTGATGGGGTGAGGCCCGGCCGCAGGGCCCTGCGCACTCAGTGCTCGGCGGCCAGCTCGGCCAGCCACGCCAGAGCTTCGGCCTCTTCGTTCAGCACACCCATGGGTGGCAAGGCTGCCAGCAGGCGCCGGCCATAGCCCATCTGCCGCATGCGCGGGTCGCACAGCACGAGCAGGCCGCGGTCGCTTTCGGTGCGTATCAGCCGCCCGGCGCCCTGCTTCAGCGCCACGGCCGCCTCGGCCACGAAATAGGCCTCGAAGGGGTTGCGGCCCTGCTCGCGCAACTGCTTCACGCGCGCTTCGACCAAGGGGTCGCCCGGGGGCGGAAAGGGCAGCTTGTCGATCAGCACGCACTGCAGCGCGTCGCCGGGCATGTCGATGCCCTCCCAGAAACTGGCCGAGCCCACCAGCACGCAGCCGCGCCCATCGCCATAACGCTGCAGCAGCGCGCGCCGGGGTTCGCTGCCCTGCACCAGCACCGTGAGTTCATGGCCCAGGGCCGCTGCCTGCGCCACCAGGGCCTCGGCCACCAGCGGCAGCACGCGCAGCGTGGTGGTGAGCACGAAGGTGCGCCCGCCCAGCGCCACGGCGCAACGCGCAGCCAGCGCGCCCACGGCCGCAGGGTGGCCGCTGGCGTTGGGCAGGGGCAGCCGCGCGGGCACCCACACGCGGGCATGGCTGGCGTAATCGAAGGGGCTGCCCACGCGCAGGCGTTCGGCGTCTTCCAGGCCGGTGGTGGCGGTGAACCAGCTCAGGCCTTCGTCGTCGCCCAGCGTGGCCGAGGTGAAGACCCAGGCCTTGGCCGAAGCCGCGCGTTGCTGCGTGAGCATGTCGCGGATGTCCAGCGGCGATTCCACCAGCCGCGCCTGCTGCGCCGTCACATCGACCCAGCGCACCTGGCCGGGGGCGGCTTCCTGCGCGAAGCGGGCCGCCAGCTGGGCCAGCGCCACGGCGCGCTGCTCGAGCTTCGGAAACTCGGGCGCGGTTTCGGCCACGGCCGCAGCGGCGTGGGCCGCCGCACGCGCGGCATCGGCCAGCTGCTGCAGGGGTGCCCGCAGCTCGTCGGCGCGCTCTTCCCAACGCAGCTTGAGGGTGCCGCGCAGCTCACGGCCCTCACCGCGCAAGGCCCCCGCTGCGGCCAGGCGCAGCTGGCGCGCGGCGCGCTCCACGGCGGCTTGCAGGTCGGCCCAGGGCTGCAGGCCGCGCGCATGCTGTAGGCCGGCGGCCAGCAGGTCGCGGCCCAGTTCCAGCGCCACGCCAGTGGTCAGCGTGGTGCCCAGGAACTGCACGCCCGCTTCCACCAGCTGGTGCGCTTCGTCGAAGACGGCCGCGTCCACCGTGGGCAGCAGTTCGGCCACGCCGCTGTCGCGCAAGGCCAGGTCGGCAAAGAACAGGTGGTGGTTCACCACCACGAGGTCGGCCGCCATCGCTTCGCGGCGGGCCTGCATCACGTGGCAGCTGCGGTACTCGGGGCACTCGGTGCCCAGGCAGTTGTCGCGCGTGCTCGTCACCAGCGGGATGACGGGCGAGCGCTCGTCCAGGCCTTCCATCTCGGCCAGGTCGCCGGTGCGCGTGGCCTGGGCCCACGAGGCCACGCGGTTCAGCGCACGCAGTGCGACGCGGTCGGGAAGCTGGCCGCTTTCCTGCGCCTGCTGCAGCCGCCAGCGGCACAGGTAGCTGGCACGGCCCTTCAGCAAGGCCAGACGCAGGGGCACGCGCAGCGCTTCGGCCAGGCGGGGCAGGTCGCGCAGGAAGAGCTGGTCCTGCAGGCTCTTGGTGGCCGTGCTGACCAAGGCGCGGCGGCCTGAAAGCAGCAGCGGCACCAGGTAGGCGAATGTCTTGCCGACCCCGGTGCCGGCCTCGGCCACCAGGGTGCTGCGGTCTTCCACCGCGCGCGCCACGTGGGCGGCCATCTGGTCTTGCTGCGGCCGGGGGATGAAGCCGGCGTCGGCCTGGGCCAGCGGGCCGCTGGCCGCGAAGGCCCGAGCCACCGCCTGGGGCAAGCTCATGCCAGGGTCGGCACTCACGCGGGCTCGGGCGGGCTCAGCTGCAGCTCCAGCCGCGCGATCTGGTCACGCAGGAGCAGGCGGCGCTTCTTCAGACGGCGAAGGGTCAGCTCGTCGGCAGGACGGTCGAGCGGGTTGCGGTCGATGAGGTCGTCCAGATCGGCGTGTTCCATGCGCAACTCGATGAGCCGGCGCTGCGGCGAATGCAGGTTCTCGTCCATTACGGCGGGTTGGCAGGCAGGGGCAGAGTTTATATTCGGCACCATGCCCACGCCCGCCGCTTCCTTCCGCTTCAGCGCGGCCACCGGCCTGCACCGTGGCGACCGCGCCTACCAGCAGGACCAGGTAGAGATCCTGAGCCACCCCAAGGTGACCGGCGCCGTGCTGGCGCTGGTGGCCGACGGCATGGGCGGCAAGAGCGGCGGGCGCAAGGCCGCCGACCAGGTGCTGATGACCGGGCGCCAGATCTTCGAGCGCTTCGCGCCGGTCGGTGACGACGCCGCCGAAATGCTGCGCCAGGTGGTGCTGGAGTCGCACCTGATGATCAAGCTGACGGCCATCACGGCGGAAGAAGAACCGCACAGCACGATTGCCGCGTTCTCGATCCTGCCCACGCTGGAATGCGATGTGGTGCATGCCGGCGATTCCCGCGTGTACCACTTCCGCGGCGCCGAGATGATGCGGCGCACGGTCGACCATTCCTTCGTGCAGCGCCTGGTGGACGAAGGCAAGATCAGCGAAGAAGCCGCGAACACGCACCCGCAGAGCAACCTGCTCACCGGCTGCCTGGGCACCCATGCCGACCCGCCGGTGGCGCTGTGGCACATCGACCGGCTCGAGTTCGGCGACACCATGCTGGCCTGCAGCGACGGCCTGTGGCACTACTTCACGCCGAAGGAAATCGGCGCCATCCTGCACGCCCTGCCCCCGCGCGAGGCCAGCGAGATGCTGATCAGCAAGGCGCGCCAGCGCGCGCGCGGCGGTGGCGACAACCTGTCGCTGGCGCTGGCACGCATCGACCCGCTGCGCTGAACCTGGCCCGACAGGGGCCTGCCGCGGCTGCGGCTTGCCTGCTCAGCGCGAGGCAGCCGGCACGGGCAGCGGCGCTGCCACTGGGCCCTGCCTGGCCCTTTCAGCCTGACGCTCGCGGACGCGTTCCTGCGCTGCGCGTATCTCGGCCTGCCTTTCGCGGGCCGCCTGCGCACGGCGCGCAGCGGCTGCGGCGGCGGCCGATGAAGGCCCTGTGGCGCTGCGCGGCGGCACGGCGGCCGAAGGCGCCACCGTTTCCAAGTTCGAGGGCCTGCCGGGTGCGGAAGCCGCGACCTCGGGCCGCGGCGCCGTCGTGAAGGCCGTCGCCGCAGAGGCTGCGGCCGCCGCTGAAGCTGCCGCGGCCTGCCGCTGCGCGGCTTCACGCAGCTTGGCCTGCACTGCCGCCTGCCGGGCCAGCGCGCGTTCACGCCGCTCCAGGTCATCCAGCGCCAGCAGCTCCGCACGCGGGGCGGCCAGTGCCTGCCGGCGTTGCTCGCGCGCCTCGTCGGCGCAGGCAGTGACGGCAAAGCGCACCTGGCAGGCCGCCAGCGCCGCCTGGAACTGCGCTTCGATGCCCGCCACCCGGGCTTGCAGTTGTAGGCGCTGCTGCTCGCGAACGGCCCCGGGCTCAGGCTGTGCCAACGCCACGGCGGCATGACAGCAAAGTGCCAGCCCCAGCGCGAGCGCGAACGCGCGGGTCGGTGCCAGCCCCCGGTGTGCTGGCGGCGGGGCGGGCTTCATGTCAGCGAGGTGTCGACATCACGCCGCGCCAGCGCGAGGAACTCGGCGCTCTGCATCTCGTGCAGGCGCGACACCGTGCGCGGGAACTCGTGCGCCAGCGGGCCTTCGGTGTACAGCTGCTCGGGCGGCACGGCGCAGCTCATCACCAGCTTCACGCGGCGGTCGTAGAGCACGTCCACCAGCCAGGTGAAACGCCGCGCCTCGCTGGCCAGGCGCGGCGGCATCTGCGGCACGTTGCTCAGCAGCACGGTGTGGAAGCGCGAGGCGAGCTCGAGGTAGTCGTTCTGCGAACGCGGCCCGCCGCACAGCGTGCGGAAGTCGAACCACACCACGCCACCGGCGCGGCGCACGGCGCGTATCTCACGGTGTTCGATGCGCAGCACGGCTTCTTCATCGCGCGCTTCGGCCAGGCGCTCGAAGGCGCGCTCCATGGCGGCTTCGGCCTCGGGGCCCAGCGGGCAGTGCAGCATGTCGATGCCGGCCAGCGTCTGCTGCCGGTAGTCGGTGCCGGCATCGACGTTGACTACCTCCAGATGCTGTTTCAGCAGTTCGATGGCCGGCAGGATGCGGTCGCGGTGCAGCCCGTTGGGGTACAGGCCATCGGGGTGGAAGTTCGAGGTGGTGACGATGCTCACGCGGTTGGCGAACAGCGCCGCCAGCAGCCGGTGCAGGATCATCGCGTCGGTGACATCGGCGACGTGGAACTCGTCGAAGCAGATGAGGCGGAAGCGCCTGGCGATGCGCGCACCCAGTTCGTCCAGCGGGTCGGCCATGCCCTTCAGTTCCTGCAGCTCGCGGTGCACCTCGCGCATGAACTCGTGGAAGTGCAGCCGCGTCTTGCGCTGCAGCGGCACGGCCTGGAAGAAGCAGTCCATCAGGAAGCTCTTGCCGCGCCCCACGCCGCCGTACATGTAGACGCCGCGCGGGATCGGCGGGCGCCGGATCAGCTTGGTCAGGGCATTGCCACGGCGGGCCTTGTAGTCGGCCCACTCGCGCTCGCAGCGCGCCAGCGCATCGATGGCGTGCAGCTGGGCTGAATCGGCCTGGTAGCCGCGCTCGGCCAGTGCCAAACGGTAGAGACGGTCAACTTCACTCATGGGAGGCTAGTGGACGGCCGGCAGTTCGCCGGGCCTGGGGTCGAGTGCATCGACCACCTGGTTCCGGCCTGCGGCCTTGGCTGCGTAGAGCAGGTGGTCGGCGCGGGCCACCGCGTGTTCGAAGGTTTCGTCGGCATGCACGGCCACCACACCCGCGCTCAACGTGACCTGCAGCCCGCAGGCGATGCGTGACCAGTCGTGCGCCTGCACCACGCGCCGCAGACGCTCGAAGACGCTGCGCGCTGCTGCGGCATCCGGGCCCGTCAGCAGCACGGCGAATTCTTCGCCGCCGTAGCGGGCCACGTGGTCGCCGCCGCGCAGTTCCTGCAGCATCAGCCGGGCCAGTTCGCGCAGCACGGCATCACCGGCGGCGTGCGTGTGCTCGTCGTTGACTCGCTTGAAATGGTCGATGTCGAGCATGCCCAGCACGCAGAGGCCGCTGCCCTGGCCGACCAGAGTGCCCCAGATCGGCTCCAGGCCACGCCGATTCAAAAGGCCGGTCAGCGGGTCGGTGGCGGCCAGTTGGGCCGCGTGCGCCATGCCGGCACGCAGCGTGGCGTTGGACCGGCGCAGCCCTTCGTTTTCCACCCGCAGCGTTTGCTCTTCCAGGCGGACGCTCAAAGTGGCCGCGCGCGAATCCAGGGCCGACATGACGAGATGATGCCGCCGGTGCTGTGCACGCCGCAGGAGATCCAGCGCCTCCTGGGGCTGACCGATCAGGTCCTTGATCGATGCCAGCCGCTGCAGGTCGACCCAACGGCGCGGCGCTTCCGGCACAGGGTTGAGCGCCTCCGCCTTTCGCCCACTGAGCAACGCAGCCTGGTGCAGCCGCAACAGCCGCTGCACCCTGCCGAGCTCGATCCAGCCCCAGCACAGCAGATGCGGGGGTACGGGGCCAGGGTAGGCAGTCAGGCCTTCGAAGGCCTGACATGCTTCGTCCCAGCGACCTTGGTACGCTGCCAGCGTGCCTTGCACGCGCAGGAGCCGGGCCTCTGCCAAGGGTGAACCCAGTTGCGGTACTTCCTGCTGCAAGGCCTGCAGCTGCGGGAGCATTTCCGCCAGCAGGCGCTCAACGGCGGCGGGGTCGGGCTCCTGGGCTTGCTCGCAGGCCTCGCCGCCAAGGATGAGGAAATTGGTCCGCGCCATGCTGAGACGCGCGATGTCGCCGCTGAGTTGGGCGTACTCAAGGGCGCGACGCCCGCTGGCAAGCGCCAGGCAGGTCAGCCCGAGTTCGCTGTAGACCGCGGTCAGGCCGCTGTAGGCAGTTTCGAGCAAGCCGGGCGAATTCAACTGGGACACCAGGGCCAGCACTTCGTCGACGGCCCGCTGGGCCGCGGCGCCCTCTTCGGCGCGGGCATGTTCGCGGGCGGCCTCGACCCAGCTCGCACAGACCAAATCGGGCCGCGAGGCCAGCGTCGCCGCTTGCAGGGCCTCGCGCACCCAGCGCATCGCCGCCGCACTTTCGCGCTGGTTGCCGCAGGCCCGGGCCATCACCAGAGCAGCCTCTGCCGCCCCCGCCCAATCGCCGCTGTCACGGGCTTCCAGAAAGACCGGCGCCGCCAGAATTCGGGCCTGGGCGAAGCGCGCGACCGCGTTCTCCCTGCGCGCCGCCAACAGGGCCTGCGGGAGCGGGGCCCCTGCAGGCTGGCCGGCGGCGGGGCCTGAAGACATGGGTCAGAAGTTGAGGGTTCTCTTGTCGACAGCCAGCGCGGCTTCCTTGGTGGCTTCGCTCAAGCTGGGGTGCGCGTGGCAGATGCGCGCGATGTCTTCGCTGCTGGCCTTGAACTCCATGGCCACAACGGCCTCGGCAATCAGCTCGCTGGCCATGGGGCCGACGATGTGCACGCCGAGGATTTCGTCGGTGACAGCATCGGCCAGGAACTTCACCATCCCGGAGGTGTCGCCGAGCGCACGCGCCCGACCGTTCGCCAGGAAGGGGAAGGTGCCGGCCTTGTAGGCGCGGCCTTCGGCCTTGAGCTGCTGCTCGGTCTGGCCCACCCAGGCGATCTCGGGGCTGGTGTAGATCACCCAGGGCACGGTGTTGAAGTTCACGTGGCCGTGCTGGCCCGCGATGCGCTCGGCCACGGCCACGCCCTCTTCCTCGGCCTTGTGGGCGAGCATGGGCCCGCGCACCACGTCACCCACGGCCCACACGCCAGGCAGGTTGGTGCGGCAGTCGTCGTCCACGACGATGGCGCCGCGCTCGTCCAGCCTCAGGCCCACGGCTTCGGCGTTCAGACCCGTGGTGTTGGGCACGCGGCCGATGCTGATGATGAGCTTGTCCACCTCCAGCGTCTGGGCCTCGCCCTTGGCGCTGGTGTAGGCCACGGTCACGTGCGTGGCGGCCCCCTTCTTCGCGCCCTTGGCAGCAACCGTGATCTCGCCCACCTTCACGCCCAGCTCGATCTTCAGGCCCTGCTTGATGAAGAGCTTGTGCGCTTCCTTCGCGATCTGCTCGTCCACCGCACCCAGGAAGGTGGGCAGGCCCTCGAGCACCGTGACTTCGGCGCCCAGGCGGCGCCACACGCTGCCCATCTCCAGGCCGATGACGCCCGAGCCGATGACGCCCAGCTTCGCCGGTACTTCGCCGATGCGCAGGGCGCCGTCGTTGCTGAGGATGTGTTCTTCGTCGAAAGGCGCGCCGGGCAGTGCACGCGCCGTCGAGCCGGTGGCGATCACCACCTGCTTGCCCACCAGGCTTTCGTCGCCCACGGCCACCTCGTAGCCGCCGTCCACCGCCTTCACAAAGGAACCGCGGCCGTGGAAGAACGCCACCTTGTTCTTCTTGAAGAGGTAAAGGATGCCTTCGTTGTTCTGCGTGACCACCTTGTCCTTGCGGGCCAGCATCTTCTTCACGTCGATGCTGAGATCCTTCAGGCCGATGCCGTGTTCGGCAAAGGCGTGGCCGGCGTGTTCGTAGTGCTCGCTGCTCTGCAGCAGCGCCTTGCTGGGAATGCAGCCCACGTTCGTGCAGGTGCCGCCCGGGGCGGGGCCGCCCTTGGCGTTTTTCCACTCGTCGATGCAGGCGACGTTGAAGCCCAGTTGCGCCGCGCGGATGGCGGCGATGTAGCCGCCCGGGCCACCGCCGATGACGATGACGTCGAAGTGCTTGCTCATCGTGCCGGCCTCAGATGTCGAACATCAAACGGGCCGGGTCTTCCAGCGCGTCCTTCATGGCCACCAGCGCCAGCACGGCTTCGCGGCCGTCGATGATGCGGTGGTCGTAGCTCATGGCCAGGTAGTTCATCGGGCGCACCACGACCTGCCCGTTCTCGACGACGGCGCGGTCCTTCGTGGCGTGCACGCCCAGGATGGCGCTCTGCGGCGGGTTGATGATGGGCGTGCTGAGCATGCTGCCGAAGGTGCCGCCGTTGCTGATGCTGAAAGTGCCGCCGGTCAGCTCTTCGATGCCGAGCTTGCCGTCCTTGGCCTTCTGGCCGTATTCGGCGATCTTCTTCTCGATGTCGGCAAAGCTCATCTGGTCGGCGTTGCGCAACACCGGCACCACCAGGCCGCGCGGGCTGCCCACGGCGATGCCGATGTCGAAGTAGCCGTGGTAGACGATGTCGTTGCCGTCGACGCTGGCGTTGACGATGGGGTACTTCTTCAGCGCCGCCACGGCGGCCTTCACGAAGAAGCTCATGAAGCCCAGCTTGACGCCGTGCTCCTTCTCGAACTTCTCCTGGAACTTCTTGCGCATGTCCATCACCGGCGCCATGTTCACTTCGTTGAACGTGGTGAGGATGGCGTTGGTGCTCTGGCTCTGCACCAAGCGCTCGGCAATGCGCGCGCGCAGGCGGCTCATCGGCACGCGCTGCTCGGGGCGCTCGCCCAGGCTGTTGCCCACGGGCGCGGCCACCTGCTGCAGCGGGGCTGCGGCGGGGGCGGCAGCCTTCGGTGCGGCCACGGGGGCAGGCGCAGGCGCTGGTGCCGCCAGGGCGCCCAGCACATCGCCCTTGGTGACGCGGCCATCCTTGCCGGTGCCAGCCACGGAGCCTGCCGCCAGGCTGTTGTCGGCCATCAGCTTGGCGGCGGCCGGCATGGCCACGCCGGCCTTGCTGGTGGAAGCCGGTGCTGCTGCGGCTGCAGCCGCAGGCGCTGCAGCGGGGGCGGCGGGGGCTGCCGCAGGTGCTGCGGCACCGGCCTTCGCGGTCGTGTCGATGCGCGCGATCAGCTGCTCGGCCGTCACCGTGGCGCCGTCGGCCTGCACGATCTCGGCCAGCACACCAGCCGCCGGAGCCGGCACTTCCAGCACCACCTTGTCGGTTTCCACCTCGATGAGGATTTCATCGATGGCAACGGCGTCACCGGGCTTCTTCTTCCACTGCAGCAGCGTGGCCTCGGCCACGGATTCGGAGAGCTGCGGAACCTTCACTTCAACAATTGACATGGTCTATCTCTGGGTGTGTTCTTCTGGGCTCACTTCGTCAACACGAAGCCTTTGAGCTTGCCGAAAGCCTGGTCGAGCAGCGCCTTCTGCTGTTCTTGGTGCAGGTGCGAATAGCCCACGGCCGGCGAGGCGCTGGCGGGCCGGCCCGCATAGCCCAGCTTCTGGCCGTCGAGCATGTTCTCGTGCACGTAGTGCTGCACGTAGAACCAGGCGCCCTGGTTCTGTGGCTCGTCCTGGCACCACACCACGTCGGTGGCATTCGGGAAGCGCTTCATCTCGGCCGCGAAGGCCTTGTGCGGGAAGGGATAGAGCTGCTCCACGCGGATGATGGCCACGTCCCAGGCCTTCTTCTCGTCGCGCTTCTTGATCAGGTCGTAGGCCACCTTGCCCGAGCAGCAGATGACGCGCTTGACCTTCTCGCCTTCCACCTCGGCGCGGGCCGGTCCGATGACGGTCTTGAACTCGCCCTTGGTGAATTCGGCCAGCGGGCTGGTGGCGTCCTTCGCGCGCAGCAGGCTCTTGGGCGTGAAGATGATCAGCGGCTTGCGGAACTGCCGCACCATCTGCCGGCGCAGCAGGTGGAAGATCTGGCTGGCGCTGGTGGGCTGCACGATCTGCATGTTGTTGTCGGCCGCCAGCTGCATGAAGCGCTCGAGCCGCGCGCTGCTGTGCTCGGGGCCCTGGCCCTCGTAGCCGTGCGGCAGCATCAGCGTCAGGCCGTTGACGCGGCCCCACTTCACCTCGCCGCTGGCGATGAACTGGTCGATGACCACCTGCGCGCCGTTGGCGAAATCACCGAACTGCGCTTCCCAGATCGTCAGCGTGTTGGGCTCGGCGGCGGCATAGCCGTACTCGAAGCCCAGCACCGCCTCTTCCGAAAGGATGGAGTCGATGACGACGAAAGGCGCCTGGCCCTCGGCCACGTTCTGCAGCGGGATGTAGCTGCCTTCGTCGTAACGCTCACGGTTCTGGTCGTGCAGCACGGCATGGCGGTGCACGAAGGTGCCGCGGCCGCAGTCTTCACCGCTCAGGCGCACGGCGTAGCCGCTGGCTACCAGCGAGGCATAGGCCAGGGTCTCGCCCATGCCCCAGTCGACGTTGATCTCGCCACGGCCCATGGCCGCGCGGTCGGCCAGCACCTTCTCCACCAGCGGGTGCACCTTGAAGTTGCCCGGCACCGTGGTGAGCCGCTCGCTCAGGCGCTTGATCTCCGCCAGCGGCAGCGCGGTGTCGGCGGCGTCGGTCCACTTCTTGCCGAGGAAGGGCGCCCAGTCCACCGCGTACTTGCTCTTGAAGTTGGTGAGCACCGGGTCCACGGTGTGGCGGCCTTCGTCCATGGCGGCGCGGTAGGCCTTCACCATCTCGTCGGGGCCGGTCTCGGGCAGCACGCCCTGGGCCACGAGCTTGTCGCCATAAAGCTTGCGCGTGCCCGGGTGCTGCGCGATCTTCTTGTACATCAGCGGCTGGGTGAGCGAGGGCGTGTCCTGCTCGTTGTGGCCCAGCTTGCGGTAGCAGATGATGTCGACCACCACGTCCTTCTTGAACTGCTGGCGGTAGTCCATGGCCAACTGCGTGCACCACACCACGGCCTCGGGGTCGTCGGCGTTCACGTGCAGCACGGGGGCCTCGATCATCTTCACCACGTCGCTGCAGTACAGCGTGCTGCGGCTGTCGCGCGGGTCGCTGGTGGTGAAGCCGATCTGGTTGTTGATGACGATGTGCACCGTGCCGCCGGTGTAGTAGCCGCGCGTCTGCGCCAGCGCCAGCGTCTCCATCACCACGCCCTGGCCGGCAAAGGCGGCGTCGCCATGCACCAGCACGGGCAGCACCTGGTTGCCTTCCTTGTCGCCGCGGCGCTCCATGCGCGCCTTCACGCTGCCCTCGACCACCGGGTTCACGATCTCCAGGTGGCTGGGGTTGAAGGCCAGGCTCAGGTGCACCGGGCCGCCGGGGGTGGTGACGTCGCTGCTGAAGCCCTGGTGGTACTTCACGTCACCGGCGGGCAGGTCTTCCTTGGCCGTGTGGTCGAACTCGGCGAAGAGGTCGGCCGGCATCTTGCCCAGGGTGTTGACGAGCACGTTCAGGCGGCCGCGGTGGGCCATGCCGATCACGATCTCCTGCACGCCGTTGGTGCCGGCGCGCTGCACCACCTCGTCCATGCTGGCGATGAAGCTCTCGCCGCCTTCCAGGCTGAAGCGCTTCTGGCCGACATACTTGGTGTGCAGGTAGCGCTCCAGGCCTTCGGCGGCGGTGAGGCGGTCGAGGATGTGCTTCTTTTCGTCGGCGCTGAAGCTCGGGCTGCTGCGGCGCGACTCCAGGCGCTCTTGCCACCAGCGCTTTTCGGCCGGGTCGGTGCAGTGCATGAACTCGGCGCCCACCGTGCGGCAGTAGGTGTCGCGCAGGGCCTGCACGATCTCGCGCAGGGTCATGTTCTCGGCCTTGGTGAAGTAGGTGTTGGCCGCCGAGAAGGTGATGTCCATGTCCGACTCGGTCAGGTCGTAGAACGACGGCTCGAGTTCGGGAATGCGCGGGCGCTCGGTGCGCTTGAGCGGGTCGAGGTCGGCCCAGCGGCTGCCCAGGAAGCGGTAGGCCGCAATCAGGCTCTGCACGTGCACCTGCTTGCGCGCAACGGCCAGGTCGGCCTCGCTGGCCTTCAGCGCGAAGGCGTTGGCCTTGGCGCGCTGCGCGAAACTTTCGACGACGGGGGCGTGGGCGACATCGCGCGCGGTGCTGCCATCGGTGGCCGGCACGTGCTGCAGGTTGTCGAAGTACGTGCGCCAGTTGTCGGGCACGCTGCCGGGGTTGTCGAGGTAGGCCTCGTACAACTCTTCCACGTAGGGCGCATTGCCCCCGAACAGGTACGAGTTCGCCCTGTGTTGCTGCATCATCTTTCGCTCACCTTTCGCCCTGGTTTCCAAGGCTCCGATGGGTTGATCAACCTTCCGCGGCCCCGGCTGCACCGGGCGAGCGGATTGCGACCCGCCTTGCTGCTGTGGACTTGCCAGCAAGGGGACGGGAAGGACCGTTCATTCAGGCCGGCACTCTAACACCCCGGCCGGCGCTCCTCGCGCTTCTGATGCGCAGGATTGGGCGCCCTACACCCCTCTGTTTTGCTGACAAGCCGGCGCGCAGCACCGCGAAACTGCGGCGGCCATGCGACACCGCACCGTGATGCTGCGCATCGACGCCCCCGCCAAGCCGCCCACCGGCGCCGCCTGCAACGGCTGCGGCGTGTGCTGCGCCGCCGTGCCCTGCCCGCTGGGCATGCTGCTGTCGGGCCGGCGCCACGGCCGTTGCCGCGCGCTGCAATGGCGCGCCGCCGATGCCCGCTATGTGTGCGGGGTGCTGGTGCAGCCTCGCCGCTGGCTGCCCTGGCTGCCGGCGGCCTGGGCGCAGCGGCTGGCGCGGCGCTGGATCGCCGCCGCCCAGGGCTGCGACGCCGAACTGCAAGCCGACTGAAGCCCCCAGGCGGGTCCCCGGTGACCGGGGCCGCACAAAGCCCTAGCATTCGCGGCTTCGCCATCCCCGCAAGAGGACCCCGCTGATGAAGCTCAAGACCCTGTTGGCCGCTGCTGCCGCCGTGTTCGCACTGGCCACCGCCCCGGCCCAGGCCCAGACCGTGCGCTGGGCCGCGCAGAACGACATCCTGACGATGGACCCGCATTCGCAGAACCACGCCACCACCAACACGGTGCTGGCGCATGCGTACGAGGGCCTCACCCGCTACAGCGCCACCTACGAGATCGAGCCCGCGCTGGCCACCAAGTGGACTTTCATCAGCCCGACGCAGGTGCGCTTCGAACTGCGCAAGGGCGTGAAATTCCACGACGGCTCGCCGTTGACCGCCGACGACGTGGTGTTCAGCTTCAACCGCATCCGCCAGCCCCAGGGCACGATGGGCATCTACGTCACCGGCGTGAACGAGGTGAAGAAGATCGACAACCACACCGTCGATCTCATCCTGGCCGCGCCCTCGCCCATCCTGCTGCGCAACCTGGCCTACTTCTTCATCATGAGCAAGGGCTGGGCCGAGAAGAACCGCAGCGCCAACGTGCAGGACTACAAGGCCAAGGAAGAGAACTTCGCCTCCCGCAACGTGAACGGCACCGGCGCCTTCCGCGTGACGGGCTGGCAGCCCGAGCAGCGCGTGAACATGGTGGCCAACCCTGAGTGGTGGGACAAGACCGGCGGCAACGTCAAGGAAGTGATCTACACGCCCATCAAGAGCGACCCCACGCGCGTGGCGGCCTTGCTGGCGGGTGACGTCGACCTGCTGACCGACATCCCCACACAGGACGTGGCCCGCCTGCGCAACGACAAGAAGCTGCAGGTGCTGGAAGGCCCCGAGGTGCGCACCATCTTCCTGGTGATGGACCTGGGCAGCCCCGAGCTGAAGTACAGCAACGTCAAGGGCAAGAACCCGTTTGCCGACAAGCGCGTGCGCCAGGCGCTGAACATGAGCATCGACCGCACGGCCATCCAGCGCAACATCATGCGCGGCCTGTCGGTGCCGGCGGGCATCCTGGTGGCGCCGGGCGTCAACGGCCACACGGCCGAGCTCGATCAACCCGCCAAGGTCGATGTCGAAGGCGCGAAGAAGCTGCTGGCCGATGCGGGCTACCCGAGTGGCTTCGAGGTGCGCTTCAGCTGCCCGAACAACCGCTACGTCAACGACGAGGAGGTCTGCCAGGCCATCGTGGCCATGTGGGCGCGCATCGGCGTGAAGGCGCAGCTGGCGGCCGAGAACTTCGCCACCTACAGCCAGAAGTTCCAGAACTTCGACACTTCGCTGTACATGCTGGGCTGGGGCGTGGCCACCTACGACGCGCAGTACGCCATTCAGTCGCTCATCCGCACGCGCACCAGCGGTGCCGACGGCAACTTCAACTTCGGCCGCATCAGCGACCCCGTGGTCGACCGCCTGAACGACGCCATGAAGGCCGAGCCCGACGTGGCCAAGCGCAACGGCATGATCCGCGAGGCCCTGGTGCGCATCAAGGACGAAGTGCTGGTGATTCCGCTGCACCACCAGGTGCGCCCGTGGGCCATGAAGACCAACGTCACCACGCTGCACCGCTCCAACGACAACCCGCACATGCGCTTCACCAACGTGAAGTGAAGCGCCGGCGCCCCCGTCTACTGGGGGCGCTGCGCGGGCTGGGGCGCCGAAGCCGGCGCGGCGGCAGGCGCTGAGGCTGCAGAGGCCGTGGCCTTGGCCGGCGGCAGCGTGGTGCCCACCTCCACCGCCACAGGCCCCTTGCCCGCCCCCACGGCGGCGCCGACGCGGCCGTCACCACCCACGGTGACCCCCACGCCGCCGAAACCGCCGATGGGCAGGCCGATGCCGATGCTCATGTTGGCGCAGCCTGCCAGGCCGGCGGCAGCGAGAGTCAGGCACACGGCCCTTGCCGGGAGACGCCCTGTCCGCAGCGGGTGCAGCGCCATCAGCCGCTGAACGGGGGCGCTCATGCCTGCACGCCCAGACGCTGGCGGGCCGCCTGCATTTCGCGCTGCAGCCGCGCCACCAGTTCGGCCGCCGGCAGCACGGCCTTCACGGCCCCGATGCCCTGGCCGCAGCCCCAGATCTCTTTCCAGGCCTTGGGCTTGCTGCCCTCGCCACCGCCGAAGTTCATCGCGCTCGGGTCGCTCTCGGGCAGGTTGTCGGGGTCCATGCCGGCGGCGCGGATGCTGGGCTTGAGGTAGTTGCCGTGCACGCCGGTGAAGAGGTTGCTGTAGACGATGTCGTCGCTGTTGCTCTCGACGATGCACTGCTTGTAGGCCTCGGCGGCGCGGGCTTCGTCGGTGGCGATGAAGGCGCTGCCGATGTAGGCGAAGTCGGCGCCCATCGCCAGCGAAGCCAGCACGGCGTCGCCAGTGGCGATGCTGCCGCTGAGCGCCAGCGGACCGTCGAACCACTCGCGGATCTCCTGCACCAGCGCGAACGGGCTTTTCACACCCGCGTGACCCCCGGCACCGGCGGCCACGGCGATCAGGCCGTCGGCGCCCTTCTCGATGGCCTTCTTAGCGAAGAAGTTGTTGATGATGTCGTGCAGCACCACACCGCCCCAGCTGTGCACGGCGTCGTTCACGTCGGTGCGTGCGCCCAGCGAGGTGATGACGATGGGCACCTTGTACTTCGCGCACACCTGCATGTCGTGCTCGAGCCGGTCGTTGCTCTTGTGCACGATCTGGTTGATGGCAAAGGGCGCGGCCTTCTGCTCGGGGTGGTCGCGGTCCCAGGCCGCCAGGGTTTCCGTGATCTCGGCCAGCCACTCGTCCAGCTGCGAGGCCGGGCGTGCATTCAGCGCCGGCATCGAACCCACCACGCCCGCGATGCACTGCGCGATGACGAGCTTGGGGTTGCTGATGATGAACAGCGGCGCGCCGATGATGGGCAGCGGCACACGTTGCAGGGCGGGTGGAAGCTTGCTCATCAGAAGGACTCCAGGGCCAGGGCGGTGACGGCCTCAGCGCCTTCGACGATGCTGTCGCGCTGGGCTGCCACCTTGTTGAGGATGTGGTCGCCATAGAAACGCGCGGTGGCGATCTTGGCTTGCATGAAGGCGAGGTCGGTGTCGGGCGCTGCGCCGCTGGCGTGCTGCGCGATGGCATCTTCAGCCGCCATCAGCGCACGGGCCATCTGCCAGCCGGCCACCGTGGTGCCCGCCATCATCAGGTAGGGCACGCTGCCGGCGAACACGGCGTTGGGGGCCGCCTTGGTGTGCCCGGCCACGAAGGCCACCACGTCTTCGAAGGCACGGCGCGCGGCGCCCAGGCGCTTGGCCATGATCTGGCAGGCGGCGCTGGGGCGCGCCTTCAGCGCGCCTTCGGTGGCCTCGATCTGACCGGCGATGGCGCGCGCCACCGCGCCGCCGTCACGTGCGGTCTTGCGGCCCACCAGGTCGTTGGCCTGGATGGCGGTGGTGCCTTCGTAGATGGCCAGGATCTTGGCATCGCGCAGGTGCTGCGCGGCGCCAGTCTCCTCGATAAAACCCATGCCGCCGTGCACCTGCACGCCCAGGCTGGCCACTTCCAGCGCCATCTCGGTGGACAGGCCCTTGATCAGCGGCACCAGGAACTCATAGAAGGCCTGGTTCTGCTGGCGCGCCTGCGCGTCGGGGTGCGCGTGCGCCGCGTCGAAGGCGGCCGCAGCCACCAGCGCCATCGCACGGCAGCCTTCGGTGTGGGCGCGCATCGTCATCAGCATGCGACGCACATCGGGGTGGTGGATGATGGCGCCGGCCTTGGGCAGGCTGCCATCCACCGGGCGGCTTTGCACACGCTCGCGCGCATAGCCCACGGCCTTCTGGTAGGCCCGTTCGGCCAGCGCGATGCCTTGCACGCCCACGCCGTAGCGGGCCGCGTTCATCATGATGAACATGTACTCGAGGCCGCGGTTTTCCTGGCCCACGAGATAACCCACTGCACCGCCGTGGTCGCCGTACTGCAGCACCGCCGTGGGGCTGGCCTTGATGCCCAGCTTGTGCTCGATGCTGACGCAGTGCACGTCGTTGCGGGCGCCCAGGCTGCCGTCGGCGTTCACCAGGAACTTCGGGCAGATGAAGAGGCTGATGCCCTTCACGCCCTCGGGTGCGCCCACCACGCGCGCCAGCACGAGGTGGACGATGTTCTCGG
Organism: beta proteobacterium AAP51; assembly: GCA_001295905.1. Taxonomy (GTDB): domain Bacteria; phylum Pseudomonadota; class Gammaproteobacteria; order Burkholderiales; family Burkholderiaceae_C; genus Rubrivivax. The sequence continues at coordinate 54,352 of LJHT01000061.1, read as the reverse complement.
CCATGTCGTGCTCACCGTAGGTGATGTAGATCTTGGTGCCGAAGAGCTTGTAGGTGCCGTCGGGTTGCGGCTCGGCGCGCGTGCGCACGGCCGACAGGTCCGAGCCGGCCTGCGGCTCGGTGAGGTTCATCGAACCCGTCCAGCTGCCGTCGATCATCTTCGGCAGGTAGGTGGCCTGCTGCTCGGGCGTGCCGGCGGTGAGCAGCGCCTCGATGGCGCCATCGGTCAGCAGCGGGCACAGCGCGAAGCTCAGGTTGGCGCTGTTCACCATTTCGCTGCAGGCCGCGTGGATGAGCTTGGGCAGGCCCTGCCCGCCGAATTGCACCGGGTGCTGCAGACCTTGCCAGCCGCCTTCGGCAAACTGGCGGAAGGCTTCCTTGAAGCCGGGCGTGGTGGTGACACGGCCGTCCTTGAAGAACGAGGGGTTCTGGTCGCCGGCCCAGTTCAATGGCGCCACCACGCCTTCGTTGAACCTCGCGCTTTCTTCCAGCACGGCGGCGGCAGTGTCGTACCCGGCGTCTTCATGGCCAGGCAAGGCGGCCACGGCGTCGATGCCGGCCAGTTCCTTCATCACGAACAGCATGTCCTTGACGGGGGCTTGGTAGCTCATGCTGGGTCTCCAGATGCGAATTCAGGGGCGGATTCAGATGGAAAGAGGGCGCCGCAAGGGGCGCCCCGGTTCAGGCTGCAATCAGAGCTTCTCGATGAGCTCGGGCACGGCGGTGAAGAGGTCGGCCTCCAGGCCGTAGTCGGCCACGCTGAAGATGGGCGCTTCGGCATCCTTGTTGATGGCCACGATGACCTTGCTGTCCTTCATGCCCGCCAGATGCTGGATGGCGCCGCTGATGCCCACCGCCACGTACAGCTGCGGCGCGACGATCTTGCCCGTCTGCCCCACCTGCCAGTCGTTCGGAGCGTAGCCGGCGTCCACGGCCGCGCGGCTGGCGCCCAGGGCGGCGCCCAGCTTGTCGGCCAGGGGCGTGAGCACCTCGTTGAACTTCTCGCTGGAGCCCAGAGCGCGGCCACCGCTGACGATGACCTTGGCTGCCGTCAGCTCGGGGCGGTCGCTCTTGGCAATTTCGCTGCCGATGTAGGTGCTGATGCCGGTGTCATCGGCCGGCGGCACGCTTTCCACGCTGGCGCTGCCACCGTTGGCGGCAGCCGCGTCGAAACCCGTGGTGCGCACGGTGATCACCTTGATGGCGTCGGTGCTCTGCACGGTGGCGAGCGCGTTGCCGGCGTAGATGGGGCGCTCGAAGGTGTCGGCGCTGAGCACCTTGGTGGCGTCGCTGATCTGCGCCACATCCAGCAGGGCGGCCACGCGCGGGGCCACGTTCTTGCCGCTGGCGGTAGCCGCGAACAGGATGTGGCTGTAGCCGCGCGCCAGCTGCAGCACCTGCGCTGCCGTGGGTTCGGCCAGGCCGTGCGCCAGGCCCGGCGCGTCGGCATGCAGCACCTTGGCCACGCCGGCCACCTGCGCCGCCGCAGCCGCCGCGGGGCCGGCGTTGTGGCCGGCCACCAGCACGTGCACATCGCCACCGCAGGCCAGCGCCGCGGTGATGGTGTTCAGGGTGGCGCCCTTCAAGGACGCGTTGTCGTGTTCGGCAAAAACAAGCACGCTCATGTTCAAACCACCTTGGCTTCGTTCTTCAGCTTGGCCACCAGCGTGGCGACATCGGGCACCTTGATGCCGGCACCGCGCTTGGGCGGCTCGGACACCTTCAGCGTCTTGATGCGTGGCGACACGTCCACGCCCAGATCGGCAGGCTTCACGACGTCCAGCGTCTTCTTCTTGGCCTTCATGATGTTGGGCAGCGTGACGTAGCGCGGCTCATTCAGGCGCAGGTCGGTCGTCACGATGGCGGGCAGCTTCAGCTTCAGCGTTTCCAGGCCGCCATCGACCTCGCGCGTGACGGTGGCCACGCCGTCGGCCACTTCCACCTTCGAGGCATAGGTGCCTTGCGGCAGGCCCGTCAGCGCGGCCAGCATCTGGCCGGTCTGGTTGCAGTCGTCGTCGATGGCCTGCTTGCCCAGGATGACGAGGCCGGGCTGTTCCTTGTCGACCAGGGCCTTCAGCAGCTTGGCCACGGCCAGCGGCTGCAGTTCGTCGGCGCATTCCACCAGGATGGCGCGGTCGGCGCCGATGGCCATGGCGGTGCGCAGCGTTTCCTGGCACTGCGTGACGCCGCAGGACACCGCGACGATTTCGGTCACGACACCCTTCTCCTTCAACCGCACCGCCTCTTCGACGGCGATCTCGTCGAAGGGGTTCATGCTCATCTTGACGTTGGCGATGTCGACACCGGTGCCATCGCTCTTCACGCGCACCTTGACGTTGTAGTCCACGACCCGCTTCACGGGCACCAGCACCTTCATGAATGACGCTCCTGCGCTCAGTTGACGTTCACGTTAATCGGCCCATTCTAGGCGTCGACCTTCGGCCGCGCGCCCTGCAGGCGCAAAAAATAGTACGGTCGTTCTATTTTTGAATGATGGCGAGGCTCAGGGCGTCGCCACCGCGACATGTCCAGGCTTGTTTGAGGGGGGTGGGGATGTAGACCGAGCGACCGCGGAGGCCGCGCGAGGCCGGGTGTTCGGCGCCTGGAGCCAGGCTGGGCGCCAAGCACGGCTGGGCTGGTGCCCGGGACGGGACTCGAACCCGTACACCCTGTGAGAGGTGGCGGATTTTAAGTCCGCTGCGTCTACCGATTTCGCCACCCGGGCCGCGGGCCGATTATGGGCGCCGCCAGAAATGCAACAGGGCTCCACGGTGGGAGCCCTGCGGTGTGAAATCTGGAGGCGCGATCCGGAGTCGAACCGGACTAGACGGATTTGCAATCCGTTGCATAACCGCTTTGCTATCGCGCCGCTGAAGCTTGGAGCCCTGGCGAACCGGAAGCCCTGCCCAACATTCTCAGCCAAAAAGAAGGGAAGCCGAAGCTTCCCTGTCTTTCGAATCTGGAGCGGGATAAGAGGCTCGAACTCTCGACCTATACCTTGGCAAGGTATCGCTCTACCAACTGAGCTAATCCCGCGTGTCTTTCTTCGGCCTTTCGACCACCGCCTTTCGACGGCCTTCGCACCGTGTTTTCATCAGCTGCCGGCTGATCGCTGCGAGTCTCGTATTCTACGACGAAAAATTGAAAGCCCGCAAGCCCTGCTGAACACTTTCGCCCATCAATGCGGCAGCGCGTCGCTCGAACCCACCGGTGGCACCACGTCGGCCTTGGGCGTGGCGTCCTTGGTGACGGCCTCTTCATCGGGCAGCGCATCGGGCATGCGCTCGAGCGCGATCTGCAGCACCTGGTCGATCCAGCGCACGGGCACGATCTCGAGCTTGTTCTTGGCGTTCTCCGGGATGTCCTGGAGGTCCTTGACGTTTTCCTCGGGGATCAGCACCGTCTTCACGCCGCCGCGGTGTGCCGCCAGCAGCTTTTCCTTCAAACCACCGATAGCCGTGACTTCACCGCGCAAGGTGATCTCACCGGTCATCGCCACGTCGGCGCGCACCGGAATGCCGCTCAGCGCCGACACAAGGGCCGTGGTCATGGCCGCGCCCGCGCTCGGGCCGTCCTTCGGCGTGGCGCCATCGGGCACGTGGATGTGGATGTCGCGCTTCTCGAACACCTCGTCCTTCAGGCCCAGGCGCGCCGCGCGTGAACGCACGACGGTGCGCGCGGCTTCCACGCTTTCCTTCATCACGTCACCCAGCGAACCGGTGCGGATGATGTTGCCCTTGCCCGGCATCACGGTGGCTTCGATGGTGAGCAGGTCGCCGCCCACCTCGGTCCACGCCAGGCCCACCACCTGCCCCACCTGGTTCTTCTTCTCGGCGCGACCGAAGTCGTGCTTGCGCACGCCCAGGAATTCATTGAGGTTGTCTTCGGTGACGACCACCTTGCCCTCGTACTTCTTCAGCGCGATGCCCTTCACCACTTTGCGGCAGATCTTGCCGATCTCGCGTTCTAGCGAACGCACGCCCGCTTCCCGCGTGTAGTAGCGCAGGATGGCACGCAGGGCCGATTCGGTGATCTCCATCTCGCCGTCCTGCAGGCCGTTGTTCTTGGCCTGCTTGGGCATGAGATAGCGCTGGGCGATGTTGAGCTTCTCGTCTTCCGTGTAGCCGGCCAGGCGGATGACTTCCATCCGGTCCAGCAGGGCCGGCGGGATGTTCATGCTGTTGCTGGTGGCCACGAACATCACGTCGCTCAGGTCGAAGTCGACTTCGACGTAGTGGTCACTGAAGGTGTGGTTCTGCTCCGGGTCCAGCACTTCCAGCAGCGCGCTGCTGGGGTCGCCGCGGAAGTCCATGCCGAGCTTGTCGATCTCGTCCAGCAGGAACAGCGGGTTGCGCACACCCACCTTGCTCAGGCTCTGCAGCACCTTGCCCGGCATGCTGCCGATGTAGGTGCGGCGGTGGCCGCGGATCTCGGCCTCGTCGCGCATGCCGCCCAGCGCCATGCGCACGAACTTGCGACCGGTGGCGCGCGCCACGCTCTGGCCCAGGCTGGTCTTGCCCACGCCGGGGGGCCCCACCAGGCAAAGGATGGGCGCCTTGACCTTGTCCACACGCTGCTGCACCGCGAGGTACTCGAGGATGCGGTCCTTCACCTTCTCCAGGCCGAAGTGGTCTTCGTTCAGCACACCCTCGGCGTTGACCAGGTCGTGCTTGATCTTGGTCTTCTTCTGCCAGGGCAGGTTGACCAGCGTGTCGATGAAGTTGCGCACCACGGTGGCCTCGGCCGACATGGGCGACATCAGCTTCAGCTTCTTCAGCTCGCTCTCGGCCTTCTTGAGCGCTTCCTTGCTCATGCGCGCGGCCTTGATCTTCTTCTCGAGCTCTTCGAGATCGGCGCCTTCTTCGCCGTCGCCCAGTTCCTTCTGGATGGCCTTGACCTGCTCGTTGAGGTAGTACTCGCGCTGGCTCTTCTCCATCTGGCGCTTGACGCGGCCGCGGATGCGCTTTTCCACCTGCAGGATGTCGACCTCGTGCTCCAGCAGCTCGAGCAGCTTTTCGAGGCGCTGCGCCACGCTGAAGAGGTCGAGCACGGCCTGCTTGGCTTCCAGCTTCAGCGGCAGGTGCGCGGCGATGGTGTCGGCCAGGCGGCCCGGGTCGTCGATGCCGGCGATGCTGGTCAGGATCTCCGGCGGGATCTTCTTGTTCAGCTTCACGTACTGGTCGAACTGCTGCGTCACGGCGCGGCGCAGCGCTTCGATCTCGGGCGTGGCATCGGCTTCGGGCTGCACGGGCACCACTTCGCCGACGAAGTAGTCATCGTCTTCGGTGATGCGTTTCGTGTTGGCGCGCTGCACGCCTTCCACCAGCACCTTCACCGTGCCGTCGGGCAGCTTCAACATCTGCAGGATGCTGCTGATGCAGCCGACATCGAACATGTCGTCGGCCTTGGGCTCGTCCTTGCCCGCAGCCTTCTGCGCCACCAGCATGATCTGGCGGCCCTGCTCCATCGCGGCTTCCAGCGCCTTGATGCTCTTGGGTCGGCCCACGAACAGCGGGATGACCATGTGCGGGAACACCACCACGTCGCGCAGCGGCAGCAAAGGCAGGGTGATGGGATCGGGCGGCAGGATGGAATGGCCGGACATGGGAACCTCTCTTTCTCAAGCCCACTTGGGGCCCGAGATCAGGAATGCAAGGAATCTTGTACCAAGCTTCCCGCCGCGGAACCGGCTCGGCCGGGCCGCTGGCGGACGGCACCCTCGGGGGGTAGCGAGCGCCAGCGAGCTTGGGGGCTGACGGTCAAGCGCTGGCTTTCTGCTCGCGGTAGACGAGAAGCGGCTTGGCGCCTTCTTCGACGATGTGGTCATCGATCACCACCTTGGCCACGCCGTCGAGCGTGGGCAGGTCGAACATGGTGTCGATCAGCGAGTGTTCCAGGATCGAGCGCAGGCCACGGGCGCCGGTCTTGCGCGCCAGGGCCTTCTTGGCGATGGCCGTCAGGGCCGACGGACGAATCTCGAGTTCGACACCATCCATCGCAAACAGCTTCTGGTACTGCTTGACCAGCGCGTTCTTGGGCTCGGTGAGGATCTGCACCATGGCATCGATGGTCAGTTCACCCAGCGTGGCCACGACGGGCAGGCGACCCACCAGTTCGGGGATCAGGCCGAACTTGATCAGGTCTTCGGGTTCCGCGTGGCGGAAAACGTCCGCCGCACGCTTCTCGGTCTTGCTGTGCACGCTGGCCGCAAAGCCGATGCCGCTTTTCTCGGTGCGGTTCTGGATGACCTTCTCCAGGCCGTCGAACGCACCACCGCAGATGAACAGGATGTTGGTCGTGTCGATCTGCAGGAAGTCCTGGTTCGGGTGCTTGCGCCCGCCCTGCGGCGGCACGCTGGCCATCGTGCCTTCCACCAGCTTCAGCAGCGCCTGCTGCACACCCTCGCCCGAGACGTCACGGGTGATGCTGGGGTTGTCGGCCTTGCGGCTGATCTTGTCGATCTCGTCGATGTAGACGATGCCGCGCTGCGCGCGCTCGACGTCGTAGTTGCAGTTCTGCAGCAGCTTCTGGATGATGTTCTCGACGTCTTCACCCACGTAGCCGGCTTCGGTGAGCGTGGTGGCATCGGCGATGACGAAGGGCACGTTCAGCAGCCGTGCCAGCGTCTGCGCCAGCAGCGTCTTGCCGCTGCCGGTGGGCCCGATCAAGAGGATGTTGCTCTTGGTCAGTTCCACCTCGTCCTTGGAGGCGTTGGCGCCCATGTGCTTCAGGCGCTTGTAGTGGTTGTAGACCGCCACGCTGAGCGTGCGCTTGGCCACGTCCTGCCCGATGACATATTGGTCGAGGCTGGCCTTGATCTCGCTGGGCACCGGCAGGTCGCTCTTGGCGGCCTTGGCGCCAGGTGCCTCGGCCGGCACCTCGTCGCGGATGATGTCGTTGCACAGCTCGATGCACTCGTCGCAGATGAACACCGACGGCCCGGCGATGAGCTTCTTCACCTCGTGCTGGCTCTTACCGCAGAAGCTGCAGTACAGAACCTTTTCGCCTGAGGCGCCCTTCTTTTCGGCCATGAGAGATCGTTCGTGCGTGGTTGAGCGCGGATTGCCGCTGCATCATAGTCCAAAGCCCCGACCGGGGTCCGCATGGAAATGGACGTGAAAACCGGCGGCTGCAGGCCGCAGCAGTGGCCCGGAAACGACACAGCCCGCCAGGGGCGGGCTGTGGGCCAAGGCAGGCGCAGACCGCGGTTTCAGCCGCGCTTGTCCAGCACCTGGTCGATGAGGCCGTACTCCTTGGCTTCATCGGGAGAGAGCCACTTGTCGCGTTCCATGTCGGCCGCGATCCGCTCGATGGGCTGGCCGGTGCGGTCAGCATAGATGCGGTTGAGCTGCTCGCGCGTCTTGATGATCTCGCGCGCCTGGATCTCGATGTCGGTGGCCTGGCCCTGCGCACCGCCCGAGGGCTGGTGGATCATCACGCGCGAGTTCGGCAGCGCCGAGCGCTTGCCCTTGGCGCCGGCCATCAGCAGGAAACTGCCCATGCTGGCGGCCATGCCCATGCACAGCGTGCTCACGTCGGGCTTGATGAAGTTCATCGTGTCGTAGATCGACAGGCCGGCGCTGACGCTGCCGCCGGGGCTGTTGATGTAGAGGAAGATGTCTTTGTCGGGGTTCTCGCTCTCGAGGAACAGCATCTGCGCCACCACCAGGTTGGCCGTGGCGTCGTTCACCGGGCCCACCAGGAACACGATGCGCTCGCGCAGCAGGCGGCTGTAGATGTCGTAGGCGCGCTCGCCACGCCCCGATTGCTCGATGACGATGGGCACCATGCCCAGGCCGGTGGTTTCCTGATAGCTCATCTTTTCGTCCTTACCAAGGTTCCTGCGCGGGGCCGGCTCCGCCGGCCTGCCGCGTGCGCCCCCTCGGGGGGCAGCGACCGGAGGGAGCGTGGGGGTCTCACTGACTCGTCATGAGTTCGTCGAACGGTAGCACCTTGTCGACAACCTTGACCTGGCCCAGCACGAACTCGGTCACGTTGTTCTCGATGACGACGGCTTCCACCTCGCTCATGCGCTGGCGGTCGCTGAGGTACCAGCGCATCACCTCGGCGGGCTTCTCGTAGCTCTGGCTCAGTTCTTCGATGTGGGCCTGCAGTTGCTCGGGCTTGGCCTGCAGCTTGTGCTGGCGCACGAGTTCCGAGACCACCAGGCCCAGTCGCACGCGGCGCTCGGCCTGCGGCCGGAAGATGTCACCGGGAATGTCCACCGTCTCGGCGTCCTTCACGCCACGCTGCTTCAGGTCGCCGCGGGCGCCTTCGATGAGGCGCTCCGCCTCGGCTTCGACCAGCGCGTTGGGCAGGTCCAGTTCCGCGGCGGCCGCCAGCGCGTCCATCACGGCGGCCTTGTTGCGGGCCAGCACGCGGAACTTCACTTCACGCTCGAGGTTCTTCTTCACGTCGGCGCGCAGGCCTTCGACGGTGCCTTCCTTGATGCCCAGGCTCTTGGCCAGCGCTTCATCCACGGCTGGCAGGTTCTGCGCCTCGATCTTGCTCACGGTGACGAGGAAGTCGGCTTCCTTGCCGGCCACGTCGGCGCCGTGATAATCGGCCGGGAACTGCAGCGGGAAGGTCTTGCTCTCGCCCACCTTCATGCCGCGCACGGCCTGGTCGAACTGCTCGAGCATCTGGCCTTCGCCGATGATGAACTGGAAGGCCTCGGCCTTGCCGCCCGAGAAGGGCTCGCCGTCGATCTTGCCTTCGAAGTCGATGGTGACGCGGTCGCCTTCGATAGCGCCTTCGTCCTTCGCGCGCAGGCCGAAGGTGCGGCGCTGCTTGCGCAGGATCTCCACCGTGCGGTCGATGGCGGCTTCGGTCACTTCGGTGCTGATGCGCTCGACCTCGGCGGTGCTCAGGTCGCCCAGCTTCACCTCGGGATAGACCTCGAAGGTGGCGTCGAAGGCCAGCGCGCCTTCGGGCGCCTGGTCCTTCTGCGTGATCCTGGGCGTGCCGGCCACACGCAGCTTGGCTTCGTTCACGGCTTCGTTGAAGCTCTGGCCGACGCGGTCGTTCACCACCTCGTACTGCACCTGGTAGCCGTAGCGCTGGGCCACCACACTCATGGGCACCTTGCCGGGGCGGAAGCCGTCGGCCTTGACGGTGCGCGACAGCTTCTTCAGGCGCGATTCGACCTCGCCGTTGATGACCTCTGCCGGCAGCGTGAGGGTGATGCGGCGTTCGAGCTTCTCGAGGGTTTCGACTGTGACGGCCATGGTGTCTTCGCTTCTGTTCTGGGTGAAGGGCGGAAAATCTGGGGGCACGGAGTGCCGCTGTCGTTCAAGGCTGTGGTGCGCGGGGCGGGACTCGAACCCGCACACCCGTGAAGGCGTCAGGACCTAAACCTGGTGCGTCTACCAATTTCGCCACCCGCGCAGGTGTGTGCCGACCAGCGGCAAACCCGCGAGTTTATCCTGCCCCAGCCACCTCGCCCGGCGCGCCGCCCTGCGGCCCTTCCCGCTTCACCCGGAACCATGCCGCGTACATGGCGGGCAGGGCCAGCAGCGTCAGCGCCGTGGCCACGATCAAGCCGCCCATGATGGCCACCGCCATCGGCCCCCAGAACACGCTGCGCGACAGCGGAATCATCGCCAGCACCGCCGCTGCCGCCGTCAGCACGATGGGCCGGAAGCGCCGCACGGCGGCTTCGACGACGGCGTCCCAGGCGGCCACGCCGCGCCGGCGGTCTTGCTCGATCTGGTCGATGAGGATGACCGAGTTACGCATGATCATGCCCATCAGCGCGATCACCCCCAGCAAGGCCACGAAGCCGAAGGGCCGGTTCAGGATCAGCAGTGCCGCCGCCACGCCGATGATGCCCAGCGGCCCGGTCAGGAACACCAGCAGCGAGCGGCTGAAGCTCTGCAGTTGCAGCATCAGCAGCGTGAAGATGATGAAGACCATCAGCGGCAGGTTGGCCAGCAGCGAACCCTGGCCCTTGCTGCTTTCTTCCACCGCGCCGGCCACCTCGATGCGGTAGCCGGGCGGCATGGTGGCGGCCAGCTTCTGCAGTTGCGGCCACACCTGCGCCGTGACGGTGGGGCCTTGCACGCCTTCCACCACGTCGCCCTGGATGGTGACGGCGAAACTGCGCCCCTCCCGCCACAGCACGCCGGGCTCCCAGGTGAAGTCGACCTTGGCCACCTGGGTCAAGGGGATGGATCGGCCGCTGCTGGTGGGCAGGTAGGCATTGCCCAGGTCGGTGATGGCGTTGCGCTCGTCGGCGGGCTGGCGCAGCACGATGTCGATGAGCTTGTCGCCCTCGCGATACTGGCCCACCGTGCTGCCGCTCAGGATGGTGCGCGAAGCCTGGGCCACGGCCTGGCTGGTGACGCCAAGCGCCCGCGCCTTGTCCTGGTCGATGTTCAGGCGCAGCACCTTCACCGGCTGGTTCCAGTTGTCGTTCACGCCGCGCATGCTGGGGTTGGCGCGCAGCACCTCCTTGGCCTGGTCGGCCCATTGCCGCACCTCGGCAGCCTCGATGCCCACCACGCGGAACTGCACCGGGTAAGGCACCGGCGGCCCATTGGGCAGCAGCTTCACGCGGCCGCGCGCCTCGGGGAATTCGGTGGCCAGCAGCTCCGGCAGGCGCAGGCGCAGCGCCTCGCGCTCCTTCAGACTCTTGGGCAGCACGATGGCCTGGCTGACGTTGCTTTGCGGGAACACCTGGTCCAGCGGCAGATAAAAGCGCGGCACGCCGCTGCCCACCCAGGTGGTGACGCTGCTGACGCCGGGCTCCTTCATCATGCGCGCCTCGAAGCGCTGCGCGATGGCATCGCTCTGTTGCACGGTGGAACCTTCGGGCAGCCAGAGGTCGACGATGAGTTCGGGCCGGCTGGAATCAGGGAAAAACTGCTGCTGCACCTGGCCCATGCCCGCGATGCCCAGGGCGAAGCTGGCCACGGTGAGACCGATGGTTACCCAGCGGTGCTGCACGCACCAGTTCACCAGGCGCCTGAAGCGCGAGTAGAAGGGTGTGTCGTACAGCTCGTCTTCATGCGGCTGGCCTTCGGCGTGCTTGCGCGTGCGCAGCAGCTTCCAGCCCAGATAGGGCACGAAGTACACCGAGACCACCCACGAGATGACCAGCGCCGCCGCCGTCACGGCGAAGATGGCGAAGGTGTACTCGCCCGTCACGCTCTTGGCCAGGCCGATGGGCAGGAAGCCCGCGGCCGTGATGAGCGTGCCCGTAAGCATGGGCATGGCCACCAGTTCATAGGTGAAGGTGGCGGCGCGGGCGCGGTCGTAGCCCTCCTCCAGCTTGCGCACCATCATCTCCACGGCAATGATGGCGTCGTCCACGAGCAGGCCCAGGGCGATGATCAGGCTGCCCAGGCTGATCTTGTGCAGCCCCACGCCCCAATAGAACATCGTCACGAAGGTGATGGCCAGCACCAGCGGGATGGTGATGCCCACCACCAGGCCCGGCCAGATGTCGATGCGCAGGGGCTTCGTGTGCAGCCCCAGGCTGATGAAGCTGACCGCCAGCACGATGACGATGGCCTCGATCAGCACCTGCACGAATTCGTTCACCGACCGCGACACCGCGGCCGGCTGGTCCTGCACCTGCGCCACGGTGATGCCCAGCGGCAGCTCTTGCTGCGCCTCGGCCACGGCCACGCGCAGCGCCTTGCCCAGGGCGATGATGTCGCCGCCCTTGGCCATCGAGACCCCCAGCGCGATGACCTCCTGCCCCTGGTGGCGCACCTTGGTGCTGGGCGGGTCGACATAGGCGCGCTTCACTTCAGCGATGTCGGCCAGCCGCAGCGTGCTGGCCTGCCCCGTGGCAGGGTTCACGCCGCGGATGGGCAGGCGCTCGAGCTCTTCCACCGAGTTGAACTGGCCGCCCACGCGCACCTGCAGGTTTTCGGGGCCGGTGTTCATCACGCCGGCGCCTTCCACGGCGTTCTGGCTGCCGATCTGCGCGATGACCTGGCTGAAGTCCAGCCCCAGCTGGGCCAGGCGCTTCTGCGAGATCTCGATGAACACCTTTTCGGCCTGGGCGCCGAAGATCTCCACCTTCGCCACGTCGGGCACGCGCAGCAGGCGCTGGCGCACGCGTTCGCTGTAGACACGCAGCTCTTCTCGGCTGAAGCCGTCGGCGCTGAGGGCGAAGATGGAGCCGTAGACGTCGCCGAAGTCGTCGTTGAACACCGGTCCGATGACGCCGGCCGGCAACGTGTTGCGCATGTCGGCGATGCGCTTGCGCGCCTGGTACCAGCTTTGGGGCACCTCTTGCGGCGGCGACGAGTCCTTCAGCTGCAGGATGGTGAGCGATTCGCCCGGCTTGGTGTAGCTGCGGATCTTGTCGGCATAGGGCACTTCCTGCAGCGACTTCTCGATCTTGTCGGTGACCTGCTCGGCCATCTGCAGCGCGCTGGCGCCGGGCCAGAAGGCCTGCACCACCATGGCGCGGAAGGTGAAGGGCGGGTCCTCGTCCTGCCCGAGCTGGAAGTAGGCGGCCGTGCCCAGCACCAGCAGCACCACCATGAGGTAGCGCGTGAGGGCCGGGTGCTCCAGCGCCCAGCGCGAGATGTTGAAGCGCGAGGTGCGCTGGCCTTCGGCGGGGGTGGCGGTTTCCATCGCGGGCACCCGTGTTCAGCGGCTGGCCGCGGCAGCGGCCGCCTGCGGCGTGGCTGGAGGCGTTGCATTCCGCCCGTAGAGCTTCACCTTCTGGCCCGGCGTCAGCACGTGCACGCCGGCGGTCACCACCTGCTGGCCAGGTTGCAGCCCTGCGGCCACCACCACCGTGTTGCCATCGGCGCCGGCCACCGTGATGGGCTGCACCTTCACAGTCATCGTGGCCGGGTCCAGCACCCACACCGCGGTGACGCCTTGCTGCTGGGTCACCGCCGACAACGGCAGCCGCGTGATGCCTTCCATGCGCGGCAGTGCCGCCAGCACCGTGACCGTCTGCCCCAGCTGCAGCGTGGTGTTGCCGGCAGTGGCGTTGGCCACATCGGCCTTCACGAGGAAGGTGCGGGTCACGGGGTCGGCCGCAGCAGCCACTTCGCGCACGGTGGCCGGCAGCAGGGTGCTGCTGGCCCAGGCCCGCACCTGCAGCGCGCCGCGCTGGCCCAGCAGCGCACGCATGGCAGCCACGCCGTCTTCCGGCACGGCGAACACGGCGTCACGCGGGCCGTCGTGGGCCAGGCGCAGCACCGGTGTGCCGGCGGCGAGCACGGCACCCACTTCTGCCTCGGTGGCGGTGACCACGCCGGCCGCCGTGGCCACCAGGGTGGCATAGCCCGCCTGGTTGCCTTGCACGCGCGCCTGCGCGAGGGCCTGGTCGAGCTGGGCGCGCTGCGCCTTCAGCGTGGCTTCGCGGCGCTCGAGTTCCTGGCTGCTGATGAAGCCCTGGGCGCGCAGCTCCTGGAAACGCTTGAACTCGGCCGACGCCAGGTCGAATTGCGTCTGTGCCGCCCTGGCGGCGGCTTGCGCGGCTTCCTGGCCCAGCTTCAGGTCGGAGGCATCCAGCTGCGCCAGCACCTGGCCGGCGCGCACACGCTGGCCCACTTCCGCGGGCCGCGCGACCATCTTGCCCCCGACGCGGAAACCCAGGCGTGTTTCCGTGCGGGCGCGCAGTTCGGCTGCATATTCGTGAACGCCGCCAGCGCTTTCGCTGCTGACGGTGAGGGTGCGCACCGCGCGCACGGGCTCAGGCGCAGGCGCCGGACGTGAGCAGGCCACCAAGCCCGCCACCAGCAGCAAAGTGACGGCGGTGGCCCAAGGGCGCACATCGAAAAGCTTCTTCATCGGGTAAGCCCCTGGGGCAGCGGGCCGCAGGGAGGCACCCCGCAGGCGTTGTTAATGACTGACCGGTCAGTAATGTAGAGGCTGGCTGAAGCGGCTGTCAATCGCCCAGGCCGACGGCCGGCGCCTGCTCAGGAATGGCGAGAATCAGGCAGTGAGCGTCAACCACTACGAGAACTTCCCGGTCGCGTCTTTTCTGTGCCCGCCGGCGCTGCGGCCGGCCGTCGTGGCCATCTACCACTTCGCGCGCACCGCCGACGACATCGCCGACGAAGGCGATGCCTCCACCGCCGACCGCCTGGCCGACCTGGCCGCCTACCGCGCCGACCTCGAAGCCGCCGTGGCCGGCGCACCGGTGGCCGCGCGCTGGCGCCGCGTCTTCGAGCCGCTGGCCGCGCGCACCCGCGAACACCGCTTACCGCCGCAGTTGCTGCACGACCTGCTCGACGCCTTCGAGCAGGACGTTCGCAACCCGCCCTACCCGCACCGCGAGGCCGTGCTCGATTACTGCCGCCGCTCGGCCAACCCCATCGGCCGGCTGCTCCTGCACCTGTATGCCGTGCACGACGCACGCTCGCTGCAGCAGGCCGATGCCATCTGCAGCGCACTGCAGCTCATCAACTTCTGGCAAGACCTCAGCATCGACGGCCCGCGCGGCCGCTGCTACGTGCCCGAGGCCGACCTGCTGCACCACCGCGTCAGCCGCGCCGAACTGACCGCGGCCACCGACAGCGCCCGCTCGCGCGTGCTGGTGGCAGCGCTGTGCGCCTGGGCGCGCACGCTGATGCGCCAGGGCGCGCCCCTGGCCCTGCGCGTGCCCGGACGGGCCGGCTGGGAATTGCGCCTGGTGGTGCAAGGCGGCCTGCGCATCCTGGAGAAAATCGAAGCGATGAAATACGCCGCCCTCGCCCACCGCCCCAAGCTGGGCCTGGCCGACCTGCCCTTGCTGGTGTGGCGTGCCTGGCGCATGCCGGACAGCCTGCGCTGACGCCCGGCCCGACCTTGCCATGACGCCGCAACAGTACGTGCAGGACAAGGCCGCGAAGAGCGGCTCTTCGTTCTATTACGCCTTTCTCTTCCTGCCGCCGCCGCGCCGCGCCGCCATCACGGCCTTCTACGCCTTCTGCCGCGAAGTGGACGATGTCGTCGACGAGGTCAGCGACCCCAGCGTCGCCGCCGCCAAGCTGGCCTGGTGGCGCCGCGAGGTCACCAGCGCCTATGCCGGCCAGCCCAGCCACCCGGTGATGCAGGCGCTGCTGCCGCTGGCGGCCGACTACGGCATCCAGGAAGCGCATCTGCAGGCCGTCATCGAAGGCTGCCAGACCGACCTCGACCAGACCCGTTTCCTCGATTACCCCGGCCTGCAGCGCTATTGCCACCTGGTGGCGGGCGTGGTGGGCGAGGTGGCGGCAAACATCTTCGGCCGCACGGCCGAGGCCACCACCACCTACGCCCACCGCCTGGGCCTGGCCATGCAGCTGACCAACATCATCCGCGACGTGGGTGACGACGCCCGCCGCGGCCGCATCTACCTGCCGGTGAACGAGCTGCAGCGCTTCGACGTCAAGGCCCACGAACTCCTGAAACGCGAAACACCCTGGGGCTACAGCGAACGTTTCACCGCGCTGATGAAGTTCCAGGCCGAACGCGCCCACGCCGCCTACGACGACGCCCTGGCCCAGCTGCCCGCCGCCGACCGTACGGCGCAGAAGCCGGGGCTGATGATGGCCAACATCTACCGCACGCTGCTGCGCGAGATCGAAGCCCAGGGTTTCCAGGTGCTGCACCAGCGCACCTCGCTCACGCCGCTGCGCAAGCTGTGGATTGCCACGCGCACCCACTTGCGTGGCCATTGAGCCGCGCCGCGTGCCCATGAAGCTGGCCGTGGTGGGTGCGGGCTGGGCCGGCCTGGCGGCAGCGGTGCGTGCCAGCCAGGCCGGGCATGCGGTCACGGTGTTCGAGATGGCGCTGCAGCCCGGCGGCCGCGCGCGCGAGCTGGTGGTGGAGGGGCTGGCGCTGGACAACGGCCAGCACATCCTGATCGGCGCCTACCGCGAAACCCTGGCGCTGATGCGCACCGTGGGCGCCGACCTGGGCGCCGGCCTGCTGCGCCGCCCGCTGGAACTGCGCTACCCCGACGGCCGCGGGCTGCGCCTGCCCGCCGGGCCGGCCTGGCTGGTGTTCGGCCTGGGCGTGGCACGCGCGGTGGGCTGGACGCCGCGCGAGAAGCTAGCGCTGCTGCGCGCCGCTGCCGGCTGGGCGCTGAGCGGCTTTCGCTGCGCGCCGGGCACCACGGTCGATGAACTGTGCCGCCCGCTGCCGCCGGCGGTGCGCGCGCTGATGATCGACCCGCTGTGCGTGGCCGCCCTGAACACGCCGGCCCCCACCGCCGACGCCGCCGTGCTGCTGCGCGTGCTGAAGGACGCGCTGTTCGGCGGCGCGGGCGGCGCCGACCTGCTGCTGCCCCGCCGTTCACTGGGGGCGCTGCTGCCGCAACCGGCGCTGGCCTGGCTGCAGGCCCAGGGTGCCGCGCTGCACCTGGGCCGGCGCGTGCAGAGCCTGGCCGCACTCGCCCAAGGCCAGGCAGCGCACGCCGGGTCAGGCCCAGGTCCAGGCTCAGAACGAGGCCCTCGCTGGGCCGTGGACGGTGAAGCCTTCGATGGCGTGGTGCTGGCCTGCACCGCCGCAGAGGCCGCGCGCCTGGCGCAAGACGTCGCACCGCGGTGGGCGGCGCAGGCGCAGGCCTTGCGCTACGAACCCATCGTCACCGTCTACCTGCGCTGCCCGGGCGCGCGCCTGGCCGCACCGATGATGGCGCTGGCCGAAGGGCCGCAGGCGCCGGCGCAGTTCGTCTTCGATCACCAGGCCCTGGGTGCCAGCCCCGGGGTGTTCGCCTTCGTCGTGAGCGGGGCGCGCGCCTGGGTGGAAGCCGGCCTGGAAGCCACCGCCGCTGCCGTGCTGCAGCAGGCGCGCGAGGCCTTTCCCGCAGCCACCTGGCCCACGCCGCCCGAGGTGCTGCGCGTAGTGGCCGAAAAGCGCGCCACCTTCCAGTGCGTACCCGGCCTGCACCGCCCCCCGGCCGCCATCGCCCCAGGGCTGGTGGCAGCCGGCGACTATGTGCAAGGCCCCTACCCCGCCACGCTGGAAGGTGCGGTGCGCGCGGGCCAGTCGGCCGTCTGGTTGCTGCAGGCGCCCGCCGCAGCGACATCGCGCTGAAGGGCCGCGTGAGCGGCGTGCAGGGACCTGCACGCTCAGCGGCCGAGCGGCTGCGGCCCCGGCATCAGGGTGGGGTCGGCCCCAGCAGCGTGGGGCGGGCGGGCAGCAGCGGCGGCGAGAACGGGGCCGCCAGCGGCTCGCCAACGAACAGGCTCTGCTGCGGCCAGGCCACGCTCTTCCAGTAGGCCTCCAGCGCCGTGGCGCCCTGCACGTAGTGGCCCAGCAGCACCTGCGGGTGCGGGAACTTCTGCAGGTGGTTGCAGGGCTCGCTCACGCTGCCGTGGCTGGCGGTGGCGCCCGAGGCGATCCACTCGAGCACGGTGCCCTGGCCGTGCGTGCCCTGCAGGTCGCCGCCATAAGAGGTGAGGTGGTCGCCCAGGCCGCCGGGCACCCAGTCGGGCGCGGGCACGGCCGGCACCTGCAGGCTGCCGGTGGTGACCATGACCACCCGCCGCGCCGCGGGCAGTTCCGCGGCCGGCACCATGCGCAGGTCCACGCCCAGGGGGCGGCGCAGCCCGGGCTCGGGGTAGAGCACGCGGCGAACGCTGCGCGCTGGGTCGTCGGTGAGCAGCAGCATGGCGGCCACAGGCTCCCGATCAGAGGTGGCCAGGCTGCCGTCGGAGGCCACGCCGCGGTCGATCAGGGCCTGGGCGGCCGCCACCGTGGGCGCGGCCAGCAACATGGCCGGCCGCCACCCCAGGGCCGTGAAAGGCCGCGTGGTGGCGGCGTTGAAGTAGCGCGACACGCGCGAGGGCTTGCAGCTGTCGCGGCACAGCTCGGCGTCGAAACCCAGCGCCAGCGCACCCGTGATCGAGTTGCATTCCACGGCATACGGCGCCTGCCAGGCCAGCGCCAGCGCCTGCACCTTTACCGGCTGCGGGCCCTGGGCATCGGCCCCGAAACGCTGCTCGATGGCCTGGGCCAGCGCTTCGAACTCTTCCCGGCTGAGCACGGCCTTCGTCGGCAGGCGCAGGCGCAGCACCTGCGCCGGCTTCAGGCCCCGCGCAGCGATGTAGTGCCGCCCGACGGCCACTGAATAGGGGTCGGCGGTGTTGATGACCAGGCCGATGTCGGCCGCGCTCAGCCGGCCGCCCAGCCGGGGGATGGGCAGCCAGGGCCGCGGCGGCGGCGCCGAAGCCGCTTGGGCTTGCGCCCGGGCCGGCGCTGCCGAGGGCACGGCCGAGGCCGCCGGCGCCGTCTGCGCCCAGGCCATTGCCGCGGTGAACAGCAGACCCAAGCCGCTGAGCCAGGCTGCGGCGCCGAACAGGAGGTTCTTCCATCCTGCCGGCCGAGCGCGCCCCTGGTGGCGCACCGCATCGCAACTGGCTGAACGCCGTTCCGCGATGCAAAATGGCAACCCATCCGCCGAAGAGGGCCCCCCATGAGCAGCAAGGACCCGCAAAAGCCCACCATCCAGGTTCTGGAACGCAGCTTTGCGCTGCTGGAACTGCTGGCCGCGCAACCCGAGCCAGTGTCGCTGAAGGACATCAGCGAGCGCAGCGGGCTGCACCCGAGCACGGCCCACCGCATCCTGAACGACCTGGCCATCGGCCGCTTCGTCGACCGCCCCGCCGCCGGCAGCTACCGCCTGGGCATGCGCCTGCTGGAACTGGGCAACCTGGTGAAGGCGCGCCTGGACGTGCGAGAAGCCGCCATGGGCCCGATGCGCGAACTGCACAAGGTGACGCACCAGCCGGTGAACCTGTCGATGCGCCAGGGCGATGAAATCGTCTACATCGAGCGCACCTACAGCGAACGCTCGGGCATGCAGGTGGTGCGTGCCATCGGCGGCCACGCGCCGCTGCATCTCACGTCGGTGGGCAAGTTGTTTCTCGCGCATGACGACACCGCCCGCGTGCGCGCCTACGCCACGCGCACCGGCCTGACCGGCCACACGCGCAACAGCATCACCGAGTTGCCACGGCTGGAACGTGAACTGGCGGCCGTGCGCGCCACGGGCGTGGCGCGCGACGACGAAGAGCTGGAGCTGGGCGTGCGCTGCATGGCCGCCGGCGTCTTCGACGACCAGGGCAAGCTGCTGGCCGGGCTGTCGATCTCGGCGCCGGCCGACCGGCTGGAAGAAAGCTGGCTGGAACGCGTCAAGGGCACTGCGGCGCAGATCTCGCAGGCCCTGGGCTACCGCGGCTGAATCAGTAGGCCGTGGGCGCTGCGCCGGGCAGCGCCACCGGGGCAACGCGCGGGCCCAGCAGCAGCACGGGCAAGTCAGGCACGGCGGGCGCGGCGGGCACGGCAGAGGGCTGCGGGTTGGTCTCGAGCACGGCCTTGGGCACCGGCAGGGGCGCGGGCTGCGGCAGGGGCTGCGGGGCAGCCGGCGCCGGGCCCAGCGCCGCGGGTGCCGCTGGCGCAGCAGGTGCAAACACGGGCGTTGCCCGAGGCGCCGCCACCGCAGACGGCAGGAAAGGCGCTGTCGCCAGCCATTTGCGGATGCGTTCCGCATCGCCCATGCGCGAGTATTTGCCGGCCGAATCCAGCAGCACCATGATGAGGTTGCGGCCGGCCAGCTGGGTCTGCATCACCAGGCAACGGCCGGCTGCTGCGATGTAGCCGGTCTTCTGCAGACCGATGTCCCACTCGGGGTTGCGCACCAGGCCGTTGGTGTTCCTGAACTGCACCTGCCGCGCGCCCACGGGCACCGAGGCCTCGGGCGTGGTGGACAGGTCGCGGATCAGCGGGTGCACCGAGGCCGCGCGCACCAGACGCGTGAGGTCTTCGGCGCTCGACTGGTTGTCGGCCGAAAGACCGGTGGGCTCGACATAACGCGTGTCGGTCATGCCCAGCAATTGCGCCTTGGCGTTCATGGCCGCGATGAAGGAGCGGATGCCGCCGGGGTAGGTGCGGCCCAGTACATGCGCTGCGCGGTTCTCAGACGACATCAGCGCCAGGTGCAGCATTTCGCCGCGGTTGAGCTGCGTACCCACGCGCAGCCGCGAACGGCTGCCGGCGGTGGCGTTCACGTCGTCCTGGTTGACGACCAGCATGTCGTCCAGCGACAGCCCGGCTTCGATGACCACCAGCGCCGTCATCAGCTTCGTGATGGAGGCGATGGGCAGCACCGCTTCGGAGTTCTTGCTGAAGAGCACTTCGTTGGTGTCCTGGTCGACGACCAGAGCGACGCTCGACTTGAGGTCCAGCGCGTCGTCAACGTTTTGAAGGCCGGAGAGATGGCCGAACGAGGGCCGTGCAGGCTGTGCGCGATGCACCACGCTCTTGCGGTTGGCCTTGCGACGCGCGTTGTTCTTGCTGCGGGGGGCCTGGTTGGCACGGGCGGTGGTCTGGGGCCGAGCCTTGGCTGCGCTGGCACGCTGGGCCTTGGGTGCGGGCTTGGCCTTGCTGGCGGCTTGCGGCTTCTTGGCCGCCTGCGTGGTTTTGGCCGGCTTGGCAGCCGTACCCGACTGGGCTTGCGCCCAAGGCGCGGCACCGAGGGCCGCGCAAAGGGCCAGGAGCCAGCCCCAACGAACACACCACGAACAGTTCTTTTGCACCCGAGCACCCCACCAACGATTCAGCGTCAAGTGTAGGACTTGGGAAAAACACACGCAAGATCAATCGCTTGCGTGTTTTTTCTCAAGTGCCGCCTTTGGTGCAGACGGCCCGGCTGGCTTCAGCCCTGCGCCGCCACCCGATCGGCCGCGCTGTGCAGCTTGTTCAGTGCCGACAGGTAGGCCTTGGCCGAGGCCACCACGATGTCCGGGTCTGCACCCACCCCGTTCACCACGCGCCCGCCGTGCTGCAGGCGCACGGTGACTTCGCCCTGTGATTCTGTGCTGCCCGAGGTGATGGCATTGACCGAATAAAGGACCATTTCCGCGCCGCTTTTCACCTTCGACTCGATGGCCTTTAGGCTCGCGTCCACGGGCCCGTTACCTTCACTTTCGGCACGATGCTCGACGTTACCGGCCGCGAAGGAAACCGCTGCGTGCGGCCGCTCGCCCATCTCGGAGTGCTGGGCCAGCGAGAGCAGGCGGTAGTGCTCGTGCTCGGCAGTGACGCTCTCGTCGCCCACCAGCGCGATGATGTCCTCGTCGAAGATCTCGCTCTTGCGGTCGGCCAGGTCCTTGAAGCGCGCGAAGGCCGCGTTGACCTCGCCTTCGCTTTCCATCTGGATGCCCAGTTCCTGCAGGCGCTGCTTGAAGGCGTTGCGACCGCTCAGCTTGCCCAGCACGATCTTGTTCGCGGCCCAGCCCACGTCTTCGGCGCGCATGATCTCGTAGGTGTCGCGCGCCTTCAGCACGCCGTCCTGGTGAATGCCGCTGGCATGCGCAAACGCATTTGCGCCCACCACCGCCTTGTTGGGCTGCACCACGAAGCCCGTGGTCTGGCTCACCATGCGGCTGGCCGGCACGATCTGCGTGGTGTCGATGCCCAGTTCCAGCTTGAAGTAGTCGCGCCGCGTGCGCACCGCCATCACGATCTCTTCCAGGCTGCAGTTGCCCGCTCGTTCGCCCAGGCCGTTGATGGTGCATTCCACCTGGCGCGCACCGCCGATCTTCACGCCGGCCAGCGAGTTGGCCACCGCCATGCCCAGGTCGTTGTGGCAGTGCACGCTCCAGATGGCCTTGTCGCTGTTGGGCACACGCTCGCGCAGGCTGCGGATGAATTCGCCGTAGAGCTCAGGCACGGCATAGCCCACGGTGTCGGGGATGTTCAGCGTGGTGGCGCCTTCGTGGATGACGGCTTCCAGCACGCGGCACAGGAATTCGGGGTCGCTGCGGTAGCCGTCTTCGGGGCTGAACTCGATGTCGGCGCACAGGCTGCGTGCAAAGCGCACCGACTGCCGGGCCTGTTCCAGCACCTGCTCGCGCGTCATGCGCAGCTTCTTCTCCATGTGCAGTTCGCTGGTGGCGATGAAGGTGTGGATGCGCGCGCGCGCTGCGCCCTTCAGCGCCTCGGCGGCACGCGCGATGTCGCGGTCGTTGGCGCGCGCCAGGCTGCACACGGTGCTGTCCTTGATGGCATCGGCAATGGCGCGCACGGCCTCGAAATCGCCCTGGCTGCTGGCGGCAAAGCCGGCCTCGATGACGTCCACGCGCAGGCGCTCCAGTTGCCGCGCGATGCGCAGCTTCTCTTCGCGCGTCATCGAAGCGCCGGGCGACTGTTCGCCGTCACGCAAGGTGGTGTCGAAGATGATGAGCTTGTCGGTCATGGTGTGTGCCTGTGCGGTGAGTGAGGGTCGCAAGCAGATCCGGAAAGAACTACGGCCCGCTGCTTGCGCTGGCGGGCCGTTGATCGGAGATGTCTTGGGAGAAGACGGACGAAATCGATCAGCGCACCCGCAGGGCTCCTAGCAGGGCTAGCGCGGCGAAGTGGGCGTGCGTCGACATGGGCGCAATGTAGCACGCAGGCCGCGAGGCAGGCGCGCAGACGCAGCGGGGCTGCATCAATGCAAGCCCTTTTCATCGGGGTCGTCGGTGGAGGTGGCGATCACACTGACCGGGCGGCCCTTCATGCGCCGCCAGATGTAGACACCGTAGCCCGAGACTCCGTAAATGCAAAAGAGCACGAACAGCGCCAGCGGCGGGTTCTGGCTGATCAGCGCAATGCCCAGCGCAATGGCCATGATGCTGGCGAAGGGCACGGTCTGCTTCGCACCCACCACCTTGAAGCTGTAGAAGGGCACGTTGGTCACCATCGTCAGGCCGGCATACAGCGTCACCGCAAAGGCCGTCCAGGCCAGCCAGTCGATCTGCCAGGCGTTCTTGAAGCCGGCGTCGTCCATCACCCAGATCAGGCCCATCACCAGGGCCGCCGCGGCCGGGCTGGGCAGGCCCTGGAAGAAGCGTTTGTCGACGATGCCGATGTTGGTGTTGAAGCGCGCCAGCCGCAGCGCCGCGCCGGCGATGTAGACGAAGGCCGGTATCCAGCCCCAGCGGCCCAGGCCCTGCAGCGCCCAGGTGTAGACGATGATGGCCGGCGCCGCGCCGAAGCCCACCATGTCGCACAGGCTGTCCATCTGCTCGCCGAAGGCGCTCTGCGAGTTGGTCATGCGGGCCACGCGGCCGTCCAGCGCGTCCAGCACGGCGGCGCAGAAGATGCCGATGGCGGCGGCCTCGAAGCGGCCGTTCATCGCCATCACGATGGCGTAGAAGCTGGCGAAGAGGGCCGCCAGCGTCACCGCGTTGGGCAGCACGTAGATGCCCTTGCGACGCGGGCGCGGCGCTTCGGCGAGCTCGGGCTCGTCGTTCTTCGGTGGGCTCTGGGGTTCGGTCATGGGCGGCGAGGATACCGCAGGGCCCCGGAGCAAAAGCGCAGCAACAGCCAAGCAACGGCGAAGCAGCGGCCAAGCAAAAAAGGGCCGCCCGCAGGCGGCCCATCGCTGGCGGCAAGGCCCGCCGCGAAGCTTCAGTTGCGGCTCTTGTCGACGAGCTTGTTGGCCTTGATCCACGGCATCATCGCGCGCAGCTTCTCGCCCACGACCTCGATGCTGTGCTCGCTGGTCAGGCGGCGGCGGCTGATCAAAGTTGGCGCGCCGGCCTTGTTTTCGAGGATGAAGCTCTTGGCGTACTCGCCCGTCTGGATGTCCTTCAGGCACTGGCGCATCGCTTCCTTGGTGGCTTCGGTGACGATGCGCGGGCCCGTCACGTACTCACCGTATTCGGCGTTGTTGCTGATGCTGTAGTTCATGTTGGCGATGCCGCCCTCGTAGATGAGGTCGACGATGAGCTTGAGCTCGTGCAGGCACTCGAAGTAGGCCATCTCCGGTGCGTAGCCGGCTTCCACCAGCGTTTCGTAGCCAGCCTTGATGAGTTCCACCGTACCGCCGCACAGCACGGCCTGCTCGCCGAAGAGGTCGGTCTCGGTTTCTTCGCGGAAGTTGGTCTCGATGATGCCGGCCTTGCCGCCGCCGTTGGCTGCGGCGTAGCTCAGCGCCAGGTCGCGTGCCTTGCCGCTCTTGTCGGCATGCACGGCAATGAGGTGGGGCACGCCACCGCCTTGCGTGTAGGTGTTGCGCACGGTGTGGCCGGGGGCCTTGGGCGCCACCATCCACACGTCGAGGTCTTCACGCGGCACCACCTGCCCGTAGTGCACGTTGAAGCCGTGCGCGAAGGCCAGGCTGGCACCTTGCTTGATGTTCGGGGCCACGTCATTGGCATAGACGGCACCGATCTGCTCGTCGGGCAGCAGGATCATCACCACGTCGGCGGCCTTGACGGCCTCGGCCACCTCGGCCACCTTCAGGCCGGCCTTCTCCACCTTGGCCCAGCTGGCGCCGCCCTTGCGCAGGCCCACCGTGACCTTGCAGCCGCTGTCGCTGAGGTTCTGCGCGTGGGCATGGCCCTGCGAACCGTAGCCGATGATGGTGACGTTCTTGCCTTTGATGAGGCTGAGGTCGGCGTCCTTGTCGTAATAGACCTTCATGGGTTCTCTCCGTAAAAACTGTTGATGTGTTGAGGGCGCCGTTCAGACGCGGAGGATGCGCTCGCCGCGGCCGATGCCGCTGGCGCCGGTGCGCACCGTCTCGAGGATGGCGGTGCGGTCGATGGCCACGAGGAAGGCGTCGAGCTTGCTGCTGTCGCCGGTGAGCTCGATGGTGTAGCTCTTCTCGGTGACGTCGATGATGCGGCCGCGGAAGATCTCGGCCATGCGCTTCATCTCCTCGCGCTCTTTGCCCACCGCGCGCACCTTGATGAGCATCAGCTCGCGCTCGGTGAAGCTGCCCTCGGTGAGGTCGACCACCTTCACCACCTCGATCAGGCGGTTCAGGTGCTTGGTGATCTGCTCGATGACGTCGTCGCTGCCCGTGGTGACGATGGTCATGCGCGAGAGGCTGGCGTCTTCGGTGGGGGCCACCGTCAGGCTCTCGATGTTGTAGCCGCGCGCCGAGAACAAGGCGACGACGCGTGACAAGGCGCCCGGCTCGTTCTCGAGCAGCACCGCAATGATGTGTTTCATGAAAAGCTCTCTGTGCCGACGCGCTCTTCAGACGCCAGGGCGGTAACCCTGGGCCCTTGGCCACGCGGTATGAGGTTGAAAAAAGGCGCTGGCGCCCGGGTTTACAGGTCTTCCGAGCCCAGCAGCATCTCGCTGATGCCCTTGCCCGCCTGCACCATGGGCCAGACGTTCTCGGTGGGGTCGGTGCGGATGTCCAGGAAGACCGTGCGGTCCTTCAGGCGCATGGCCTCGCGCAACGCGCCTTCCACGTCACCGGGCTTTTCCACCAGCAGGCCCACGTGGCCGTAGGCCTCGGCCAGCTTCACGAAATCGGGCAGCGCGTCCATGTAGCTGTGCGAGTAGCGGCCGCCGTAGTCGAGCTGCTGCCACTGCCGCACCATGCCCAGGTAGCGGTTGTTCAGCGACACCACCTTCACCGGCGTGTTGTACTGCTTGCAGGTGCTCAGCTCCTGGATGCACATCTGGATGCTGCCCTCACCCGTGATGCAGAACACATCGCTGTCAGGCTTGGCCAGCTTGATGCCCATGGCATAAGGCAGGCCCACACCCATGGTGCCCAGGCCGCCGCTGTTGATCCAGCGCCGCGGCTCCTCGAAGCGGTAGTACTGCGCCGCCCACATCTGGTGCTGGCCGACATCGCTGGTGATGTAGGTGTCGCGGTCCTTGGTCAGCTGCCAGAGCTTGTCGACCACCATCTGCGGCTTGATGACGTCGGCGCTGTCCTTGTAGGCCAGGCACTCGCGGCGGCGCCACTCGTTGATCTGCTTCCACCACGAGCTCAGGGCGCCGGCATCGGGCCGCGCCGTGGCTTCGCGGATCTGCGAAATCAACTCCAGCAGCACTTCCTTCACGTCGCCGACGATGGGGATGTCGACCTTCACGCGCTTGCTGATGCTGCTGGGGTCGATATCGACGTGGATGATCTTCCTCTCCACCGAAGCGAAGTGCTTGGGGTTGCCGATCACGCGGTCGTCGAAGCGCGCGCCTACGGCCAGCAGGACGTCGCAGTTCTGCATCGTCATGTTGGCTTCGTAGGTGCCATGCATGCCCAGCATGCCCAGGAACTTGGGGTCGCTGTGCGGGATGGCGCCCAGCCCCATCAGCGTGTTGGTGCAGGGGAAGCCCAGCATGTCGGTGAGCTGGCGCAGCTCGGCCGAGGCGTTGCCGAGGATGACGCCACCGCCGGTGTAGATGTAGGGCCGCTTGGCCTGCAGCAGCAGCTGCACGGCCTTGCGGATCTGCCCGCCGTGGCCCTTCCTCACCGGGTTGTAGCTGCGCATCTCCACCTTCTCGGGGTAGTGGAAGGCGCAGGTCTTCAGTGACACGTCCTTGGGAATGTCCACCACCACCGGGCCGGGGCGGCCGGTGCGCGCGATGTGGAAGGCCTTCTTCATCGTCAGCGCCAGGTCGCGCACGTCCTTGACCAGGAAGTTGTGCTTGACGATGGGGCGCGTGATGCCCACGGTGTCGCATTCCTGGAAGGCGTCCAGCCCGATGGCGGGCGTGGGCACCTGCCCGGTGATGATGACCATCGGGATGCTGTCCATGTAGGCCGTGGCAATGCCGGTGATGGCATTCGTGACCCCGGGCCCGGAGGTGACCAGCGCCACACCCACTTCGCCCGTGGCGCGGGCGTAGCCATCGGCGGCGTGCACGGCGGCCTGTTCGTGGCGCACGAGCACGTGCTCGATGGTGTCCTGCTTGTACAGGGCGTCGTAGATGTAGAGCACGGCCCCGCCGGGGTAGCCCCAGAGGAACTTCACCTCTTCGGCCTGAAGGCAGCGAACGAGGATTTCCGAGCCATTGGGCTCGGCGGCGGGTGCGGAGGGGGAAGAAGATGCAGGGGCGCGACCGTCCATGGTCGCAGCACGCTTGACATCCGCGGCAGACATTTCCATTTAGAACCTCTGAGGTTTTCTCTGACGAAAATCCATCGGTGCACCTCCTGCAAGCCCTTGTGAGGCCGATTCGGTACCTGCGCGGTCAAAAACTCGCCGTCGGGGTTTGACGGCCGGGCTTAGACCCAAAAGAACGTTGTGCGAAGCCCTCCATTATGCACGGCGCCACCAAAGGGCCGGCCAGCCCACCGACAAGGCAGGCCCGCGGTGAGATAATCCACAGGCCCGTGCCGGGCGGCTTGCTCACCACGCATTGGCCACCGAAAAAGAACTGTCCGACTTCCTCAAGAGTGTCGAAAAGCGCGCCTTCAAGCGTGCGGTCTACGCAGTTCGGAACGATGACGCGGCGCTGGACATCGTTCAAGACGCGATGATCCGCCTTGCCGAGAAGTACGCCGACCGGCCGGCCGCCGAGCTGCCTCTGGTCTTCCAGCGCATCCTGTCCAACGCCACGATGGACTGGTTCCGCCGCGAAAAGGTGCGCAGCGCGGTGATGCAGAACATGTCGGAGTTCAGCCGGGAAGCCGACGGCGAGGAATTCGACCTGCTGGAGGCCCTGCACGCCCTGGAAGACACGCTGGGCACCGAAAGTGCGGCCGATGCGGTTTCCCGGGCACAGATCCTGCAAATCATCGACGAGCAGGTGGCAGAGCTGCCCGGGCGTCAACGGGAAGCCTTCCTGCTGCGTTACTGGGAAGAATTCGACGTGGGTGAAACGGCAGCCGTGATGGGTTGCTCTGAAGGCAGCGTCAAGACACACTGTTCACGCGCCATCCAGGCCCTGGCCAAGGCGCTCAAGATCAAGGGAATCACGATATGAACCGCATGCTCAGCCCCGACACGCACGCCCTCGAGGCGCGCCTGGCGGCCCGGCTGGTGGCGGGCCTGTCGGCCCGCTCCGAGGCGGTTCCCCACGACATCACCGAACGCCTGCGTGCAGGGCGCGAGCAGGCCCTGCTGCGCGCCCGCGCCGCGCGTGCCGCCACTGCCAGCCCCGCGCAAGTGGCAGGCGTGTCCAGCTCGGGCACCGCCGTTCTGGGCGCTTTCGGTGCCTGGCCGCGGCGGTTGGCGCAAGTTCTGCCCCTGCTGCTGCTGGTGGCAGGCTTGCTGGCCATCGAAAGCTGGACGGCGCGCGAGCAGGTGCTGGCCGTGGCGGACATCGACGCCCAGCTGCTCACCGACACCCTCCCCCCCTCGGCCTACAGCGACCCCGGCTTCGCCGAGTACCTGCGCAGCGCGCCGCCCCAATGAGCTGGCGCGCCCTGCTGCCTGCCATGGTCTGGGGCCTGCTGTGGGCAGCCCCTGGCCAGGCCTGGGCCGAAGAGCCCGGCGGCACCTGGGCCCAGCTTTCCACCGCCCAGCAGCAGGCACTGGCGCCGCTGCAGCGCGACTGGGCCCGCATCGAAGGCCCGCAGCGGCAGAAGTGGCTGGAACTCGCTGCCCGCTACCCGCAACTGCCGGCCGACGAACGCCAGCGCCTGCAGGCGCGCATGGCCGAATGGGCCCGCATGACGCCGGCGCAGCGCGCCAAGGCGCGCCAGCAGTTCCAGGAGGTGCGCCGCGTGCCCGACGAGGCGCGCCAGGCCCACTGGCAGGCCTACCAGTCGCTCTCGGCCGAAGAACGCGAGCGTCTGGCCCAGCGTCCCAAGCCCTCGGGCAACGCCGCGCGGTCCCAGCGGCTGGCGCAAGACCAGGCAGACGGCGGCGACGAAAGCGCCAAGCGCAACATCGTTGGTGCGCCGGCCCGCAGCGTGCCCCGGGCGGTGAACCCTGGCGTGCAGCAGGCCGGGCCGGGCGCTACCACCAAACCGGTCACCGCGCGCGCGGCCCCGCCTTTGCATCACCAGACCGGCTTGCCGAAAATCGCGGCAACGCCCCACTTCGTGGACCCCCAGACCCTGCTGCCGCAGAAAGGGCCCCAAGGCGCTGCCGTTCGCAGTGCCGCGCCCGCCAGCGCAGCCGAGAAATCTCCTGCCCAGTGACCGCGCCTGAACTCACTCCGGCGCAGGCCCCGCCGCCCGGTTTTGGGGCGCGCATCGGCTGCCTGCTGTACGAATTCCTCCTGCTCTTCGGCGTGTTCGTGGGCCTCGTGCTGCTGCCCGCCATCGCCGCCATGGCGCTGACGCAACACTGGCCGGGGCTCATCGGCCCGCCAATGATGGGCACCTGGGTCTTCCTCGTCTTCGGCGCCTATTTCGTCTATTTCTGGACGCGCGGCGGGCAGACCCTGGCCATGCTCACCTGGCGCATCCGTGTCGTCACCGTGGACGGCCGGCCGCTGGGCTATGGCCGCGCCGCGATGCGCTATCTGCTGGGGTGGATGTGGGTGCTGCCGGCCCCGCTGGTGGTGCACTTCTCGGGCGACCGCGGCTGGGGCCTGCTGCTGGTGGCCCTGCTCACCGGCCTCGTGGTCTACATGGCACTGGCCCGGCTGCACCCCGACCGCCAGACCTGGCACGACGCCCTTTGCAAGACCCGCCTGATTCAATGGAACCCCGCCAAACGACCCTGAGCGTGTGCGTCTACTGTGGCTCGCGCCATGGCAGCCGCCCCGAGTACACCGAAGCCGCCCGCGCCCTCGGCACCGCCATCGGCCAGCGCGGCTGGCAGCTGGTTTACGGTGGTGGCAAGGTAGGCCTGATGGGCGAGGTGGCCGACGCCGTGCTGGCTGCCGGCGGCCGCGTGGTGGGCGTCATTCCCGAGGCGCTGGAAAAGCTCGAGGTCGGCCACCGCGGCCTGCACGAACTGCACGTGGTGCCCACCATGCACATCCGCAAGCAGATGATGGCCGAGCGTGCCGATGCCTTCATCGCGCTGCCGGGCGGCATCGGCACGCTGGAAGAGCTGTACGAGGTGTGGACCTGGCGCCAGCTCAAGTACCACGACAACCCGATCGCCCTGCTCGACACCGCCGGCTACTGGCAACCTCTGCTGAGCTTCATGCAGCACACCGTGGCCGAGGGCTTCCTGGCGCAGCCGGTGAATGAGTTCGTGATGGTGGGCAGCGAGCCGGTGGCCCTGCTCGACCGCGTGGCGGCCGCAGCACTCGCCGCTCGGGGCGGCGACGACTACTCGAAGGTCTGACCGAAAGTGCCGCGCCCGGACGGGCGCTGCAGACTCAGGCGCCGCTGGGCGCGCGCCATCAGATGGCCGCGTCGTTGGTCTCGCCGGTGCGGATGCGCACCACCTGCTCCACGGGTGTAATGAAGATCTTGCCGTCGCCGATCTTGCCGGTCTTGGCGGCCTTCACGATGGCATCGATGCAGCGCTCGACGTCATCGTCCTTCACCACCACTTCCACCTTCACCTTGGGCAGGAAGTCGACCACGTACTCGGCGCCGCGGTAGAGCTCGGTGTGGCCTTTCTGGCGGCCGAAGCCCTTCACCTCGGTGACGGTGAGGCCGGAGACGCCCACCTCGCCCAGCGCTTCACGCACCTCTTCCAGCTTGAAGGGCTTGATGATGGCGGTGACCTGCTTCATGGCGAGCTCCAGTAACGCGGTGAGATTGACGAGGATTTAAGCACGGAACTTCGAGGTGATGGGGTAACGCCAATCCCGCCCGAAAGCCCGATGGGTGATGCGGATGCCCACCGGCGCCTGGCGCCGCTTGTACTCGTTCAGCTTGATGAGCCGCGTGACCCGTTCGACATCGGCACGCGCAAAGCCGGCGGCGACGATGGTCTCGATGCCCTGGTCTTCCTCCATGTAGCGCGCGAGGATGGCGTCCAGCACTTCGTAGGGCGGCAGGCTGTCCTGGTCGGTCTGGTTCGGGCGCAGCTCGGCCGAGGGCGCACGC
This sequence comes from beta proteobacterium AAP51, assembly GCA_001295905.1. Lineage (GTDB taxonomy): Bacteria > Pseudomonadota > Gammaproteobacteria > Burkholderiales > Burkholderiaceae_C > Rubrivivax. Next base: position 23,767 of record LJHT01000061.1, on the reverse strand, counting down.
GTGAGGATGCGCTCGGGTATCACGGGGCCCGTGCTGCCGTCGGCGCGCAGGTTGGGCTGGCGGTTCTTCCAGGCGCAGAGCCGGTAGACCAGGGTCTTGGCCACGTCCTTGATGACGGCAAAGCCACCGGCCATGTCGCCGTAGAGCGTGCAGTAGCCGGTGGCCATCTCGCTCTTGTTGCCCGTGGTCAGGACGATGTGGCCCAGCTTGTTCGACAAGGCCATCAGCAGCGTGCCGCGGATGCGCGCCTGCAGGTTCTCTTCGGTGGTGTCTTCGGCGCGGCCTTCGAACTGGGGCGCCAGCGCGTGGCGGAAGGCGTCGAACATGGGTTCGATGGCGATCTCGTCGTAGCGCACCCCGAGCAGGCGGGCCATCTCGCGCGCATCCAGCCAGGAGATGTCGGCCGTGTAGGGCGAAGGCATCATCACCGTGCGCACCTTGTCGGCGCCGATGGCGTCCACCGCCAGGGCCAGCACCAGCGCCGAATCGACACCGCCCGAAAGGCCGATCAGGGCACCCGGGAAGCCGTTCTTGCCCAGGTAGTCGCGCACGCCGGTCACCAAGGCCGCCCAGGCCTGCGCCTCGAGCTCGGGCACGGGGGCGATGGCGCCGTGCGCCGTGCCGTCGGCCGCCAGTTCCAGCATCCACAAGGCGGGCTCGAAGGCCGGCGCGCGCGCGGTGATCTCACCCTGGGCGCTGACGGCGAACGAGGCGCCGTCGAACACCACTTCGTCCTGCCCGCCGACGAGGTGCGCATACAGCAGCGGCCGACCCACCGCGCGGGCACGCTCGGCCATGCGGGTTTCGCGCTCGCCGGCCTTGTCCAGGTGGAAAGGCGAGGCGTTCAGCACGCACAGCAGCTGCGCCCCGGCGGCCACCGCGGCCTGCGCGGGCTCTTCGAACCAGGCGTCTTCGCAGATCAGCAGGCCCACGCGCAGGCCACCCACGTCCAGCACCAGCGGCGGCAGGCCGTGGTCACGGCCCGAGGCGAAGTAGCGGCGCTCGTCGAAGACCTGGTAGTTGGGCAACTCGCGCTTGCAGTAGGTGCCCCGCACCACGCCCCCTGCCAGCACCGAGGCCGCGTTGTAGCGCTGCTGCACCGCGTGCGACTTCGACCTAACATCCCCCTGCCCCGCAAACTGGTGCGGGTGCCCGACGACGAGATGCAGGCCCGGGCAATCGGCCAGTTCGGCCGCCAGGGTGGCCAGGGTATCGGCACAGGCCCGCATGAAGGCCGGGCGCAGCAGCAGGTCTTCGGGGGGGTAGCCGGTCAGGGCCAGTTCGGGGGCCAGCACCAGGCTGGCTCCCTGGGCGTAAGCCTCGCGGGCCGCCGTGGCCAGCAGGCGCGCGTTGCCGGGCAGGTCGCCCACGGTGGCGTTGATCTGTGCCAGGGCCGCTTTCAGCATTTTCTTGTCACGCTCTTGAACACCGAACAGCCACGCATGAGCCCCTGGGTACCCTGAATGTCGCCGCACGAACTCAGTGAAAAAGATTATGTCATCCGGGTTCACGGCGACCCGGCCACGCTGCATGCCCCTGCATGGAACGCGCTGCTGGCGGCGCAGGCTGCGCCCACGCCCTTCATGCGGCACGAGTACCTGGCCGCGCTGCATGCGTCGGGCAGCGCCGTGGCGGAAACCGGCTGGGCGCCGCAGTTCATCACGCTCGAGGAAGACGGCGAACTGGTGGCGGCCACGGCGCTGTACCTGAAGAGCCACTCCTACGGCGAGTACGTCTTCGACTGGGCCTGGGCCGACGCCTACCGCCGCCACGGCCTGCGCTACTACCCCAAGCTGCTGGGCGCCGTGCCCTTCACGCCCGTGCCAGGCAGCCGCCTGCTGGCGCGCGACGCCGCTGCCCGCGCCGCGCTGGTGCAGACCATCGGGCGCTTCGCGCGCGAGGGCCGACTGTCATCGGCGCACGTGCTCTTCGGCGACGCCGCCGACCAGCAGGCCTTGGCCGCAGCAGGCTGGATGCTGCGGCAGGGCGTGCAGTTCCACTGGACGCAGGACGAGGCCCGCCCCATCGCCGACTTCGGCGAGTTCCTGGCGCGGCTGCAACGCGAGAAGCGAAAGAAGATCCAGCAGGAACGCCGGCGCGTCGCCGAACAGGGCATCGGCTTCACCACCCACGAAGGCGCGGGCATCGACGAAGCGCTGTGGGACTTCTTCTACCGCTGCTACACCCTCACCTACCAGGCCCACCACAGCACGCCTTACCTGACGCGCGAGTTCTTCGCGCGCATGGCAGCCACCATGCCCGAGCACTGGGTGATGTTCGTGGCACGGCGGGGGGCCGAGCCCATCGCGGCTTCGTTGATTGCCGTGGACGCCCCGCGCCGGGCCGCCTGGGGCCGCTACTGGGGCTGCACGGAGGTGGTGAGCTGCCTGCACTTCGAGGCCTGCTACTACCAGCCGCTGGCCTGGTGCCTGGCCCAGGGCTACCGCCGCTTCGAGGGCGGTGCGCAGGGCGAGCACAAGATGGCGCGCGGGCTGCTGCCCGTGGCCACCGGCTCGGCCCACTGGCTGCGCGATGAGCGTTTCGCCGCCGCGGTGAGCAACTTCCTGGCCAACGAGGGCCAGGGCATCGAGCAGTACGTGGACGAGCTGCGCGAACGCAACCCGTTCAAGGCCGACTGAGCGCGCCGGCTGAGCGCGCCGGCTTCGGGCCCGCCTGCCCTCAGCCCGCCTTCTTCTTGGCGTAGTTCTCGATACCGGTGCTGACCTCGACCTGCGCAGCCTCGGGGCCTTCCCAGCCCAGCACCTTCACCCACTTGCCGGGCTCCAGGTCCTTGTAATGCTCGAAGAAGTGCTGGATGGTCTTCAGGCGCATCGGGTTCAGGTCTTCGGGCTTCTGCCACTGGCTGTAGATCGACAGGATCTTGTCGATGGGCACGGCGATCAGCTTGTTGTCGCCGCCGGCCTCGTCGTCCATGCGCAGCATGCCCAGGGCGCGGCAGGTCACCACCACGCCGGGAATCAGCGGCACGGGGGTGATCACCAGCACGTCCACCGGATCACCGTCGTCGGCCAGCGTGTTCGGGATGTAGCCGTAGTTGCACGGGTAGTGCATGGCCGTGCTCATGAAGCGGTCGACGAACAGCGCGCCGGTGTCGTGGTCGACTTCGTACTTGATGGGGTCGCCGTTCATCGGGATCTCGATGATCACGTTGAACTCTTTCGGCGCCTTCGCGCCCGGGGTCACGTTGTGCAGGCTCATGGGGTGGGGTCTCGATGCAGGACGGCAGGTGAAACCCCAATTCTAGGTGGGCCGCTTGCCCTGCCCTGACGCCGCCTGCAGGGCCCCGCCGTGACCGCTGGCAAACCCCGAGCCGGGGCGCAAACCTGCCGGCTAGCATGAGTTGGCGTCCTGAGCAGACGCACGCTCCATGGCCCCAGGCCCGGCAGGCGCATGCAGTTCAAGCAGAACAACCCAACGAGGAAGGAGACCTTTCGATGAGCACCACGACGGCGCTGTACATCGCGCTGGCCTGCGGCCTGGCGGCCGTGATCTACGGTTTTGTACAGCGGGGCTGGATCCTCAGCCAGGACGCGGGCAACGCCCGCATGCGCGAAATCTCGGACGCCATCCAGCAAGGCGCGGCCGCCTACCTGGCGCGCCAGTACAAGACCATCGCCATCGTCGGCGTGGTGCTGGCGGTGCTGATCCTGGTGTTCCTGGACGTCAAGACCGCCATCGGCTTCGTGCTCGGCGCGGTGCTGTCGGGCTTGTGCGGCTTCATCGGCATGAACATCTCGGTGCGCGCCAACGTGCGCACCGCGCAGGCGGCCACGCGCGGCATCGGCCCGGCGCTGGACGTGGCCTTCAAGGGCGGCGCCATCACCGGCATGCTGGTGGTGGGCCTGGGGCTCATCGGCGTGGTGCTGTTCTTCTGGTGGATCACCGGCGGGCGCATGCCTGAAAGCGGCTCGCTCTCGCAGGTGCTCAAGCCCATGCTAGGCCTGGCCTTCGGCTCATCACTGATTTCCATCTTCGCGCGGCTGGGCGGCGGCATCTTCACCAAGGGCGCCGACGTCGGCGCCGACCTTGTGGGCAAGGTGGAAGCCGGCATTCCCGAAGACGACCCGCGCAACCCCGCCGTCATTGCCGACAACGTGGGCGACAACGTCGGCGACTGCGCCGGCATGGCGGCCGACCTCTTCGAGACCTATGCCGTCACCTTGATCGCCACCATGGCCCTGGGCGCCATCATGGTCACCTCGGCACCGATGGCCGGCGTCATCTACCCGCTGGTGCTGGGCGCGGTGTCCATCATCGCTTCCATCATCGGCTGCTACTTCGTCAAGGCCAGCCCGGGCATGGTGAACGTCATGCCGGCGCTATACCGCGGGCTGGCCGTCTCGGGCGTGCTCAGTCTGATCGCCTTCTACTTCGTCAGCACCGCCGTCTTCCCCGAGCCCGTCACCTTGGCTGGCGGGCAGACGACCAGCGGCGTGGCGCTGTGGGGCGCGTGTTTCGTCGGCCTGGCGCTCACCGCGGCATTGGTGTGGATCACCGAGTTCTATACCGGCACGCAGTACAGCCCGGTGCAGCACATCGCGCAGGCCAGCACCACCGGCCACGGCACCAACATCATTGCCGGCCTGGGCGTCAGCATGAAGAGCACGGCCTACCCCGTGCTGCTGATCTGCGCCGCCATCTACGCCGCCTACGCACTGGGTGGGCTGTACGGCATTGCCACGGCGGCCACCGCCATGCTCAGCATGGCCGGCATCGTGGTGGCGCTGGACGCCTACGGCCCCATCACCGACAACGCCGGCGGCATTGCCGAGATGGCCGAGCTGCCCAGCAGCGTGCGCGACATCACCGACCCGCTGGACGCCGTGGGCAACACCACCAAGGCCGTGACCAAGGGCTATGCCATCGGCTCGGCCGGCCTGGCCGCGCTGGTGCTGTTTGCCGACTACACCCACGCGCTGGAAGCACGCGGCATGTCGCTGGCCTTCGACCTGAGCGACCACAAGGTCATCGTGGGCCTCTTCATCGGCGGTCTCATTCCCTACCTGTTCGGCGCCATGGCCATGGAAGCCGTGGGCCGGGCCGCCGGTGCGGTGGTGGTGGAAGTGCGCAAGCAGTTCGCCGATGGCCAGATCATGGCCAACAAGCGCAAGCCCGACTACAGCGCGGCTGTGGACATGCTCACCACCGCCGCCATCAAGGAAATGATCATCCCCAGCCTGCTGCCGGTGGTGGCACCCATCGCGGTGGGCCTGCTGCTGGGGCCGGCGGCGCTGGGCGGGCTGCTGATGGGCACCATCGTCACGGGCCTGTTCGTCGCCATCAGCATGTGCACGGGCGGCGGCGCCTGGGACAACGCCAAGAAGCTGATCGAGGAAGGATTCACCAGCAGCGACGGCGTGCTGCACAAGAAGGGCGGCGACGCCCACAAGTCGGCCGTCACGGGCGACACCGTGGGTGACCCGTACAAGGACACGGCCGGCCCGGCCGTGAACCCGCTGATCAAGATCATCAACATCGTGGCGCTGCTGATCGTGCCGCTGCTGCCGATGACGGCCTCGACGCAGGCACCGGCGCATGCGGCGCCGGCGGCTGCGCCGATGGCCACCCCCTTGGCCGCACCCACTGCGGCACCGGTGGCCGCGCCAGCGGCCGAGGCCGTTCCCGCCACCGCAGCGGCGCCGGCCTCGGCGGCCTCGCAGTAAACCACATCAAGGCACGCTGGGCAGCACCGCGGCTGCCCGGCGCCCCGGGCTAGGCCTTCATTCAGGCCTTCATGTTCACCAAGGCGTCGGCCATGCGGTCGGCGCTCTTGAACACGGCCAGGTTGGCCATGAAGGCGTTCTTGGCCTGCAGCTGGCCCACCAGGTCTTCGGCCATGGCCGGGCCCGGCACGGGGGCGCGCACCAGGGTGGTGACCGTGCCGCCGGCAGCGGCCTCGGCCTGCTGCACCTGCTCACGGCGGAAGTTCTGCGTGCCGAGATTGGCGATGTTGTGGCCACGGCTGCGCAGGTTTTCCTGCGCAGCATTCATGCCACTCAAGGCCATGGAAGCGGTGGAAAGCATGGCAGAGGCCTCGCAAAAGGGACGAGCCCGGAAGGTAGCGCGGCCCGGCCCCGAGCGGGGGTGCAAGATTTCACGCCATCCCCGTTTCAGCCCAAGGGCTCGGCCCAGGGGCGACTGAGGAGCCGCACCCACCCGCCGGCCCGGGCCGGGTCTACCATATCGCCATGAAGCCGCAAGACCTGCCCGAAGACCTGCTGCTGGCCTTTGAACGGCAGCGCAGCGCCACTGCCAGCCAGCGCGACGTGCCCTGGGCCGTGCGCGCCCGCCGCCTGCAACGCCTGCAGACCCTGCTGCACAGTCACGAGGCCGAGATTGTGCAGGCCATCCATGCCGATTTCGGGGGCCGCCCGGCCACGGAGACCGAGCTGGCCGAGATCTGGCCCAGCCTGGAAGAGACCAAGACCGCGCTGCGCCACGGCCAAGGCTGGATGAAGCCCCGGCGGGCGCCGGTAGGCAAGTGGTTCCTGCCCGCCACCGCCCAGGTGCTGCCGCAGCCGCTGGGCGTGGTGGGGGTCATCGTGCCCTGGAACTACCCGTTGTACCTGGCCATCGGGCCGATGGCGGCCGCGCTGGCGGCGGGCAATCGCGTGATGGTGAAGATGTCGGAGCTGACGCCGGTGTTCTCGGCCCTGTTCCAGCGCCTGTGCGAGCAGGCGTTCTCGGCCGACGAGGTGTGCATCGTCAACGGCGGCCCCGAGGTGGCGGCCGCCTTCAGCGCCCTGCCCTTCGACCACCTGCTGTTCACCGGCTCCACCCCCGTGGGCCGCAAGGTGATGGCCGCGGCCGCGGCCCACCTGACGCCGGTGACGCTGGAACTTGGCGGCAAGTCGCCGGCTGTCATCACCCCCGGCTACCCGTTGGCGCACGCGGTGCAGCGCATCCTGGCCGGCAAGCTCATCAACGCCGGCCAGACCTGCATCGCGCCCGACTACGTGCTGCTGCCGCGCGCCCAGATGCCCGCCTTCGTGGAGGCGGCGCGGGCCCAGGCGCGGCGCTCGCACCCCACCGGGCTGGCCGATGCCGACTACTGCAGCGTCATCCACCCCCGCCACCAGGCGCGGCTGGTGCAAGCGCTGGAAGAAGCCACGGCCCGCGGCACGCCGGCCGAGGTGCTGTTCGAAGGCCCGGCGCGCGACGATGCGCGCCACCGCCTGGCCCCCGTGCTGCTGCTGAACCCGCCCGCCGACACCGAGGTGATGCGCGAAGAGATCTTCGGCCCGCTGCTGCCGCTGGTGCCCTACGACGACCTGAACGAAGCCCTGGCCTTCATCAACGCCCGGCCGCACCCGCTGGCGCTGTACTGGTTCGACCACGACCGCGCGCGCACCGATGCCGCGCTGCGCCAGCTGCCCGCCGGCGGCGTGACGGTGAACGACACCCTGCTGCACATCGCCCAGCACAGCTTGCCTTTCGGCGGCGTCGGCGCCTCGGGCATGGGCCACTACCACGGGCGCTGGGGCTTCGACACCTTCAGCAAGCTCAAGCCCGTGTTCCGCCAGTCTCGCTTCAATGGCATGGCCTTGTTCATGCCGCCTTACCGGCCCTTGATGCGCCGCCTGCTGGCCTTGATGAAGCGTTACTGATCTTGCTCAAGCCGGGCGCCTGAACCAGCGCCCCACGCACGGCCCGGGCAGGCGGCGCCTCTTACACTCGGGGGCTGCCCTGCGCCGCTGGCGCATCCCCCCGCCCTGTCTGCCCTTGTCGTTATCCATGGCCCCCACTTCCACCGGCACGGCGACGCCCGCGCTGCGCTGGGTGCTTCAGACCGAAGGGCTGGCGGGCCAGCGCGGCGACCGCGCCTTGTTCGAAGGCCTGAACCTGCAACTGGCACCCGGCAGCGTGACCTGGCTGCGCGGGCGCAACGGCCGCGGCAAGACCAGCCTGCTGCGCCTGCTGGCCGGCCTGTCCACGCCGATGGCGGGCAGCCTGCACATCGGCGGCCGCACGCTGCGCGAGGGCGGTGCGGCCTGGCGGCAGCAGTGGCTTTACATCGGCCACCAGAACGCGCTGAAGGAAGACCTCAGCGCCAGCGAGGCGCTGCAGTTCCTGGCCCGCCTGCACGGCCTGCCCAGCAGCCAGGCCGAGGTTGAAGGCGCACTGCGCCGCCTGGGCATCTTCAACCGCCGCCACGCGCCGGTGCGCACGCTCAGCCAGGGGCAGCGCCGCCGTGTGGCCTTGTCGCGCCTGGTGCTGCAGCGTGCCAGCCCTTTGTGGCTGCTGGACGAGCCCTTCGACGCGCTGGACACCGAAGGCATCACCGCCCTGAACGAAGTGATCACCGAGCACGCCGCGGCTGGCGGCTGCGTGCTGCTGACCAGCCATCAACCCCTCACGCTGCTGCAGCCTGTGCCCACCGTGCTGGACCTGGAAGACCACGCCCCGGTGCGTCGCCCGGCGCGCGCAGTTGCCGAGCCCGCGCCATGAACGGCGAAGGCGGCACCTGGGCCGTGTACTCCAGCATCCTGGCGCGTGACCTCAAGCTGGCCTCGCGCCGCCGCATCGACGCGCTGTTGCCGCTGGCCTTCTTCATCGTCGCCATCAGCCTGTTCCCGCTGGGCGTGGGCCCCGAGCCCGGCATGCTGCGCGATATGGCACCGGGCGTGGTGTGGGTCTGTGCGCTGCTGGCCTCGATGCTGTCGGTGGGCTCGCTGTTCGCCGGCGATCTGGCCGACGGTTCGCTCGAGCAGATGCTGCTGGCCCCCACCTCGGCGATCGCCGTGGCGGCGGCCAAGTGCACGGCGCACTGGTTGGTGACGGGCCTGCCGCTGATCGTCGCCACGCCGCTGGTGGGGCTGCTTTTCGGCATGTCGGGGCCGGCGCTGGCCGCGCTGGTGGCCGGGCTGGCCCTGGGCACGCCCGTGCTCAGCCTGCTGGGCGGCCTGGGAGCCGCACTGACGCTGGGGCTGCGCAGCGGTGGCATGCTGCTCATCCTGATCGTGCTGCCGCTGGCCACGCCGGCGCTCATCTTCGGGGCCGGTGCGGTGGGCACCGTGGAGGCAGGCATGTCGCCCCAGGGCCACTTTTCGTTGCTGGGCGCGCTGCTCATCGCCACGGCCATCGGCGCGCCGCTGGCCACCGCGGCCGCCCTGCGCATCTCCACCGAGTGAAACGCCCCATGAACTGCACGAGGAACGCCCCTTGAACAAGGCCGCTGCCAAACCCGACCCCGGGTTGCGCCTCTTCACCTTCGCCGCGCCTTCGCGCTTCTACGCCCTGGCCGGCTGGTTGATACCGGTGTGCTGGCTGGTCTTTGCCGGCTTTGCGGCCGTCGGGCTGTACATGGGCTTTTTCGTCGCGCCCACCGACGCCACGCAAGGCGAGGTCTACCGCATCATCTTCATCCACGTGCCCGTGGCCTGGATGTCGATGCTGCTGTACCTGGTGATGGCCTTCTGGGCCGGCATCGGCTGGGCCTTCAACGCGCGCATGGCCTCGGTGCTGGCACGGGCCATTGCGCCCACCGGCGCCATGTTCACCTTCCTGGCGCTGTGGACGGGCGCCGTCTGGGGCAAGCCCACCTGGGGCACCTACTGGGTGTGGGACGCGCGCCTGACCACCGAGCTCATCCTGCTCTTCCTCTATCTGGGCTACATCGCGCTGGTGAACGCCATCGACGACCCCCGCCGCGCCGACCAGGCCGGGGCGCTGCTGGCTATCGTGGGCAGCGTCAACGTGCCCATCATCTACTTCAGCGTGAAGTGGTGGAACACGCTGCACCAGGGCGCCAGTGTCAGCCTCACGGCCGCGCCCAAGATGGCCGACACCATGCTCACCGCCATGCTGCTGATGACCGTGGCCTGCTGGGCCTATGCCTTCGCGGTGGTGTTCATGCGCGCCCGCGCCATGGCGGTGGAGCGCGATGCCCATGCAGGATGGGTGGCCGCCGTGGCGCAGAGGAGAATCAAGGAATGAACTGGAACAGCGCCTCCGAATTCTTCGCGATGGGCGGTTACGGCTTTTTCGTCTGGATGGCCTACGCCGTCAGCGCCGCCTTCATGCTTGCCGAGCCGCTGCTGGCCCGCCACCGCCACCGCCAGGCGCTGCGCGAAGCCGCCCGGCAAGACCCCGACTCCGAGGAGAACTCATGAAACCGCGTCACAAGAAGCTGGCGGCCATCGGTGGGCTGGTGGCAGCCTCCGGGGCCATCGTCGCGCTGGTGCTGAACGCCTTCCAGAGCAACCTGGTGTTCTTCTATTCCCCCACGCAAGTGGCCGCACAGGAAGCCCCGGCCGCACGCACCTTCCGCGTGGGTGGCCTGGTGGAAGAAGGCTCGGTCAAAGTTGATGGCACGCTGGTGCAGTTCGTCATCACCGACACCGCGCAGAAGGTGCCCGTGCGCTACACCGGCATCCTGCCCGACCTGTTCCAAGAGGGCAAAGGCGTGGTCGCGCAGGGCCAGCTGAAGGCCGGCGTCTTCGAAGCCCGCGAGGTGCTGGCCAAGCACGACGAGAACTACATGCCGCCCGAGGCCGCCGAAGCGCTGAAGAACGCGAAATCGGCCGGCTACAAGGCCGGCAGCTACCAGCAGATGAACCAGACCCTGGTCAAGGAGGCGGCGCAATGATTCCTGAACTGGGGCACTTCATCCTCTGGCTGGCGCTGGGGGTCTCGCTGGCCGTCGGCATCGTGCCCCTGGTGGGCGCGCAGATGGGCCGCAAGGACTGGATGGCGCTGGCCCGGCCCGCCACCGACCTGCTCTTCCTGCTGACCCTGCTGCCCTTCCTGGCGCTGGTGTGGGCCTTCCTGGAGCACGACTTCTCGGTGCTCTACGTGGCCGAGAACTCCAACAGCGAACTGCCCTGGTACTACCGCATCACGGCGGTGTGGGGCGGCCATGAAGGCTCGATGCTGCTGTGGCTGCTGATGCAGGCGGGCTGGATGCTGGCCGTGGCGCGCTTCAGCAAGAACCTGCCCGATGTGATGGTGGCGCGCATCCTGGCCGTGATGGGCTGGCTGACGGTGGGCTTCCTGCTCTTCACCCTGGTCACCAGCAACCCCTTCGAGCGCCTGAGTCCGCATCCCGCGGAGGGCCGCGACCTGAACCCGCTGCTGCAAGACCCCGGCATGATCTTCCACCCGCCCATGCTCTACATGGGCTACGTGGGCTTCTCGGTGGCCTTCGCCTTTGCGGTGGCGGCGCTGATCGGCGGCAACCTCGACGCGCAATGGGCGCGCTGGACGCGCCCCTGGACCACCGCCGCGTGGATCTTCCTCACCCTGGGCATCGCCCTGGGCAGCTGGTGGGCCTACTACGAACTCGGCTGGGGCGGCTGGTGGTTCTGGGACCCGGTGGAAAACGCCAGCTTCATGCCCTGGCTGGTGGGCACGGCACTGATCCACTCGCTGGCCGTCACCGAAAAACGCGGCGCCTTCAAGGCCTGGACGGTGCTTCTGGCCATCAGCGCCTTTTCGCTCAGCCTGCTGGGCACCTTCCTCGTGCGTTCGGGCGTGCTGTCTTCCGTGCACGCCTTCGCCACCGACCCCGAGCGCGGCTTCTTCATCCTCGTCTTCCTGGCGCTGGTGATCGGCATCTCGCTCACGTTGTACGCCTGGCGTGCGCAGAAGGTGGGCCTGGGCGGGCGCTTCGAACCCGTTTCGCGCGAGAGCTTCCTGCTCGCCAACAACGTGCTGCTGGTGGTGGCCACGGCCGCCGTGCTGCTGGGCACGCTGTACCCGCTGCTGCTCGATTCCCTGGGCATGGGCAAGATCTCTGTGGGCCCGCCCTACTTCGACGCCGTGTTCGTGCCTTTGATGGCGCCGCTGGTGTTCCTGATGGGCATAGGTACGCTGGCGCGCTGGAAGAAGGCCGAGCTGCCCGACCTCGCCAAGCGCCTGCGCTGGGCCGCCGTGGTGGCAGTGGTGTGCACGGTGGGCGCCGAACTGCTGGAAGGCCGCATCTCCATCATGGGCGGCCTGGGGCTGCTGATGGGCTTCTGGGTCTTCGCCTCGGTGGCCACCGACCTGTGGGAACGCCTGCGTCCGGTGGGTGGCGTGCAGACCTCGCTGTGGCACCGCTTCAACCTCGTGCCGCGTGCGATGAAGGGCATGATGCTGGCGCACGTGGGCATCGGCGTGTTCATCATCGGCGTGACCATGGTGCGCACCTACGAGGTGGAGAAGGACATGTCCATGGACGTCGGGCAGGCGGCCGAAATCGCCGGCTACACCTTCACCTTCCAGGGCGTGCGCAACGTCGAAGGCCCGAACTACCGCGCCGTGCAGGGCCTGGTGGTGCTCAGCAAGAACGGCAAGGAACTGGCGCAGCTGCGGCCCGAGAAGCGCGTCTACCGCGTGCAGCAGAACCCCATGACCGAAGCCGCCATCCGCAGCCGGCCGATGGGCGACATCTACGTCTCGCTGGGCCAGCCTTCGGACAATGGCACGTCCTGGGTGGTGCGCCTCTACTACAAGCCCTTCGTCACCTGGATCTGGGGCGGCTGCGCGCTCATGGCCCTGGGCGGCCTGCTGGCCGCCGCCGACCGGCGCTACCGCACCGCGCGGCGTGAGCAGGAAAGCGGCGATGCCGCCGCCAACCGGGGTGTGGCTGCGGCATGAAGCGTTGGCAGTTCCTCCTGCCGCTGGCAGGCTTTGTGGTGCTGCTCGGCTTCCTGGGCGTGGGGCTGGGCCTGAACCCGCGCGAGGTGCCTTCGCCGCTGATCGGCAAGCCCGCGCCCGAGTTCAGCCTGCCGCGCCTGGACAACGCGGCGCAGACCATCACGCGGCAAGACATGGCTGGCAAGGTGTGGGTGCTGAACGTCTGGGCCTCGTGGTGCCAGCCCTGCCTGGAAGAGCACCCGCTGCTGGTTGATTTGGCGCGGCGCAACCCGGTCACCATGGTGGGCCTGAACTACAAGGACAAGCCCGCCGACGCCATTGCCTGGCTGGGGCGCCATGGCAACCCCTACACCGCGAGCGCCAGCGACCTGAAAGGCCTGGTGGGCATCGACTACGGCGTCTACGGCGTGCCGGAAACCTTCGTCATCGACCGCCAGGGTGTCATCCGCTTCAAGCACATCGGGCCGCTCACGCCGCAGGTCTTGCGCGAAGAACTCGAGCCGCTGTTGAAAGAACTCAATGCCTGAGCTGTTGAACGCCTGGCTGCCGGGCCTGTGCCGGGGCCTGGCCACAGGCCTGCGCAAGGCCTTGCAAGGGGCGGCCCTCGCCGTCGCGCTGACGGGCGCCGCCGCCGCGCAGACCCCGGGCATGGCGCCGCCGGCCAACTCGAACCCGGCGCTCGAGCGGCGAGTGCTCGACATCTCGGCCGAACTGCGCTGCCTGGTCTGCCAGAACCAGACCATCGCCGACAGCGAAGCCGCCCTTGCCGTGGACCTGCGCAACCAGGTGCGCAACATGCTCACCGAGGGCAAGAGCGAACGCGAGATCCTCGAATTCATGACCGCGCGCTACGGCGACTTCGTGCTCTACCGCCCGCCGGTGAAGAGCACCACGGCGCTGCTGTGGTTCGGCCCGCCACTGCTGCTGGGCGTGGGCCTGCTGACGCTGTGGCTCATCCTGCGCCGGCGCAGCCGCCTGGCCCCGAGCGCTTTCGACACCGACGACGATGAACTGGCGGCGGCCGAGCCCGCACAGCGCCTGGACCCCCGATGACCGCACCCGAGAACCAAGCCGCCACGCCCGACCCCATCACCGCACTGCGGCAGAAGCTGCAGCAACTCAAGGCGCTGCACGAAGAAGGCACGCTGGGCGAAGAAGCCTATGCCGCCGCGCGTACGCCGCTGGAGCGCGAGCTACTCGACCTAGTGATGGCGCAACCCGCCGGCGCGGCCGCTGCGCCCGTGGCGGAGGCCACCGCAGCCCGGCCGGCCAAGCCGTCGAAGGGCCTGCTGGCCGGCGTGTACGGCAGCGTGCTGGTGCTGGCGGCGGTGGGCTACATGGTCTATGGCTCGCCGGGCCTGCCCAGTGCCGGCCCGCCCGGCTCGGCCGTGCCCGCCGCCGAGGCGCCGGCCATGACGCCTGAGCAGTTCGTGGCCGCGGTGGACCAGCTGGCCGCCCGCATGGCCCAGGAACCGGCCAACGCCGAGGGCTGGGCCTTGCTGGCCCGTTCCTACGTGCGCATGGGCCGGCATGCCGATGCCGTGCCGGCTTTCGCCAAGGCGGTGGAAATCGTCGGCGCCGACCCCAGCCTGCTCGTGGACTACGCCGACGCGCTGGCCATGGCCAACGGCCGCGTGTTGGACGGCGAGCCCATGGTCCTGGTGCAGCGCGCCTTGCGCATGGACCCCGACAACGCCAAGGGCCTGGCCCTGGCCGGCACCGGCGCCTTCAACAACAAGGACTACACCACCGCCGTGCAGCACTGGGAGCGCCTGGCCCGCGTGTCGCCGCCCGACAGCCCCTTCCTGGCCCAGCTGCAAGGCAGCATCGACGAAGCGCGCAAGCTCGGCGGCATGCCGGCCGGGCCGCGCGTGGCACCCCAAACCCAGGCCGTGCCCGCTGCGGGCGCTGCGCCGGCCACGCCGGCCTCGGCCGGTGGCCAGGCGGCGGCAGGCGCTGTGCTCACCGGCACGGTGCGGCTGGCGCCTTCGGTGGCGGCCCTGGCCAAGCCCGACGACGTGGTCTTCATCTTCGCGCGGCCGGCCGAAGGTGCGCGCATGCCGCTGGCCATCCTGCGCCACCAGGTGAAGGACCTGCCGGTGAGCTTCCGCCTGGATGACAGCATGGCCATGTCGCCGGCGATGAAGCTGTCGCAGTTCGCGCAGGTGGTGGTGAGCGCGCGGGTCAGCAAGAGCGGCCAGGCGGCGCCGGCGGCGGGCGACCTCAGCGGTCAGAGCGCGCCGGTGGCCAACCAGGCCCAGGGCCTGGTGATCGAGATCAACGAGGTGGTGAAACCCTGATCTTGCTGAAGTGCTGGCGGCGCAGCAGCGTCCAGCCCAGCGCGAAGGCGATGAAGATGCCCAGGCCCAGCAGGAAGAGCTGGCGGTCCAGCACCGGAGCCTGCGGCGCGGCGATGTGCGCCGCCACCAGGCGCCAGAACACGAAGCACAGGAAGACCGACAGCGCCGCCGCGAACACCGCGGCATGCGCTTCAAGGTAGGCCACGGTCTCGCTGCGCTGCGGCTCGGCATACCAGTGTTCGGGGTTCGGAATGCGCGTGCGGCCCAGGCGCGAGTTGCGCATCTGCAGCAGCGCCGTCACGGCCGGCATCAGCGAGGCCAGCAGCATCATCACGCCCAGGAAGGTGTCGCGCGCCATCCAGCTGGTGGCCACGCCGTTGCTGTCGAAACGCGAGGCCACGGGGTCGGGCAGCATCTGGCCCGCCCAGAGGATGAAGGCGGCACTGGCCAGCGCGGCAGCGGCAACGAGCAGTCGGTACATGGGTGGCAGGGGCTTGGGAAGGAAGGGGTGAGCCGGGCGCCCGGCAAGCATGGCGCCCGCGGCGGCCGGATTGTAGGAAAGGCCTCAACCGGCCGGGCCAGTGCCCCCGTACAAGGCCGCAGCAGCCGCCAGCCGCTTGCGCACCGCGGCCACCAGCGAAGGCGGCGAGAGCACCTGCACCTGCTCGCCCTGGCGCAGCACGTCCATCACGAGTTCGGTGTCGTCCACGTAGGGCAGGCGCAGCTCGTAGCGGCCATCTTCGCGCCAGCGGCCTTGCTGCAGCGGGTGCCATTCCTCGCGGCTGGCCCATTGCGCGGCCTGCACATCGAAGCACAGCACCGCCCAGCGCTGCGTGCCGCCGGCATAGATGCCGTAGCCGGCGTCCATGGCTTCCTGCACCTTCTTCAGCGCCACGTCGCGCGCAGGCTGGCCTTCCAGTACGGTGGCATCTTCGATGGCGTCCAGCGCAAAGCGCCGCAGCGCGTCGACGCGGTGGCACCAGGCGTCCAGGTACCAGGTGTGGCGGTAGTGCACCAGGCGCTGCGGCGAGACCTCGCGCTCGCCCACCTCGCGCCGCGTGCGCGTGAGGTAGCGCAGCCGCAGCCGCTGGCGCGCGAGCAGCGCCGTGCTCACGCGCTCGAAGAAGCGGCTGGGCACCGGCCGGCGCAGCGCGCTGACGATCTTCACGCGCTTCATAAGCCGCTCGGCGGCGGCTTCGCTGCTGGCATCGGCCGCCGCGGCCGTGCCGCTTTTCAGCAGTTCGTGGATGCGGTCCAGCAGCGGCTGCAGGTGGCGGCTGAGCAGGCCGTCGCTGTCCAGCCCGGCCAGCAGCTGCTGCGCCATCAGCAGCGAGTACAGCTCGGCCTCGTCGAACCACAGACCCGGCAGCTCGTGTTTCACGCCGGCCTGCGTGGCGGTGCTGCCGAAGCGGTAGCCGTTCAGATCGCGGTCGTATTCTATGGGCGCGCCCAGGCGGCTGCGCAGGTATTCCAGGTCGCGCTTCAGCGTCGCCGGGCTGACCTCCAGCTCTTCCAGCAGCGTCTTGAAGCTGACGTGGCCGCGCGCGCGGATCAGCGTCTCGATGCGGTAGAGCCGCGCGGTGTTGTTGGCCATGGCCGGGCGGAGCCAGCGTTCAGGAAAGGCCGACGATGCGACCCTCGTCGTCGAGGTCGATGTGCTCGGCCGCCGGCACCTTGGGCAGGCCGGGCATGGTCATGATGTCGCCGCAGACCATCACCACAAACTCGGCGCCGGCGGCCAGGCGCACCTCGCGGATGTCGAGCACGTGGCCGCTGGGCGCGCCGCGCTGGCTGGGGTCGGTGCTGAAGCTCACCTGCGTCTTGGCCACGCACACCGGCAGGTGGCCGTAGCCGGCTTCCTGCAGGGCGGCAATCTGCTTGCGCACCGCGCTGCTGGCACTGATGTCGGCCGCGCCGTAGGTGCGTGTGGCGAGCTTGCGCACCTTTTCCCACAGCGGGTCGGCGTCTTCGTAGGCAAAGCGCAGCGTGCTGGGCTGTTCACAGGCGGCCACCACCGCGCGCGCCACGTCGGCCGCGCCGGCCCCGCCTTCGGCCCAGTGGCGGGCCGTGAGCACCGGCACGCCCTGGCCGCCCAGGCGCTCGCGCAGCAGCGCGTGCTCGGCCTCGGTGTCGGCGTTGAAGTGGTTGATGGAGACGACGCAGGGCAGCCCGAAGACCTCGCGCAGGTTGTGCAGGTGGCGCTGGATGTTGGCCAGCCCGCGCTCCAGCGCGCCCAGGTCTTCGCGCCCCAGGTCGGCCACGTTCACGCCGCCGTGGAACTTCAGCGCGCGGATGGTGGCCACCAGCACCGCGGCCGATGGTGCCAGGCCGGCCTTGCGGCACTTGATGTCGATGAACTTCTCGGCGCCCAGGTCGGCGCCGAAGCCGGCTTCCGTGACCACGTAGTCGGCCAGCTTCAGCGCCGTGCGCGTGGCCATCACGCTGTTGCAGCCGTGGGCGATGTTGGCAAAGGGCCCGCCGTGCAGCAGCGCGGGGTTGTTCTCGATGGTCTGCACGAGGTTGGGCGCCAGCGCGTCCTTCAGCAGCACGGCCATCGCGCCGTGCACCTTCAGGTCAGCCGCCGTCACGGGCTTGCGGCTGCGCGTCTCGGCCACGACGATGCGGCCCAGCCGCGCCTTCAGGTCGGCCAGGCTGGTGCTCAGGCACAGGATGGCCATCACCTCGCTGGCCACCACGATGTCGAAGCCGTCCTGGCGCGGGAAGCCATTGCCCGGGCCGCCCAGGCCCACGGTGATGTCGCGCAGCGCGCGGTCGTTCATGTCGACCACGCGCTTCCAGACGATGCGGCGCAGGTCGATGTCGAGCGCATTGCCGTGGTGGATGTGGTTGTCCAGGCAGGCCGACAGCAGGTTGTGCGCCAGCGCGATGGCCTGGAAGTCGCCGGTGAAGTGCAGGTTGATGTCTTCCATCGGCACCACCTGGGCGCGGCCGCCGCCGGTGGCCCCGCCCTTCAGGCCGAACACCGGCCCGAGGCTGGGTTCGCGCAGCGCGATGAGCGCCTTCTTGCCGATGTGGTTCAGCGCATCGCCCAGGCCCACGGTGGTGGTGGTCTTGCCCTCGCCGGCCGGCGTGGGGCTGATGGCCGTCACCAGCACCAGCTTGCCTTCCGGGCGCCCTTCCAGGCTGTGGATGTAGGGCAGCGAGACCTTGGCCTTGTGGTGGCCGTAGGGCACCAGGTGTTCTTCGGGGATGCCCAGCCGTTCCTGGGCGATGGTGGTGATGCGGCGCAGGCGGGCCTGGCGTGCGATTTCGATGTCACTGAGCGACAAGAGCGGTCTCCTCGACGCCGCACTCACAGGGGCGACTTGGGGCCGCATTGTGACGGCGCCCGCCGCGCCGCGCGGCGCCTGAAAATGAGCGTGCCATGGCCCAGACCGCCCTCTTCGACACCGAGCCCGATGCCGGGCCCGATGCAGAACAGGCCCACGCGGGCGCCAGCGGCCTGCAGCCGGCCGAAGCCAGCCCTGAACTGCGGGCCCTGGCCGCGCGGCTGCAGCAGCGTTACGGCGGCCGCCTGCACCTGGGCACCTCGTCCTGGCATTTCCCGGGCTGGGCGGCTTGGGTGTATGCGCGGCCCTACCCGGCGGCGCAGCTTTCGCGCACGGGGCTGGCGGCCTATGCCCGGCACCCGCTGTTCAATACCGTCAGCCTGGACCGCGCCTTCTACCGCCCGCTGGAAGCCACCACCTACCGTGCGCTGGCCGCGCAGGTGCCCGAGACCTTCCTCTTCGTCGTCAAGGCCCCGGCCCTGCTGAGCGATGCTACCGAGCGCCAGCCCGGCACCGGCGCGGCGCTGCGCGAGAACCCGCGCTTTCTCGACCCCCAGGCCGCCGTGGCGCTGTGCGCGCAGCCGGCGGCCCAGGGCCTGGGCGCGCGGCTGGGCGTGCTGGTGTGGCAGCTCTCGCCCTTGCCGCCGCGCTGGCTGCACGACGAAGCCGCGTTGCTGCAGCGCCTGGCCACCCTGTGGCCGGCCGTGCAGGCGGCGCTGCCACCCGGCGCCCGGCAGGCCCTGGAACTGCGCGACCCCGGCCTGCTGACGCCCGCCCTCGCGGCCCTGCTGAAACAGCACGGCGTACGGCCCGTGCTGGGGCTGCACGACCGCATGCCCGAGGCCCAGGCCCAGTTGCCGCTGCTGCGCGCCTGCTGGCCCGGCGACCTGGTGTGCCGCTGGAACCTGCAGCGCGGCCAGCGCTACGCCCAGGCGCGCGACGCCTGGGCCCCCTTCAACCGCCTGCAGGCGCCGGACGACGCCACCCGCGCCACGCTGGTGAAGCTGCTGCGGGCCACGCTGCAGGCCGGGCATGCCGCCTACGTCACCATCAACAACAAGGCCGAGGGTTGCGCGCCGGCCTCGGTGCTGGCTCTGGCGCGGGCGCTGGACGCCGCTGACGCGGCCACGCCTCAAGACATCCGGCCACCGGCCGAGCGCAACGCCTGAGCCCTGGCCCCGGGGCCGCCCCGCCTGATTAAGCCGGCCTTCTGCCCGCTGTTCACTGCATTCCCGGCTGAGCTGCGGGTTTTCAATTCGATATCGCCACCGCTGATCACAGCTGATCAACGCCAGCGATATCCAGGCCTGTTGTCCGATGGCCGAACAACCACCACCGGGGACAGTCGCGCCGAGCTGCCCCTGCGCCCTACCCGCTCGGCCTGGAGAAGCCTCATGTCCCTGATGATGAAGAACCGCGACGCCTCTGCCCCGGCCCCTGCCGTGGTGGCCAAGGGCCTCACAAAGACCATGGCGCGCGACGCCGAAGCCAACCGCAAGCGTGCACGCACGATGGCCAAGCAGCAGCAGGCCGCCGAACGCGTGTCCAGCGCCTCCAGCCAGCTGGCGGCCGGCATCAACGAAGCCGCTTCGGCGGCCGAAGAACTCAAGCGCGCCGCCGACCAGATCGCCAGCGGCGCCGAAGAAGCCGCCGGTGCGGCGCAAGAGTCGCTGGCGGCCATCACGCAGGTCAGCGGCGCCATCACGCGCCAGCTGAACGCCGCCCAGGTGGCACGCAACAAGGCCGAGGCCGGCCAGACGCTGGCCGCCCGCATCAACACCGAGGTGCAGTCCACGCTGACCAACGTGGGCGTGGCCGCCCGCCGCCAGGCCGAGAGCGTGAAGATGGTGGCCGAGCTGGAGCGCCAGGCCGCCAACATCGGCGACATCGTCAAGGCCGTGGCCCGCATCGCCGACCAGACCAACCTGCTGGCGCTGAACGCCGCCATCGAGGCCGCGCGCGCCGGCGCCCATGGCAAGGGCTTCGCGGTGGTGGCCGACGAGGTGCGCACGCTGGCCGAGACCAGCGAGAAGAGCGCCAAGCAGATCCAGGACCTGGTCGGCCAGATCCAGGGCGAAGTGAAGACCATCGCCACCGGCATCAACGAGGCCGCCGACAGCATCCAGGGCGAGGTGGAGAAGAGCGTCGTCATCCAGCAGCAGATGGACCGCATCCGCACCGATGCGGCCGACATCGTGGCCGGCGCCACCGAGATTGCCTCGGCCGCGCAGCAAAGCGCCGTGGCGGCCCAGCAGGCGCTGAAGGGCGGCGAGCAGATCGCCGCCGCCGCCACCGAGCAGAGCTCGGCCAGCGAAGAAGCCGCCAAGACGGTGGAAGAACAATCGGCCGCGCTGCAGGAATGCGAGCAGACCGCCGCCAACCTGAGCGAGATCGCCGACGAGCTGAAGAACAGCACCGACATCGCCAAGAGCGCCGAGGAAGTGGCCTCGGCGGCCGAAGAGCTGTCGGGCGCGGTGCAGGAGATCAACCGCTCGGCCAGCCAGATCATGGTGGCGCTGGAGCAGATCCGTAAAGGCGCGCAGACCCAGGCCTCGGCCACCGCCGAGAGCGCGGCGGCCATCACGCAGATCGAAAAAGGCGCGCAGCTCGCCGAGGTGCGCTCGACCGCCGCGCGCGAGAAGGCCGGCGCCATCAAGGCGCTGATGGGCGAGAACAAGGCGCACATCGACAGCCTCATCACCGCCATCTCCAGCGGCGTGAACTCCACGCGCACCAGCGCGCAGCAGATCAAGGAGCTGGAACTCGTGAGCCGGCGCATCGACAAGATCGTCGACGCCATCACGCAGGTGAGCATCCAGACCAACATGCTGGCCGTCAATGGCAGCATCGAGGCCGCACGGGCCGGTGAATACGGCAAGGGCTTCGTGGTCGTGGCCACCGACATCCGCAACCTGGCGCACGACTCGGCCGAAAACGCCGACCGCATCAAGGACCTGGTCAAGAGCATCCAGGACCAGATCGGCCTGGTAGGCCGCGATCTCGGCGAGATCGTCAGCAGCGCGCTGGTGGAAGTGGAGAAGGCCAAGGCCATCACCAGCAACCTGCAGATCATCGAGACCGACCTCGTCGACATCGAGAAGGGCAACATCGAGTCGGTGGCGGCCTCGCAGGAGATCGTCACCGCCCTGGGCCAGGTGAAGGTGGCGGTGGACCAGGTGAGCGCTGCCGCGACGCAGGCCGAAAAGGCCGCCGAGCAGGCGGCGGCGGCGGCCAAGCAGCAGTCGCAAGGCGCCGAAGAGCTCAGCGCGGCCATCGAAGAGATCGCCTCGCTCGCCGACGAGCTGCAAAGCAACTGAGGGGGCCCGCCATGGAGGCCACCTTCGCCCCGGTGGCGGCCGCGCAGGCCGACACCCGACGCCCCGATGCCGTTGCCGGCAGCGAGGGCGTCAACACCGCTGCCGAAACCGGCAGCACCGACCGCGCCAGCGAACGCCAGTTCGTCACCTTCGACGTGGCCGGCGAGATGTTCGCCGTGCAGATGGCGCCGGTGCAGGAAATCATCCGCGTGCCCGAGGTCGCCCGGCTGCCGCTGGCGCCTGCAGCGCTGGACGGCCTGGCCAACCTGCGCGGCCGCGTGCTGCCCATCGTGAACCTGCGGCGCATCTTCGGCACCGAAGAGCGCGCCAACGACGAGGCCACGCGCGCCCTCGTCATCAACCTCGGCCAGCCCCTGGGCTTCGTGGTCGACCGCGTCGCCAGCGTGGTGAACATCGAGCCCGACGAGCTGCAGCCGGCCGGGCAGATCCAGGGCATCGTGCAGGCCGAGTACCTCTCGGGCGTGATCCAGCGTGCCAGCGCCGACGGCTCGCGCCGGCTGATGATGGTGCTGGACTTCCAGCGCCTCGTGGCCGACCAGTTCGCCGGCATGGCGCAGGCCGCCCAGCGCAACGGCAGCAGTGCCAACGATGCGGGCAGCGGCCCCGCCGAAGCCGAGGCCGCGGCCACCAGCGACGAACTGCGCCTGGTGAGCTTCACCGTCGCGGCGCAGGAGTACGCGCTGGACATCGCCGACGTGCAGGAAATCGTGCAGGTGCCCGCGCGCATCACCGCCGTGCCCAACACGCCGGCGCACATGCTGGGCCTGATCTCGCTGCGCCAGCGCCTGCTGCCGCTGGTGAGCCTGCGCGGCCTTTTCGGCCTGCCCGGTGTGACGCTGGACGAGCACCACCGCATCGTCGTGGTGGTGCTGCCCGGCGGCGCGCAGGTGGGCCTGGTCACCGATGCCGTCAAGGAAGTGCTGAGCGTGCCGCGCCAGCAGACCGAGCCTGTGCCCGGCGCGCTCTCGCGCGGCGGCGAGATGCAGGAGTTCGAAGCCATCTGCCGCCTGGACGAAGGCCGGCGGCTGGTGTCCATCATCGCCACCCAGCAACTGCTGGGGCTGCAGGGCATCCGCGACGCCGTGGGCGCTGCAGGGGCTGCAGGCGCTGCGCAAGCCCAGGGCGGCAGCGGCGTGGCCAAGACCGAGACCGAGACCGAGGAGGGCCCCGCCATGGCCAGCAACCCGAGCAGCGGCAGCCCAGGCGCCGTGGGCACCGACGACGACACGCAGGTGGTGATCTTCCGCCTGGGCAACGAGGAATTCGGCGTGCCCATCATGAGCGTGCAGGAGATCGTGCGCGTGCCCGAGGTGCTGACGCGCGTGCCGCGCACGCCGCATTTCGTGGAAGGCGTGATCAACCTGCGCGGCACCGTGCTGCCGGTCATCGACCAGCGCAAGCGCCTGGGCATGCCGGCCATCGAACGCCACGAAGGCCAGCGCATCATGGTCTACACGCTGGGCGGGCTGCGCACCGGCTTCATCGTCGATTCGGTGGCAGAGGTGCTGCGCATCTCGCGCTCGCAGATCGCGCCGGCGCCCGAACTCAGCGACGAGCAGGGCCGGCTCATCTCGCAGGTGGCCAAGCTCGACCAGGGCAAGCGCCTGGTGATGCTGATCGACCCGGCCCAGGTGCTGGCCGCCCGCGAGGTGCATGCCATGCAGGCGCTGGACGGTGGCAGCGAAGGCGCCGAAGCGGCCCAGAGCGCGCCGACGCTGGCGCGTGCCGCCTGAGCACGGCACACCGGGGAAGCGAAGACCGTGACCAAGGTGCTCGTCGTTGACGATTCGGCGCTGATGCGGCGCCTGCTCACCGGCGTGCTCGGCGACGCCGGCTTCGAGGTGGCCGTGGCGCGCAACGGCGCCGAAGGCGTGAGCCAGCTGACCGAGTGGCAACCCGACGTGGTGACGCTGGACATCAACATGCCCGAGATGGACGGCCTCACCGCGCTGAGCCTGATGATGCAGGCGCGGCCCACGCCGGTGGTGATGGTGTCTTCGCTGACCGAGCGCGGCGCGCAGGCCACCTTCGAGGCGCTGGCGCTGGGCGCGGTGGACTTCATCGCCAAGCCCGGCGGCACCATCTCGCTGACGGTGGACGACATCGCCGGCCCGCTGATCGAGAAAGTGCGCGCGGCCAGCCGCAGCCGGCTGCGCCCGCGCTCGGGCCTCAGCGCCACCACGGGCCGCGGCACCGGCACCGCGCCCATGGCGGCGTTGGCGGCGGGCGCGGCGCCAGC
>LJHT01000060.1 GCA_001295905.1 beta proteobacterium AAP51 | reverse complement strand
GGCGGGGGCGGGGCGGGTGGCGGTGGCGCCGGGCTCGGCGGCGCGGCCGGGGGGCCGTTCACCTGCGCACGTTCATCGGCGCTGTTGTCTGCACCACCGCCGCCGCAGGCCGACACCGCCAGCACCGCCACCACGGACAGCAAGCGAACAGGGTCTAGGACCGATTTCATGGCAGCCGCGTCGTGGAAAGTGGGCGCCCGTCGCCCCAGCCAGGAGTTTCGGCCGTGCAGGCGCGCGCTGTAGCCCCTAGAGGGCTAACAAGTGAAACAGGCGGTGTGGCCGGGGCCGGCGGGAAGGCGCCTCAGGCCACCTGCTGGCTCGCGAATTCCGCGTAGGCCACGCGCAGCCCGTCTTCCAGCGGCGTGCGCGCCTGCCAGCCGGCGGCCTTCATCAGGCCCACGTCCATCAGCTTGCGCGGCGTGCCGTCGGGCTTGCTGGTGTCGTAGACGATGCCGCCGGTGTAGCCCACCACGCGGGCCACCAGCGCAGCCAGCTCGGCGATCGTCACGTCTTCACCCACCCCGATGTTCACGAGTGGCGGCTCGAAGCGGCCGGTTGCACTTTCGTCGCTGCCCAGCAGCGGCACGAAGCGTTCTTCGGGCAGCTGCATCAGGTAGACGCAGGCTTCGGCCATGTCGTCGCTGAAGAGGAACTCGCGCCGCGGCGTGCCCGTGCCCCACACCGTGACCTGCGGTGCGCCGGCCTGCTTGGCCTCGTGGAACTTGCGCAGCAGCGCCGGGATGACGTGGCTGTTGGTCGGGTGGTAGTTGTCGCCCAGGCCGTAGAGGTTGGTGGGCATGGCGGCCAGGTAACTCGTGCCGTACTGCCGGTTGTAGCTCCAGCACATCTCCACGCCGGCGATCTTGGCCAGCGCATAGGGCCGGTTGGTGGGCTCCAGCGGGCCCGTGAGCAGGTCGCGCTCGCGCATGGGCTGCGGCGCCAGCTTGGGGTAGATGCAGCTGCTGCCCAGGAACAGCAGCCGCTGCACGCCGCTCAGGTAGGCGCTGTGGATCACGTTGGTCTGGATGGCCAGGTTCTCGCGGATGAACTGCGCCGGGTAGCTGTTGTTGGCCACGATGCCACCCACCTTGGCCGCAGCCAGGAACACGAACTCGGGCTTTTCTTCTTCGAAGAAGGTTCGCGTAGCACGCTCATCGGTGAGGTCGAGCTCGGCATGCGTGCGCAGGATCAGGCCGGTGTGGCCTGCGGCCTGCAGCTGCCGCACGATGGCGCTGCCGACCAGGCCGCGGTGGCCGGCCACATAGATGCGGGCGTCTTGCTGCATCGCGCCGCTCACTCGTGGTGGTCGTAGGCCTGGAAGCCGGCCAGCTTCACGAGGCTGTCGCGCTTGGCGCTGGTGTAGTCGGCCTCCACCATCTCCTTCACCAACTCGGGCAGTGTGGTCTTGGGCACCCAGCCGAGCTTTTCCTTGGCCTTGCTCGGGTCGCCCAGCAGCGTTTCCACCTCGGTGGGGCGGTAGTAGCGCGGGTCCACGCGCACGATCACCTCGCCGGGCTTGCACTTGGCGCGGTTGCCTTGCACCTTCACCACGGTGGCGATCTCGCGGTCGCCCTCGCCGCTGAAGGCCAGCGTGATGCCCAGCTCGGCCGCAGCGAACTCGACGAACTGGCGCACGCTGTACTGCACGCCGGTGGCGATGACGAAGTCCTCCGCCACCTGCTGCTGCAGCATCAGCCACTGCATCTCGACATAGTCGCGCGCATGGCCCCAGTCGCGCAGCGCGCTCAAGTTGCCCAGGTACAGGCAGTCCTGCAGGCCCAGGGCGATGCGCGCGATGGCGCGCGTGATCTTGCGCGTGACGAAGGTCTCGCCGCGCAGCGGGCTCTCGTGGTTGAACAAGATGCCGTTGCAGGCGTACATGCCGTAGGCCTCGCGGTAGTTCACCGTGATCCAGTAGGCGTACATCTTGGCCACCGCGTAGGGGCTGCGCGGGTAGAAGGGGGTGGTCTCCTTCTGCGGGATCTCCTGCACGAGGCCGTAGAGCTCGGAGGTGCTGGCCTGGTAGAAGCGCGTCTTCTTCTCCAGGCCCAGGATGCGGATGGCCTCCAGCAGCCTGAGAGTGCCGATGCCGTCGGCATCGGCCGTGTACTCGGGCTGCTCGAAGCTCACGGCCACGTGGCTCATCGCACCCAGGTTGTAGATCTCGTCGGGCTGCACCTCCTGCACGATGCGGATGAGGTTGGTGCTGTCGGTCAGGTCACCGTAGTGCAGCTTGAAGCGGGCGTTGTCGACGTGCGGGTCCTGGTAGAGGTGGTCGACGCGGTCGGTGTTGAAGAGCGAAGAGCGGCGCTTGATGCCGTGCACCGTGTAGCCCTTGGAAAGCAGCAGTTCGGCGAGGTAGGCGCCGTCCTGGCCGGTCACGCCGGTGATGAGTGCGGTCTTGGTCATGGGGCGGCGAGAGGCGGTCTGAAGAGGAGCGCGGGTGCGGTTTCGAGGGTGGCGGGAAGATATCACCGTGCGGTGGCACTTCCGGCCCTGCCGGCAGGTCCAGGAAGATAGCTCGGTGCAAACGTCCAGGTGCTGTTACAGTGCAAGGGTAGATTTGAGCAAGACAGTTTTTTGAGACAGTGTTCGGTGCGTCCTGAACAGCCTTTGCAGGCAGTGCAGGTTTCGGCGGATTTCTTGATCGGTGATTCTTCTTGGCCCGCATCTGCACTGCGCCCGCATGTGCGTGCGCAGCAACCGTGAAAGGAAATTCAGCATGACTACGCAAACCGGCATCGTGAAGTGGTTCGACGACGGCAAGGGCTTCGGCTTCATCACCCCCGACGGTGGTGGCAAGGACCTCTTCGCCCACTTCAGCGAAATCCAGAGCACTGGCGGCTTCCGCAGCTTGGCCGAAGGCCAGAAAGTGGAATTCGAAGTGAAGCAAGGCCAGAAGGGCCCCCAGGCCGCTGGCATCAAGTCGATCTGATCGAGCGGGCCTCGGCCCACTGAAAACCGCAGCCTTGGCTGCGGTTTTTTCGTTTCTGGGGCCGAAGCCTCGGGGCGGCAAACTCAGCGCAGCGGCGGCAGGTCGGCCTGCGCCAGCAGCACCGCGGCGGCGTCCTTGGGCGCCAGCGAGGGCACCGTGCAGCCCGCTGGCAGCGGCCATTGGATGCCGATGGCCGGGTCGTCCCAGCGGATGCTGCGCTCGCAGTCCTTCGCGTAGACATCGGTGGTCTTGTAGAGGAAGTGCGTGTCGTCTTCCAGCGCCAGGAAGCCGTGCGCAAAACCCTCGGGCACCCAGAGCTGGCGCCGGTTCTCGGCGTCCAGCCGCACGCCCGTCCAGCGGCCGAAGCTGGGGGAGCCGGCGCGGATGTCCACCGCCACGTCGAAGGCCGCGCCCTTCACCACGCGCACCAGCTTGCCCTGGGCATGCGGCGGCAGCTGGTAGTGCAGCCCGCGCAGCACGCCGGCGCGGCTGCATGAATGGTTGTCTTGCACGAAGGCGCGCGGTGCCGGCAGGCCCAGGCCGGCCAGCGCGGCGTGGAAACGCGGTTCGTTGAAGCTCTCGTAGAACCAGCCGCGTTCGTCGCCGAAGACGGCGGGCTCGACGATCACCACGCCGGGCAAATCGGTGGGCAGCAGCTTCATGCTCAGAAGGCCTTCTCGCGCAGCACCTGCATGAGGTACTGGCCGTAGCTGTTCTTCAGCATGGGCGCGGCCAGCGCTTCCATCTGCGCGGCGTTGATCCAGCCTGCGCGGTAGGCAATCTCTTCCGGGCAGGCCACCTTCAGGCCCTGGCGCTTTTCCAGCGTGGCGATGAACTGGCCGGCTTCCATCAGGCTGTCGTGCGTGCCCGTGTCCAGCCAGGCGTAGCCGCGGCCCATGATCTCTACGTCGAGCTGGTTCTGCTGCAGATAGCGTTCATTGACGGTGGTGATTTCCAGCTCGCCGCGCGCGCTGGGCTTGATGGATGCGGCGATGTCGCACACCTGCTCGTCATAGAAGTACAGGCCCGTGACGGCGTAGTTGCTCTTGGGCGCCTTGGGCTTTTCTTCGATGCTGAGCGCGCGCTTGTTCGCATCGAACTCCACCACGCCGTAACGCTCGGGGTCGTGCACGTGGTAGGCGAAGACGGTGGCGCCACTCGTGCGCGCCTGGGCACGGGCCAGCAGCGCGGCGAAGTCGTGGCCGTAGTAGATGTTGTCGCCCAGCACCAGCGCGCTGGGCGCGCCGCCCACGAACTGCTTGCCCAGGATGAAGGCCTGCGCCAGGCCGTCGGGGCTGGGCTGCACGCAGTAGCTCAGCTGCATGCCCCACTTGCTGCCATCGCCCAGCAGGGCCTGGAAGCGCGGGGTGTCTTGCGGCGTGCTGATGACCAGCACCTCGCGCATGCCGGCCAGCATCAGCGTGCTGAGCGGGTAGTACACCATGGGCTTGTCGTACACCGGCAGCAGCTGCTTGCTGATGGCCAGCGTGGCCGGGTGCAGCCGGGTGCCGGAGCCGCCGGCCAGGATGATGCCTTTGCGTTGCATGAAGTCTCCTCGGAAGTGCCGGGCGGTGCGTGCTGCAGCGCCAGCGGCAGGGCCCGGCTCAGCGGCCGGTGATCTCGGTCAGCATGCGTTCCACGCCCGCCTGCCAATGCGGCAGCCGCAGCCCGAAGGCGGCCTGCAGCTTGGCCGTGGACAGGCGCGAATTCAGCGGCCGCTGCGCCGGCGTGGGGTAGGCGCTGGTGGGGATGGCGTGCACGGCCTCGGGCCTGGTCTTCAGCGCCTGCCCATGCGCGTGGGCCCAGGCGATGACGTGCCGGGCGTACCCGTGCCAGCTGGTTTCGCCGCCCGCCACGCAGTGGTAGGTGCCGCCCAACTGCGGCTGCAGCTGCAGCCGCTGCAGGGCCAGGGCGGTGATGTCGGCCAGCAGGTCGGCCCCAGTGGGCGCCCCGATCTGGTCGTCGATGACGTTCAGGCTCTCGCGCTCGGCCGCCAAGCGCAGCATGGTGCGCGCGAAGTTGCCACCGCGCGCCGCATAGACCCAGCTCGTGCGCAGGATGAGGTGGGTGCAGCCGCTGCCGCGCACCCGCTCTTCGCCTTCCAGCTTGGTGCGGCCGTAGACGCTGAGCGGCGCGGTGGGCGCGTCTTCGTCACGCGGCTCTTTGCCGCTGCCGTCGAAGACATAGTCGGTGCTGTAGTGCACCAGCGTGGCGCCCAGGGCCGCGGCTTCTTCGGCCACCACGCCGGGCGCGGTGGCGTTGAGCGCGCGCGCGAAGTCGGGCTCGCTCTCGGCCTTGTCCACCGCCGTGTGCGCCGCCGCGTTCACGATGATCTGCGGCTGCACGCTGCGCACCAGCGCGCGCAGGCTTTCGGGCTGGGAGAAGTCGGCCTTCAGTGAACCGGGGCTGTCGAAATCGCAGGCCACCACCTCGCCCAGCGGGGCCAGCGAGCGCTGCAGCTCCCAACCGACCTGGCCGTTCTTGCCCAGCAGCAGAATCTTCATGCGGTGCCCAAGGCTCAACGCGCCGCGTAGTTCTTTGACAGCCAATCGCGGTAGCCGCCGCTCTGCACATTGGCCACCCAGTCGGCGTGCTCGAGGTACCAGCGCACGGTCTTGCGGATGCCGGTGCCGAAGGTCTCGGCGGGGCGCCAGCCCAGTTCGCGCTCGATCTTGCGCGCGTCGATGGCATAACGGCGGTCGTGGCCGGGGCGGTCTTTCACGTAGGTGATGAGGCGCGCGTAGGGGCCGGCGGGGTCGGGGCGCAGTTCGTCGAGCAGGCCGCAGACGATGTTCACGATGTCGATGTTGGCCTGCTCGTTCCAGCCGCCGATGTTGTAGACCTCGCCGACACGGCCGCCCGCCAGCACCGCGCGGATGGCGCTGCAGTGGTCGCCCACATAGAGCCAGTCGCGGATCTGCTGGCCGTCGCCGTACACCGGCAGCGGCTTGCCGGCCAGGGCGTTGACGATCATCAGCGGGATCAGCTTCTCCGGGAAATGGAAAGGCCCGTAGTTGTTGCTGCAGTTGGTGGTGAGCACCGGCAGGCCGTAGGTGTGGTGCCAGGCGCGCACCAGGTGGTCGCTGGCGGCCTTGCTGGCGCTGTAGGGGCTGTTGGGCTCGTAGGGGTGGGTTTCGGTGAAGGCCGGCGCGCCGGGCGCCAGGCTGCCGTAGACCTCGTCGGTGCTGACGTGGTGGAAGCGCCAGGCCGCCTTCTCGTCGCCCTGCAGCGTGTTCCAGTGCGCGCGCGCGGCCTCCAGCAGGGTGAAGGTGCCGTCGACGTTGGTCTTCATGAAGGCACCCGGGCCGTGGATGCTGCGGTCGACGTGGCTCTCGGCCGCGAAGTGCACGATGGCCCGCGGGCGGTGTTCGGCCAGCAGGCGGTCGACCAGCGCGCGGTCGGTGATGTCCCCACGCATGAACACGTGCCGCGCATCGCCTTGCAGCGAAGCCAGGTTCTGCAGGTTGCCGGCGTAGGTGAGGGCGTCCAGGTTGACGACGCGCTCGTCACTCTGGGCCAGCCAGTCGAGCACGAAGTTGCTGCCGATGAAACCGGCGCCGCCAGTGACGAGGATGCTCACTTCGCCACCCTTCCATACGTGTCTTCGAAGCGCACGATGTCGTCTTCGCCGAGATAGCTGCCGCTCTGCACCTCGATGATCTCCAGCGGCACCTTGCCCGGGTTGGCCAGGCGGTGGGTCTGGCCGAGCGGGATGTAGGTGCTCTGGTTCTCGGTGAGCATGATGACCTTGTCGCCGTTGGTCACCTCGGCGGTGCCGCTGACAACGATCCAGTGTTCGGCGCGGTGGTGGTGCATCTGCAGGCTGAGCGAAGCGCCTGGCTTGACCATGATGCGCTTCACTTGGTGGCGGGGGCCGTGGTCGATGCTGTCGTACCAGCCCCAGGGACGGTGCACCTTACGGTGCAGCACCTGCTCGCCGCGCTGCTCAGCGCCGAGCTGGTTGACGATCTGCTTGACCTCCTGGCTGCGCGCGCGGTCGGCCACCAGCACGGCATCGGGCGTCTCCACCACGATCACGTCCTGCAGCCCTACCAGGCTGACGAGCCGGCTGGTCGCGTGCACCAGGGTGTTGCTGGAGTCCTTGACGATGGCATCGCCCACGCTGGCGTTGCCTTGCGCGTCCTTGGGGGCCACCTGCCACACGGCTTCCCAGGCGCCCAGGTCGTTCCAGCCCGCGTCCAGCGCCTGCATGCGGATGTCCAGCACGCCGGGGCACTTCTCCATCACCGCGTAGTCGACCGACTCGCTCGGCACGGCCAGGAACTCGGCCTTGCCCGGGCGCACGAACTTGGCGTCGCTGCTGCGCACGGCCCAGGCGGCGCGGCAGGCGCTGGCGATGTCGGGGCGGAACTTGTCCAGCGCCGCCATCCACACCGAGGCCTTCAGCACGAACATGCCGGCGTTCCAGAAGTAGGCGCCGCTGGCGACGTACTTCTCGGCGGTGGCCAGGTCGGGCTTCTCGACGAACTGGGCCACCTTCGCGCCACCCGCTTGTGATTCAGCGCGGATGTAGCCATAGCCGGTTTCAGGCCGGTCGGGCGTGATGCCCAGCACCGTGATGGCGCCTTCGGCCGCCATGGCCACGGCGCTGCGCAAGGCGGCGGTGTAGGCCGCGCCGTCGGTCACGGTCTGGTCGGCCGAGGCCACCACCAGCACAGGGTCTAGGCCACCTTCCAGGGCCTGCAAGGCGGCCAGCGTCACGGCGGGCGCGGTGTTGCGGCCGGCGGGTTCCAGCACCACCGCGGTGGGCTCGGCCTTCAGTTCACGCAGCTGGTCCAGCACCAGGAAGCGGTGTTCTTCGTTGCCCACCACCACGGGGGCGGCCACGTCCAGCTGCGCATCGGCCAGGCCTTCCAGCCGCGAGACGGCCTGCTGGAAGAGGCTGGTGTTGCCTGACAGCACCAGGAACTGTTTCGGGAAGCCGGCGCGTGACAGCGGCCACAGCCGCGTGCCCGAACCACCAGCCATCACCACCGGTTGAACGGCGATCTTCTTCATGCAGCAAATCCTTGCGGGTTCATCGATTGCCAGCGCCAGCTGTCGGCGCACATGCGGGTCAGGTCGAGCCGGGCTTGCCAGCCCAGCAGCTCACGCGCGAGCGTGGGGTCGGCGTAGCAGGCGGCCACGTCGCCGGGGCGGCGCGGCACCACCTGGTAGGGTACTTCGCGGCCGCTGGCAGCGGCATAGGCCTGCACGACATCCAGCACGCTGTAGCCCTGGCCCGTGCCGAGGTTCACGGTGAAGGAGCCCGGGGCCTCCAGCAGGCGGCGCAGCGCGGCCACATGGCCCTCGGCGAGGTCGCAGACGTGGATGTAGTCGCGCACGCCGGTGCCGTCGGGCGTGGGGTAGTCGTTGCCGAAGACCTGCAGGAATGGGCGCCGGCCCACGGCCACCTGCGCCACGTAGGGCATCAGGTTGTTGGGCGTGCCGCGCGGGTCTTCGCCGATATGGCCGCTTTCGTGCGCGCCCACGGGGTTGAAGTAGCGCAGGCAGCCGGTTTGCCAGGCCGGGTTGGCGGCGCCCAGGTCGCGCAGGATGGTTTCGCCGATCAGCTTGGTCTGGCCGTAGGGGTTGGTGGCGCTGAGCGGGAAGTTCTCGGTGATCGGCAGCGAGGCCGGGTCGCCGTAGACCGTGGCGCTGCTGCTGAACACGAAGCGGTGCACGCCCTGCTGCTGCATCACGCGGCACACGTTGAGCAGGCCGCCCAGGTTGTTGGCGTAGTAGTCCAGCGGCTTCTGCGCTGATTCACCCACGGCCTTGAAGGCGGCGAAGTGCACCGTGGCCTGGAAACGGTGGCGCTGGAACAGCGAGGCCAGTGCGGCGGCATCACACACGTCGAGGCGCTCGAACACCGGGGTGCGGCCCGAGAGGGCCTGCAGCCGGTTCAGCACCTCGGGCGCGCTGTTGGAGAAGTCGTCCACGCCCACCACCTCGAAGCCTGCGGCCAGCAAGGCCAGCCAGGTGTGCGAGCCGATGTAGCCGGTGGCACCGGTCAGCAGGATGGCGGGTTTCATTGCAGCGTGAACTGCCCGAAGCAGCTGAACTGGGTGCCGCGCAAGTTCACCACCAGCGCCCCTTCGGCGCGGCGGTCTTGCGTGTTGAGGTCGCAGCCCAGCTGCGTGCTGCGCAGCGGGGTCCAGCGCGCGCCCAGGGTGAGCTGCGTGACCTTCTCGCGCCCGTCGGCCGCCAGCGGCAGGAAGGGGTTCTCGATGGTCCGCACCACGGTGTTGCGGTAGTACAGCACCGAGGCGGTGAAGCCCACCTTGGCCGAGAAGCTGTAATCGGCCGCAATGCGCGCGGCGGTGTTGTCGCGGCTGTAGTCGGCAATGGCAGGCAGCGTGAAGATGGCGGTGGCGTAGGACTCCTGCCCCGTGTCGCGCGTGAGCGAGGTGGTGAATACCGTTTTGATGGTCGGCTGCCAGATCCAGGCCACCTGCCCGGTGACGCCGTCGAAGTTGCGCTGCTCGTTCAGGTCGTAGACGGTCTTGCCGGTGCTGAAGCGGGCGTCGAAGCTGCTGGCGCCGCTGAGGCGGTAGTTGGCGCTGACGGAGACGTCGTCACGCTTGAAGCGGTCGGCCTGGAAGCCGTCGGCCGTGACGCGGAACTTCGGATAGCGCCCGCGTGTGCTGCCCACCGACAAGCCCACCGAGGTGTAGCTGCTGGGGCTCCAGCGCACGCCCAGGCTGGCGTTGTCCTGCGTGAAGTTGCGCGCCTGCACGCCGGGCTGCTGCAGCGAGTTGCTCACCTCGGTGCGCCCGCCGCTCAGTTCGAGGCTGTACTCGGTGACCAAGCCCAGGCTCACGCGCGTGCTCAGCGTACGCACGGTTTCCAGGTTCTTCTCGCGCAGGAAGCCGATCTCGGCAGAGCCGAAACGCTGCAGGTTGCGGCTGGCGCTGAGGTTCACGCCGCCCGACAGGCGTTCCACCGTGGCCCATTCCAGCCCGCTGCGCAGGCTGTAGCCCTGGTTGTCGAAGATGTCGTTGCGGCTGTAGCGCGTGTCGCGCAGCGACAGGT
This sequence comes from beta proteobacterium AAP51, assembly GCA_001295905.1. Lineage (GTDB taxonomy): Bacteria > Pseudomonadota > Gammaproteobacteria > Burkholderiales > Burkholderiaceae_C > Rubrivivax. Next base: position 55,329 of record LJHT01000060.1, on the reverse strand, counting down.
TCGCAAACACCCGCTGCCGCCCGATGCCCTGGTTGAAGCCCGCCAGCAGCGTGGTGGTGGAAAACGTGTCCGCCTTCGCATACCCCTCGGGCGCGACATCGTTCTCCCCCAGCCGCAGCAGGTTGTCGTCAGACCCGAAGGTCTGCGACACCCCAACGAAGTAAGGGCTGGACTGGGCCAGTGCGCACCAGGGCAGAACGCCGCCAGCCAGCAATATCGCGCCCACGCGACCAAGCAAGAAGCCGCGGAACCGGCTCTGCCGGGCCGCAGGCGAACGGCCCCCTCGGGGGGTAGCGAGCGATAGCGAGCTTGGGGGCATCATTCAATATGCGTTGCGGTCAAAAAACACCAACTTGATGGTGCGCGCGATGATCTGCAAGTCGAGCCCCAGCGACCAGTTGCGCAGGTATTCCAGATCGTATTCCACGCGTGCCTGCATCTTCTCGATGGTGTCGGTCTCGCCGCGGTGGCCGTGTATCTGGGCCCAGCCCGTGATGCCCGGCTTCACCTTGTGGCGCACCATGTAGGCCTTGATGAGCTGGCGGTACTGCTCGTTGTGCGCCACCGCATGCGGCCGCGGGCCGACGATGCTCATGCGGCCTTGCAACACGTTGATGAATTGCGGCAGTTCATCCAGCGAGCTGCGGCGCAGGAAGGCGCCGAAGGGGGTGATGCGCGGGTCGGCCTTGGTGGCCTGCGGCACCACGGCGCCGTCGTCCTGCGTGCGCATGCTGCGGAACTTGTAGACGATGATCTCCTCGCCATCCAGCCCGTTGCGGCGCTGCTTGAAGATGGCCGGCCCCGGTGAGCTGAGCCGCACGCCGATGGCGATCAGCATCAGCAGCGGCGCGATCAGCACCATGATCAGCGAGGCCAGCACCACGTCCGAAAGGCGCTTCACCAGCCGGTTGGTGCCGGTGAAGGGCGTTTCGCACAGCCCCACCACGGGCACGCCGTTCATGTCCTGCAGCCGGCCCTGGATGATGCTGATGCCGAAGACATCGGGCACGAAGAACACGCTGGCCGTGGTGCCCTGCACCTCTTCCAGCAGCGCCACGATGCGCGGCTGGCTGCCCAGTGGCAGCGTGATGTAGACCTCGTGCACCCCGCGCTCGCGGATGTAGGGCGCCACCTGCTTCAGGTTGCCCAGGCGCAGGCCCGTCGCGTCGGGGTCCACGCGCTCGTCGGCGCGGTCGTCGAAGTAGCCCAGGAAGGCCAGGCCGATGTCACCGCGGGCCTGGAAGGCGCGAGACACCTTCACCCCTAGCGCGCCCGCCCCCACCACCACGGCCGTGCGCCGGTTCTCGGGCCGGGCCGCCACGCGGCGCAGCACATGGCGGCCGATGAAAAACGCCAGCCACTGCAGCGCCGGCGTGATGAGCCCCCACCACAGGATGACTTCGGGCTCGAAGAGCTGCAGGCTGCGCGTGGCATAGCCGCACAGCGCCAGGATGAAGAGCAGGCTGATCCACGAGGTGGCGATGTCGACCGCGGTGTTCAGCGGCCGGTCCCAGAAGCGGTTGCGGCCCGGGAAGGTGAGGGCGAAGATCAGCAGGCACAGCGTGAGGTCGGAACGCCCGATGGGGATCTCGAACCAGTGCGACACGAACAGGAACACCAGCACGGTGATCGTGGGTTCGAGGAACGCCGCCACCAGCGAGGTCACCGACTGGGGTGCGCTGTAGAAGGTTCTTTTGTAGCCTCGGTCTTCGAACATCAGGGGCGTGCAAGGAGGCGGCGGGGCGGTGGCGCCTGGCTGGGCGCCAGGGTCGGGCCCGTGGAAATGTAGGGCCCGGCGGCCGCAGCACGGCGCGCCCTCCGTCAGAGCGGGGCATTCTCGCCCAATTCCCCAGGCCGCCCGCCGGGGGGCGCAGCCCTGCGAACAAGGGGCCCTGCCTACAATCGCGCAATGCTTCACAGTCTGCAAGCGCTGTTTGCGCCCGCCCTCGCCGAGCGCCTGACGCTCGTCATCAACCACGTGCTGGGCGCCGAAGCGGTGGCCACACAAAGGCTGCGCCCGCACGCCGGGCGCACGCTGTCGCTGGCGCTGAACGGCTGGCCTTCGCTGCTGCCGCAGCCGCCGGCGCTGGCCTGGCGCGTCACGCCCGCGGGCCTGCTGGAGTGGTGCGGCCTGGACGGCACCCCGGCTCCCGATCTGCACGTGCAGATCGACGCCTCCAACCCCGCGCTGCTGGTGGCCCGCGCGGTGGCCGGCACGCCGCCCGCGGTGCAGATCGATGGCGACGCTCAATTGGCCGGCGACGTGAACTGGCTGCTGCAGAACCTGCGCTGGGACGTGGCCGCCGACCTCGAACGCTTTTTCGGCCCGGGCCCTGCGCAGACGCTGCACCGCGTCGGCTCGGCGCTGGCCTCGGCCTTGCGTGCGGGGCTGAAGGGCGCCAGCGAGCTGGGCGAGCGCCTGCGCTCGCGCGCGCCGTGAAACCCCAGCCCGCGCGCCGAGCGGGGCGCTGATGAGACAGTTCGGCCGCCTGGTGACCATCGTGGTCACCGTCCTGCGTTTCGGCCTGGACGAAGTGGCGCTGTCGGCCTTCCGCCAGCGTTGGGTGCGGGCGCTGGTGCGCATCGTCACCATCGGCCGCAAGCTCGACGCGCCGCGCGGCGAACGCCTGCGCCAGGGCCTGGAGCGCCTGGGCCCCATCTTCGTGAAGTTCGGCCAGGTGCTGTCGACCCGGCGCGACCTCATCCCGCTGGACGTGGCCGACGAACTGGCGCGCCTGCAGGACCGCGTGCCGCCTTTCCCGGCCGCGGCCTCGCGCGCGCTGGTGGAAAAGGCCTTCTCGCGCCGCATCGAAGAGGTGTTTGCCAGTTTCGAGGCCGAACCCGTGGCCAGCGCTTCCATCGCGCAGGTGCACTTCGCGGTGCTGAAGGACGGCCGCGAGGTGGCCGTGAAGGTGCTGCGCCCGGGCATGCTGAGGGTCATCGACCAGGACATGGCCCTGCTGCACCTGCTGGCACGCTGGGTGGAGCGCCTGTCGCACGACGCACGGCGCCTGAAGCTGCGCGAGGTGGTGGCCGAATTCGACGGCCACCTGCACGACGAGCTGGACCTCGTGCGCGAGGCCGCCAACGCCAGCCAGCTGCGCAGCAACATGGCCGGGCTGAACCTGGTGCTGGTGCCCTACATGGTGTGGGAGCTGTGCACCGCCGGCGTCATCGTGATGGAACGCATGAAGGGCGTGCCCATCAGCCAGATCGAACGCCTGCGTGCGGCCGGTGTCGACATCGGCAAGCTCGCGCGCGATGGCGTCACCATCTTCTTCACGCAGGTCTTCCGCGACGGCTTTTTCCACGCCGACATGCACCCCGGCAACATCCAGGTGAGCCTGGACCCGCAGACCTTCGGCCGCTACATCGCGCTCGATTTCGGCATCGTCGGCACGCTCACCGACACCGACAAGGAATACCTGGCCTACAACTTCATCGCCTTCTTCCGCCGCGACTACAAGCGCGTGGCCGAGCTGCACATCGAAAGCGGCTGGGTGCCTGCCGGCACGCGCGTGGACGCGCTGGAGGCCGCCATTCGCACCGTCTGCGAGCCCATGTTCGACCGGCCGCTGCGCGAGATCTCGCTCGGGCAGGTGCTGCTGCGGCTTTTCCAGACCTCGCGGCGCTTCAACGTCGAGATCCAGCCCCAGCTCGTGCTGCTGCAGAAGACGCTGCTGAACATCGAAGGCCTGGGCCGCGACCTCGACCCCGAGCTCGACCTCTGGACCACGGCCAAGCCTTTCCTCGAGCGCTGGATGAACGAGCAGGTGGGCTGGCGCGGCCTGCTGCGCCGCTTCGAGCGCGAAGCGCCGGTCTACGCCAAGCTGCTGCCGCAGCTGCCCCGCCTCTTGCACCAGGCCGCCAGCCGCGCCGCGCATCCTTCTGGCGGGGCCACGCTGGCCGCGTTGCTGGCTGAGCAGCGCCGCACCAACCGGCTGCTGCAGACGCTGCTCTGGGCCGGCACGGGTTTCATCGGCGGCGCGCTGCTGGCGCTGCTGCTGACGCGCTGGCAAGGCTGAACCGCCGCCAGCCGCTGCCGCGCTGCACGCAGCGCCACCCCGGCGCAGGCGGGGCCGGGCGACTACAATTCGCCCCTTTTGCATCAACGGTTTAGCCATGCCCATCTACGCCTACCGCTGCAGCAGCTGCGGCCACGCGCAAGACGTGCTGCAGAAGATGTCGGACCCGGTGCTCACCGAGTGCCCGGCTTGTGGTGCCTCGACCTACTCCAAGCAAGTGACCGCCGCCGGTTTCCAGCTGAAGGGCTCGGGCTGGTATGTCACCGATTTCCGCGGCGGCAACACCGCCAAGCCTGAGGCCAAGGCCGAGCCTGGGGGCAAGACCGAAGGCGCACCTGCGGCTGGCGCGGCAGCGCCCGCCGCAACACCCGCCGCGGGTGGTGACAAGGCCGCCGCCGCCCCTGCTGCCGCGCCCGCAGCCGCCCCGTCGCCCAGTGGTCCGGCGGCCGGCAGCTGAAGCAGCGCCCGCCGCAGCCGCCTTGCCCTTGCGCCCTTTCTCCGAACCCAGGCCCGCCCCGTGAAGAAGTATCTCGTCGCTGGCCTGTTGGTGTGGCTGCCGCTGGCCGTCACGATCTACCTGCTGTCGTGGCTGCTGGGTTCGCTGGACGGCCTGTTCGCCACGCTGCTGTCGGCCAGCCAGGCCGTGCTGCCGGAATCGGCCCGCGCCGGCATCGAGCGCCTGCGCCACGTGCCCGGGCTGGGTGTGGTGGCCGTGCTGGCCATCCTGCTGCTGACGGGCGTGTTCGCCGCCAACATCGTGGGCCAGTGGTGGTTGCGCCAGTACGACCGGCTGATGGGCAAGATACCCATCGTCAAGAGCATCTACAACTCGGTCAAGCAGGTGGCCGACACGCTGTTCAGCAGCAATGGCAACGCCTTCCGCGAAGCCGTGCTGGTGCAGTACCCGCGCCCGGGTTCCTGGACCATCGCCTTCGTCACCGGCCGCCCCGGCGGCGAGGTGGCCGATCGCCTGCCGGGCGACTATGTCAGCGTCTACGTGCCCACCACGCCCAACCCGACATCGGGCTTCTTCCTGATGATGCCGCGCTCGGACGTGCTGGAACTCAAGATGAGCGTGGACGAGGCGCTGAAGTACGTCATCTCGATGGGCGTGGTGGGCCCGGGCGGCGAACCGGCCCCGGCCCTGGCCGGCGCGCCTGGCGCCCGAAATTGACCGGGCTGGCACGGCACGGCAGCCGGCCAGCCCTGACGGGCCGCATCTCCTGCAGGTGCCGCCGCCCGCATGAGCGCCAAGCCCCCGTCTTCTTTCCGACCTTCACCCCCGATTCATTGAAATCGCCCCTTTCTGGAGCCTAAGCATGAGAACCACCTACTGTGGCCTGGTCAGCGAAACGCTGATGGACCAAACCGTCACGCTGATGGGCTGGGCCCACCGCCGCCGTGACCATGGCGGCGTCATCTTCATCGACCTGCGCGACCGCGAAGGCCTGGTGCAGATCGTCTGCGACCCCGACCGCGCCGAGATGTTCAAGACCGCCGAAGGCGTGCGCAACGAGTTCTGCCTGCAGGTGGTGGGCAAGGTGCGTGCGCGCCCGGCCGGCACCGAGAACGCCGCGCTCACCAGCGGCAAGATCGAAGTGCTGTGCCACGAGCTGACGGTGCTGAACCCGAGCGTGACGCCGCCCTTCCCGCTGGACGACGACAACCTCAGCGAGACCGTGCGCCTCACGCACCGCGTGCTGGACCTGCGCCGCCCCGAGATGCAGAAGAACCTGCGCCTGCGCTACCGCGTGGCCATCGAGGTGCGCAAGTTCCTCGACGAGCAGGGCTTCATCGACATCGAGACGCCCATGCTCACGAAGAGCACGCCCGAAGGCGCGCGTGACTACCTCGTGCCCAGCCGCGTGCATGACGGCATGTTCTTCGCGCTGCCGCAGAGCCCGCAGCTCTTCAAGCAGCTGCTGATGGTGGCCGGCTTCGACCGCTACTACCAGATCACCAAGTGCTTCCGCGACGAAGACCTGCGTGCCGACCGACAGCCGGAATTCACGCAGATCGACATCGAGACCAGCTTCCTGGGTGAAGAGGAGATCCGCGCCATCACCGAGGCCATGATCCGCACCGTGTTCCGCAAGACCATGGGGCTGGAGCTGCCGGTGTACGCGCAGATGAGCTATGCCGAGGCCATGTTCAAGTACGGCAGCGACAAGCCCGACCTGCGCGTGAAGCTGGAGTTCACCGAACTCACCGAGGTGATGAAGACGGTGGACTTCAAGGTGTTCTCGGGACCTGCGACCACCCCTGGTGGCCGCGTGGTGGCGCTGCGCGTGCCCGGCGGCGGCGAGATGAGCCGCGGCGAGATCGACGCCTACACCGAGTTCGTGAAGATCTACGGCGCCAAGGGCCTGGCCTGGATCAAGGTGAACGACGCCGGCAAGGGCCGCGACGGGTTGCAGAGCCCCATCGTGAAGAACCTGCACGACGCGGCCATTGCCGAGGTCATCGCGCGCACCGGCGCGCGCAACGGCGACCTGCTGTTCTTCGGCGCCGACAAGGCCAAGATCGTCAACGACGCCATCGGCGCGCTGCGCATCAAGATCGGCCACAGCGAATTCGGGCGCAGCCACGGTCTGTTCGAAGACACCTGGAAGCCGCTGTGGGTGGTGGATTTCCCGATGTTCGAATTCGACGAGGACAGCAAGCGCTGGAACGCCGTGCACCACCCCTTCACGGCACCGAAGGACGGCCACGACGAGCTGATGAAGACCGACCCCGGCGCCTGCATCGCCAAGGCCTACGACATGGTGCTCAACGGCTGGGAGATCGGCGGCGGCAGCGTACGCATCCACCGCGCCGACGTGCAGGCCCGCGTGTTCGAGGCGCTGAACATCACGCCCGAAGAGCAGAAGGTGAAGTTCGGCTTCCTGCTCGACGCGCTGCAGTACGGCGCGCCGCCGCACGGCGGCCTGGCCTTCGGCCTGGACCGCATCGCCACGCTGATGACGGGTGCGGAGAGCATCCGCGATGTGATCGCCTTCCCCAAGACGCAGCGCGCGCAGTGCCTGCTGACCGGGGCGCCGAGCTACGTGGACGAAGCGCAGCTGCGCGAGTTGCACATCCGCCTGCGCAATCCGACGCCTGCGGCCTGATCGGCAGGGGCATCACCCCCTGCTGCAGAATGAAAGGGCGCGGCAACGCGCCCTTTTTTCATCCCTGGTACCCCCGTGAACGAGCCTCGTCCCCCCAAGATTCCGCGCTCGGTGCTGGTGGTCATCCACACCCCGGCGCTGGACGTGCTGCTCATCGAACGCGCCGACCGCCCCGGCTACTGGCAAAGCGTCACCGGCAGCCTGGACGCCGAGGATGAAGCGCTGGACGTCACCGCGCGGCGCGAGGTGCTGGAAGAAACCGGCATCGACGTGGATACCGTGGGCGGTGTGCTCACCGACTGGCAGCAGGCCAACGTCTACGAGATCTTTGCCACCTGGCGCCACCGCTATGCGCCGGGCGTCACGCACAACACCGAGCATGTCTTCGGCCTTTGCGTGCCACGGCACACGCCCGTGGTGCTGGCCCCGCGGGAACATCTGGCCCACGTCTGGTTGCCTTGGCAAGAAGCTGCAGCGCAGTGCTTTTCACCCAGCAATGCCGAGGCCATCCGTCAGTTGCCGCTACGCTCGGCGGCAAGGCCCACTTGAAGCTCGCACACGCGGCATGAAGCTGAACCCGCTGCACTCCAGTTTGATGCCATCCACGGGCCAGCGCGAACCTGGAGCGCTGCGCGTGGCCACCTACAACATCCACAAGGGCGTGCGGGGCGTGGGCCCGCGCAAGCGGCTGGAAATCCACAACCTGGGGCAGGCGGTGGAAGCCTTCGATGCCGACCTGGTCTTCCTGCAGGAAGTGCGCGCCTTCCACACGCGCGAGGCGCGGTTCTTCGACCGCACCCACTTCGGTTGGCCTGCTGAAGGCCAGGCCGAATTCCTGGCGCCCGAGGGTTACGAGGTGGCCTACCGCAGCAACGCCATCACCCGGCACGGCGAGCACGGCAACGCGCTGCTCTCGCGCTGGCCCATGGGCGACGTGGGCCACCACGACGTCAGCGACCACCGCTTCGAGCAGCGCGGTCTGCTGCACGTACCGGTGGTCTGGCAGGGCGCCACGGTGCACGCGGTGGTGGTGCACTTCGGCCTGGTGCACAGGAGCCGCGTGCGTCAGGTGCAGCGGCTGGCGCGCTTCATCGAAGCCGAGGTGCCGCCCGATGAAATGCTGGTGGTGGCCGGTGATTTCAACGACTGGGGCGAGAAGCTCGACGGCCCCATGGCCGAGCTGGGCCTCACCCGCGCCTGCGCGCCCGGCGGGCGTGGTGGCGACAGCGTGACCTTCCCCTCGCTGGTGCCGGTGTTTGCGCTCGACCGCTTCTATCTGCGCGGCCTGCAGTGCCGCGGCACGCTGGTGCCGCGCGGGGCCAGCTGGGCGCGCATGTCCGACCACCTGCCCCTGGTGGCGGAGCTGGTGGCCACGCCAGCCGCCGGGCGCTGAGGACGGCGCGCATGCCCCGCCTGGATATCGGCCGCCTGCGCAGCTGGACGGTGGTGCCGGCGCCGCGCTTCATCGGCGGCAACCGGGTGGAGCTGCTGCAGGGCGGCGACGAGCTCTTCCCGCGCATGCGCCAGGCCATCGCCGCGGCGCAGCGCGAGGTCTGGCTGGCCACCTACATCTTCCACGACGACCCCGCGGCCACCACGCTGGCCGTGGCGCTGAAGGAAGCCGCCGGCCGTGGCGTGGCCGTGCATGTGGTGGTGGACGGCTTCGGGAGCATCAAGACGCTGGCCGGCGTGCGCGCGCTGTTCGCCGACAGCGGCGTGCAGCTGGAGGTGTTCCGCCCGCTCGACCGCTGGTACGCCTGGCTGCAGCCCGGGCAGCTGCGGCGGCTGCACCAGAAGCTGTGCGTCTGCGACGAGCAGGTGGCTTTTGTCGGCGGCATCAACCTCATCGACGACCGCCACGACATGAACCATGGCTGGACCGACACGCCCCGGCTCGACTACGCCGTGCAGCTGCAGGGCCCGCTGGCCACCCAGGTGCATGCCACCACGCGCGCCATGTGGGCACGCGCCCACCTGCTGCGCGACTGGCGCGAGGAAGTGAAGACCGTGGCCCGCAGCGCCCGCCCGGTGAAAGAGGCGCTGAGCAAGGTGCGGCAGCTGCGCGGCGTGCAGCCGCTGGCCCCGGCCGCCGCCCTGGGCGACCCTGAAGGCCCGATGCGCGCCGCCTTCCTGGTGCGTGACAACCTGCGCCAGCGCCGCGTCATCGAACGCAGCTATGTCGAGGCCATCCGCCAGGCGCGGCACAGCGTCGACCTCGCCGTGCCCTACTTCTACCCTGGCCGCAGCTTCCGCCGCGCGCTGCGCCATGCCGCGCGCCGTGGCGTGGTGGTGCGCCTGCTGCTGCAGGGCAAGGTGGACTACCGCATCGCCGCACTGGCCGCGCGCGCTCTCTACGACGAACTGCGCAGCCACGGCGTGCGCATCTTCGAGTACACGCCCGCCTTCCTGCACGCCAAGGTGGCGGTGGTCGATGAACAATGGGCCACCGTGGGCAGCAGCAACATCGACCCCCTGAGCCTGCTGCTGAACCTGGAAGCCAACGTGGTGGTGCGCGACCGCGAGTTTGCCGCCACGCTGCGCCAGCGGCTGCAGCAGGCCTTCGATCTGTCGGTGGAAGTGAGTGGCGTGCCGGCCCGCACCGGCTGGCGCCGCTGGCTGCACCGCGGCGCGGTGGCCTGGGCCGCCAACCTCTACCTGCGGGTGGCCGGCATCACCGGAAGGTATTGAGACCCGGCGCTGCCGGCGCTGCGGTTAGGCTTGCGGCATGGCCCGCCGCAAGACCCCCACTGCCCCCACCCCCTCCACCCTTTCCGTGCCCACGCCCGCGGCCCCGCCCGGCCCGCTGGCGATCGACCTCGCCCTGCAGGGCGGCGGTTCGCACGGCGCCTTCACCTGGGGCGTGCTCGACCGCCTGCTGGAAGACGAAGCACTGGCCTTCGACGGCGTCTCGGGCACCAGCGCCGGCGCCTTGAACGCCGCCGTGCTGGCCACCGGCCTGGCCGAAGGCGGGCGCGCCGGGGCGCGCGCCGCGCTGCGCGCCTTCTGGCACGACGTGGCCACGCACCAGACGGCAGGCACGCCGTGTTTCGGGCAGTGGGCGCCGGCGGCGGCGGGCTGGCCGGCGATGGCGCCCTTCATGGCGCCCTTCATGGCGCACCTCACCCTGGCGTTCCCCCCGTCGGGTCTGGCCGCCTTCAACCTCGACCACAACCCCTTCTACGCCTGGAGCCAGCAGTTCCTGCGCCTCTTCAGCCCCTACCAGTTCAACCCGCTGGGCAGCGACCCGCTGCGCGAAGTGGTGCAGCGCCATGTGCGGCCGGCGGCGATGAAGGACGGACCGCTTTCGCTGTTCATCACCGCCACCTCGGTGCGCACCGGCCAGGCGCGCGTGTTCGACCGCCAGGCCCTGGGCGGGCCGCATGCCATCGACGCGCTGCTGGCCAGCGCCTGCCTGCCGCACATCTTCCGCGCCGTGCAGATCGAAGGCGAGGCCTACTGGGACGGCGGCTACAGCGGCAACCCCGCACTGTGGCCGCTGATCTACGACACCAAGACGCTGGACGTGCTGCTGGTGAAGATCAACCCGCTGGTGCGCGAGGGCCTGCCCGACACGCCGGCCGAGATCACCGACCGCGTCAGCGAAGTCACCTTCAACGCCGGCCTGGTGGGCGAGCTGCGCGCCATCGGCTTCGTGCAGCGCCTGGTGGCCGAAGGCCGGCTCGACCCCGGCCAGTACAAGCAGCTGCGCCTGCACATGGTGGCCGATGACGCTGGCCTGGCGCCCCTGCACCCTTCCAGCAAGCTGAACACCGACCGCCGTTTCCTCGACACGCTGCATGGCCTGGGCCGCGCCGCCGCCGACCGCTGGCTGGCCGCGCACCGTGCCGACATCGGCCAACGTTCCACGCTCGATTTCAGCGCCTTCCTCGGCCCGCGCCCTGCTGGCGTGGGTGCGGTGGGCGCAGCGCATGGCTGAAGACCTGATCGTCCAGCGCCCCGAAGGCCTGTACTGCCCGGCGGGCGATTTCCACATCGACCCCTGGCGCCCGGTGCCGCGCGCCGTCATCACCCACGCCCATGCCGACCACGCGCGGCGTGGCCATGGTGCCTACCTGGCCACGGCCGTCAGTGCCGGTGTGCTGCGCGCGCGGCTGGGCGCCATCAGCTTGCAGGGCCTGGCCTATGGCGAGGCGGTGCACCTCAACGGTGTGCGCGTCTCGCTGCACCCGGCCGGGCACGTGCTGGGTTCGGCCCAGGTGCGGGTGGAACACGGCGGGCAGGTGTGGGTGGCTTCGGGCGATTACTTCACCAGCGGCCACACCGACGACACCAACACCACCTGCGCAGCTTTCGAACCGGTGCGCTGCCACTGCTTCATCACCGAAAGCACCTTCGGCCTGCCGCTGTACCGCTGGCGCCCGCAGGCCGAGGTGCTGGGCGAGGTGAACGCCTGGTGGGCTGCCAACGCGCAGGCCGGGCGTGCCAGCCTGCTGCTGGCCTACAGCTTCGGCAAGGCGCAGCGCCTGCTGGCGGGCGTGGACGCCACGCTGGGCCCGGTGTTCGTGCACGGCGCGGTGGAGCCGCTGAACGAGGCCTACCGCGCCGCGGGCGTGGCCCTGCCGGCCACCACGCGTGTGGAAGCCGCCACCGACAAGGCCCAGCTGCAGCGCGCGCTGGTGGTGGCGCCACCGGCCGTGCTGGGCAGCGCCTGGGCGCGCAAGCTCGGCGAGCACAGCGACGCCTTCGCCAGCGGCTGGATGCAGCTGCGCGGCGCGCGGCGGCGTCAGGGCGTGGACCGGGGCTTCGTGCTTTCAGACCACGCCGACTGGCCGGGCCTGCAGCGCGCCATTGCGGCCACGGGCGCCGGCCGCGTGATCGTCACGCACGGCTACGAAGCCGTGATGGTGCGCTGGCTGCAGCAGCAGGGGCTGGAGGCGGGCAGTTTCCGCACCCAGTACGGTGTGGAAGGTGGCGAGGCGTTGGAAGAGCCGCCCGCGGCCGCTGTGCAGGAACAGGCCTTGGCCTGAGCCGGCTGCGGCAGCCGGCCGCTCGAGCTTCAGTCATTGCTGGGCGTACCCACCAGCTGCACATCCAGCCGGGGTTCCTTCAGCTTGGGGTCGACCCGGCTCTCGACGAAGATGCGCTTCTGGTCGACGCCGCGTTCGCTGAGGTACTTGCGCAGCGCCTGCAGGCGCGCCGGCGTGAGGTCGCGTTCGCCGTGGTGGCCGGTGCCGTCGATGTTCCACGGGCCCACGGGAATGAGCAGCGCCACTTCCACCTGCAGGCCCAGCGCGTTGATGATGAGGTCGGTGAGCTGGGCCTTGGCGGCGTCGGTGAGCTGGTCGCCCTTGAACAGGCCCTTGGCCGGCATCGAGACCGTGCGCGACTTGTCCTTCTGCTCCACCAGCTGCGAAGGCACGGGCACCACGGGCTGGTCGCCCGGGGCCGGTCGCGGCGCGGTCTGGGCCCCGGCCGTGGCCGCTGCCAGGCACAAGGCCAGCGTGGCGGCGGCCAGGGGAACTTGCTTGCGGACGTGCTGCAAAACGGCGGGCTGGCTCATGGGGCTTCCTTCGAAGACGTAGGGTCATTGTGCCTGCGCTGGCACCGGGGTGTCAGGGCCGCAGGCGTGCATCATGCCGCCATGCGCCGTTTTGCCCAGCTTTACCAGGCCCTGGACGCCAGCACCGCCACGCAGGACAAGGTGGCGGCCCTGTGCAGCTACCTGGCCGCCGCGCCGCCGGCCGACGCCGCCTGGGCGGTGTACTTCCTGGCCGGCGGCAAACCGCGTCAGGTGCTGCCCACGGCGCTGCTGCGCGAAACCGCCTGTCAGCACGCCGGCATCGACGCCTGGCTGTTCGAGGAGTGTTACCAGGCGGTGGGCGACCTGGCCGAGACCATCGCCCACGTGCTGCCCCCGCCCACGGGCCACGACGATGCCGGCCTGGCCACCTGGGTGGAAGAGCGCCTGCTGCCGCTGCGCGGCCTGCCCCCGGATGAGCAAGCGCGGCGGCTCGTGGCGGCCTGGCAGGTGCTGGGCACGGACGAGCGTTTCCTGCTCGGCAAGCTGATCGGCGGCGGCTTTCGCGTCGGCGTGAGCAAGCTGCTGGTGCAGCGTGCGCTGGCCGAACACGCCGGCCTGGACGCCAAGCTGATGGCGCAGCGCCTCGTGGGCTGGACCGACGCGCGCAGCACGCCCAGCGCCGAGCGCTACACCGCGCTGCTGGCCCCGCCCGGCACCGAGGCCGCGCCCAGCGGCCAGCCCTACCCCTTCTTCCTGGCGCACGCGCTGCAGGTGCCGCTGGCCGAATTCGACGGCCTGCTGGGCCCGCCCGCCGACTGGCTGGTGGAGTGGAAGTACGACGGCATCCGCGCCCAGGTGGTGAAGCGGGCCGGCCAGGTGTGGGTGTGGTCGCGCGGTGAAGAACTCATCACCGAACGGTTTCCTGAGGTGGTGCAGCAGGCCGCCGCCTGGCTCGAAGGTACGGTGGTGGATGGTGAACTGCTGGTGTGGCCCGCAGGCCGCGAGCAGCCAGCGCCTTTTTCGCTGCTGCAGCAGCGCATCACGCGCAAGACGCTGCCCAAGAAGCTGCTGGCCGAAGCGCCGGTGCAGCTCTTGGCCTACGACCTGCTGGAAGCCGGCGGCACCGACCTGCGCGGCCGGCCGCAGCACCTGCGCCGCGCGCAGCTGGAAGCGCTGGCGGACAGCCTGGATTCAAGCCTGGCCGGCAGCGCGCAGGGCCTGCGCCTCTCGCCCTTGCTCGATGGCAGCAGCTGGGCCGAGCTGGCCGCGCTGCGCGAGGGCGCGCGTGAACGCGGCATGGAAGGCTTCATGCTGAAGCAGCGCAATGCCGCCTACGGCAGCGGCCGCACGAAGAGCGAAGGCACGTGGTGGAAGTGGAAGCTCGAGCCCCTGGCCGTGGACGCCGTGCTCGTGTACGCGCAGGCCGGCCATGGCCGCCGCGCCAGTGTCTACACCGACTACACCTTCGCCGTGTGGAACCGTGCGCCGGCCAGCGCCGAAGAAGCCCAGGCGGTGCTGGACGACATCGCGCGCAAGGCCCCGGCGCCGCCGCGCGACAGCCCGGCGCTGCAGCTGCTGCCGTTTGCGAAGGCTTACTCGGGCCTCACCGACGAAGAGTTCAAGGCCGTCGACCGCGTGATCCGCGCCACCACGCTGGAGAAGTTCGGGCCCGTGCGCAGCGTCAAGCCCAGCCTGGTGTTCGAGATCGGTTTCGAGGGCCTGCAGCGCAGCCCGCGCCACAAGAGCGGCGTGGCGGTGCGCTTCCCGCGCATGCTGCGCATCCGCCACGACAAGCCGCTGCACGAGGCCGACACCCTGGCCACCCTGCTGGCGCTGAACCCGGGGGCGTGACGCCTGCCCGGCGCGCCCGTACAGTGGGGCGGCACGCGGTGAGGTGCCGCGTGTTTCAGGGAGTACAAGACGATGCAGAACATCACCCAGCGCCTGCGGGCGCTTTTCCCGGGCCTGGGGCTGGCCCTGGGCCTCGTGTTCGGTCTCGGCGGGGCGGGCAACGCCCAGGCGCAAATCAGCGACACGCAGGCCGAGCAGCTGATGAAGCTTTCGGGCCAGTGGGAGCAGCTGGCCCTGGCCGCCACGCAGATGCGCGAAGGCCTGCTGCAGGGCCTGGCCGCCGGCCCCAAGCCCGCCAGCGCCGAGGTGCAGCAGAAGGTGAAGCAGGCCGCGGGCCCGGCCTTCGAGGCCGACCGCCTGCGCGGGGCCGCGCGCCGCGCCGTGGCCGAGAACACGCGCCTGAACCAGCTGCCCGAGCTGATGCGCTGGTACGAAAGCCCCACCGCGCGCAGCATCACCCAGGCCGAGGTGGACGACACCGCCCGCGCCGAGGCCGACATCCAGGCCCGCACCAAGCGCGGCATGGCGCTGGTGCAGGCGGCCACGCCGCAGCGCCAGCAGCTGCTGCTGCGCCTGGTGGAGGCCTCGCGCGCGGCCAGTGCCAGCGCCGACATCATCATCCAGATGGGCGCCATGCTGCCGCTGGCGCTGGTGCGCTTCGACCCGCAGGCCCCGCCCTTGTCCGAGGCCGAGCTGCGCGCCACCCTGCAGGAACAGCGGCCGCAGCTGGTGCAGGCCTTCGAGACCATCTCGCTGGCCGGCTTTGCCATCGCCTACCAGGCCCTGCCCGACGAAGCCTTGGCGGCCTACGGCAACTTCCTGGCCGGCGCCGCTGGCCAGCACTATGGCGACGTGGCCGAGAAGTCCTTCGAAGCGGCCATCTCGGCGGCCATTGCGGCGCTGAAGCCTTGAGGGGGCGCGGCGCTGGCAAGTGAAAGCGGGTGAGGGCTTGCGACAGCGGCTGACTGCGCTGACTTCGAAATAGGCGGGTTCGCACCCCGCTGATCCCGCTTAAAGAAATGGCAGGGCTGCCTAGCATCGCCAGCACGCCCATCCCCGAGGAGCCGCATGGACTCCAGCCTTGCCATTTCTGCCGCAGCTTCCGCCCCAGCTTCCGCCGCGCCGCCCGCAGCCGAAGAAGCGCTGCTGCAGGCCGCGCGCAGCGGCGCCATGCCCTTGCCCGAGCTGCTGGAACGCGCCAACGCCTTGCAGGCCGCCAGCCAACCCGAGGCCGCCGCCGCGCTGTACGACGCCTGGCTCGCGAACAGCGTTTCGCCGCTGCGCCACGTGGCCGGCTTCAATTGGGGCGCGGTGCTCTCGCAGCTGGGCCGCAACGAGCAGGCCGAGGCCGCCTACCGCCTGTCCTTGCAGGCCCAGCCGGGTTTTGCGCCGGCGCACCTGAACCTGGGCCACCTGTGTGAACGGCGCGGCGACATCGAGGCCGCGCTCGCACACTGGCGCGCCGTGTTCGACGCTGGCGACGGCCCCGGCCAGCCGCCCACCCAGCCCCCGTCGCAAGAACACCTGCTGCACGCGCTGAACAACGCCGCGCGCCTGCTGGAGGTGCAGCGCCGCTACCCCGAGGCCGAAGCGCTGATGCGCCGCAGCCTGGAGGTGAAGGCCGCCCAGAACGACGTCATCCAGCACTACGTGCACCTCCGCCAGAAGCAGTGCGCCTGGCCGCACTACCTGCCGGTGGGCGAGGTCACGCCCAACCAGCTGCTGATGGGCACCTCGCTGCTGGCCACCATGGGCCTGAGTGACGACCCCGCGCTGCAACTGCTGAGCAGCGTGCGCTTCGTGCACGAGAAGGTGCCCAAGCCGCCGCCCGTGCCCTTGCACACGCGCGTGCCGCCGCGCACCGGCAAGGTGAAGATCGGCTACCTCAGCGGCGACCTGCACATGCATGCCGTGGGCCTGCTGACGCCCGAGCTCTTCGAGCTGCATGACCGCAGCCGCTTCGAGGTGTGGGCCTTTTGCTGGACGCCGGAATCGACGCAGCCCGTCTTCCGCCGCCAGCGTGAACGCATCCTGAAGGCGATGGACCACCACGTGCGCCTGGCCGGCGTGGACGACGCCACCGCGGCGCGCCTCATCGCGCAGGCCGGCATCGACGTGCTGGTGGACCTGCAGGGCCTCACCGCAGGCGCGCGCCCGGCCATCCTGGGCCACCGCGCCGCGCCGGTGCAGGTGAGCTACCTCGGCCTGCCCGGCACCAGCGCGCTGCCGGGCGTGGACTGGATGCTGGCCGACCGCTTCGTGATGCCGCCCGAACTGCTGCCCTACTGCACCGAAAAGCCCATCTACCTGCCGCACTGCTACCAGGTCAGCGACCGCCAGCGCGAGGTGGGCGCCATGCCCACGCGCGCCCAGTACGGCCTGCCCGAAGACGTGTTCATCTTCGGCAGCTTCAACAACAACCACAAGTTCACGCCCGAGATGTTCGGCGCCTGGATGCGCATCCTGGCCCAGGTGCCGAACAGCATCCTGTGGCTGCTGGCCGACAACGACACCGCACGCGCCAACATGCAGGCCGCGGCCACTGCGCAGGGCATCGCGCCCGAGCGCCTGCACTTCGCGCCGCGCGTGGCACCGCCCGACTACCTGGCGCGCTTCCAGCTCATCGACCTGATGCTGGACACCTTTCCCTTCAACGCCGGCACCACGGCGAGCGACGCGCTGTGGATGGGCACGCCCATGGTCACGCGCGCCGGCCGCACCTACATCAGCCGCATGGCCGGCAGCCTGCTCAATGCCATCGGCCTGCCCGAACTCGTCACCGAGAACCTGGCCGACTACGAAAAGCTCGCCGTCACGCTGGGGCGCCAGCCCAGCCGCGTGAAGTCGATCCGCCGCTACCTCAGCGAGCACGGCCGCAGCAGCCCGCTGTTCGACCTGCCGCAGATCGTGCGCGACATCGAAACCGAGTTCGAGCGCCTGGCCTTCGAAGCACGGGGCGGCTGAAGCCCCTGGCAGTGATGGCCTGAAGCCCAAGCGATGGACGAGCCCAGCCCCGGCCTGGACAGCGACGCGCTGGCGCATGCGCTGTCGTGGCTGACGCGCCACCACGGGCGCGAGCGCACGGCCGAATCGCTGCTGGCCAGCCAGCCGGTGGCCGGCCCGCTGGGCCCCGACCAGGCCGTGCGTGCGCTGCGCGAGGCCGGCTACAACGCCGGCCTGCTGCAGCGCCCGGTGGCCGATCTGCACGAACTGCTGCTGCCCGCGGTGCTGCTGCTGAACGGCGGCGATGCCTGCATCGTTGTGGCCCGCCATGCCGGGGGCGAGCCAGGGCAGACGCAGTACGACATCGTGATGCCCGGCCCGCAGCACCACGCCTGCACCGCCAGCGAAAGCGAGCTGCAGGCCGAATACACCGGTATCGCGCTCGTGTGCACCCCGGTGCCGCAGGTGGGCGCGGGCCCGGCACAGGCGGCGGGCGCGGCACCGCTGGTGCGCGACGCCGGCAGCCACTGGCTGTGGGGCACGCTGCGGCGCTTCGTGCCCTACTACCGCAGCGCGCTCATCGCGGCCATGCTGAGCAACGTGCTGATGCTGGTGTCGGGCCTGGCCACCAGCGTCATCTACGACAAGGTGATACCGCACCACGCCGTGGTCACGCTGTGGGCCATCGCCGCCGGCTGCGGCCTGGCGCTGGCCTTCGACATGATGGCGCGGCAGCTGCGCGCCTACCTCATCGACATGGCCGGTCGCAAGGCCGACCTCATCGTCGGCAGCCTGCTCTTCCGCCAGACGCTGGCGCTGCGCATGGAACACCGGCCGGCCAGTGCCGGGGCCTACGCGCACATCCTGGCGCAGGTGGAAATGATGCGCGACTTCTTCGCCTCGGCCACGCTGAGCGCGGTGTCCGACCTGCCCTTCATCGTCATCTTCGTGGCCATGGTGTTCGTCATCGGCGGGCCGCTGGGCTGGGTGCTGGTGATCGCCATTCCCGTGCTGCTGGTCATCAGCATGGTCATCCAGGGTTCGCTGCGGCGTGCGATGAACAGCAACATGCAGCAGCAGTCCGACCTGCATGGCGTGCTGGTGGAAGCGGTGGACGGGCTGGAAGACCTGAAGGCCGCCGGTGCGCAGGGCCGCTTCCTGCGCCGCTACGAAGAAGCCACCGCCGGCGCGGCCGAGGCGGCGCTGAAGTCGCGCAGCATCACCAGCTGGACGATGAACCTGTCCAGCGTGGCGCAGCAACTCGTCACCATCGTCATGCTGGTGTGGGGCGTGTACCTCATCGAGGCCCAGGTCATCACCGGCGGGGCGCTCTTCGGCGCGGTGATGCTGGCCTCGCGCGCGGTGGCGCCGCTGGCCAGCATCACCAGCCTGGCCACGCGCTACCAGGGCGCGCGCGCCGCCATGCTGGCGCTGGACAGCGTGATGCAGAAGCCCGTGGAACGCGAAGCCGGCAAGACCTACGTGCCGCGGCGTGAACTCACCGGCCGCATCGGCCTGCACGAGGTGGGCTTTGCCTACCCGGCGCCGGCCAGCGTGCCCGGCGCCACGGGCGGCGGCGAGGGCCCCAAGGTGCTCAAGGGCGTGACGCTGAAGTTCGAGCCCGGTGAACGCGTGGCCATCCTGGGCCGCATCGGCAGCGGCAAGAGCACGGTGCTGCGGCTGCTGGCCGGGCTGTACCAGCCCACCGAGGGTTATGTGGATGTGGACGGCATCGACCTGCGCCAGATCGACCCCGCCGACTTCCGCGCCCGCGTGGGCTTCGTCTCGCAGGACCCGCGCCTCTTCCACGGCACGCTGCGCGAGAACGTGCTGCTCGACCGCCCCAGCGCCGACCCCGCCCGCCTGGCCGACGTGGCGCGCCTGACGGGCCTCGACCGTTTGATCCAGGCCCACCCGCAGGGCTGGGAACTGCCGGTGGGCGAGGCCGGCAACCTGCTCTCGGGCGGGCAGCGGCAGCTGGTGGCGCTGGCGCGCTGCCTGGTCACGCACCCAAAGATTCTGCTGATGGACGAACCCACCAGCAGCATGGATGCGCAGAGCGAAGCGCTCTTCCTGCGCCAGCTGAAGGAAGCCGGCGGCGAGTGCACGCTGCTGATGGTGACGCACCGCCCGGCGGTGCTGGAACTGGTGGACCGCGTGCTCGTCATCGACGCCGGCCGGCTGGTGATGGACGGCCCCAAGGCCCAGGTGCTGGCGGCCCTGAGCGGCCAGCGCCCGGCGGCCGCGCCCCAGGTGGCCGGCGGCGCGCCCAGCAACCTGCACCTGCATCCCACCGCAAGGCCGGTGGAACGCGAGGCCTCGGTATGAACGCCGGGCCGGGGGTGGCTTGATGGGCGTGTTCTCCAGCCGCAAGAAGGGCCCCGAACTGCAGCGGGGTGATGCACCCTACATCGGCAGCGTGCAGGCGGCCTACCTGCAAGACCCCGCGCCGGCCGCGATGTGGGCCGTGTACCTGCTGCTGGCCGCTATTGCGCTGGCCATTACCTGGGCCGGCTTTGCGCAGGTGGACATCGTGGCCAAGGCCAGTGGCCGCGTGGTGCCCGACGGCCGCGAGCAGGTGATCGCCAGCCTGGAAGGCGGCATCGTGCGCGAACTGCTGGTGCGCGAAGGCCAGGAGGTGACCGAAGGCCAGGCGCTGGCCATGCTCGACCCCACGCGCTTCGAATCGCAGCAGGCCGAGAGCACGGCCAAGAAGCTGGCGCTGCTGGGCACGCTGGCCCGCCTGCAGGCCGAAGCCAACGGCCGCCCGCTGCAGTTCAGCGAAGACATACCCGAAGCCGTGGTGGAGGCCGAGACCGAAAGCCACGCCGCCCGCCAGCACGCGCTGAACGAGGCCGTGGAAACCAACGGCCGCAGCGCCGCGCTGCTGCAGAAGGAACTGGGCATGGCGCAGGCCATGTCCTCACGCGGGCTCATGAGCGAGGTGGAGGTGATGCGCGTGCGCCGCCAGCTCAACGACCTGCAGCTGCAGACGCAGGAGCGCATCAACCGCTTCCGCCAGGAAGCCGCCGGCGAGATGGTGCGCGTGCGCAACGAGCTGGCGTTGCTGGAAGAGCAGATGGTGGTGCGCGACGACGCACTGCGCCGCACCACGCTGGTCAGCCCCGTCAACGGCGTGGTGAAGACCCTGCGCGCCAACACCGTGGGGGGCGTGGTGCAGCCCGGCGCGCCGGTGATGGAGATCTTGCCGCTGGGCCCGCGCGTGCTGGTGGAAGCGCGCGTGAAGCCGGCCGACATCGGCTTCGTGCGCACCGGGCAGCAGGTGCGCGTGAAGCTCAGCGCCTATGACTTCACCGTCTACGGCATGCTGGAAGGCACGGTGGTGTCCATCAGCCCCGACGCCATGGGCGACCCCGACAAGGCCGCCACCGAGGGCACCTGGTACCGCGCCATGGTGCGCGCCGTGCCTGATGGGCTGCAGAAGGCCGGCAAGCCGCTGAGCGTGCTGCCCGGCATGACCGGCACGGTGGAAATCCGCACCGGTCAGCGCAGCGTGCTGGCCTACATGCTGCGGCCGATGATGAAGTCGCAGGAAGCCTTCACCGAGAGGTGAAGGGCTTGCGCTTGGGTCAAGCCTGGGCCGAACGGCGCAGGCGCAGGCCGATCAGGCCCAGGCCCAGCAGCATCATCACGTAGGTGCCGGGCTCGGGCACCACGGCGATGAAGACGCCGCCGGCGGCTTCGATCTGCGTGCGGAAGGGCGCCACGCCCGTCCACCACGAAATGTCGCCATAGACGCTGTTGGTGGTGGTGCCGCCGCTGAGCACGCCCATCAGCGTCCACACGCCGCCGTTGTCGAAGAGCAGCGGGCCGCCGCTGTCGCCGCCGGCCGTGGTGGCCTCGAAGCCGGTGGCCGTGGCCGAGCTGCCCAGCCAGCCCAGCGTGTTGCTGGTGCCGGTGGGGTTGTCGAAGTCGGTGGAGAAGATGTTGGTGGTGCCGCCGATGTTCGTGGTGGTGTTCACGGCCGCGCCATAGCGGTCGAGCACGTTGGTACCGCCGCGGCGGATGCCGTCGGAACCGGTGGCGCCGGTGCTGCCGATGCCGCGGCCGCCGTAGCCGAGCGTGACGACGCTGAAGCCGGTCAGCTCGGTGGTGGCGGCGGTCAGCGCGAAGGGCGTGGCGATGTTGGCCGGCACCACGGACGAAAGCCTGAGGATGGCCACGTCGTTGCCGTCGAGCAGCGGCGAACCCGCCGTGCCGCCGCCGGGGAACAGCACCGACTGGATGCTGGTGCTGAAGGTGGGGCTGTTGCGGTTGGTGCCGAAGCGCACGGTGCCGCCCACCGTGGGTGAGCAGTGGCGCGCCGACAAGATGGTGGTGGGCGCGATCAGCACGCCCGTGCAGCCGCTGATGGACACCACGCCCGAGAAGGCCGGGTTGGCGGCGAAGGTGGCCGAGGCGGCCAGCCCGATGTCGTCGCGGATGACGATGCGCGGGAAGATGCCCTCTTCGGTGAAGCCGCTGGCCACCATGGCGTCGTAGTCGGCGGTGGAGGCTTGCGCGGCCGGCAGGCACAGGGCCAGCGTCGCAAGGGCCAGCAGCTGGCGGGTGTGGGCGGCAAGCTTGAACATCAACTTCTCCCTGAGGGTCGCGGGGTGCATGAGCCCGCTCACTTTAAGGGTGCGGGAGCCCGGTCGACTCCCCGGGAACCGGGGGGCTGGGGGTGGGCGGTCTCACACCTGGGTCTCACAGCAGGGTGTCACACCAGGAAACGGCAGCCTGCTCGCGCCCTGCGCCGGGCGGCGCGGGCTGCCGCGCGGTGAGCTGGCGTTCCCGCCTAGCCACGCAGCGAAAAGCGCACCGGAAACTCCACCCAGCTTTCCACCGCCTGCAGGCCACGCCGCGCCGGCTGGAAGCGGCAGGCCTGGGCCTGGGCCATGGCGGCATGGTCGAAGAGGCGCCAGCCGCTGGGCTGGTGCAGGCGCACTTCCGCGGCGCGGCCGTCGGCGCCCACGCGCACGAGCAGGCGCACCTCGCCTTCGATGCCGCGCTCGCGCAGCGCGGCGGGGTGCGGGGCGGGCGGGCACTCGCGCCGGTCGGCCTGGGCCGGCGTGGGGGCCGGCTCTGCGCTTGCGACGGCGGGCAGGGTGTCTGCACTCCAGCGCGCTGGCGGCACGGCAGCGCGGGTTTCGGTGGCGGGGTCCAGGGCCGGAATGGTGCTCTCGGTCTGACCTTGCACCACCCGGGCCACCGGTTCGACGGCTGGGGTGGCCGCCTGAGCAGGCTCGGACGAGGCCGGGGCCGGGGCCGCGGGCGTTTCCGTGGCCAGGCGCGGCGCGGGCAGCCAGGCGGCGCCCGGCCATGGGGCCAGGCTGCGCGCCGGCTGCAGCTGTTCAGGTGGCTTGCGCCAGGCTGTTTCGGGCGGTGGGGTCGCCACCGGCAAAGGCTGCAAACTCACCTGCAGCACCGCGGCTTCCTCATGGAGCAGCCCGCCCGGGCCGGAGTGACCCGTCCCGCGGTCCAAGGCCGCCCAGGCCGCCCAGAACACGCCCAGGTGCAGGGCCAGCACGGCGGCGGCGGCGCGGGGCTGTTTCACGCCCGCCCCGCAGGCGTGGCCGCCCCCGCCGGGGCGGCGGCCCGGGCCCACCCGCCGCGGCGCAGCAGCACCGCGGTGCGGCCTTCGTCGTCGGCCACGGCCTGCAGCCCCACGCCGTAAAGCCGCTCCAGTGCCGGCACGGCCGCGGCGCCCGCAGGCACATCAGCCAGCACCTGGCCGGCCTGCACCAGCCACAGGCGGCTGAAGGCGGCCAGCGCGAGGTTCAGGTCGTGCAGCACGGCCACCAGCGCATGGCCGCGCTGCTGGCAGAAGCGCGACAGGGCTTCGGTCAGGCCCAGCTGCAGGCCGGGGTCCAGCGCGGCCAGAGGTTCGTCCACCAGCAGCCAGCCGGGTGGGGTGTCCCAGAGCTGGGCGAACACGCGGGCCAGCATCACGCGCGCCTGCTCGCCGCCCGAGAGCGTGTCGAAGCGCCGCCCCAGCAGGTGGCTGGCCTGCGCGGCATCCAGCGCAGCGGCGGTGATGCGGGCCTGGCCGGGGTCTTGCGCCCGCGCGATGCGGCCCAGGGCCACCACCAGTTCCACCGGCATGCCGAAGGCCACGCCGTGGGCCTGCGGCAGCACCGCACGGCGTTGCGCCAGCGCGGCGGCCGGCCAGGCGTGCAGCGGCCGGCCGTCCAGCAGCACCTGGCCGCCGCGCGCCGGCAGTTCACCGGCCATCAGGCGCAGCAGCGTGCTCTTGCCAGCGCCGCTGGGGCCCAGCAGCGCCAGCGTTTCGCCGCAGCTCACCTGCAGCGTGTAGGGGCCGAAGCGGCGCCCGCCCGGCAGCCAGGCGTTGGCTTGCTGCAGCTGCAGCGATGCAAGGTCGTTCATGCATGTCCCCCTTGCTGGCGCGCCATGCCGTGCAGCAGCAGCAGAAAGGCCGGCGCACCGATGAGCGCCGTGAGGATGCCCACCGGCACTTCGGCCGGCATGGCCACGGTGCGCGCAGCGGTATCGGCCAGCACCAGCAGCAGCGCGCCGGCGGCCATGGCCAGTGGCGCCACGGCGCGCTGGTCGGCCCCGGCCGCGGCGCGCACGAGATGGGGCGCCATCAGCCCGATGAAGCCGATGAGCCCGCACCAGGCCACGGCCAGCGCCGAGAGCAGGGCCACGACGACGATGAGCCGCGTGCGCAGCCCCTGCACGTCGATGCCCACGTGGCTGGCCACGGCCTCGCCCAGCGCCAGCGCGTTCAGGGCCGGGGCGATGCGCCGCGCCTGCCAGGCCGCCAGCACCAGCGCCAGCACCAGCACCGCCACCACGCCCCAGGAACTGCCGGCCAGCGAGCCCAGCGACCAGAAGGTGAGGCTGCGCAATTGTTCGTCAGTGGCTACGAAGCTGCACAGGCCGACGATGGCCATGGTGAGCGCGTTCAGCGCCAGGCCGGTGAGCAGCAGCCCGGCGATGGAGCCCGGCGTCAGCCAGCGCGCCACGCGGTCGAGCAGGAAACACACGGCCAGCGCGCCCACGAAGGCCGACACCGGCAGCACCCACAGGCGCGCCGCGGGCGGCAGCTGCAGCGCGGCGGCGGCGAAGAAGGTCAGCACCAGGGCTGCGGCGCACACGGCGCCGCTGGTCACGCCCAGCAGGCCGGGGTCGGCCATGGGGTTGCGGAACAGGCCTTGCGCCAGCGCCCCGGCCAGGCCGAGTGCTGCGCCCACGGCGGCGGCCGTCAGTGCGCGCGGCAGCCGCAGCTCCCACAGCACGTGGGCCGCGCCGGTCTTGTCGGGCTGCAGCAGCGCGGTCCAGTCGGCCAGGCCCACCGGCACTGCGCCGACACTGCAGGCCAAGGCCAGTGCCGCCAGCAGCGCAGCGCCCAGGCTCAGGCCCACCCTGCGCACATGCTGCCGGCTCTGCACCACGGCCGCAGCGGTCTGGGTGGCGTTGGCAGCCGGTGCGCCGTGCTCGGCGTTCGTGGCCTTGGCGGCCGCTCCAGGTGCCACAGGCTTGACAGGCCCTGCAGGCGTCTTCGAGGGCGATGCGACCGAGGCAGCCACGGCGTTCATGCCTTGGCGGGGCCGTGCAGGGCTTCGGCCAGCTGCGCCACGGCCTGCGGCAGGCGTGGCCCGAAGCCCAGCAGCAGCAACGCTTCCAGCGACACCACGCGCCGCGCGCGGCCCGCCGGGGTGGCCGCCAGGCCGGGTGCGGCCAGCAGGCCGGCCACGCCGCCAGCCGCAGCCAGGCCTTGTTCGGTGCCCAGGATGATGTCGGGGGCGGCGGCGATGGCGGCCTCGGGCGTGAGGGGCTTGTAGCCTTGCACCTCACCCAGTGCGTTGCGTGCCCCGGCGTAGCGGATCATCGCGTCGGCGCCGGTGCTGTGCCCGGCGATGCGCACCTGGTTCATGCTGTGCGACAGCACGAACAGCACGCGCGGCCCCGCGCCGGCGCCGCGCAACGTGGCCACGCGCGCCTGCGCGGCCTGCCAGGCTTGCTGCGTCTGCGTCAGCAGGGCCTGGCCCGCGCTCTCGCGCCCCAGCAGTTCGGCCACGCGCTGCGTGCGCAGCAGCGCGGCTTCGATGCGGTGTTCATCGTCCAGCGTCACCAGCGGCACCCCGGCGGCCTGCAACTGGCGCAGCACCGTGGGCGGGCCGGCTTCGGCGCCGGCCAGCACCAGCGTGGGCTTCAGCGACAGCAGGCCCTCGGCCGACAGCGCCCGCGCGTACCCCACGCTGGGCAGGCGCGTGGCGGCGGCAGGAAAGAGCGAGGTGGTGTCCACGCCCACCAGTTCGTGCTGGGCGCCCAGCGCGTAGATGGTTTCGGTGATGGCGCCGCCAATGGCCACCACGCGGCGCTGGGCGTTGGGCGGGGTGGCCGGGGCAGGCTGGGCGTGCAGGCCCACGGCCGGCAGGGCCAGCGCGCCGGCCAGCCAGGTGCGGCGTTTCAGCATGCGGCGCACTCCCCAGGCAAGGGTTGCCAGGCCCGGGCGGCACCGGGCTGGTCCTGCGCCCGGTCCACCAGGCTGTCGACCAGCCGCCGCCACGCGCACAGCTCGGGCCGGCCGGGTTTGCGTTCGCCGAAGAACATGGCGATGGTGTTGCCCTGTGCGTCGAAGAGTTCGAGCGAGCTCACTACGCCATCGCTGGTGGGCTTGCGCACCGCCCAGGCCTGGTGGATGTGGTCTTCGCGCAGGTGCAGGTTGAAGCCGGGGTCGAGCACGTTGAGCCAGGGGCCCATGACCTCGACGCGCTTCACCGCGCCGGTGTGGATCTGGATCATGCCGGGGTTGCCCACGAACACCATCACGGGCAGCGCGTCGCGGGCGGCGGCTTGCGCCACCTCGCGCGCGGCGCTGGCTTCCACGCGCTGGGCATAGGCGGGGTCGGCCAGGCGCAGGGCCTGGGTGCGGGCCAGGCCGTGGCGGCGCAGCAGGCCGAAGAAGTCGTGCGTGTCGCGCAGGCCGGCCCAGCCCTCGCGGAAGGCGCGCAGGTCGATCAGCGCATCGGCCGTTTCCGCCGCCGTGCCCGGGGCCGGGCGCACCACGAGGCCGGGTCGCTGTTCATCGGCGCGGTGGGCCTGCACCAGGGCCGCCCAGATGTCGCGCTGGGTGCCCGGCTGCGCGAAGACCTTGTGCACGGCCTGACCGTGGGCGTCGAAGAACTGCAGGCTTTGCTGCAGGCCGCGCTCGCCGTCTTCTTCGACGGCAAAGCCGTGCGCCCAGTGGCTGAAGAAGATGCGCAGGTCGATCTCGCTGCCCAGCACCAGGCCCATCTCGCGCCCGGCCGGGCCGCTGGCGCTGGCACCGCTGTAGACGCCGGTCTTCTCGTGCACGCACGAGGCGTTGCGCGTGAGGGCCATCACCGGGCCCACGCCTTCGAGGCCGGCCACCAGCGTGGGCCAGGGGCCGGTGAGCTTTTGCGTGCGCAGGCGCTGGGTTCGGCCCTCCAGCGCTGCGGTGGGCGCCGAGACCGACCCCGCCAGCGGCATGACATGCGCGGCCAGCAGTTCGGCCTCGGTCACGCCCAGGCGCGCGGCGATGTCGCGGTGGCGGGTGGCGCCGTTGCGGCGTGCCGCCAGATAGTCTGCGCGCAGCGCGGCGCAGCGGGCGGCGATGTGGGCGGCGGAGGGGGGAGCTTCAGCAATGTCCAGCATGGAGGGGCCTCTTTCAGAAGTCGTGGCGCAGCGCCAGCTGCAGGTGGCGGCCAGGGGCCGTGTAGGCGTCTTTCACGGCGCTGTTGTCAGGCAGGCCGCGCACGTCGCTCCAGCGCCAGTAGGTGGCGTCGGTGGCGTTGTTCAGCTGGGCCGTCACGGCCCAGCCCGGGGCGGCCTGCCAGCGCAGGCCGAGGTCGAGCACGGTGTAGCCCTCGGGCGTGAAGGCGGGCGGCGTTGTGCCGCGCACGCGGCTGCGCGCCTTGGCCTGGGCGTGCAGCACGTCGGCCTGCCATTGCCAGGCGCCGGCCGTCCAGCGCAGGCCCAGGGCGGTGCGCGCGGGCTCCACGCTGTCCAGCGCTTCCTCCAGCCCGTTACGGGTGCTGGTGCCTCGCGTCAGTGCGCTGGCCAGCGTGAGCGTGAGCGGCCCGCCCTGCCATTCGCTGCGCAGCTCCAGCCCGCGTATGCGCGCCTGCGCGAGGTTGATGAACTGGAAGAGCGTGGGGTCGGCGGCACTGCCGCTGCCGCCCACCGTTTCCTGGCTGATGAAGTCGCGGCAGCGGTTGTCGTAGGCCGCCAACTGCCAGCTGGCGCGCCCACCGGCCAGCGCCGTGGCGCCGCGCAGGCCCACTTCCAGGCTGCGCGCCTTTTCTGGCTTGAGGTTCGCGTTGCCGATGCTGCGGTAGCCCGAAGCCACGTTGGTGAAGCCGTTGTTCACCTGGCCCGGGGCCGGGGCGCGAAAGCCCTGCGACCACTGCGCGTAGGGCGCCAGCTGCGGCGACAGCCGCCACACCGCGCCCAGGCGCGGCGTGAGCGCATCGCCGGCCAGCGAGACCACCGCGCCGCCGGTGTAGCCGGTGGGGTCGGGCTTCAGGCGGTAGTGGTCGTAGCGCAGGCCGGGGATGAGCGTCAGCCGGCCCGCCGTGCCCGGCGTTTCGATCTCGCTCTGCACGAAGGCGCCGGTGAGCTCGTAGTCGGTGTCGGGGAAGGGCAGGGCGGGAAAGACCTCGCCGAAGGGCGGCGCAGCGCTCGGGTTGGGCGTGCCGTCGCGCACGGCGGTGATGCGGGTGCGGCTCCAGTCCAGGCCGTAGCTCAGGCGCTGGTTCAGCGTGCCGGCGGGGGTGCTTTCCAGCTGGGTGGACAGGCCCAGCACGCGCTCGCGGTAGCGGGCATCACGCGTGCGGTCGGCGGCGCTGGCGCGGTCTTCGGCGGCGAACTGCCGCGTCTGGCCGTCCTGCACGTACAGGCGCGTCTGGGCCTTCTGCACCCAGGGCGCGTTGAGGTCTTCGTAGGCGTGTTGCAGCGACGCCCGCTGGCGTTCGGTGCGGTCGCGCGCGTCGAGGTCGATCACGGCCGTGGCCGCCGGCTGTGCCGGTGCGGCAGGCGGAACGGCCCGGGCGGAATAGACCTCGGTGGTGACGCGGCGTTGCAGCGCTTCCAGCGTGGCGCCCAGGCGGTGCGCGGGCGTGGCCTGCCAGCCCAGCTGGGCCAGCAGCACCTGCTGTTCGTAGTCCACCGGGTTGGGCGCGGTGCGGGTGCTGTCGAGCGCCGCGTTGCGGCCCTGGCTGTCGGTTTCGTGCCCCTGGCGGTGGCTGAGCAGCAGCAGCCCTTCCCAGGCGCCGTTGCGGCCGGCCACCGCGCCCGTGACCAGGCCCGAGTCATCCAGCTGGCTGCCGCCCAGGCGCACGAAGCCGCCGATGTCTCGTGCGGGTGCGTGGCTTGCGCCGCCTGCCGCGCCCAGCACATCGGCAGGGGTCAGCGTGCGCAGGCTCAAGGCGCCGGCCAGGCCGTCGCTGCCGAAGCTGGTGCTGGCCGGGCCGCGCAGGATCTCAGCGCCGGCCGTGGCTTCCAGCGCGAGGTAGTCGCCGCGCCCGGTGGCCAGCGCGCCGAAGCTGAAGCTGCCTGGCACGCGGATGCCGTCCACCAGCATCAGCACCTGGTTGCCTTCCAGGCCGCGGATGTTGATGCCCTCCACGCCCGCGCGGCCCGAGGTGCCTACCGCCAGGCCGAAACGCGGCGAGGCGGCGCGCACCGTCACGTCGACCTCGTTGCGGAACAGGTCCTTGATGTCGCGCGCGCCGCTGGCGTCGAGGGCGGCGGCAGTCACCACGGTGACGGTGGCAGGCACCTCGTCGACACGGCGCTCGGTGCGCGTGGCGGTGTTGGTCAGCGCCGGCAGGCGCGTGGCGGCGGTGGCGGCAGGGCGGGGGGCCGAGGCCGCTGTAGCGGGGGCGGGCGGTGCGGGAAGGTTCTGGGCCGTGGCCAACCGGGGCAGGCTGCCCCAGGCGAGCACCAGCGCCAGCGCGACGGGTGTCATGCGCAGCACGTGAGTTCCTGTGTGTCAGGGCACGGGCTGGCAGCTGCTGGCTGGTGCGGGGGTGAAGAAAGCAGTGAAGTGGGCTGGCGGGGCTTACTTCGTGAGGATGAGCTTGCCCAGCGAGGTCAGGCGCAGGCGATAGAGCGCGTCGCCGTGCGCAATCTCGAGTTCGCGCGCGGGGCCCAGCAGTTCGGCACTGCTCAGGCGGCGGGCCGGCGGGGCGGCATCGCCGCTGCGCGGCGTGGCTGGCGCCGGCTGCGGCCCGAAGAGCCTGGAGCCCGTGCGGGGTGGAAAACGATCCATGCGGTCCATGCCGTGACTGTAATACGAATCGTTCCTATTCGCAAACATGAACTCGCTGCGGCAGGGCCTGAAAGTGCGAAGGGCCCGCATGCGGGCCCTTCGGGGTGTGGGCAGCCTGGCGTCGGCCGCGCGCCGGTTGGACGCTAGCGGAACAGCCCCAGCCGCTGCGCTTCCAGCGCGGCCTCGGCGCGCGAGCTCACGTTGAGCTTGCGGTAGATCTGCTTCACGTAGTCGGCGATGGTGTGGCGGCTCAGGCCCAGCTGCACGCCGATCTCGGGCAGCGTGTAGCCCTTGGCCACGCGCAGCAGCACTTCGCTCTCGCGGTCGGTGAGGTTCACCGTGGGCATCAGGTGCGCCTGCTGCGTGGGCTTGGCCTTGGCCTGGAAGTAGGCCATCACGCGGCGCGCGATGCTCGGGCTGAGCGGCGGCTCGCCCTGGCTGATGCGCTGCAACTGTTCGGTGATGAGCTCGCGCGCCTGTTCCTTCAGGATGTAGCCGAAGGCGCCGGCCTGCAGCGCGGGGAAGAGGTGTTCGTCGTCGTCGTGGATGGTGACCACCACGCTCTGCGCGTCGGGCTGCGAGTCGCGCAGCTTGGTGACCACGGCCACGCCGCTGCCGTCGGGCAAGCCCAGGTCGATGAGCGCGAGGTCGAACTTCACCGCCGTCACCAGTTCCAGCGCGTCGTGCACACGCGCGCTTTCGGAGATGGTGGCACCGGGAAACACCTGCAGCACCAGCTTGCGCATCCAGGCGCGTATCTCGGGCAGGTCTTCCAACAGCAATATGGTCTTCATCGGTGTGGCAAGCCGTGGGCAAAGCCCATGTTATCGGCCTTGCGGCAAGGCCTCACGCGGCCTGGGTGGCGCTGTCCAGTGGAAGCGTGAGGCGTATCACGGTTCCGTACCCGGGGCCCGACTCCACCAGGCACTGCCCGTTGAGCTGCTTGGCACGGTTCTTCATGCTGGCCAGGCCGTGGCCGCGGTCGAGGCGGCCCTCGGTCTGGGGCGCGATGCCGTCGCCGTTGTCCTGCACGATGAAGAGGAAGTCGCCTTCGTTGATGCTGGCCGTCACCGTGCAGTGGGTGGCGCCGCTGTGCTTGATGATGTTGCTGGTGGCCTCGCGCAGGATGCGCGTGGTCTGCACGTAGGCGCGGGCGCTCAGCGTCTGCGGCAGGTCTTCGGGCGCTTCCCATTCGCCTTCGATGCCGGCCTGGGCCAGGCGCGACACCACCTCGGCGCGCCAGTCGCCCAGGGCATCGGTCAGGCGCACCGGGCGGCCGGTGAGGCCGCGCACGCTCAGGCGCATCTCTTCCAGCGCTTCGCGCGCCAGCGTGCTGATGCGTTCGCTGTCGCTGGTGTGCACGATGGTCAGCAGCTTGGCGCCCAGGTCGTCGTGCAGGTCGGCGGCAATGCGCTTGCGTTCGCGCTCGGTCACCTGCTCGACGCGCAGCTCGGCCATCTGGTGGAAGTTGCGCTCGATCTCGGCCGTGGCCTCGCGCACGCGCAGCTCCAGCACGGCCTTGTCGTGCACGGCGTGGTTCAGCGCGCGGCCGTGCTGCTGCACCAGGCGCAGCCCCACCAGCACGAACACCACCGGCATCACCAGCTGCGCGATGTGCGAGGCCAGCGGCCGCGCGCCCGTCCACTGCGAGATGAACTCGATGACCCCGGCCACGGTGGTCACGCCCATCAGCACGGCCATCACCCACAGCGAGCGCACGCGCCGCTGGTGGTGCATGGTGTGCAGGTGCCAGGCGGCGGCGGCCAGCACCTCCAGCGCCAGCACCAGGTACCACAGGCTGGCCACCGCGTGCAGGCGCTGCGGCCCGGCCAGCACCAGCGAAACGGCCAGCAGCGCGCACTGCAGCGGCAGCAGCAGGTCTACCAGGGGATGGCGCGCACCGCCATAGCGCAGCAGGAACTGCACCGCCGCCCAGGTGATGAAGCCCAGCATCGCGCAGAGCAGGAACTCGGTTTCCGAATGGCCCAGCGGCATGTGGCGCAGCCACAGCCGCAGGTCGACCAGGGCCCAGCCGACCGACAGCGCGCCGAAATAGGCCAGGTGGCTTTCGCGCCGGTTCATGAAGCCCAGCACGAACATGAAGCCGCCCATCAGCACCAGCGTGGCACCCACGGCCTGCGGCGCGCCCACCTGCAGCGCGGTGCGGCGCGCGTGCCATGCCGCCAGCTCCGACTGCGGCCCCACCACCAGCGCCGACAGCGCCCCGGCGCGCTGGCGCGAGCCCACCTCGGCCAAGGCGTGGCCCACCACCTTGATGTCCACCGTGTTGCTGTCGCGGTTCAGCATCGCCGAAGGCAGCGACACCAGCTGGGGGAAGTTGCAGTTGTGCGTGTAGGGCGGGTTCATGCGCCCGCCGCTGTGCACGCGTTCGCCGTTGACGTAGACCTCCAGGTTGCTGCACACGTGTTCGATGAACATCGCGTAGAGGCCGTCGTCGTCGGGCGAACCCAGGCGCGGCAGCTGCACGCGGTACCACGCCGGCCCGCCCTGGCCGCCGCGCGTGCGCGCCCATTCGTCGGGCAAGGCCACGGTGGTGGCCGGTGCGCCGGTGGGAAAGCTGCTGCCCAGGCCGTGGGCGCGCAAGGCGGTGTCCAGCCGCAGCAGCGGCGTGGGCACGTGCTGCGCGGCAGCGGCGGGCAGGCTGGCGGCCAGCAACCACAGGCCGAGCAGCAGACAGGCCCGTCGCAGCCAGGCCATGCGCATCAAGGGCGGGCGTGCAGGCAGCGGCTGGAGCGAGGGCATATGCATCGGGCACCGATTCTGCATGCCCACCTTCCTGCGCACGGGCACGCCGCCCGGCCAGCGCTGCGACAATCCCCGGCCCTGTGTGCAAATGCCCGACGTGGCCCCGGCCGCCCTGCCCGTGATACGACGCCACACCTTCGAAGACGCCGACAACCGTCGCCTCGCCCACCTGTGCGGCCCGCTGGACAGCCACCTGCGCACCATCGAAGCCGCCCTGGGCGTGGTGCTGGCGCGGCGTGACGCCAGCTTCCGCATCGACGGCCCGCGCGACGGCGTGGAACGCTGCGTGCGCCTGCTCGACGCGCTGTACGGCACGGCCGCCGCGCCCATCGGTGAACGTGCCCTGCGGCTGGCGCTGATGAAGTACGCCGCCACCGTGCCCGGCGGCCCGCAGGCGCCCAGCTTCACGGGCGGCCATGCCGCCGACGGCGGCGCCGAGGCCGACGTGGTGCTGCACACCCGCCACACCGACCTGCGCGGCCGCACGCCCAACCAGGTGCAGTACCTGCAGCAGATGCTGGCCAGCGACATCACCTTCGGCATCGGGCCCGCGGGCACCGGCAAGACCTTCCTCGCCGTGGCCTGCGCGGTGGACGCGCTGGAGCGCCACGGCGTGCAGCGCATCGTGCTCACGCGCCCGGCGGTGGAGGCCGGCGAGAGGCTCGGCTTCCTGCCGGGTGATCTGGCGCAGAAGGTCGACCCCTATTTGCGCCCGCTGTACGACGCGCTCTACGACCTGATGGGCTTCGACCGCGTGGCCAAGGCCTTCGACAAGGGCCTGATCGAGATCGCCCCCCTGGCCTTCATGCGCGGGCGCACCTTGAACCATGCGTTTGTCATCCTCGATGAAGCGCAGAACACCACGCGCGAGCAGATGAAGATGTTCCTCACGCGGCTGGGCTTCGGCAGCCGCTGCGTGGTGACGGGCGACGTGAGCCAGATCGACCTGCCGCGCGGCGTGCCCAGCGGCCTGATCGACGCCCATCGCGTGCTGCGCGGGGTGGACGGCATCGCGCTCACCGAATTCACCGCCGCCGACGTGGTGCGCCACCCGCTGGTGGCACGCATCGTCGATGCCTACGACCGTGCGCGGGCCGACGAGGAAGCGCGATGAGTGCCGCATCGGTGCCGGCCGTGCGCTACCCCTTGCAGCTCTCGCTGCAGTTCGCTGACGCCGCGCACCGCGCCCAGCTGCCGCGCCACCGCGTGGCCAAGTGGATACGCGCCGCGCTGCAGGGCCCGGGCGAGATCACGGTGCGCATCGTCGGCGCCGAAGAAGGCCAGGCGCTGAACCGCGAGTACCGCGGCAAAGACTACGCCACCAACGTGCTGACCTTCGACTACGAACACGGCGGAGAAGACACCGGCCCGGTGGTGGCCGACCTGGTGCTGTGCGCCCCCGTGGTGCAGGCCGAAGCCCAGGCGCAGGGCCTGACGCTGGAAGCCCACTACGCCCACCTGCTGGTGCACGGCACGCTGCACGCGCAGGGCTACGACCACGAGACCGACGATGAGGCGGCCGAGATGGAAGCGCTGGAAAGCGCGATCGTCACCGGCCTGGGCTACGCCGACCCCTACGCGCGCTGAGAACTTTCGCCAAGCTTCCCGCCACGGAACCGGCTCTGCCGGGCCGTTGGCGGACGGCCTGCGGCCGGGAGGCCGCAGGCGCTCTCAGGCGAAGAACAGTCCTCAAGGACTGTTCTTCGTCCGGTTCGCCCCCCTCGGGGGGTAGCGAGCGCGAGCGAGCTTGGGGGCCCTATTTCGTGCCGAAGAGGCGGTCGCCCGCGTCGCCCAGCCCCGGCACGATGTAGCCGTGGTCGTTCAGCTCGCGGTCGATGGCCGCCGTGAAGATGGGCACATCCGGGTGGTGCTGCTGCATGTTCGCCACGCCCTCGGGCGCGGCGACCAGGCTCACGAAGCGGATGGAACGCGGCTGCGTTTCCTTCAGCCGGTCGACCGCGGCCACGGCGCTGTTGCCGGTGGCCAGCATGGGGTCCAGCACGATGGCGTCGCGCTCGTGCATGCTGTGCGGCATCTTGAAGTAGTACTCCACGGCCACCAGCGTCTTGGGGTCGCGGTACAGGCCGATGTGGCCCACGCGCGCGCCGGGCACCACTTCCAGCATGCCGTCGAGGAAGCCGCTGCCGGCGCGCATCACCACCACGAACACCGTCTTGCGGCCTTCGATCACGGGCGACTGCATCGTTTCCAGCGGCGTCTCGATCTCGATCAGCTGCGTGGGCATGTCGCGCGTGACCTCGTAGGCCATCAGCATGCTGATTTCATGCAGCAGCCGGCGAAAGCTGTTGGTGGAAAGCTCCTTGCGGCGCAGCAGCGTCAGCTTGTGCTGCACCAGCGGGTGGCTGATGACGGTGACGGGGGCGGGTGTGTTCATGCCCCGACGCTAAAGCAAGGGGCGGGCCCTGCCAAGCCGCAGGGCCCGGGCTTCAGGCCCCGGCTTCAGAATAGCGTGCCGTCGCTTTCTATCTTCAGCGGCGGCGTGCCGTCGGGGCGGCGTTCCTTCGCAATCTCGCGGCCGGCGGCCCAGGTGCCGCCTTCCAGCACGCAGGCCAGCGGCAGCTCTTGCGCTGTTCGGCCCAGGCGCTGGCGCACCAGCGTGGCCAGTTCGTCCAGCAGGGCCACGGTGAGCGCCCGCCATTCGATGATGAAGTCGTCCTGCGGCTTCCAGAGCTTGCCCAGCGCGCGCGCGTCGCGCGGCACGATGACCTCGCCATCCAGCAGCAGGCCGCCGTTGCGGTATTCGGGCAGCCCGGTCAGCGCCTCCAGGCCGGTGACGGTGACACCGGCCCATTGCAGCGGTTCCAGCAGCGAGTAGCTCAGCCACTGGCTGAGCTTGTGGAAGGGCACCCAGCCGCCGGTGGTGGGGTCGCGGCCGCCGTCGCCGGTGGCGTCGCCGGCCCAGCGGTGCGGCCACACGTCGCCGGCCGGCAGGCCCTGCACGCGGCTGCCGCTGGTCCAGATAGGCCCCAGCATGCGCAGCACCTCGGCCAGCACGGCGCTGGCGCTCACCTCGGTGCGGGGGGTCCCAGCCCCTGCGCCGGGCCCTTGCGTGAGGCGGTCGAACAGCAGGCCGGGCCGGGCTTCACCGCCGCCGCGGCGGGCCTCTTCCTGCAGCGCTTCGCCCAGGCGCACCAGCAGGCCGGCGCGGCCCTCCAGCCCCACCACGGGGTTGGCCGGGCTGCTCTGGAACACGGCGCGCAGCGCGTTGGCATCCAGGCGCAGCAGCGCCGCCGCATCCACGCGCTGCGGGTCTTCCGGCGTGGCCGAGAAAGCGCCGTTCATGAAGGCGTGGAAGCTCGCCACGCCCAGACCTTCAGAGCGCTGCAGCACCTGCTCGGTGCCGGGCTCCTTGTAGCGCCAGCCGGCGCCGGCACCGGCGTCCAGCAGCACGCTCACCACCGTGAGGTCGAAGCGCGCCCGTGCGGCTTCCAGCGTGCTGCGCGTGGCCAGGCGGTCTTCCAACTGTGGCCGGCGGTCCAGGCCGCCGGCCTCGAAGTGCCGCCAGCGGCTGTGGAAGGGAATGTGCAGGTCCGGGAAGCGACGCAGCGCGAGCGCGGCCACGCGCTCGGCCACCTCGGGCAGCGCGTTGCGGTTCAGCAGAAAGTGTTCGCTGACGTTCTGGTCCACCGACTGCAGCACCGCCGCGCAGCGCGCGCGGATGGTGCCGGGGTCGCGCAGCGCGGCCAGCGGGTGGCGGGCGTCGGGGGCGGTTCGCAGCAGCTCGCGGCGGCTGGCCGCGGCGTCGCCAGGGGCACCTCGGGTCTCACTCAAGCCCGCGCCCCTTCACCTGGGCCAGGTCTTCCGCGGTGGGCACGGCGCCATCGGTGAAATAGCCGGCGGCCACCTTGGCCTCCATCTCCACCCGGGCGTCGGCCGGTATCAGTTCATCAGGAATCTTCACGCGTTCTCCCACTTCAATGCCGCTGCCGGTGATGGCGTCGAACTTGTCGTTGCTCATGCTCACCAGCCGGTGGATCTTCTGCACGCCCAGCCAGTGCAGCACGTCGGGCATCAGCTCCTGGAAGCGCATGTCCTGCACGCCGGCCACGCATTCGGTGCGCAGGAAGTACTTGTCGGCGCGGTCGCCGCCCACCTGGCGCTTGCGCGCGTTGTAGACGAGGAATTTCGTCACCTCGCCCAGGGCGCGGCCTTCCTTGCGGCTGTAGGCGATGAGCCCCACGCCGCCTTGCTGCGCGCCGCGGATGCACTCTTCGATGGCGTGCGTGAGGTAGGGCCTGCAGGTGCAGATGTCGCTGCCGAAGACGTCGCTGCCGTTGCATTCGTCGTGCACGCGGGCGGTGAGCGTCACGGCCGGGTTGGCCAGGTCGCGGATGTCGCCGAAGACATAGAGCGTCTGCCCGCCGATGGGCGGCAGGAAGACTTCGAGGTCGCTGCGCGTCACCAGCTCGGGGTACATGCCGCCGGTTTCCTCGAAGAGCGCGCGGCGCAGTTCGGCCTCGCTCACCTTGAAGCGTGCGGCCACGCCGGGCAGCCACCACACCGGCTCCACCGCCACCTTGGTGACGCTGGCGCTGCTGTCTTCCAGCAGGAACTTGCCGTCCACCTGCAGGCGGCCGAAGGCCAGAGCCTGCTTGATCTCGGGCAGATGGATGTGGGCCTTGGTCACCGCGATGGTGGGGCGCACGTCGTAGCCGCTGGCCAGGTAGTCAGCGAACACCGTCTGCACGCTGGCACCCCACGGGTCGATGCTGACCATCTTGCTGGCGTCGCCCCACTGCGGGTAGGGGCCGATGGGGTCGGTGGGCGCGGTGTTGGTGAGGTCGGCGCGGTGGCCCTTGGTGAGGTTGCCCGCCGCCACGGCCAGCGCGCGGTAGACGCCGTAGCTGCCGCTGTGCGTGCCGATGACGTTGCGCTGCGCGCGGTTGCCGGTGCTGCCCACCACGGGGCCGCGTTCCTGCGCGTCGGCCGCGCCCCAGCGCAGCGCGGGCGCGCTGGCGGTGCCCTGGCCGGGGTGGGAGGTCAGGCGGATGTGGCGCGTGGCCGCCGGGGGGGTGGGGCTTTGCATGCAGGCGCGTCTCGCGGTGGGGTGAGGCAGGGGTGAGGAGTGCGACGGTGAGGGGGCGGAAGATACGCCAGAACCACGCATCCGCCGGCCTGATGAGGATACGCGTGACACTTACCTTTGGTTTCCTGAGAATCAGTGGCACGCGCAGCGCGCGCAGCGACCTGAAAACCAACAACCATGCCACGAGGGGCCTCTCGATGAAAACCACCCTGCTTGCCGCCTTGCTGCTGGGCGCCCACCTCGCGGCGCCCGCCCAGACCACGCGCTCGATCATCCCGCCCATCACGGTGGAAGTGGTCGACGGCAGCCTGCGCCTGTCGTCCGAGGGCTACCAGCTGGCGGCCTCGCAGACGGTGGTGACCTGGCGCCTGGCCACGCCGGGCTGGCGCTTTTCCAGCACCAGCATCCGCTTCAGCGACAGCAGCGCGCCTTTCGAATGCAGCGCCTATGCGGAAGGGCAGGCCATGCGCTGCGTGTCGAATGGCAGCGCGAGCGGGCGGTTCGACTACACGATCGCGCTGCGGGACGAGAGTGGGCGGCCAGCGGCGCTGCCGCAGCCGAACATCTACATCTCGCTGGACTGAGCCCGCGCGTGCAAGGCCGGAAGGCCTTGCACGGCTGGCGAAGGCTGAGCGGCGATTTCACGCCGCGAGGCTGAGCCCGCGCATGCAAGGCCGGAAGGCCTTGCGCGGCTGACCCGCCAGCCTAGGCCTCGCGCGGGGCTGCGTTCAGGGTCTCTCGCAAGCGCGCGATGGCCTTGCCCAGTTCCGATTCCGGCCCGGCATGGGCCGCCTCGGCCAGCGCTGCGGCCTCTTCCAGGGGGGGTCGGGCGCGCTCTGGGTCGCCAGCGAGCCAGGCCACCTCGGCCCCGTGCACGCACAGCAGGCCGCGGCTGACGGGGTCGCCCTGCGCCAGCAGTAGCCCCTGGGCCCTGGCGAGCGCGGCGTCCGCTTCTCCCAGGCGCCCGGCTCGTGCCAGGGCCACGGCCTGGTGGCCCGTCAATTGCCCCTCGGTGCGGCGGTCGCTCAGCTGTTGGGCCAGGGCCACGGCAGCGTCGAGGCGTTCCACCGCCTCGGCACTGCGCCCCGCGCCGTCCAGCACCAGGCCCAGGTTGCCCAGCGCTATGCATTCCAGCCGGCGATGCCCCAGTTCCCGGGCGGCCATCAGGCCGCTTTGCAGCGCGTGGGCGGCATCGCCCACATCGCCCGAGAAGAAGCGCAGCATGCCCAGGTTCACCAGCGTCATGGCCTCGCGCGTGCGGTCGCCCAGTTCGCGCAGCACCTGCAGGGCGGTTTCGGCATGGGCGCGGGCGGCGGCCGTCTGTCCCACGGTGGCCTCCAGGTTGCCCAGGTTGCCCAGCACCGAACCCTCCACGCGCCGTTCGCCGCATTGCCGTGCCAGCGCCA
The DNA here is from genome assembly GCA_001295905.1 of beta proteobacterium AAP51. GTDB lineage: Bacteria > Pseudomonadota > Gammaproteobacteria > Burkholderiales > Burkholderiaceae_C > Rubrivivax. The sequence continues at coordinate 16,437 of LJHT01000060.1, read as the reverse complement.
GCGCGGCGTCGTAGTGGGCCCGCGCCTCGCTGGCAGCGCCGCCTTCGAAGGCCAGCACGCCCAGCACGTTCAGCGCGGCGCACTGCAGCGCGGCATCTCCATCTTCCCGTGCCAGGCGCAGCGCCTGCTGCAGTCCCGCCCGGGCCTCTTCGGCCTGGCCGGCACGCGCCAGCAGCGCGGCCATGCGGATGCCCACCGTGGCCTGGCAATGCCGGTCGCCCGAAGCCAGGGCCAGGGCGGTGGCGCGGTCGTACCGCGCCAGCGCCGCCTGCCGCTGCCCCGCGGCTTCCAGTGCCATGCCCGAAACCGCGTGCGCACGCGCCGCCTCACGCCCCTGCAGGCCGGGCATGGCCAGCACCAGCTCGGCCAGATCGGCGCCCACCTTGAAGGGGCCGCGCAGGTTCAGGGCGGCCCAGGCGCCGTCCAGCGCGCCGGCGGCCTGCGTGCAATCACCACGCGCCACGGCGCGCCGGCAGGCGGCCACGAGGTTGTCGAGTTCGATGCCGCGGCCGGCGCTGGCCGCCGTGCTGCTGAGCGCGGCGAACCAGGCGCCGTGCCGCTCTTCGGCCGCCGTGCGCGCCGCCGGCCCGCTGCCCAGGTAGCGCCCTTCGCCGGCCAGGTGCTCGGCGGCGTAGGCCTGCACGCTGCCCATCAGGTCGTAGCGTTCGGGGCCCAGCGTGCGCACGAAGCTCTTGTCCACCAGGGCCTGCAGCACGTCCAGCGTCCACGGCGGGTCTTCCAGCGTCGAGAGGTCGATCACCGCCTCGGCCGCCTCGAGCGCGAAGCCGCCTTCGAAGACCGACAGCTGCGCCAGCGCCGCTTTCTCGGCCGTGGGCAGCAGGCCCCAGCTCCAGTCGAAGGTGGCGCGCAGCGTGGCCTGGCGGTCGAGCCGGCCGCCGCTGCTGGACAGCAGCTTGAAACGTTCGCTCATGCGCGCGAGCAGCGCGCGCGGCGCCAGCGTGCGCGTGCGCGCGGCGGCCAGCTCGATGGCCAGCGGCAGCCCGTCCAGCAGGCCCACCAGCGCGGCGATGGCGGCGGTGTCGTCGGGGCCGGGCTTGAAGTCGCGGCGCGCGGCCTCGGCACGGCGCATGAAGAGGGCCTGCGCATCCTCGGTGGGCAGCGGCGCCAGGGCCAGCGTTTCTTCGCCGGGAATGCCCAGCACCTCGCGCGTGGTGACGAGGAAACAGGCGTCCATCGCGCGGTCGAGCCAGCGCCCCACGGTGGCCTCGGCGTGGCGCGCCAGGTGCTCGAAGTTGTCCAGGATGACCAGGCAGGGCCCGCGCCCGGCGATGGCGTGGCCGAGCTGCACGATGGGGTCTTCCGGGCCCAGCGGAATCTGCAGGCCCTGCGCCACGGCGCTGGCAATGCCTTCGATGCTGCGTGCGGGTGCGAGGTCGCAGAACCACACGCCGCCGGGGTATTCGCCCATCCAGGCCCAGCCGTAGCGCGTGGCCACGCGCGTCTTGCCGCCGCCGCCGATGCCCAGCACCGAGACCAGCCGCGCCCCGGCGTCGAAACGCCGCGCCAGGTCTTGCAGCGTGCGGCGGCGGCCGACGAAGGCGTCGCGCTCGGCCGGCAGGCTGTGCGGCAGCTGGCGCAGCGGCAGCCACAGGCCCTGGTTCGCGCCGACAGTGCTGCCGCCGTGGCGGTCGCCATGCCGCACCACGCGCCACACCTTGGCCGAATCAGGCGGCGGTGTGAAGGGCGCGTCGTCCTCGCCCACCTCGAACAGCTCGATGGGCACCGGCAGCCCCTTCACCTGCCAGTGGCCGTGCGAGACCACGCGCTGTGCCAGCGTGCCCACGGCGTCCAGCGCGGCCTGCGTGAGCAGCGTCTGCCCACCGAGGGCGGTGCTCATCACGCGCGCGGCGATGGGCTTGCTGACGCCGTCCACCTCCACCGGCTTGGCGCCCAGCGCCACGTCTTCGGCCGAGGCTTCGCGCATCAGCACCTGGCCCACGTGCAGGCCGGCGCGGGCCTTCATCGGCACGGGCAGGGTGGTCAGTGCGCGGTGGTAGGCCAGGGCATAGGCCAGGGCGTCAGAAGCCTGGTGGAAGAGCAGCAGGAAGCCGTCGGTCTTGTCGATTTCCTGGCCGTGGAACTGCCGCAGCAGGTCGCGCGCCAGGCGGTCGTGGCGGGCGCTGATCTGGGCATAGGCTTCATCGCCCAGCTGCTGCGTGAGCGCGGCGCTGTCCACCAGGTCGGTGAGCAGCAGGGCCATGGGGGCGTTCATGCAGACAGTCTTTCGGGGCGGTCGTGCGGGTTCAGGCCAGCCCGCCCACCGGCAGGCCAGCGCTGCGCTGCAGCCAGTTCTCGGGCGCGTAGGCGGCGCTGGCGTCGGTGGCGTGCAGCGTGTAGGCCAGGCGGCTCTTGGCGCTGCGGTTGGGCGCGCTGTAGTGCGGCAGCAGGCCATGGAAGACGATGAGCGTGCCCGCCGCCACCGGCAGCGGCACCGCTTCGGCGGTGGTGGGCCACGGCGTGGCGTCCAGCGGCTGCATGCGCAACGTGCCGGCTTCGTGGTCGCACACGTACTGCTCGCGCAGCACGCCCTGGGCGCCGCGGTGGCCGCCGGGCAGCACCCACAGGCAGCCGTTGTCCAGCGTGGCGTCTTCCAGCGCGAACCAGAAGGTGGTCACGGTGTGCGGCTTGGTGACGAAGAAGCTGGCGTCCTGGTGCCAGCCCACTTCGCCGCCGATATGCGGCTGCTTGAAGATCACCTGGCTTTGCCACACCTGCGGCTGCAGCAGGCCGAGTGCACGCCCCACTTCGGCCAGCGCCGGGCCGTGCGAGAAGGCCTGGAAGACGGGGTCGAGGTCGTGCAGCGCATGGCCGATCTTGTTGATGCTGCGCGGCTTGGGCACCCGCAGCCGGCCTTCGGCATCCAGCGCCTCTTCCTCGAAGAAGCAGTGCACGGCCTCGGCACTGGCCAGCAGCGCGGCGCTGGCGACCTGGCTGCGGTCGCGGGTGGAAAAGCGGCTGGTCTGGGCGCCTGGCGTGAAGGCTTCGACGATCTCGTGCGCGCGCTGGCAGGCGGCCTGCACTTCGGCGGGGGTTTTGAAGCCTGGCAGCACCAGGCAGCCGTCGCGCTGCCAGGTTTCCAGGTGGGCGGGGCTCAGCATGTGTTGCGTGCAGGCATCGGAAGTGGGGCCGCGAGCCCGCCTTGCTTCTGGTTTTCACGGAGTTCAGGGGGACAGGGCGGCATCATCGAATGCTAGCGGTGCGGCCTGCCCGCCTGCGCCCCCCGAACCAGGTTTTCTCACCATCCCCCCGGAGTTCGTCCATGCCCGCTTTTCGCACCTTCCGCCCCGTGCCCCACGCACTGGCTGCCGCCGCGCTGGCCCTGCTGAGCGCCGGCACCCAGGCCCAGACCGCACCCCCTGCGCCTGCCGGCCAGTTGCAGACCATCACGGTGACGGCCGAACGCCGGCTGGAGAACATCCGCGACGTGCCCAGCTCCATCACGGCCATCCAGGGTGAGATGCTGGAAGTGCTGAACAGCGGCGGGCAGGACATCCGCCTGCTGGCCGCCCGCGTGCCCAGCCTGAACATCGAAAGCAGCTTCGGCCGCGCCTTCCCGCGCTTCTACATCCGCGGCATCGGCAACACCGACTTCGACCTCAACGCCAGCCAGCCCGTGAGCCTGGTGTACGACGACGTCGTGCAGGAGAACCCCATCCTCAAGGGCTTCCCCATCTTCGACATGGAGCGCATCGAGGTGCTGCGCGGCCCGCAGGGCACGCTGTTCGGCCGCAACAGCCCGGCCGGCGTGGTGAAGTTCGAGAGCGCCAAGCCCACCAGCCGGTTCGAGGGCTATGCGCTGGCCAGCGTGGGCAACGAGAACGCGCTGAACCTGGAAGGCGCGGTGAACGTGCCCTTGTCTTCCACGCTGGCCCTGCGCGTGGCCATGCAGTCGCAGAACCGTGACGACTGGGTCGAAAACGGCAACCCGCGCGGCCCCACGCGCCAGCTGGAGGGCTACAACGACAACGCCATGCGCCTGCAGCTGCTGTGGAACCCGAGCAAGGAACTCAGCGTGCTGGCCAACGTGCATGCGCGCGAGCTTGATGGCAGCGCGCGCGTCTTCCGCGCCAACATCATCCAGCCCGGCACCAACAACCTCGTGCCCGGCTTCGACGAGAAGCGTGTCTTCCAGGACGGCATCAACAGCCAGGACGTCAGCACCATGGGCGGCAGCCTGCGCGTGCGCTGGGATCTCGGCAACGGCATGGCGCTGAACAGCATCACCGGCTACGAGACGGTGGAAAGCTTCAGCCGCGGCGACATCGACGGCGGCTTCGGCGCCGGTTTCCTGGGCGCGGGCAACTTCGGGCCCGGCTTCATTCCCTTCGACGCCGAAAGTGCCGACGGCCTGCCCCACCACAAGCAGTTCACGCAGGAATTCCGGCTCGAGAGCACCGGCAAGGGTGCGCTGCAGTGGCTGGCCGGCGTGTACTACTTCGACGAGCAGTTGAAGATCGACAGCTTCAACTTCAGCAGCATCGGCGGCAACAGCCAGAACGGCTACGCCACGCAAGACCAGGACAACAAGGCCTACGCCATCTTCGGCAGCGTGAACCTGGAAGTCAGCCCGCAGCTGAAGCTGCGCGGCGGCCTGCGCTACACCAAGGACGACAAGGACTTCTTCGCCGACCGCCTGCAGGCCCCGCCCTTCAGCCCCACCTTCATCGGCCGCCGCACGGCCAGCACCAGCGCCACCAACACCAGCGGCGACTTCAGCGCCACCTACGCGCTGGACAAGGACACCAACGTCTACGCCCGCGTGGCCACCGGCTTCCGCGCGCCTTCCATCCAGGGCCGCCTGCTCTTCGGCGATGCGCTGTCGGTGGCCAAGAGCGAGAAGGTCACCAGCTACGAGGCCGGCGTGAAGGCCGATCTCTTCAACAAGCGCGCCCGCGCGGCCTTCAGCGTGTTCAGCTACACGCTGAAGGACCAGCAGCTCACCGCCGTGGGCGGTGCGGCCAACTTCAACCAGCTGATCAATGCCGCGAAGAGCACCGGCCAGGGCTTCGAGGTCGACCTGCAGGCCCTGCTGGCCGACAACCTGATGGTCACGCTGGGTGGCAGCTACAACAAGACCAAGATCCGCGACGGCGCCCTGGCCGTGGCGCCCTGCGGCGGTGGCTGCACGGTGCTGGACCCGACGGTGGTGCGCGGCGGCACGACGCTGGCGCTGATCGATGGCAATTCGCTGCCGCAAGCCCCCGAAACCACGGTGAACGCCACCGCCCGCTACACCATGCCGCTGGCCGGCGGCGACCTGGTGCTGCTGGCCGACGTGGCCTACCGCAGCAAGATCAACTTCTTCCTGTACGAAAGCGCCGAGTTCACCGGCAAGGCGCTCACGGAAGTGGGTGTGCGGGCGGCCTACAGCTTCGGCAACGGCAAGTACGAATCGGCCTTCTTCGTGCGCAACCTCACCAACCAGATTCGCGTGGTGGGCGGCATCGACTTCAACAACCTCACGGGCTTCATCAACGAGCCGCGCACCTTCGGTGTTTCGTTCAAAGCGAACTTCTGAGCATGTGGAAACGCGCGCTGGCGGCCACGGTGCTGGCCGCGTGGGGCTGGGGCTTGGCGGCCCCGGCCCTGGCCCAGCCGGCGCTGATCTTCGAGCTGGGTGGGAAGAACGACAAGAGCTTCGGCCAGGCCGCCTGGGAAGGCGCGGAACGTTGGCGCAAGCAGGTGGGCAAGCCCTACCTCGAATTCGAGATCGCCAACGCCGCGCAACGTGAACAGGCGGCGCGGCGCTTCGCGCAGCGCGGGGCCAACCCCATCGTGGGTGTCGGCTTTCCGCAGGCCAGCAGCATCGAGGCGGTGGCGCGCGACTTCCCGAGCACGCGCTTTGCCATCGTCGACAGCGTCGTGGCGCTGCCCAACGTGCAGAGCTTCGTCTACCGCGAACACGAGGGCGCCTTCCTCGTGGGCCTGCTGGGCGCGCTGGCCAGCAAGAGCGGCAAGCTGGGCTTCGTGGGCGGGCAGGACATCCCGCTGGTGCGCAAGGTGCTGTGCGGCTACGAGCAGGGCGCGAAGTTCGCCAACCCGAACGTGCAGGTGCTGTGGGCCATGAGCGGCACCACCAATGCCGCCTGGACCGACCCCGCGCGCGGCGCCGAGCTCACGCGCACCCAGGCGGCGCAGGGGGCCGACGTCATCTTCGCAGCCGCCGGCACCACCGGCCTGGGCGTGCTGCAGGCGGCAGCCGACCTCGGCCTGCTGGGCATCGGTGTCGACAGCAACCAGAACGGCCTGCACCCCGGCCGCATGCTTACCTCGATGCTCAAGCGCACGGATGTGGCGGTGTTCCAGGCCTTCCAGGGCGTGCGCCCGGGCGTCACCAGCCTGGGGCTGAAGGAAGGCGGCCTCGACCTCGCTTTCGACGAGCACAACGCCGCGCTCGTCACGCCTGCGATGCGCTCGCGCGTGGAAGCCGCCAAGGCCGACATCGTGGCCGGCCGCCTTCGCGTGGTGGACTGGACGGTGAACAAGGCCTGCCGCTGAGGCGGCGCGCCGGGCGTGCTCAGCCGCAGCTGGCGGCCGTTTCGCCCGCTGCCTGCCGCGCGCGCGCCTGCTGGGCGGCCGGGTAGACCTGCTGCTCTTCCAACGCCATGTGGTCGATGTAGAGGGCCTCGAACACCGGCACGGCGGCCTGCAGCAGCGGCAGTTCATAGCCGTTGAAACCATCGGCCACGGCGCGCACGTGCGGCCTGAGTTCGCGCCAGTCGAGTTCGATCCAGTGGTGGTCTTGCCGCAGCCGGCGCACCAGCGCGTGCAACTCGGTGTCGTCCAGCGCTTCCAGTTCGGGGAAGACCAGACGCTCTTCGTCGGCGTGGTGGTGGCGCCCGGGGCCTTCGAAGAAGCCCAGCACCTCGTGGGCCAGGCTTTCGGCGTCGACGTCGAGGCCTTGTTCGTCGAGATGGCGCACCAGCTGCGAGAACTTCAGCAGCATCTCGCGCGCGGCGCGGTGGGTGGCGTCCAGCCACTCGAAACCGTCGCGCGCCGGGCGGCTGGCGCGCTGCGCGCGGGCCGGCCGCAGCGGCAATGCGGCGGCGGCTTCAAGGGCTGAAGGGGGCGGCAGCTGCGGGTCGGCTTTCATGGCGGGTCTTTCGGTCGTGCCGCCACACTTTCCGCCGGCCCGGGCCTGCGGCCCTTGAGCCAGGTCAAGCAACCTGGCCCGTTGCCGAGCTTAGCCATCGCGCGCCGGCCTTCGCCAGCCGTGCAAGGCCTTCCGGCCTTGCACGCGCGGGCTCAGCGCTGGGCGACGAGGGCGCGTGCTTCTCGTTCGGCGCGTTCGGCCACCAGCTTGTCGGCGTAGGCCTTCTCTTCGGCCGCCAGGCTGGCGTAGAAGAAGGGGCCCACGGGCTCGCCCGTCACGTTCGGCAGGAAGGGCGTGTTGCGGTTGCCGGCACGCACTTCGGCCATCACCTCGGCGCGGGTGCGCAGCGACTGCGCCTGCACGGCGGGGTTGAAGTCGTTGCTGGCGGTGTCCACGCTGGGCAGACGCTGGCCGCGCACGATCACGGGCTTCAGGCGCGGCACGCCGGCGGTGGCGGCGTCAGCCGGCTGGCGGGCCTGGCCGGTCAGGGCGGCCGGCAGGGCGTGGGTCTGGCCGCTGCTGATGAAATCGAAGTCGGCACCTTCACCGGCGGCGAAGGCCATAGGGGTGGCAGCCAGGGCCAGGGCAGCGACGGCGGGGAAGACGAAGTATTGAAGCTTGCGCATGATCATTCCTTGAAAGCATCCGAAAGGGTGGGTGGGCCGGCTTCGGTGGATGCATGACCGGGTCGTCCTTGGAGGAAGAATGTACGGATTAACCCTAGGTTGAAACACCCGCAGACCGCGAAGGCAATGTTTCTTTTTCAGGAACAGTGGCGCGGTGCCTGGCGGGGTGTTGCGGCTCGCGCGCGCGGGAAGGACGGACAGCGGCCGCCTAGACTCGGGGCCCATGCGCACGCTGAACCTGGGCCTGCGGCCCTATGCCGAGACCGAAGCCGCCATGCGCGCCTACACCGCGGCGCGCACGCCCGAGACGGCAGACGAACTCTGGCTGGTGCAGCACGAGCCCGTGTTCACGCAGGGCCTGGCCGGCCGCAGCGAGCATGTGCTGGCGGCGGGCGACATTCCCGTGGTGCACACCGACCGCGGCGGGCAGGTGACGTACCACGGCCCCGGCCAGGTGGTGGCCTACCCGCTGGTGGACCTGCGCCGCATCGGCATCTACGTGAAGGAGTACGTCTTCCGCATCGAAGAAGCCGTGATCGAGACGCTGTGGCAGGGCGCCGGCGTCGTGGGCCACCGCGTGCGCGGCGCGCCCGGCATCTATGTGCGCCTGGCCGCGCCGCACAGCCACGAACGCCTGCACACCGAGAGCCTCGATCCCTTCCGCGGCCTGGGCAAGGTGGCGGCGCTGGGCATCAAGGTCAGCCAGCACCGCGCCTACCATGGCGTGGCGCTGAACGTGGCCATGGACCTGGCGCCCTTCGAGCGCATCAACCCCTGCGGCTATGCCGGCCTGCGCACGGTGGACCTGCGCACGCTGGGCGTCCAGGCGGCCTGGGACGACATGGCCGCCTTGCTGGCGCAGCAGCTGCAGCGCCGCCTGCAAGGGCCTGCGGCCGTGTTTTCCCGGGGGCCCCAGTAAACTTTGGGGCATGAGCACCACCACCCCACCGCCGGCCTACGACCCCACGGCCAAGCAGAAATCGCAGGCCAAGACCTCGCGCATTCCCATCAAGGTGGTGCCCGTTGAACAGGCCGAGGTGCTGAAGAAGCCCGACTGGATCCGCGTGAAGGCCGCGGGTGCCGGGCAGGCCGCGCGCTTCTACGAGATCAAGCAGATACTGCGCGAGCACAAGCTGCACACCGTGTGCGAGGAAGCCAGCTGCCCGAACATCGGCGAGTGCTTCGGCAAGGGCACGGCCACCTTCATGATCATGGGCGACAAGTGCACGCGCCGCTGCCCCTTCTGCGATGTGGGCCACGGCCGCCCCGACCCGCTGGACGTGGACGAGCCGCTGAACCTGGCCAAGACCATCGCGGCGCTGAAGCTGAAGTACGTGGTCATCACCAGCGTCGACCGCGATGACTTGCGAGACGGCGGCGCCGGCCACTTCGTCGAATGCATCCGCAAGACCCGCGAGCTCAGTCCGGCCACGCAGATCGAGGTGCTGGTGCCCGATTTCCGCGGCCGCGACGACCGCGCGCTGTCCATCCTGCGCGAGGCGCCGCCCGACGTGATGAACCACAACCTGGAGACCATTCCGCGCCTGTACAAGGAAGCGCGGCCGGGTTCCGACTACGCCTTCAGCCTGAACCTGCTGAAGAAGTTCAAGCAGCAGGTGCCGGGCGTGCCCACCAAGAGCGGCCTGATGGTGGGCCTGGGCGAAACCGACGAAGAGATCCTGCAGACCATGCGCGACATGCGCGCGCACGACATCGACATGCTCACCATCGGCCAGTACCTCGCGCCCAGCGGTCACCACCTGCCGGTGCGCCGCTATGTGCACCCCGACGTGTTCAAGATGTTCGAGGCCGAGGCCATGAAGATGGGCTTCACGCACGCCGCCGTGGGCGCGATGGTGCGCAGCAGCTACCACGCCGACCAGCAGGCCCACGCGGCGGGCTTGACTGCCGCATTGGGTTGATGCGGCGGGGTTGACTGCTGCTCTGGGTTAATCGCTCTCGGTCTGCACCAGCACCAGCCGGAACACCACCTCGCCCGGGGTGTTCTGCAACAGCATCACCTCGCCGCCGTGCTGCTCCATCACGCGGCGCACCAGGAACAGGCCCACGCCGTGGCCGCTGCTTCCGCTGCCACGCACGCCCCGGTTGAACAGGCGCGGCACCAGCGCGGGGTCCAGGCCCGGCCCGCGGTCGATGACGTCGATGATGAGCGCCAGCGGTTCGTCGGAATCGGCCAGCCGCACCGTCACCGTGCTGCCCTGCGGGCCGTGGCGCAGCGCGTTCACCAGCAGGTTGCGCAGGGCCAGCCGCACCAGGCCCAGGTCGGCCTGCACGGTGCGCGTGGCGGTCTGGCGCTCCACCATCACGCGGCCGCGCTGCTCGGCGGTGAGGTCGCCGACGCTCAGCGCCACCAGGGTGTCGATGTCGATGTCTTCCCGCTGCGCCGGGCCCAGGCGTGAGAGCTGCGTGGCCACGGCCAGCGTGTTGTCCAGGCTGCCCGTCACCTGGCCCAGCACGGCCCGGGCGCGCGCCAGCCGGTGGGCCACCGGCCCGGCACCGGCCTCGGCCAGCGCAGCACTGGCGCTCTGCAGCGCGGCGCTGGCGTTGTTCAGCGGCTGGCGCACCTCGTGGGCCAGCACGTCCAGCATCTGGCTGCGTTCGGCCAGCAGCGCGTCCAGCGCCTGCGTCTGCTGTTCGGCCCGCTGGCGCAGCGCCTGTTCCTGCTGCAGGGCCACGCGGCGCTGGCGGTACTCGCTGACGTCCTGCAAGGCGCCCACCACGCGCACGGGCCGGCCTTCCTCGAGTTCGGCCTCGCCCACCACGCGCACCCACAGCGCCTTGCCGCGCGCGGTGGCGAAGGGCAGTTCCAGGTCGCAGGCGGCGCCGGCCTCCAGGGCACGCTGCAGCGCGGCGGCGAGCTCGTCGCGCGCCTCGGGCGGAAAGAAGGCCAGGAAACTCTCGAGGCCCAAGGCCCTCTCTTCGGGCTGCTCGAGGATGCGGAACAGGCCCGCGGAACCCCGCACTTCTCGCGAGCGCGCGTCGATGGTCCAGCCGCCCACGCGCGCGGCCTCGCTCGTTCGCAGCAGGAAGGCCTCGTTGGCGCGCAGGCGCTCCTCGGAGCGCAGGCGTTCCTGGCTCCATTCGCGTTCGCGCCGGCCCAGGCGGTGAAAGGCCACCAGGCCCAGCGCCGCCAGTGCCGCCATCAGCAGCAGCGGCGCGGCGGCGCGTTCCCACCAGTTCAGCACCATGCGCTGCTGCGGCATGGTCACCAGCAGCGTGACGGGAAAGCTCTCCAGTCGCACGAAGACGCTCACATGCTCGGAGCGCTCCAGCGAGCTGTGGCCCACCACCGTGCCGCGCCGGGGGTAGCTGTTTTCGCGCAGGAACTGGATCAATCCGCCCGTGCGCGGTGTGGCGTAGACGTCCGCTTCGGTGGCACCGGCCGGCATCGGGTAACGGTTGATGAGATAGCCGTCGTCACGCATCAGGCCGAGGGCCGCCTGGCGCACCACGGGCGCGTCGCTCCAGAAGTCCTGCACCAGCTCCACCGGCGCGGCGGCCACCAGGAAAGCCACCGGCTCGCCGCGCGCGTTGCGCACGGCGTAGCGCAGCGGCAGGATCCAGCGCCCGCTGATGGGCCCCACCATCGGGCGTGCCAGTTCCAGCGGCTGTTCGGGCCGCAGCGAGGCGACGATGGCCGCGAAGTTGCGCCGCAGGTCGATGACCGGCAGCGTGCCCACGTCGGCGGTGATGGAGCTGGCGAGGAAGGCACCGTCCAGGCCCAGCAGGTGCATGCCCTGCAGTTCGCGGTGGCGGTTCTTGAAGCCCAGCAGCAGGCGGTGGGCGCGGGCTTCGTCGACCAGCGCTTCCCCCTCCACCAGCAGCACGGCCAGCTCGGCCAGCGCCAGCTGCTGCTGCTGGAAGTAGCGGTCGGTGGCGCGCTCGGCCAGCTCGGCCACGGTGCGCAGCTGCAGCAGCTGGTCGTTGCGGTCGGCGCGCCAGCTTTGCCAGGTGAACAGGCCCACCAGCACCAGCAGCAGCAGGCCGATCAGGCCGGTCTGGCGGCGGGCGGACGGGGGCAGGTGGGTCGCGGGCATGCTGTCTGCGGTTGTACCGCAGCGCCGGGGCGGCATGGCATGCTTGCGCCATCGGCCAACCGGCCCTGCCTCACAGGACTTCTCCCATGGCGCACGCCACCCCGCTGGCCCCCGAACTGCACACCCTGCTGTGCCGCATGCCCAAGGCCGAGCTGCACATCCACATCGAAGGCTCGCTGGAGCCCGAGCTCATCTTCGCGCTGGCCCAGCGCAACGGCGTGGCCTTGCCGCATCCCAGCGTGGAAGCGCTGCGCGCGGCCTATGCCTTCACCGACCTGCAGAGCTTCCTGGACATCTACTACGCCGGTGCCAGCGTGCTGCTGCACGAGCAAGACTTCCACGACATGGCCTGGGCCTACTTCCAGCGCGCCGCGGCCGACCACGTGGTGCACGCCGAACTCTTCTTCGACCCGCAAACCCACACCGAGCGCGGCGTGGCCATGGGCACCGTCATCCACGGCCTGCGCAGCGCCTGCGAACGTGCGCAGGCCGAGCTGGGCATCAGCAGCGCGCTGATCCTGTGCTTCCTGCGCCACCTCAGCGAGGAAGAGGCCTTCGCCACGCTGGAAGCGGCGCTGCCCTACCGCCCGCACTTCATCGGCGTGGGCCTGGACAGCAGCGAGCGCGGCCACCCGCCCGAGAAGTTCGCGCGCGTCTTCGCGCGCTGCCGCGAGCTGGGCCTGCACATCGTGGCCCATGCCGGCGAAGAAGGCCCGCCGGCCTACATCGAAAGCGCGCTGGACGTGCTGAAGGCCGAGCGCATCGACCACGGCGTGCGCTGCACCGAAAGCCCGGCGCTGGTGGCCCGTCTGGCCGCCACGCGCATGCCGCTGACGGTGTGCCCGCTCTCCAACATCAAGCTCTGCGTCTACGGCAGCCTGGCCGAACACCCGCTGCCCGCGCTGCTGGACGCCGGCCTGTGCGCCACGGTGAACAGCGACGACCCGGCCTACTTCGGCGGCTACATCAACCAGAACTTCGTCGAGACCTTCGCCGCGCTGCCGCAGCTGGGCCGCGCACAGGCCTACCAGCTGGCGCGCAACAGCTTCGAGGCCAGCTTCGTGCCTGCGGCGCAGAAGCAGCGCTGGGTGGCGCAGCTGGACGCGGCCTTCGCCTGAAGCGCCGGGGCGCCGCCGCGCCCGCCGGGTGATGCCGGCGCGGCGGCGCCCGCCGGGTGCGCCTCGAACCGACAAGGCCGGGCGGTTTCGGCTACCGTGCGCGCATGCAAGAAAAAACCAGCCCTTCCCGCCCCCCTTCCATCGGCGCCCTGGCCTGGCGCCAGACGCTGCGCGACTTCCGCGCGGGTGAACTGCGGCTGCTGGCCATTGCCGTCACGCTGGCCGTGGCCGCGCTCACGGCCGTGGGCTTCTTCGCCGACCGCCTGAGCAACGGCCTGCAGCGCGACGCGCGCCAGCTGCTGGGCGGCGACGCCGTGGTGGGCAGCGACCGCGCCACGCCGCCCGAGCTGGTGGCGCGCGCGCAGCAGCTGGGGCTGCAGGTGGCGCAGAGCGTGGTCTTTCCCAGCATGGCGCGCGCGCCCGAGGCGCAAGGCGGTGCCACCCGCCTGGTGGCCGTGAAGGCCGTGAGCCCCGCCTACCCGCTGCGCGGCCGCCTGCAGCTGAAAGACGGCCCCGATGCCCCCGTGCAGACGCTGGCGGCCGCGCCCGAACCCGGCACCGTGTGGGTGGACGGCGGCCTTCTGGATGCCCTGCAGCTGAAGATCGGCGACACCCTGCTGCTGGGCGACGCCGCGCTGAAGCTGGCGCGCATCATCGTGGTGGAGCCCGACCGTGGCGCCGGCTTCACGGCTTTCTCGCCGCGCGTGATGCTGGCCGAGGCCGACCTGCCCGCCACCGGCCTGGTGCAGCCCGCCAGCCGCCTGAACTACCGCATGGCCGTGGCCGCGCCGCCCGAGCTGGGCGCCGGCCGGGGCGATGCCCGCGTGGCCGAGTTCACCGCCTGGGTGGATGCGCAGATCGCCGCCAAGACGCTGCGCGGCACGCGCGTGGAAAGCTTCGAGAGCGGCCGCCCCGAGATGGAGCAGACGCTGGACCGCGCGCGGAAATTCCTCAACCTCGTGGCGTTGCTGGCCGCGCTGCTGGCCGCGGTGGCCGTGGGCATCGCCGCGCGCGACTTCGCTTCGCGCCACCTGGACGACTGCGCCATGCTGCGCGTGCTGGGCCTGAGCCAGCGCCGCATTGCCGGCGCCTACACGCTGGAATTCGCGCTCGTGGGCCTGCTGGCCAGCGTGGCCGGCGTGCTCATCGGCCTGCTGGTGCACAACGTCTTCGTCTGGCTGCTGGCCGGGCTGGTGGCGGCGCAGCTGCCGGCGCCGGGCTGGATGCCGGCCTTCTTCGGCATCGGCGTCGGCATGACGCTGCTGCTGGGCTTCGGCCTGCCGCCGGTGCTGCAGCTGGCGCAGGTGCCGCCGCTGCGCGTGATACGCCGCGACGTGGGCTCGCTGCGCGCTTCCTCGGCCGGCGTGCTGGCGGCCGGCGCCCTGGGTTTCGTGGCGTTGCTGATGGCGGTGTCTTCCGACCTGAAGCTGGGTGCCATCGCCGTGGGCGGCTTTGCGCTGGCCATCGGCCTGTTCGCGGTGATGAGCTATGCCGCGGTGCGCCTGCTCAAGCGTGCCGTGCCCGAAAGCCGCGCCCCGCGCTGGCTGGTGTTGGCCACGCGCCAGATCGCCGCGCGCCCGGCCTTCGCGGTGCTGCAGGTCAGCGCGCTGGCCGTGGGCCTGCTGGCGCTGATGCTGCTGGTGCTGCTGCGCACCGACCTCATCGCCAGCTGGCGCCAGGCCACGCCGCCCGACGCGCCCAACCGTTTCATCATCAACATCCAGCCCGATCAGGCGCAGGCCTTCCGCAGCACGCTGGACACCGCGGGGGTGCAGAACTACGACTGGTACCCCATGATCCGCGGCCGGCTGGTGGCCATCAACGGCACCGCCGTGGCGGCCGACGACTATGCCGACGAGCGCGCCGCGCGCCTGGTGGAGCGCGAGTTCAACCTCAGCCACAGCCAGAACGTGCCCGCCGGCAACGAGGTGGTGGCCGGCCGCTGGGTGCCCGACGAGGTCGGCGGCCTGAGCGTGGAGGAGGGCCTGGCCCAGCAGCTGGGGCTGAAGCTGGGCGACACGCTGCGCTTCGACATCGCCGGGCAGCTGCGCGAAGGCCGCATCAGCAGCCTGCGCAAGGTCGACTGGGGTTCGATGCGCGTGAACTTCTTCGTGCTTTTCCCGGTGGGCAGCATGGGCGACGTGCCGCTGACCTACATCAGCGCCTTCCGCGCGCCGGCCGTGGCGGCGGCGCCCGCCTTGGCGGCTTCGGCGGCACCGGCCGGCCTGAGCTTCGACAACCGCCTGAGCCGCGACTTCCCCAACATCACCAACGTCGACGTCTCGGCCAGCGTGGCGCAGGTGCAGCGCGTGCTGGACCAGGTGATCCGCGCGGTGGAGTTCCTCTTCGGCTTCACGCTGGTGGCCGGCCTGGTGGTGCTGTTCGCCGCCATCTCGGCCACGCGCGAGGCGCGCTCGCGCGAGTTCGCCATCATGCGGGCGATGGGCGCTGGCAGCCGCCTGCTGGCCCAGGTGCAGCGCACCGAGCTGCTGGGCGTGGGCGCGCTCGCCGGCCTGCTGTCTTCGCTGGTGGCCATGGGCCTGGGCTGGGCGCTGGCGCGCTTTGCCTTCCAGTTCGACTGGGCGCCGTCGCCCTGGGTGCCGCTCTTCGGCACCGTGGCGGGTGCCCTGCTGGCGCTGCTGGCCGGTTGGTGGGGCCTGCGCGAAGTGCTGCGCCGCCCGGTGCTGGAAACGCTGCGCCGGGCCGGCGCGGTGTGAGCTAGAAGGTTTCCCAGTCGCTGTCGCCGTCGGCAGCGGCCGTGGCCTTCGGCAGCGGCGCCGCGGTAGGCGCCGGCACCGCAGGCTGGGGGGCCGGTGTGGCCTTGACGACGGGTTTCGAGACGGCCTTCACGATGGTCTTCGCGACGGGCTTCGCCAGCTGCGTCACCAGGGGCTGGGCCATGGGCTTGGCCGTTTCCTTGACCACGGGCTTGACCACCGGTTGGATGGAGGACCCTTCCGCGGCCGGCTTCGGCGGCGCGTACGCTTCGACGGGCTGGGCCGCCTGAGTTGCCTGCATCACCTTCTGCACCACCGCCTGGGCCACCACGGCCGGTGACGGGGCGGCCGCGCCACCCGGGCCGAGCTGGAAGCTGCCCACCACCTGGCCCAGCTTGCCGGCCTGCTCGTGCAGGCTTTCCGCGGCCGCGGCGCCTTCTTCCACGAGCGCGGCGTTCTGCTGCGTCATGCGGTCGAGGTCGCTCACGGCGGTGTTGATCTGCACCAGCCCGCCACTCTGTTCGGCCGAGGCGGCGCTGATCTCACCGATGATGTCGGTCACGCGCTGCACGCTAGCCACGATCTCGTTCATCGTGCTGCCGGCGTCGGCCACCAGGCGGGTGCCCGATTCCACCCGGTCCACGCTGGCCCCGATCAGCGCCTTGATCTCGCGCGCGGCTTCGGCGCTGCGCTGCGCCAGGCTGCGCACCTCGCCGGCCACCACGGCAAAGCCGCGGCCCTGCTCGCCGGCGCGCGCCGCTTCCACCGCGGCGTTCAGCGCCAGGATGTTGGTCTGGAAGGCGA
>LJHT01000006.1 GCA_001295905.1 beta proteobacterium AAP51 | reverse complement strand
CCAGCGCGCCAGCGCCTCGGCGCCGGCGGCGGCCAGCCAGCCCACGGCGGCCTCGGGCTGCGCCGCCATCTCGCCGCCGCTGCGCGGCAGCGCGTGCACGCCCAGCATCGGCGCGGGCAGGGGCAGGGCCTGCGCCAGGCGCTGCAGCATCGGCACCCAGGCCGCGCCTCCGGTCAGCACGACGAAGGGGCCGTGGGCGGCAGCGGCGCGCATCGAGGCTTCGGCCAGGCCCGACACCGGGCAAGGGCACAAGGCCCGCAGCGCAAAGAGGCCGGGGTCGCCGAAACAAGCCAGCAGCACCGCGGCTGGCGCGCCGTGCTGATGGGCGTGCTGCGCATAGGCCTCCAGCGCGGCGTGGCCGGCCACCGCAGCCCCCACTTCGCCGGTGATGTAGCGCGGCCCGAAGCCGGCCGTCACGGCCTGCACCCGCACGGGCTGGGGCAGGGTGGCGGCCGCGGCCAGCGCGGCCCGCTCCAGCAACTGCGTGACGCTGGTGCTGGTGTTGGGGTTGATGAGCAGCAGCGTGGGCGGGGCGGGTTCGGCGGTCATGCAGCGATCTTGCAGCTAACGTGCCGGGGCCCGGCTCCGGGTGCCGCGCCCGGGCGCCCCGGCGGCTTCAGGCGCCCAGCACCTCGGGCGCGTTCGCGCGCAGCTGGCTGATGTCGCGCATGGGCGGCGCGCCGAAGTGGCGGCTGTACTCGCGGCTGAACTGCGAGGCGCTTTCGTAGCCCACGCGGTAGGCCGCGGTGGCGGCGTCGATGTCGTGCAGCAGCATCAGCCGGCGGGCTTCGTTCAGGCGCAGCTGCTTCTGGTACTGCAGCGGGCTCATGGCGGTGAGCGCCTTGAACTGGTGGTGGAAGGTGGACGTGCTCATGCGCGCCTCACGCGCCAGGTCTTCCACACGCAGCGGTTCGGTGTAGCGGCCCTTCAGCAGGCCGATGGCGCGTGCGATCTGGTGGCCCTGGCTGCCTTCGGCGGCAATCTGGCGCAGCCGCCCGCCCTGTTCCCCCACGAGCAGGCGGTAGTGGATTTCGCGCAGCACCAGCGGCGCCAGCACGGGCGCGTTGTCGGGCTGTTCGGCCAGTTCGATGAGGCGCGCAAAAGCCCCCAGCAGCGGCAGCGTCACCGCGCCTGTGGCCATGGCGCGCTGCTGCCGCGCTTCGCTGCCTTCCGGCGTTTCGCCTGGCGTGCGGCCTGCGCGCGTGCCGGCCGGCGCCGGCAGCTGGCCGCCCAGCATCAGCGTGGCCACCTCGCGCAGGTCGAGCTTCAGCACCACCGCCAGGTAGGGCTGCTCGGGGCTGGCCTCCAGGATGGTGGCCATGGTGGGCAGGTCGAGCGAGGTGATGAGGTAGTGCGTGCTGCCATAGACCAGCGTGTCGCCGCCCAGCACCACGCGCTTGCTGCCCTGCACCACCAGTGCCACGCAGGGCTCGTAGACGCTGCACACGCTGCCCTGCAGCCGGTCGGCGCGGTAGACCATCAGCCCGGGCACGGCCGCTGCCGGGTGCAGGCCCTCGTGCGGGGCCAGCAGCAGCAGCCGCTGCGCCAGCGAAAGGCGTGCGGCCTGCAGCGCCTCGGCGTCTGCAGTGGCGGTGGGGGCCGCAGGTCTGTTCATGGCGACGCATGCTAGCCAAGCCATGCCCCCAGCGCGGCAGGCGCAGCAGGATCAGGCAAACAATCCGTAGCTTCAGGCACGCGCAGCGCCCGTGGGCGGGCCGACACTGCAACGCCGCCGCGCCCTGCCCGGGCGCCCACCATCAACCCTGGCCGCCCCGGCGGCTGTTCCACCCTCGACGCCATGACCACCTTGAACGTGAACGGCCGCGCCCAGGCGCTGGATGCCGACCCTGCCACCCCCATCCTCTGGGCCCTGCGCGACAACCTGGGCCTCACCGGCACCAAGTTCGGCTGCGGCGTGGCGCAGTGCGGCGCCTGCACCGTGCATATGAACGGCCAGGCCATACGCTCCTGCGTGACGCCGATGTCGGCCGCGGTGGGGCAGAAGATCACCACCATCGAAGCCGTCACCGCCGGCCAGGACCGCGTGGGCAATGCCGTGCGCGACGCCTGGGTGAAGCACGACGTGGCCCAGTGCGGCTACTGCCAGAGCGGCCAGATCATGAGTGCCACCGCCTTCCTGAAAGGCCGGCAGAAATCGCAGCCCGGCAAGCTGCCCACGGCCGCCGAGATCGACGCCGCCATGGCCGGCAACCTCTGCCGCTGTGGCACCTATGCCCGCATCCGCGCTGCCGTGGCCGACGCCGCGCGCGCCCTGGCCTGAAGGAGCCCGCACCATGCTCACGCAACCCCACTTCGAACTGCCCCGCGCGCTGCGCCACCACCAGCTGCAAGACGGCACGGCCGCCGCGCTGCCGCGCCGCCAGTTCCTGAAGCTGGCCGGTGCCGGCGGCCTGACGCTCGGCAGCTTTGCGGCGCTGACCGCCGGCGCGCCCGGCACCGCTGAGGCGCAGGCCCCGGCCGCCGCGCCGGGCCTCAAGCCTTTCCAGCAGCCGCTGGCCTTCGTGCAGATTGCCAAGAGCGGCGAGGTCACCGTCACCGTCAACCGGCTCGAATTCGGGCAGGGCATCACCACGGCGCTGCCGATGATCCTGGCCGAAGAGCTGGATGCCGACTGGGCGAAGGTGCGCAGCCGCCTGGGCAGCAACGACATGGCCTATGCCGACCCCGCCTGGGGCATGCACCTCACCGGCGGCTCCACCGCCATCAAGCACAGCTTCACGCAGTACCGCGAACTCGGCGCACGTGCCCGCGCCATGCTGCTGAACGCCGCCGCCGCGCAATGGCAGGTGGACGCCGCCACGCTGCGCACGCAGGCCGGCTTCGTGCTGGGCCCGGGCGGCCGCAAGTTGGGCTATGGCGAGCTGGCCGAAGCCGCGATGGCCTTGCCCGTGCCCGAGCAGGTGGTGCTGAAGGACCCGAAGAACTTCCGCCTCATCGGCAAGCCCACGCGCCGGCTGGACAGCCGCGCCAAAAGCAGCGGCACGCAGAGTTTCGGCATCGACATGGCCCTGCCCGGGCAGCTGACGGCGCTGGTGGCCCGCCCGCCGGTGTTCGGCGCAAAGCTGGCTGCAGTGGACGACACCGCCGCCCGCGCCTTGCCTGGCGTGAAGGCCGTGCTGCGCGTGCCGCTGGACCGCGGCGCCGAGGGCGTGGCCGTCATCGCCACCGGCTACTGGCCGGCGCGCCAGGGCCGCGAAGCGCTGAAGCTGCAGTGGGCCACCGAAGGCGTGGAGAAGGTCGACAGCGCGCGCCAGCTGCTGCAGTACCGCGAGCTGGCCGCCCAGCCCGGGCCCCGCCACTTCGAGGCCGACATGGCCCCGCTGGCCAGTGCGCCGCAGACGATCGAAGCCGAGTTCGTCTTCCCCTACCTGGCGCACGCGCCCATGGAGCCGCTGAACTGCACCGTGCGTGTGAACGAGCAGGGCGCCGAGCTGTGGATGGGCAGCCAGATGCCCGGCCTGGACGGCATGGCCGCCGCCGGCGTGCTGGGCCTGAAGCCCGAGCAGGTGAAGGTGCATGTGCAGTCGGCCGGTGGCGGCTTCGGCCGCCGCGCCATCCCCACCAGCGACTACGTGGTCGAGGCCTGCCAGGTCACCAAGGCCGCGCGCGCCGCCGGGCTGCAGGCGCCCGTGCGCACGGTGTGGAGCCGTGAAGACGACCTGCAGGGCGGCTACTACCGCCCCATGCACCTGCACCGCGCGCGCATCGGCTTCGACGCGCGCGGCCGCGTGCTGGCCTGGGACCACGTCATCGTGGGCCAGTCCATCGTGGCCGGTACGCCCTTCGAAGGCATGATCAAGAACGGCGTCGACGGCACCGCCGTCGAGGGCATGCGCGAGCCTTACCCGGTGCCCATGCGCCTGACCGTGCACCACCCGAAGGTGAACGTGCCGGTGCTGTGGTGGCGCGCCGTGGGCAGCACGCACACGGCCTATGTCATGGAAACACTCATCGACGACATCGCCCGCGCCACGAAGCAAGACCCGGTGGCCTACCGGCTGGCGCTCATCGGCGACAAGCACCCGCGCCACCGCAGTGCGCTGCAGCTGGCCGTGGAGAAAAGCGGCTACGGCAAGAAGAAGCTGCCGGCCGGCCGCGCCTTCGGCGTGGCGGTGCACGAAAGCTTCGAGAGCGTGGTGGCCTACGTGGTGGAAGCCTCGGTGAAGGACGGCCAGCCCGTGCTGCACCGCGTGACGGCCGGCGTGCACTGCAACCTGGCCATCAACCCGCAAACCGTGCAGGCGCAGGTGGAAGGCTCGGCGCTGATGGGCCTGGCCACCTGCCTGCCGGGCCACGCCATCACGCTGAAGGACGGCGTGGTGGAGCAGCGCAACTTCGGCGATTTCGCGTTGCCGCGCATCACGCAGATGCCGCAGGTCAGCGTGCACATCGTGCCCAGCGCCGACCCGCCCAAGGGCATGGGTGAACCCGGCCTGCCGCCGCTGGCGCCGGCCTTCGCCAACGCGCTGGCGCAGCTGACGGGCAAGCCCTTGCGCCAGTTGCCTTTCCAGATGGCGTGAGAATGCCGGCCTCGCGGGGCGCTGGGTTCAGCGCCCCACCTCCACCTTCTTCAGGTTGTCGTCGCTGTTGCGGTCGATGCGCTTGTTGTAGGGGTCCACGCCCGCGAACTTCGGTTCCTGCGCCAGCAGCAGCTTCACTTCCTGCTCGCCGCTGCGCAGCGTCTGGCGTTGCAGCAGCAGCACGTCGGCGTCCTTGAAGCCGGGCTTGCCCGGTTCGGCGGTGAAGACGCCCAGCTCGAACATCTCGTCGAGCGGCTCTTCGGTTTCCACGCCCTGGCCGTCGGCCACGCGCTTCTTCGCGTCCACCTTCAGCGTCAGCGCCCAGCGACCGTCGGGCTGGCGTTCGGCGCGCGCCTCCTTCACGCTCACGTCCAGCAGCACGATGCGTTCGAACAGGTCGGTGATGAGCGCGTCGTGCGCCGGCCCGGCCTCTTCGCGCAGCAGGCGCAGGAAGTCGAGCGAGCTGGGGTAGGGCGCGGGCTGGAAGGCGTGCAGCTCGATCAGGCGCTGCAGCGTGCGGTTGACCACCGGCTCGCCCACCACTTCCTTCAGCCAGTACATCGCCAGCGTGCCCTTCTGGTAGTGGATGTAGGGCTGGTTCTCCACGCGCGCCAGCGGCAGTTCTTCCAGGCGTTCGCCGCCGCGTGCGCGCAGGTAGCGGTCGAGCTCGTACTTCAGGAAGCGGCGTATCTGGTTCTTGCCGTAGAGCTTCTCCATCACCAGCAGCGCGCTGTACTGGGCGAAGCTTTCCGAAAGGAAGGTCGAGCCCTGGCGGTCGGCGCCGATGACCTGGTGCGCCCACCACTGGTGGGCCATTTCGTGCGCGGTGATGTAGCTCACCATGTCGATCTTGTCGGGGCTGGTGTGGTTCATCAGGAAGCCCACGCCTTCGGAGTAGGGCATGGTGGCCGCGAAGGCCTGCGCGAAGTCGGCATAGGCCGGAAATTCAAGAATGCGCGCCTGGCGGAACTGGTACTTCGAGAATGCGCTGTTGAAGAGGTCGAGCGACATCGCCATCGCGTCCAGCATGCGCGGCACGTTGTGGTCGTGGCGGGGCAGGTGGTAGACGCTCAGCTCCACGCCCTGGTGCTGGCGCGTGGTGACGGCGTAGCGGCCCGACTGCAGGCTGAAGAAGTGCTGGATGGGCGCTTCGGTGCGCGTCACCAGCGTGCGCCGGCCGCCTTGCACGGTGTCGCTGACGGTGGCGCCCGGTGCCACCGGAATCTGGTCGGCATCGGTCACCAGCGTGAGCTGGGCGTGCACCCAGTCGCTGTCGCGGCGCAGGTAGTGGTGCGCGCTGGCGGCGGGGTCTTCCAGCTTGGCCATGCGCAGCTCGGGCTCCAGCCCCTGCTTGCGGCGCTTGTTGGGGTCTTGCAGCAGCATGCTGCGGTCCATGCCCAAGGAAGGCGTGAGTTCGAAGTTGTTCAGGAAGGTGCCGTTGTCGACGATGCGCGACTGCCCCGCGCCATTGCGAAAGCCGATGTCGGCCAGCGCGGTGCGAAAGGCGAGCGTGCGCTGTTCCCCCGGCGCCAGCGCGGGCTGCAGCGTGTAGACGCGGTAGCGGTGCTCGGCGTATTCACGCGCCAGCGTGGCGCCGGGCAGTTGCAGCGCCTGCAGCTCCAGCGGCGGCGCCCAGCGCACGTGCACCTCGTTCATGGGCTGGGTGCTGTCGTTTTCAATGACGTAGCTGCCTTCGGTGAGCGCGCGCCTTTCGCGCGGGAACAGCTCCACCTTCAGCACCACCTCGCGCACTTTCGGCGTGGGCTGCTTCTCATAGCCCAGCAGCGCGCGTTCATAAGCAGCCAGCCGGGCCTCGGCCTCGGGCCGCGGCACGTACTCGTTGAGCACGTTGGTGTTGTAGAAGATGAAGCCGCCCAGGCCCACCCAGGCCAGCGTGGCGCCGCCCATCACCAGGCCGGCCGGGCCGCGCAGGCGCTGCGGCAGGCGCGCCAGGCGCGGGCGCAGCCGCGTTTCGGCGCCGCGCCGGCGCAGCAGCAGCGCCAGCACCAGCAGCACCACCGCAAAGGCCGCCCAGTAGGCCTGGAACCAGGCCCGCGCCACCCAGAAGTGGCCCTGGCCGTTCATGTCAGACAGCGGCACCGGCGGCGTGCCGCCGTACTGGTAGAGGTTGTGCTCGAAGCCGGCGGTGGCCATTGCGATGCTGGCCACCACGTACAGCAGCATCACCGCCCAGCCCAGCATCTTGTGCGGCACCAGCGTCTGCACGAACACCGCCAGCACGGCCAGCAGGGCGGCCGTGATGGTCTGCGGCAGCACGTACCAGCTGGCGTAGTTCAGCCATTCGAAATGCGTGTAGCCGCGAACGAGCTGCACCACCACCGCCGTGGCCACCGAGACCAGGCTGCACACCAGCAGCACGCCCACGATGGCCGCCACCTTGGGCAGCAGGTGCACGGCGTCGGGCGCGGCGGTGGCGTCCACGATCTCGTGCATGCGCTGCTGGCGGTCGCGCCACACCAGCTCACCGGCGTAGAAGATGGCGATGATGATCGGGATGATGGTGAAGCTGCCCTCCAGCGCCTGCACCATCAGGCGCGTGGCGGGGAAGACCTCGGTGCCGTACAGCTGGTTGGCGTACCACAGCGCTCCCCAGCTGTTCAGCACGCCGATGGCCAGCAGCACGAAGAACGCCGGGCTGCGGAACACGGCCCGCGCGTCGAAACGCGCCATGGCCCACCACTGCGCCGAGCGCGCCGCCTCGGGGCGCGGCGCCGGCAGCGCGGCGGCGCGCGGCAGGGCCGCCGTGGGCGCTGC
>LJHT01000059.1 GCA_001295905.1 beta proteobacterium AAP51 | reverse complement strand
GGACAGGATCGTTATCGCCGCACGGCTTCAATTCAAGACGGGTTCGCCGGACGCTTACATGACTCCGACTGCCCGTGACGACCGGCAGACCGCGACCCTGGGCCGACAGCCGCTGACCAGATCTCGTCCCCCCTCAGCAGAAGTAGCTGCCCAGCGATTCGTCGCCTGAGAGCTGACCCTCATCCGACGGCCACTCTGATCCGCTGATCCGCTCAACCAACCAACTTCTGAGTGTCAGCCGCCTTGGGTGCAAGGAAGCCAATCTAAGCGATCGTCAAATGAACAAGTGAAATGCCGCCTTTGCAGAAGGGTCATGCTGGATCACCGCTGGGCTACTCACGCGAATGGTCGCCTGCTCGCTGGTACCTCAGAGACCTTGCGCAAACGGCTCAGAGTGACATATCGACGTGCCGCAGGGCGCCTCTCGTCCTTTCGTCGTTCGGCCCCTCTTTAGTTCCGAGACCTGTTAAGGACAGATCGCGAATGTTCGTACCAAGCCTCCCTGGTGATGGGGTAGGTCTTCAAGATCCCATCTTTGCCGAGGCTTGTTAGTTCGTCTTTTGCCCCGAAGGCCACAAACGTCACTTCCTTCTCGTCATGCGGAGTCAGTCGAGCGACTTCACGGCCACTGTCGCGGTCCCAGACGATGACACTGTTTCCTTTGACAGCCGCCACGCGAGAACAGTCTGCCGATACTGCTGGCGCGCCCCCAGTACCAAACACTCGCACGACGGTTGATGTCTTCAAATCCCAAGCCCTCACATCTCCGTCACTTGAGAAGAGAAGACCGCACGCAGGTACTACGCTCCATACTGAGTTTGGATGAGGCAACTCTGGACCCTCGTCGCCGTTGCCTAAGTTCCAGCTGCGCACCTTTCTGTCGAGACCAGCCGAGTACAGAGTTCGTCCGTCGACGGAGAATCGCAGGGAATTGATCTGACCCCCGTGTCCCGTGAGCTCTCGAACCAAGAGGCCGCTCGTGCTATCGAACACCGCAATCTTACGTTGGGTCAGAAACGACCTTTCCATGCTTTCTCGCCGCTGTCGCGGAGTGTCGTCCCCATCTACCGTCCCCTGGCCACCCGAAATTCCCGCGGCCACGAGGCCTCCGTCCGGAGAAATCGCAACAGCGGTAGTGCTAACGTCTAGCTTCCGAAGCAGTTTCCCTGATGAAGCATCTAGAATGTAGATGACTTGGTCAAGGCCCCAGGCAATGCGCCTACCGTCTTGGGATGTATCGACTCGGCCGGTGTTGTATGAACTCTCGGGGCCAAAGAGCTGCAGCAGAACTTGTGAAGCGTCACGGCGGTTGATTATGTAGCGGCCGCCGTATAGCGTCGCCACCAGCATGGATTGTTGATCGACGCTTGGCTTCGCCAATACAATATCGTTTCGTCCATTCTCTCTGGAAAATCCCCTGCTGGAACTTTTAGCATACGCCTCCTCAATATAGTTCGGACTCCCCCAAGCCATACTGACGAATGATGGCCCGTGCAATGTCCAAACAACGACCGAGTCGCTGCTGTCTACGACGAGGCGCGTGGAGGTTGCCGTACTGGTCAGCGCTAGACGCCGTATCTCGACGCCTGGAAATCGACGTTCTCGCAGCAGGACGCCGCTCCTAGCGTCCCATACGCTAACTACCTCGCCTGATGCCCCAGCGATCCATCGTCCGTCTGGGGAGCAACTAACATGCGCGAGCGAGCCGCCGCCAAGCTGCTGTGAGCTTGGCGCGGACTCCTTCGCGAGCCTCGACGATCGAATGTGAAAGCTGTTGCGACCAAAGGTGTCACCAAACCCGACCTTGTCCCACCGCCACAAGTTCGCGATGCCTGAGGCGATGGTAACTATGCGCTCCGCGCCACAGAGTTCGAACGAGAACCGCTCTTGGCCGCGCAGATCGGAGCGGCGGCCAATCTCTAATTCCAAAGAGGGTTTAGTGGAACCGTCGTCAGCAATTGGCAGGACGCGCAATCTACTATCTTCGGAGGCAACGTATAGCCGCGCGTCATCAGATGAGAATCTGATCTGAGTGATAGCTTGAGAGCCAATCCGTTCGGCCGCGTTAGCAGGCCTTCCAGGAAATCGCATGAGTAGGGTGGCGTCGGGATTCCGCCATATCTCGACCGCACCGTCCTGACCTCCCACTGCCATAAGGTTTCCAGAAGCGGAAAGGGCAACTGATGTCACGTGATCTACTTTGGCCGCTATCACCGATACAGGCTCCCCGGTTGTGCCTCGCCAAACACCTACTTGCCTTGCCCCGAGTCTTGCCAGTCTCTCGGGTACTCCTTCGGCATTCAATTGTGTATGCGTGTAGTACTCGATGGACTCCGGCAGAACGGCGACATAATACTCACCGTTCATCGACAGCGCAGAGAGGGGCGACGGTGAAAGTTGTACTGAGGCGTACCCCTTCCTTAGAAAGTCTCCAGCTCCGAGCGGTGCCCTGAAGACGAGTCCGACCATAATTTTAGACTTCGAAACATCCGCTAGCACCACTCCTGTCTTGCCGAAGTCCGAGAACTGATAGGCGACCAGACGTGCATCCGCAGATATTCCAACTGGCTGAGGTATTGCGCCGTAGCTGTCTATCCCGTCAGGGGTCGGGAACATCGACTTTCGGATCTCTCCGTCTTCTGCAAACACCCAAGTCGTGAACCGGTCGTCACCCCTGGTAAGTACACTTCCGTTAGCGCCAAAGGTGAAGCTGTCCAGCCACCGTCCAGGCAGGGGGGTGATCTCTGCGACCCGCGACCCGACTGCAGTCAGTCCGTCAAAGGCCTCAAGCGGTATGTCGCCTCCCATATCGCTGCCCTGGCCGACGGCCTCCCAAGCCACAGAGAACGCTCGAAGGACCTCGAGCCTATCCCGAGAAAGAACCTTGGCCATCTCTCCAAGTTGTTTTCGCAGATCGATCGTTCGGCTTCTCGCGGCGTTGCGTTGATTGTCGGCATCCTTCCAAAAGTACCCCAATAGTCCCGCCGCTCCCGCGAGAATCACTGCCAGCAAAACCGCAATCCGCAGCGCCCGGCGAAGTCGCTTCTGCGTTTGCTTCTCCCGCGCGACTTGATCTTCCCACTCCTTTTCAGAACATAGGGCAAAGTTCTCTTCGGCAGCGGTGAACTCACCCGCGGCGCTGAGCCGGTAGTTACGCAGAACGTCGAGTTCTGGCGGGCGCCACAGACCTCCTCGTCCGAGGCGCCACTCCGCGGCTGCTGCAGCGAGGCGTCGATGCAGGCGGATACCCGCACGCACAGCCTCGGCCTGACCTTTGTCGGGAACATTGCCCAACCACGCCCGGAGCCGGTCCCAGGACCCGATTAACGCTTCATGCGTGAGCTCATATGTAGGTTCACCGTCTTGTTCCGAAGCTGTTATCAGTCGCGCCTCCGGGGCCGTGAACGGGGCAAGAACCTCGCGCAGGTGCTCTGCCGTATCGCCGCTAACCACCAACTCGGAAAGCCGGGCAACACGCCTTGTATCAGATGTTCCCTCTCCAAGTTGCACCATGCCAACAAAGGCGCGGCGGATGGCACGCTGATCTGACTCGCCTCCCTCTTTCGATCCCGCAGACTCAAAGAGTGCGTTGGCCGCCTCCACCAAGTAGTCCTCGACAAGGCGAGACAACCACCGGTCTTCGTCCAGATGACCAATGACTTGGTCAAACCAAAGTCTGCGCAGCGCAAACTCGAGCAAAGGCAGCGCGCCCGCCCTGCCTTCGACCTGACCGACGAGCGACTCGACGAGGCCAGCTGGCCAAGGACGCCCGAGCTCTTTTGCTGGGCGGGCTATCGCCTCACTCAGTTCGTCTCGGTTCATTGCTTGCACGGTCAACCGGTTGTCTCGGACGGCCCCAGCGAACGCGGCCGGCGCGCGCACCGCGCTTGCAAAGTCACTTCTGACCGTAAGCACGACCGAGACAAGTTTGTCCGGGTGCGCTGCAGCACGGGCGAGATTCTCAAGAAACGAGGCGCTCGCGTCTGCGTCGGTGCATTCCGTAAATAGTTCCTCGAACTGATCAACAATGATCACAAACCTTGAATTGCTGCCTTGTGCCAGTGTTGCCAAGTGCTTGTGAAGCGAACCGTATTCGCCATCATTGCCTCGACCTGCCAGTTCCTTGCCGGTAACTTGGTTACTGCCCGGAACTCGACTCAGTACTTCCGCTAAGCGATCCATTGGCCCGGAGCCTGGCCGTAGCACAAGCACTTGTGGGCTCTCCAGCCCGGACAAAGGCTCTCGCACAAGTTCGGGTACAAGGCCTGCGCGAACGAGAGAGGATTTTCCAGATCCGGAAGCCCCAACAACCGCAAGAATTCTTGGGCTAGAGCTGCGTTGAAGCTTCTGAAATAGCACCCAAGTTCGCTGGACAAGCTTGGTGCGCCCAAAGAAATTGGGAGCGTCGTTCTCATAGAACGCATCCAATCCGCGATAGGGGTTCGCGATCGGCAGCGCCACGGAGGCTGGAGTCCGCAGCTGGGTCACAAGGCGCTGGTCCGCAACGATCAGAGTGACTCGTACGTCGTTCCGGTCACCAGTTACAAACACATTGCCCAACGAGTCGCGGCCAACGGAAATGCTGCGCTCTCCTTCCGAATGCGCAACAATCGTGGACGCAGGATCTGTCGTCACTTCGCTTGGCTCGGTACTGCATCCATATAAGCACAAGAGCGCCCATCGCAGGCAAACTCGCCTTGTTTCACGCCGACTGCCTAAGTAGACGAAGCTGTGAAACGCCGAAGGCGAAGCTACGACTAGCGACGCTTAGCGTCGCCAGTGGACAAGGAACTGCCCGCAACGTTGCCACCAACGGCTATCGCCCGCTCACCACTGGCCTTCACGCGATTCCCTGGCGCCTTCTCAGCGTCAGTGAGGAACGCACGAACATCGGCAGCAAACTGCTCATCTCGAGCGAGAAGCTTGCGGAACTGAACTCGGAGAGTAGCCTGCAAGTCCAGGTCGTTCGGTGAGGCAGCTAGTTCAACGGCAGCATCGTGGACGGCCGGGCTGTCCTTTAGCCTAGGCAACAGCTTGGACCAAAGAGACTTGGCGAGAATCCACGTGTCGGCACCGATCTTCTTGGCGCCTTCCTCCGCGGCCTTGTCTCCAAGTTTTAGTAGATACGGGAGACACGGGCCAAGAATCGCAATTGCCGCCTGAGCTATCGAAGATAGATCCACAGTGACCTCCCGCATATGCGCGCTGCGGCCGCATCATAGCCGCATGACCAGCCGTACAAAAGTGGACCTCAACATGTGCGGCCCTCTGTAGAGTGACTAAACTAGCTCTCGGTTGAGCCGCTGCCTTTCATCAGTCTTGATGATGTTGCGACGTTGGTGGCGCTAGTAGCGGTAACTGATCGGGCCGCGCGGCCGTCCCTGCACAGTTCACCGCGGGCCAGTGCCGCCACGGCCAGGTACATGGTCGCAGCACGGTGCTCTTACTTGCGCAGCTATGGCATGGGTTCGATGTAGAAAGCATCGAGTGCATCGGCGCCCACCTCAACACACTGGCCTTCAAACTACCAGTCGCTGATGGCTGTCGCGCAGCGCTAAGGTTTGTCGGGCATTGTGTGCGGGTGGTACCCGCGACGTACCTGCTGCGGTGGCTTCGCGTTCTGGCTTCCGCCAAAGACTGATCTGCAGGGACGCCCGAAAGCTGCCATTCATGAGTGCCCCTCAATGGCCGACGCGAGCCAACGAAGGTAAGCGCGCAATAGACCACGCCCTTGCGGCGGTAAATGCGGTCTGACAGCCTACGTT
>LJHT01000058.1 GCA_001295905.1 beta proteobacterium AAP51 | reverse complement strand
GGAGGTGGGGGTGGCGGTGGAGGCGGGGGTGGCAAAGGGGCCGGCGGTGGCGGCGCGGGCGAAGGCGGCGCAGGGGCCACCGGCGGCGGCGGCGTCGCTGCCACCGGTGGCACAGCCTCGGCACTTGCGCCACCGCCACCGCAGGCGCTCAGCGGCGCTGCGGCGGCCATCGGCCACCACAACACCAGGCGCTGCAGGGCGCGGCGTCGCGGCCCGAGGCCTGGCCCGTCGTCCTCTGGCCCGCGCGGCGGTTTCACAAGGCGTCTCCGGCTTCCAGGCGGGGCCGCGTCGAGGCCAGGCCCCTGCCGGCCGGTGCGGCCCCCTGTTCTTGCTGCAGCACCTTTTCGTAGATGCGCAGGTAGGCGTCGATGGCACGGCCGCTGTCGAAAAGCGCGGCGTGCGCCAAGGCCCGCTGGCGGCGCTGCGCGGCTTGGCGCGGTGGCTCTGCCAGCAGCAGCGCCAAGGTACCCGCTGCGCGTTCGGCCCAGGCGGGCAGGGCTTCGCGGGAGTCCAGGCGCGGCACATACACCGCAGCGTCGCCGCCCACCTCGTTCATGGGCCCGGCGTCGGTGGTCAGTACCGGGCAGCCACAGGCCAGGGCTTCGGCCACCGGCCAGCCAAAGCCTTCGGCCAGGCTGGGAAACAGCAGTGCCCGGGCCAGCGAATACAGCGCCTGCAGGGTGCCCGCGTCCAACCCATCGCGGAAGAGCACCTGCGCGCCCTCGGGCAACTGGCGCAACCACGCCGCCACGGCCGGCTCGCTGGCCACGCCGGGCGGGCTCACCATCAGCAGCTGCGGAACCGCCTGCCCCTGCGCCTGTGCGCGCCGCGCCAGGCACACATACATCGCCACCACCCCCGCAGCATTCTTGTACCACTGGCCCCCGCCCACGTGCAGCAGCAAGCCGGCCTGCGGCAGATGAAAGCCGGCACGCGCCAGGGCCACCAGCGCTTCGGGCCGCGCCAGGGGTGCGTAGGCGTGGTTCAGGCCGTTGAACACCACCTCCGACGTCAGCGGCCGCACCTGCCCCAGGCGGT
The DNA here is from genome assembly GCA_001295905.1 of beta proteobacterium AAP51. Classification (GTDB taxonomy): domain Bacteria; phylum Pseudomonadota; class Gammaproteobacteria; order Burkholderiales; family Burkholderiaceae_C; genus Rubrivivax. The sequence continues at coordinate 176,774 of LJHT01000058.1, read as the reverse complement.
GCAGGTCGGCGCGGGTCTGGCGCGAGATGCTGATGAAATGGCGGGCCTGCGCGAACCCGCGGCGGATGTAGCGCTGGTAGACGCGGCCGCTGGCACGGGTGGGGTTCTCGGGCAGTTCACCCAGCGCCGAGCGCAAGGCCAGCAGGTCGTGGCAGTGCACCACGTGCGGCCGGTGCACCAGGGCCGGCACCCAGGGGCCCAGGGCCTGGTCGCAGAAGACGTAGAGCGTGTCGGCATCGTCATGCCGCGCCAGACGCCGCAGCTCCTGCGCGAACAGCAGGTACTGCTCGGCGTAACCGGCCCACTTGGCCAGCGGCGTGCCCGCGAAGGCCTGCTGCAGGCGGCCCCGCGGCTGGCGCACCTGCACGGCATGCCCCCGGGCCTGGCAGGCCGCTGCCAGCATGCGCACGAAGTGCCCCTGGCTGCGCAGGCCCAGGAACTCGGGGTGGGCGAGGAAGACGAGCTTCATGCGGCAGAGGCCTCGTCACGCGCCGCGGGCGCGGCCCTGGCCCACATCGCCGTCCTGGCGGCGCGCCACCAGCACCATGCTCTTCCATAGCCAGGGCAGGCGCCCCACGCCATGGAAGGCCACCACCCGGAAGCCGTTGTCGTGCAGCAGCTGGGTGAGCGTGCGGCGGCTCCAGAACTTCACATGGCCGCCGAACCACAGGGCCGTGTGGTGGTGGTCCCAATGGTTCGCCAGCGACAGCGCCAGGTTCTTGAGGTAGCCGTGGTAGGGCGTGCTGATGACCAGCCACCCGCCGGGCCGGAGCATGCCCGCGGCCAGCGCGGGCAGCCGGTGCGGCGCATGCAGATGCTCCACGACCTCGGTGGACACCACGGCCTCGAAATAGCCGTAGCGCTGACGCAGCACTTCCGGGTCGGCTTCCACCCCCATCTGCTCGAAGTGCACGCCGGGCACCGAGGCGCGGGCCACCTGCACCCCTTCGAGATCAGGTTCGAGGCCCAGCACCTCATGGCCGGCGCGCGCCAATGCCGCGCACAGGGCGCCGTTGCCGGCCCCGATGTCGAGCACGCGCCTGACCTTCAGGCCCTGCAGCAACTGCAGCACCTTGGGTACCAGGTAGGCGCAGGAATGCGGCGTGTCCTCGCCCCCCCAGCCGTAGGCCGCGCGTTGGGGCACCGCCATGGGCACGGCACGCGCCGACGCGGGTGTCATCTCAGGCACCGTGTCGGGGCCGGTGTCGAACTCGTCGCGGTGGTCGGCGCCTTGGGAAGTCTTCATGAAGCACGGGGGTCGGTGTGAGGGCTGGGCCTGGCCGCAGGCTCATCGCCTGGGGCCGACAGGGGGTCGGCGGGCCGCCGTTGTGGCAAACATCCGGGGTGCAGTGCCGGGCACTGGCAAGGGCACCCTCGGCTGCCGCGGCGCCGCATGGCGGCAGGCGGCGATCAAGAGCCCCGTGAACAGCCAGCCGTAGACGTTGATGGCGCCCTGCCCCGTGATCTGCCCCATCACCAGCACATAGGCCACGTAGGACAGCAGCAGCATGGGGGCCGGGTCATCGCTCAGCCGCGTGAGGCGCAGCACCCACAGGCCCAGCCAGGCGGCCAGCAGCAGGCGGAAGGCGATGTACACCAGGCCAAAGAGCGGCCCGAGATCGACCATGTGGCGGGCGAAGTCGGTTTCCGCCAGCCAGCCGGGCTTCACGCCGTCGATGGTGGCACCCAGCGTGATGCTGGCGTTGCCGCCATAGCCCAGGCCGTAGCCCAGCCAGGGCACTTCGCCCCACAGCCGCAGGAAATCCACCAGGCCGTACAGCGCACGCCCGAGCACGCCCCATTCGAAGGCCTGGCTCTCTGCGGCGTCGGCGGCCGTCCAGCGCTGCATGAAGGAGGCAAAACCTTCGGGGAAGACCAGCGGGAACAGCGTCAAGGCCAGCAGCGTCAACACCAGCGGCCAGACCAGGGCCCGGGTCTTCAAGGCCGCATTGCGCCCCAGCACCCCCAGCAGCCCGGCAAAACACAGCGCCACGGCGCACTGCAGCACCGTGCCGCGGCTGCCGCTGAGCGCCAGCGCCGTGAGCGTGCCGGCCGAGCCGGCCAGCAGCAGGAGCAGGCCGGGCTGAGGCTGCTGCCTCGGCGTGAGAAAAGCCGCCAGCGCAATGACGCAGGCCGTCACCGTGAACTGCTGCTGGCCCGCACCCGAAGCGAAAGGCCCCATGGGCCGCGTGCGCTCGGCCGTGGCCGTGAGCCCGCGGAACTGCAGGTCTTCATCGGCCGCACTGCCCACGTTGATGGGTGCGCCGGGTGGCGAGAAGAATTGCAGCGCCACCAGCACGCCCACCGGCACCGCCAGCCACAGCGTCAGCTTGAACAGGCGCAGCAGGTCGCGCGGGGTGAACACCTGCCCCACCAGGAAGGCCAGCGGCACGTACAGGAAGTACGAGCGCCAGCCATACACGCCCAGGATCAGCCGCAGTTCGCTGGGCGAGCCCGCAGCGGATTGCACCAGCCCCAGCAGCAGACCCAGCCCGCCCAGCCAGAGCGCGGCGGTGAAGAGCGGCTGCCGTCGGGGCCACAGCCCGTGCTGCCAGGCCAGCGCATAGGCCAGCACCAGCACCGGGTCGCGGATGAAGAAGATGTACTGGCTGTACTGCGGCAAGGCCCATTTGCGCAGCGCGCCTTCGAAGATGGCCAGCAGGTAGATGACGAAGACCAGGGCCACCACCTGCCGGCGGCCCCGCTCGGTCGCCGTGGTGGCCTGTGCCAGGGCCGGTGCCGGGCCGGCCAGGGCCCGGTTCGTGGCGGGCGCACCGGCCGCCCTGCCGCGCCAGCCGCCAGACGCCGCTGCGCGCGAGCCGTTAAGCGCCGCTACGCGGCGGGGCTCAAGCCGCACGTGCCAGCGCACCGGCTGCGCGTTGCGCATGGCTCAGCAGTTGCAGATAGGCTGCTGCCACCGTGGCGGGCTGGTGCTGCGCCAGGTGGCGCTGCACGCGCGGGTCGTGGCCGATGCCGCTGGGCGGGGCCTGCTGTGCATCGCGCAGCACCGGCACCAGCCGCGCGGCCAGCGACAAGGCGTCGCCCTTCGCGAACACCACGCCGGCCGGGCCGGCCGCTTGCGGCAGGCCGCCGCTGGCCGCCACCACGGGTATGCAGCCACAGGCCTGGGCCTCCAGCGCCACCAGGCCGAAGGGTTCTTCCCACACCGAGGGCACCACCACCACGCGGTGTGCGTTGAGTTCACGCACCAGGTCGTCACCGACCAGGGGCCCGGTGAAGCGCACCTGCGCGTGCAGGCCCAGCTGGCGCGCCAGGGCTTGCAGCGCGCCACGCTCGGGCCCGTCGCCGATGACGCTCAGGCGGTGGTGGTAGCCCTGGTCGCGCAGGTGCGCCAGCGCCTGCAGCATCACCGGTACGCCCTTGTCGCTGACCAGGCGGCCCACGCAGGCCAGATCGCGGCTGCGCACCACGCCGCTGATGCAACGAAAGCGCGCACTGTCATAGGGGTTGGGCAGCACCTGGCAGGGCACGGGCAGGTCGTCGGCCACGGCGTCGCTCACCGCCACGTTGTGTGCGGCGCGCAGGGCCCAGCGCTTGAAGCGCGCGGCCATGGCGCCGGCGCCCTGCCGCGGCAGCCAGGTGTGGTGCGCCACCACCCAGGGGCGGCGCCAAAGCAGCAGCGGCCAGCCCAGGCGCAGGCTGATGTGGTTGTGCAGCACCACGTCGCAGCCACGCACGGCCGCCATCAGGGCCGACAGGCCGGGGCGTCGCAGCACGCGGTAGGGTTCGGGCTCGCTGCCGTCGCCGGCCGTTTGCGTGACCAGCGTGACCCGGTGCCCGGCCTCGTGGAAAGCCTGGGCCAGCAGTGCGGACACGGTCTCGATACCCCCCACCGAGGGGCGAAACGGGACCGAGCACAGGAGGATGTTCATCGACGGACGGGGTCGCCAGCAAGGCCGGAAACGGCCTTGGATGGGCTGGATGCCGGAACATAGCGGCGCTTTGTGGCGCCCGTGAGTCAGGCGCGCGGACCGGGGCAGTCCGTTCAGCGCGGCACGGGCCGCCTTGCAGCGTGGCCGTCACAAAGCGCGGCTAGCCTCGGCGGCGATGAAGACGCCAGAACCCGGCACGGTGGTCGTGAACTTCAACGCGCCCGAACTGAACCAGCTGGCGCAGGCCCTGGCGCGCAGATCGCAGCTGAAGCATTTCGTGCGGCCCTATGTGAACAAGGGCCGCGCCTGGGAGCGCGCGCTGGCCGCCCTGCCCCTGGGCGGCCGCCTCTACGGGCAGACCTTCGGTCGCCGGCAGTTGGGCCACCCGGCCCTGGGCCCGCTCACGCGCGAGGCCGGCGTGCCTTACGACTGGAGCGCCGCCGTGGTCGGCCGCTCGACTTGGCTGCCCGGCGAACTGCGCCACCGCTGGGCCAACGGGCTGAACATGCAGGTGCGGGCGGCGGTGTCGGCAGCCGGCGGGCGCCTGGCGGCCAGCGCGCGCTGCGTGGTGGCCTACGAGGGCTTCGCGCTCGAAGCCTTCCACAGCGCCGGGCGCAACGGGGCCCGCCGCCTGCTCAACTACCCCGTGGCCCACCACCGCCAACGGCGCCAGGTGCGCGACGAAGAGCTGGCCCTGCAGCCCGACTTCGCCGCCACCTGGCCCGGCTTCACCGACTGGGGCCCCGGCCACGAAGAGCGGCTGGAAGAAGAAATTGCCCTGGCCGACGGCGTGCTGCTCGGTTCCGACTACGCCGCGCAGAGCTTCATCGACCAGGGCGTGCCGCCGGGCAAGCTGTGCGTGGTGCCCTATGGCGTGGACCTGCAGACCTTCCACGAACGCGAGGCGTCCCCGCCGCTGCTGCCCTTCGAGGTGATCTACGCCGGCCAGCTGACGCAGCGCAAGGGCCTGAGCTACCTGCTGCAGGCCTATGCCGCATTCGCCCGGCCCGACACCCGCCTCACGCTGGTGGGCAGCCCCGTGGGCGACGCGGCCCCGCTGCGCCCCTACGCCCACCTCTTCACCCATGTGCCGCACCAGACCCGCAGCGCACTGGCCGAGCGCTACCGGCGTGCCCATGTCTTCGTCTTCCCGACGCTGATCGAGGGCATGCCGCTGGTGGTGCTGGAAGCCATGGCCTGCGGGCTGCCGGTCATCGTCACCGCCAACGGGCCGGCCGGCATCGTGCGCGACGGCATCGACGGCTTCATCGTGCCGCAGCGCAGCGCCGAGGCCGTGCACGAGAAGCTGGAACAGCTGTACCGCGACCGCGAGCTGTGCCGGGCCATGGGCCGCCGCGCGGCCGAGCGTGCGCGCGAATTCAGCTGGGCGGCCTACGAAAACCGGGCCATCGCCCACCTGCAGCTGGCGGCCGCATGAACGCCCGCTGCCGCGTGGTGGTGCTCACCTTCAACTGCGAAGACATCATCGGGCAGACGCTGGCCCAGGCGCGCCGCATCGACCCGCGCCCGCTGGTGGTCGATTCCCACTCCACCGACGGCACGCTGCGCGAGGTGGGCCCCGAGGCCGAGGTGCTGCAACGCGCGTTCAGCAACTACGCCGATCAGCGTAACTGGGCCATGGCGCAACTGCTGCAGACCGAGCCACCGCCCGAATGGCAGCTGCACCTGGACGCCGACGAGGTGCTGGACGACGAAGCCGTGCTGGCCATCCAGCAAGTGCTTCAGGCCGGCGACGCCGCGGCACACCGCGCCTACCTGCTGCGGCGCGTGGACTACTTCATGGGGCGCCGCCTGCGGCACAGCGGGCTGAACCCCTGGCACCTGCGCCTGTTCCGCAGCGGCGAAGCGGCCTGCGAGCAGCGCCTGTACGACCAGCACTTCGTCAGCCCGCACCGTGCCGGCCGCCTGCCGGGCTGCATGCACGACAAGAACGCCGTGTCGCTGAAGGACTGGGTGTCGCGCCACAACCGCTGGAGCGACCTGGAAGCCGAGGAGATGCGGCTGGCGCTTTCAGCAGCGCCGGCCAGCGGCCGGCTTCAGCCCCGCCTGCAAGGCGACCCGCGCGAGCGCACGCGCTGGCTGAAGGCGTTGTACTACCGCATGCCTTCAGGCCTGCGCGCCCTGGCCTACTTCGTCTACCGCTACGTGTTCAGGCTGGGCTTTCTCGATGGCCGCGAAGGCCTGTACTTCGCCTTCCTGCAAGGCCTGTGGTTCCGCCTGCTGGTCGACGCGAAGATGCACGAGGCCCGGCAGGCCGAACGTCGCTGAGCGGCACCGGACTGCGCCTCAGGCGCGTTGCCGCGCCCTCAGTCCAGCGGCCGCTGCGCCGACAGCAGCATCGAGCGCGCGATGGGCGGCAAGCGGCCCAGGTTCTCGATCTGCACGCTCTGGAAGCCGCATTCCTGCACCAGGGTGGCCAGCGTGCGGTGCGAGAAGAACTTCAAGCGGCCGTGGTCCTCCAGCGCCTGCAGGCGCAGGTCGAAGCGGCCGGTCAGCGCCAGGCCCAGGTTCTTCAGGTAGCCGTGGTAAGGCACGGTCAGCAGCAGCAGGCCGCCGGGGCGCAGCATCTGGTGCGCGTGCTGCAGCAGCAGGCGCGGCTGCGCCACGTGGTCCACCGCTTCCACGGCCACGATGGCATCGAAGCGGTGGCGCAACTCGGGCGCCGGCGGCAGCAGGGCGTCGGCGCGCAGGAAAGGCACCTCGGGGTGCGCACTGCTGGCGATGGCAATGCCGCTGTGGCTGCTGTCCAGCCCGCAGGCGTCGAAGCCGCAGCGCGCCAGCGCGGCGGTGAGCCAGCCGTTGCCACAGCCCAGGTCGAGCACGCTGTGGGCCTGGAAGCGGTCGAGGTGAACGACCACCGGGCGGGCCACGTGCGCATGCACGAGGCCCGGCCCTTCGCCCAGCCAGACGAACTCGCTGCGCGCCACCCGTGCACCGGCGGCTACCGCGGCGCGGTCAGCGTCCATCGCTGCCCCTGCGTTGGCGCAACCAGCGCGCCGGCACGCCGGCATACACGCCGCCGGCCTGCAGGTGGCGCGTGGCCACCGCGCCCAGCCCGAGCACGGCGCCGTCGCCCATCTTCACCCCGGCGCACACCGTGGCGCGCGCCGCCACCCAGGCGTAGCGGCCGATCTCGATCGGCTGGCTGACCATCGGAAAGGCCGGGTCGTCGATGTCGTGCCCGGCACCGCACAGGTAGGCCTGTTGCGACACCACGCAGTGCGAACGCAGCACCACGGGCGCGGGGTTGTAGACCACCGCCTCGTCGGCAATGCAGACCGCGTCTTCGCACACCAGGTTCCAGGGCGCCCAGATGCGCGCTGCGGGGTAGACGTGGCAGTGCGGCCCCAGGCGCGCGCCGAACAGGCGCAAGAGCGCGGCGCGCCAGCCGAAGGTCAGGCGTGGCGATGGGCGAAAGAGGCACAGGTGCACCACGCCCCACAGCGCGCGGCCGGCGCGGCTGCCCAGGCTGGTGCTGGGGGCCAGGTAGGGGTCGGCCGCGGCGGGCGTCGTGGGGTGGCGGAGCATGAGTGCGGGCGGCAGACGGCGGCACCCTGGCGCCTGCCGGGCGGCAGCACGCCAGGCGCGAACTTGACGCCAGACCATAGGGTGCGCATGTGTCCCTGGCTTGACATCACCCCCGGCCGAACGGCGTGCCGACGCCATGCCGATGTCATACACCGTGCTTAACCTGAAGGTCACTCCTGAAGTCGCCTGCGGCCCTGGCCTGGGGCTGAACACGCATGTCCTCTACCCTGGCGGCACCTAGTCCGCAGCTCTCGTGGAAGTCGGGGCCGCCCCACTGGGTGGCCCTGGCTCTGGCCTTCGCTGCGCTGGTGGTCTGGCACTACCCGGCGCTCGAATTCATGGTGGCCACCTGGCAGCAGGTAGAGGAATACAGCTACGGCTGGTTCGTGCCGCTGATCTCGGCCTTCCTCATCTGGCAGCGCAGCGACCAGCTGCGGCTGCACGAACTGAAAGGCTCCTGGTGGGGCCTGGCGCTGGTGGGCCTGGGCCTGCTGTTGGGCGCGGTGGGCCAGCTCAGCGCCATACGCGTGTTCAGCCAGTACGGCTTCGTCGTCGGCCTGGTGGGCCTGGCGCTGGCGGGCACGGGGTGGCGCGGCCTGCGCATCCTGGCCGTGCCGCTGGCCATGCTGCTGTTCATGATTCCGCTGCCGCAGTTCGTGCTGCGCGAGGTGTCGCACAGCCTGCAGCTGGTGTCTTCGCAGCTGGGGGTGTGGCTGATCCGCGGCTTCGGCATCAGCGTGTTCCTGGAAGGCAATGTCATCGACCTCGGCAGCTACAAGCTGCAGGTGGTGGAAGCCTGCAACGGCCTGCGCTACCTCTTCCCGTTGATGGTGCTGGGCACGCTGGCCGCCTACTTCTTCGATGCGCCGCTGTGGAAGCGCGTGCTGCTGGTGGTTTCCACGGTGCCGCTGACCATCGTCATCAACAGCCTGCGCATCGGCCTCATCGGCGTCACGGTCGAGCACTGGGGGGTGGAGATGGCCCAGGGCCTGGTGCACGACCTCGAAGGCTGGTTCATGTTCGTCATCTGCCTGGTGTTGCTGTTGGCCGAGATGGTGCTGCTCGCCAGGCTGGGTGGCGTGCGCCGGCCGATCTCGGAGCTGATGCTGCTCGACCCCCCGTTGAAGCTGCCGCCGGGAACCCCGGTGCAGCAGCGTCGCCTCTCGGCACCCATGGCCGCCACGGCCCTGCTGGTGACGGCCGCTGCCGCGCTGGCCCTTTGGCAGCCCGAGCGCAAGCACCAGCCGCCGCCGCGCCAGACCTTCGCCACCTTCCCGCTGGAGTTGCCTGGCGGCTGGCAGGGCCGCCCCGACCGCCTGGCCACCGACATCGTGGCCGCGCTGGCCGTGACCGACTACCACATGGCCAACTACAGCCGGGGCACCGAGCCCTGGGTGAACTTCTACAGCGCCTACTACGCCAGCCAGAGTGGCGGTGAATCCAGCCACTCACCGCGCACCTGCATCCCGGGCGATGGCTGGGCCATCAGCACCATCACCCAGCAGGAAGTGCCCCTGGCCCAGGGCGCGCTGCGCGTGAACCGCGCCCTCATCCAGAAGGGCGAACAAAGGCAGCTCGTCTACTACTGGTTTCGCCAGCGCGGCCGCAACCTCACGGGCGAGTTCGAGGTGAAGTGGCTGATCCTGCAGGACGCCATCCTCCACGACCGCTCCGACGGCGCGCTGCTGCGCCTGGTGACGCCGGTGCTGCCGGGCGAGGACCTCGCGCTGGCCGACCGCCGCATCACCGACTTCATCGCCGCCAGCCACCCGCTGCTGGGGCCCTTCATTCCCGATTGAGAGCCCGTTCACCATGTTCAGCGCAAAGAACCCCCTGATCCTGGCCGCGCTTGCCGTGCTGATGGCCGCCTGCAGCAGCAAGGAAGACCGCATCGAATCGGGCCTGAAGAAGGGGGCCGAGTTCGTGCGCCAGGCCGATTGGGAAAAGGCCAACGTCGAACTGCGCAACGTGCTGCAGATCGACCCCAAGAACGCACGGGCCTACCTGATTGCAGCCCAGGTCAGCGAAAGCCAGGGCGAGACGCAGAAGGCCTACGGCCAGTACATGAAGGCGGTGGAGCTGCAGCCCGAGCTGCACGACGCCAAGGTCGGCGCTGCGAAGCTGCTGCTGGTCACCGGCGACCGCCCCCGTGCGCAGGCGCTGATCGACGAAACCCTCGCGGCCGACCCGCGCCACGCACTGGGCCGTACCTTGAAGGCAGCACTGCTGGCCGGGCAAGGCCAGGCCGCCGAAGCCCAGACGATCGCCAAGCAGGTGCTGGCCGACAGCCAGCCTGCGCCGGTGGACACCAGCCTGCTGCTGGCCGGCCTGCACGCGAACGCGCAGGAGTGGGCGCCGGGCCTGGCGGTGGTGGAAGCCGCGTTGCAGCAACACCCGCAGCACATGGGCCTGCTGCAGGCCGCCGTCGACCTGAGTTCGGCCAACCCGAAGGATGCCGCCACGGCCGCCAAGGCGCGGGGCTTCTTCGAGCGCGCCACCGCGGCAGCGCCACGCAACCAGGCCCTGTGGCTGGCCTGGGCGCGCTACCACCTGAGCCGCCAGGAAACCGACCAGGCCGAGGCCGTGATGCGCGCCTCGCTGAAGGCGCAGCCCGACGACAGCAAGCGCCGCATCGCTTTGCTGGAGTTCATGCAAGCCGCACGCGGCACGGAAGCGGCAGAGAAGGAGTTCCTGGCCATCATCGAAGACAAGCCGCGCGACATGGCCGTGCGCTTCGGGCTGGCCCAGCTCTACCGCAGCACCAACCGGCCCGAGTTGGCGCAGAAGGTGCTGAAGGACATCATCGACCTCAGCGACGACGTGCCCAGCCAGGGGGCTGCGCGCACGCAGCTGGCCACCTTCCAACTCGGCGCGGGCCGCGTCGCCGAAGCGCGTGCGCTGGTGGAAGAAGTGCTGAAGGCCAACCCGCGCGATGCCGGCGCCCTGCTGCTGCGCGGCCGCATGCTTTTGGCCGAAGGCAAGCCCCGGGACGCCATCGCCGACCTGCGCGGCGCGCTGCGCGACGAGCCGGGCTCGCTGCCCATAGTCACCCTGCTGGCGCAGGCGCACAAGGCAGCGGCCGAGCCGGCGCTGGCGCGCGACGTGCTGGCCGAAGCGGTGAAGCTCAACCCCACCAGCACCGAGCTGCGCGCCCTGCTGGTGGCCGACATGGCCGAGGCCAAGGACTATGTGTCCGCGCACGCCGAGCTCGACAGCGCCCTGCGCACCCTGCCGCAGGCCACCGCGCTGTACGAACTGAAGGCCCGGGTGGCCTTGCAGCAGGGCGAACCCGCGCTCGCGCAGAAGGCCCTGGAACAGATGAAGGCGCAGCTGCCGCAGGAGGTGACGGCTTATGTGCTGCTGGGGCAGCTGCACGCCAGCCAGAAGCGCTTCGATGCCGCGCTGCGCGAGTACGACGCCGCCGCGGCGGCGGTGCCCGGCAACCCCACGCCCTACATCGCCGCCGTCACGCTGCTCAGCGGCCTGCAGCGCTACAACGAAGCGCTGGCCCGCATCCAGACCCGCGTGCGCGCCGAGCCCCAGCGCCTGGGCCAGCACATGGAACTGCAAGGTGAAGTGCTGATGATGCGGCGCGACTTCGCAGGCGCCGAGCAGGCTTTCCGGCAGGCCGTGACCGCCCGGCCCACGCTGGTGGGCGCGCAACTGGGCCTGGCCCGCGCCCTGCAGGCCCGCGGCAACGCCGACGCCGCGCTGCAGGCGCTGGCCGAGGGCGCCCGCCAGCTGCCCGCCGACCGCACGCTGCCCCTGGCGCGCGCCGAGAGCCTGACGAAGCTGAAGCGCTACGACGAGGCCATCACCGCCTACGAAGACGTGCTCAAGGCCTTCCCTGAAGAAGAGACGGCCATCAACAACCTCGCCTACCTGTTGGCCGAGGTGAAGGGCGACCGCGCCAGCACCGAACGCGCGAAGCAGCTGGCAGCGCGCTTCAGCGAATCGCGCAACGCCGGCAAGCTGGACAGCCTGGGCTGGATCCACTACCGCCTGGGCGAGTACGACAAGGCCTTGCCGCTGCTGGAGCGTGCCGTGGCCCTCTCGCCGGCCTCGCCGCTGCTGCAACTGCACCTGGGCAAGGCCCTGGTGAAGACCGGCGACCGGGCCCGCGGGCAGGCGCTGATACGGCAGGCCCTGGAAAAGCAGCCCGACCTGCCGCGCCTGGACGAGGCCAAGGCCCTGCTGGCCCAGGGCTGACGCTCGCGTGGAGCCTGGCGTGCTGGTGGCCCAGGCACGGGCGCATATGGCGCGAGGCGAGCTGGCGGCGGGTACCGAGCTGGCGCGGCAAGCGCTGCTGCAGGGCCAGGAAGCCGGCGAAGCCCATTTACTGCTGGCCATGGCCGCGGTGATGCGTGACGACGCCGCGGCCGCCCTGCCGCACGCACAGCAGGCCGCGGCCTCGCTGCCCGATGAAGCGCAGGCCCACCTGGTGCTGGGCCGGGCCTGGAAGGCGGCGCAGAACCTCCCGGCGGCCGTGGCCGCCTACCGCCGGGCCATCGAGCTGAACCCAGGGCTGGCCGAGGCCCATGTCAGCCTGGGCATTGCCCTCAAGCACGCCGGCGACCTGCCTGGCGCCCTGCGCTGCCAGGAACGAGCCGTGGCGCTGAACCCGCAACTTGCGGCTGCCCATGCCAACCTGGCCTACACCCGGGCTGCGCTGGCCGAGCAGGCCGCCGCCCAGAATGCCAGCCCACTGGTGGATGGCGCCCCCGACGCTGCAGTGATCGAGCAGGCCCGGCGTGCCGCGGCGCTGGCACCGGGCCACGCCCAGCTGCATTTCAACCTGGGCGTGCTGCTGCGCCGCGCGCAGCGCCGCAGCGAAGCCATCGACGCCTTCAACCACGCGCTGGGTGCCGACCCCAGCCGCGTGGACAGCTGCCTGCACCTGGGCCATGAACTCAGCGCCTCGGGCGCGCTGCAGTCGGCCATCGTGCTGTATGAGCGCTGGCAGGCCGCCAACCCGCCCAACCCCACGGTCATGCGCGCCCTGGCGCATTTGCAGGCGCGGGAGGGGAAGGCCAGCGAAGCAGCCGCCTGGGCCGAACGGGCGGCTGCGCTGGACCCCGAGCCGCGCGCCTGGTTGCAGCTGTGCCACAGCTACCAGCAGTGCCGCCGCCTGCCCGAGGCACTGGCTGCCGGCCAGCGGGCCATCCAGATGTCGGGGCAGGCCTGGGACATGTACCCGGTGCCCTTGATGGTGGCCAGCTACCTGCTGGAAGACCCGGTGCCCATCGCCGCCCTGCACGCCGAGTTCGGCGCGGCCCTGCAGTTGCACCTGCAAGCGGGGCTGCCCCCGTTCGGCCGCAGCACTGCGCAGCCCGGCCCGGCGCCGGCCCTCGAAACCGGGCGTCGCCTGCGCGTGGGTTATGTATCGGCCGACTTCATCACCCACTCGGTGGCTTACTTCATCGAACCGCTGTTGCGCCACCACGACCGCGAACGCTTCGAGGTCTGGTGCTACTACAACCGCGCTTATGGCGACGCCACCACCCGGCGCCTGCAGGCCCTGGGGCACCACTGGGTCGAAGCTGAGGGCCTGTCCGACTTCGAACTGCTGCAGCGCGTGCGCGCTGACGGCATCGACATCCTCATCGACCTCACGGGCCACACCGCCGGTGGTCGCCTGCGGGTGTTCGCCATGGGGGCGGCACCGCTGCAGATCAGTTACCTCGGCTACCCCACCGCCACGGGGGTGCGAGGCATGCACCACCGACTGAGCGACCACATCATCGATCCCGGCGACATGCCCGGCACCGGCACCGAACAAGCCTTGTGCCTGCCGCATTCGATGTTCTGCTACAGCCCGCCCGAGGCGCCGGCGGTTCGGCTCGAACCGCCTTCGCGCCGCGGCGGGCTGACCCTGGGCTCATTCAACAACCTGGCCAAGCTCACCGACCACACGCTCGCCTTGTGGGCCCAGGTGATGCAGGCGTTGCCGCACTCGCGGCTGCTGCTGAAGGCCGGCGCGGCAGCCGATGAAGCCAACCGCCGCAACATCGAAGCCTTCATGGCCCAGCACGGCATCGAGGCCACGCGCCTCGACCTGCGCGTCCGCGTGGGTGAGCGCGATGACCACCTCGCGCTCTACAACGAGGTCGACGTGGCCCTGGACACCTTCCCCTTCAATGGCGCCACCACCACCTGCGAAGCGCTGTGGATGGGCGTGCCGGTGGTCAGCCTGCGCGGGCGCACGCACACCTCGCGCATGGGGGCATCCATCCTCACTGCGGCGGGTCAGCAGCAATGGCTGGCCAACAGTGACGCCGAGTTCGTGGCGAAGGCCGTGGCGCTGGCCCACGACGAACCGCAGCGTGCACGCTGGCGCAGCCAGGCGCGCGACACCCTCAGGCACAACCCGCTGCTGGACGCACCGCGTTTTGCGGCCGATGTCGAACAGCTGCTGGTGCAGGCCTGGCAATCCCAAGGTTCGGAAGCGGCGCGGTGACCGCGCCCCACCCCGCATCTGCAGGCCCGCGCATAGTCTGATCTCCTCATGCCGAACCCGGTGCAAGGGCGGCACGATGTCACATCCGGGCCCTATGGTTCTAGCGTGGGTGGAGTCCTGAAACCAAGGGTTGCACACCGCGCAAAGGGCTAGCCCTCAAGGGCTACATCCGGACCGCAGTGCGCAGCTTCTCACGACACAGTGGGAACCTAGTCTTTCAGGAGTCGAGTCTGGCCCGGGTTGCCGGGGTGGCCGATGCAGTTTCTGCAGCTAGAGGGTCGGTGCAGCCCGCTCGCCGTCGAACTGGAACCACATGGTCCGATTCAATTTTCTGGAGAGAGCAAACATGAAACTCAAGTTCAAGCTGGCCGCCGTGGCCGCCGCCCTGGCCACCCTGGCCGGCGGCGCCCACGCCGACCTGTCAACCGGTTCTACGAACAACAACGGCAATCTCGCGTTGCTGGCCTTCAACACGGTCACCTTCGACTGGTATGTCCGGGACCTCGGGTTCCTGATGAACACCTTCCTGCCCACCGGCATCACCACCTCGGTGGCCGACAACAATGCCGGCGTGAACAGCGGCGTGGGCGCCGTGGGCGACAAGTCTCCCGAAGCGGGTCTGCTGCTCAATGGCAGCAACGCAGCGAACTTCAGCGACCCGTCGTTTGCCAGCTGGCTGGGCACGCAGACCGCTGCCAACGTGAAGTGGATGGTGGGTGCGTATGACGCCCAGAGCGTGTCGTCGACTCAGAACTCTCGCCGACTGATCGCTTCGTCGACCCGGTCGAACGAGGACTTCACGAACGCCCAGCTCGACGCTTTCTCGAGCACGGGCCTGTGGGGCAGCCTGGGCACGTTGGCCAACCCTTTCACCCTGTCGAAGACGGGCGTCCTGCTCAACACGGCCGCGCTCACGGGCTTCCAGTCTGGCGTTGGCCTGGCTGACGTCGGCCAAAGTGCCAATCTGTTCTATGCCGTTCGCTCGTCCTTCACGGGCAATACCGCCTTGCTCGCCAACACCACCGCCTACGGCAACAGCGGTGGCCTGGCCACCGTCCTGCTCAACGCCGACGGTGAGTTCAGCTATTCGCTGGCCCCCGCCGCTGTCGTGCCGCTGCCCCCGGCCCTGTGGCTGATGGGCGCCGGCCTGGTGGCCGTGGGTGGCATGGTGCGCCGCCGCCGCGCTGCCGCACTGGCCGCCTGACCCCCTCCTGACCTAGCTTTCGCCTCCCGGTTGCCATGGGCAGCCGGGCAAGGCGGAGCCATGTTCGACGACCTCACCTGTTTTCCCAAATCCTGAAGGACTAGACACCATGAAACTCAGCAAACTTGCCCTGGGCGTGGCCGCCCTGTGCGGCGTGGCCACCTCGGCCTTCGCACTGCCCGCTTCCAGCTTCGTGCCCGCCAACGCGATGCAGATCTACGTCAGCGGCGCCACCGCCATGGACGTGGGCCTGGAGAACGCCACGCTGTCGATGTGCGTGGCCGGCACCATCAACAAGTACACCATCAGCAACCAGGCCGTCTGGCTGTGCACGGCCGACGGCACGAAGATCGGCGGCCTGGCCGGCCGCACGCAGTTGGCCGTGCACAAGCACTCCGTCGGCGGCTCTGGCAACGGCGTGCAGCCCATCAACAACAGCACGCCCCTGCCCTTCCTCGACCTGGTGAAGATCGCTTCGAGCTGCGCCAACGCCACCAACGCCGGCACTGACATCGCCTGCACCGAAGCCGCTGGCACGCTGACCACCACCCGCGTGTCGCCGCTGGGCATCAGCGATGTGGAGCCGCAGTTCTTCGGCCCCGCCGCCGGCACCTACAACAACCTGATCATCGAGCCGCTGGCCACGGTGATCTTCGGCCTGCCGGTGACCAACGTCGCGTACGAGGCACTGCAAGCCGTGCAGGGCAAGGTGGTGGGTTCGACGCTGGCCGCCGACATCCCCTCGCTGCCCGAGACCGTGATGCGCGCGATGTTCACGCAGGAAGGCCAGAGCTGGTCGGCCCTGACCGGCGCCGTGCTGGCTGACGACACCGTCTACGTCGCCCGGCGTGCCGACACTTCCGGCACCCAGAAGACCTACGAAGGTGTGATCGCGCGCACCGCCAACGGCACCACGGGCAAGAGCTGCAACGCCAACCTGCCGACGTTCGTGAGCGGCCCCGACGCCCTGAACAACACCGTGGCCGCCACGCTGTGCAACGGCACCAGCCTGGTGGTGAACAACAGCGGTTCGGGCCAGGTCGCCTTCTGCCTGGCCACCCACAACACCGGCGGCCGCGGCGCCATCGGCACGCTGACCACCGAACTGGTCAACACCGCCGGCTGGAAGCATGTGCGCATCAACGGTGTCATCGGCAACTACACCAACGTCAAGAACGGCACCTACCCCTGGTACGGTGATGCCGCGCTGAACACGCGTGTCTCGCCGGCCATCGACGCCGACCACGCCGCCTACAAGGCCGCCTTCAAGGCCCTGTTCGCGACCCAGCCCATCCTGCACCCCACCTTCGGCAACACCGCCACCGACGACGGCAAGGCCGGCACCATCGGCCTGAACTCGGTGACGGGCCAGACCACGGGCAACCCGTGGAACCGCGCCGACGCCAGCGGCGCCATCGACAACTGCCGCCCCGCGCTGCCGACGTTCTGATGGCTTTCGGGCTGGGCCCACGCCCAGCCCTGTTCAGTGCGACCTGATTGCGCCGGTGCCTGCTTGCAGGCGCCGGCTTTTTTCATGGTGCACACAGGCCGCAGAAGTGGTCGCGACTCTCGCCCCAACCCGTTGTCGATGCCCCTCCCTCCCGAAGCGCCACCACCGAGTCCCCCGAGCGTGAACGTGGGTCAGTTGCTGCGTCTGCATGGCGAAGCATCGGCCGCCGTCCTGCTGTTGCTCGTCTCTTTGCTGAGCCTCACGCCCTTGCTGGGGGTGAGCCTGCTCGTCTTGCTCATTGCCCACCGTTGGCACCGGTCGGGCTCGGCGGTGCCCATTCCTGCCTGGCTGGCTGCGTTGCCGATGAGCGAGCGTACGTCGGCGCGCATCCAGGCCTTGCTCGACGCGGTACAGCGCTGGGCGAAACGCTGGCTGCGCCCGCGCTGCAGTCTGCTTCTGGCGCCGGTGACGCACCGCGCCTGGGGTTGCTGGATCGGCACCTTGGGTCTGCTGCTGTTGCTGCCGCTGCCTTTCGCGAACGTGTTGCCCGCCTTCAGCCTGGCGCTGCTCAGCCTCGCCTGGGTGGCGCGCGACGGGCTCGCGCTGGCCGTGTCCGCAGCCCTGGGCGGCGCCGGCCTGGGCTATGTGCTGCTGATGAGCCATCTTTTGCTGGTCGTCGCGCAGGACGCGCTGCGGTGGCTGCGTTGGGCCGTGGCGGGGCTGGGGCCGGCCTGATCGGCACCTCGAAGAGACGTCCTGGCTGCCCGGTCAGGGCTGTGCAGGCACGGCAAAGCCTTGGTGCGGCAAGCCCGCAAGGCCACGCCCGCGATCATTTGGGGCCGGGGCGTACGGAAAGGCCTAATTCACGTTTAGCTCGACCCCCCTTGCCGTTCAGAAGTAGCGGGAGCGGCTGTCTTGGGCCAATGCAGCCAGCGACCGCGCTGTCGTTGCAGAGTTCGAAGTCTTCGGCGCGATCACCGAAAAAAGCGATCAGGTGTTATTGGGCCGGGCGCACAAGGTCTGGAAACCCGACCGGCACGCCATCCTCCGGGTCAAGGTACTCCACAGACCCGATGCGCGGTGATCGCGTTGCTCCTGAAGCTTCACCCGGCCGGTGAGAACTTCAGTCCCGCAAAGCTCCGTACGCCACCGCAATGTCGAAACCCTTGTGGCGTTCGATCGTCAATGCCACCAGCTGCCCAGACATCAGCCCGTCCAGGCCAGCACCCCGCGTGGCCCTCCTGACTGCCCACGACCGTCCGTCTGGCGTCTCGAGGTAGGCGATACCCACCGCCAGCATGACCTGGGTGACCATCGCTGGCACCAAGACCAGGGTGTCTGTCATGGTTTGCATCACTCGCGCTCCGGCTACGACGGCACTGTCACTCCCCCGCCATCCTTGGTGAAGGACCCATCCAAACCAGTCACGGCTGTGGACAAGTGCACGGTACTGCGCAAACGACATGCGAAGAGCGCCGAAGTGACTTAGGGTTTACACGGAGATTGTCGAACATGGCGCCACCGTTTCACTTGACGCCCACAAGGCGCAGACACCATGACTTCGAGCACAGTGAGCACCACCAGCACACCAGCCAACCTCCAAACCCTTCGGCGCCTGCATGTGCCGGGTTATGTCCCGCCACCCATGGGCTGGCTCACGCACATGGGCGTCGCCTTCACGGCAGGCCTGGGCGCCCACTTCGTCCTGCTGCTGCTGAACTTCGCGGGGCATGCCTAACCCCGGCGGCCAAGCCTGATCAGTCCGGGGACAAGCAGCCGTAGACCTGGGCACCTCCGGAAGCCGGGCTGGTCGTTGGCGGGGCAACCTCAACGAGCCTAGCAAGACGATGTCTGGTTTGTCTTGGCCGTAGGCCGGATGCTCGAACATTCGGTGTGTGGACTCGATGAGCGGGCACCGCTGCGCGAGCGCTCGTTTGGCGCCCGGGTTGGCGAGAGCGCCCGGCTCGTCGCATTGACGCTGGCGCACCCTATGTGGCTTGAAGAGTCGCGCCGAAGACCGTCGCCAGCGCACGTCGCGGAGCGCACCGCCATATCAGCCATGTTTTCCCTGCCGCGTGTGCGCGTGCTCGCGCATGCTGCGCAGCAGATGCGCGAGGCAAAGGGACCGACCTCAAAAAAGTGGCGTTCAACGCAGCTCGCACCGTATCAGGCATGCGTGCACCGCCTCTGTGCCGCGTCTCGCCCAATGTCGGGCGACATGCACCCCCACATTGAAGCCACGCCATGAACATCGCGACCCCTCTGCATCCCTCCGAGACGCACACGCCCTTGGCCCTGCTCACGCCCGAACGGCTGAAGTTGGTCAAGCGCAGCTACAACACACGCCGCATTGCAGCCACGGATCTGTCGGCACTGCAAGCCGACACGACGGCAGTGCCGAGGGCCGGCGATCTGGTGCTGGCCCGCGTGGAACGCATCGGCAAGCACCCTGCACTGGAGCTGACCGACAGCCGCCGGTCTACCCTGTTCGTCGGCGATGAAGTGCTGGTGGCTTACGCCGCGCGCTATGCGCCAGACCAGTTCGAGGCGCGGGTACCCGACACGCTGGGGCCCTGCCACCTTGCAGCCAGCGGCGGCGTGGCCGCGGAGGTGGTGTCACGCCGCGCCGGCACGCCCGCACCCACCGAGCTGCGCCCGTTGGGGCTGGTGCTGGACGCGCAAGGCCAGCGCGTGAACCTGCTGCGCACTGCCCTGCCGCTGGGCACGGCACAAGACGCCCGCCCGCTGACGCTGGCCTCGCTGGGCACTTCGATGAATGCCGGGAAGACCACTTCTGCGGCGCACCTGATCTACGGTCTGAAGCGGGCGGGCCTGCGCGTGGGCGGCGCCAAGATCACGGGCACGGGCTCGGGCAACGACCCCGGTCTGCTGGGCGACGCAGGTGCCGACTGGGTGCTTGATTTCACCCACTGCGGCTATGCCTCGACCTTCGAACTGGGCCTGGAGCAGCTGCTCGGCATCCTCTACACCGTGCAGGCCCAGATGCATGCCAAGGCCGTCGACGTGCTGGTGCTCGAGGTGGCCGATGGCCTCTTGCAGCAGGAAACGGCAGCCTTGCTGCGTTCCGAGAAGTTCCGCGAGCGCGTGGACGGTTGCATCTTCAGCAGCGGTGAGGCCATGGGCGCCATCGCAGGTGCCGACTGGCTGCGCAGCCAGCAACTGCCTCTGTTGGCGCTGAGCGGTGCGATGACGCGTTCGCCGCTGTCCTCGGCCGAAGCCGCAGGCGCCACCGGCGTTCAAACACTGGGGCTGGAAAGCCTGCGCGACCCGGGCACCGTGCGCGACATCCTGGCCCGCGCCTCGCGCACCAGCCTGGCCACGGAGGCGGCGTGAGCCGGCCTCCGGCTCCGCCCCGCACACCCCCCCGCGACAGCACCGACGACCACGAGGGCGAAACCGTCCTCGGGACAGAACGCGACACGGACGAGCCCGACGACGCCAGCGACGGTGAAGAAGGCGGCGCAGCCAGCGCCGCCGCCCGCCGCAACGTGCCGCGGCTGGCTACAGGCAGCCGCCGCTTCACGCTTGTGATGCTGGTGGTGGGTGCCTTGGTCCAGGCTGCGCTCATCGTGGTGGCTGCACTGGCTGCGAGGCACACACTGGACCACGTGCTTGAAGGCGCGGGCGCAGCAGGTGTGGCGTGGTCGTTCCTGGCCGCCACGGCGGCTGCTTTCGTGGGCATTGCCGCGCTGGGCTGGTGGAAGCTGGTGTTGGGGGAACGTCTGGCTCAGGACTACATCAGCGAAGTGCGACTGGCGATGTTCGACACCCTGGCCACGCTCTCGCCTGCGGGCCGCCAGAGGCGCAGCCGCGGTGCCGTGATGCTGCGCTTCATGGGCGATGCGCAGGCCCTGCGGGATTGGGCGGCGCAAGGCGCAACGGGCTTGGCCGCAGCGGCCACGTCGGGCGTGGCGCTGCTCATCGGCCTGGGCCTGCTTGCGCCGCCTTTGGCGGTATTGGCGGCGGTCTGGTTCGCCCTGGGAGGCATGGGCATGGCCATGACGCTGCCGCCCTTGGCGCAACGGGTGCGCGAGGCGCGTCTGCGGCAGGCCTACCTGGCCGCCAACGTGCATGACCGCATCGCTGCGGTGCCCGTGATGCAGTCGGCTGCGCAGTCCCTGCGCGAGCGTGGCCGCTTGAACCGGCAGCTTGACCGGTTGGCCAAAGCGAATGTGGACCGTTCGCACGCCAAAGGCCGCCATCGCTGGTGGGTGGAGCTTTCTCTCAGCGGCTTGTCGCTCTCCGTGATCACGGCCTGGAGCCTGGCAGCGTCGGGCGTTGCGGGTTGGCTGGAGCAGTTCCAAGGTGTGGGTGCCCTGGTGGGCGCCCTGGGGCTGATTGCGCTCTTGACCACGCCGTTGCGGCACGTAGGTCGGTCGCTGGAAAAGTATGTGGCGGCCGAAGTTGCCAAGGACCGCATTGCCGAGTACCTCGCCGATGCCGAACCCACGCCGCCGCAGCGCAGCGCGCCCTTGCCCAAGGCCATGGTGCTGCGGCTGGCCGGTCTGCCTCTGCCCCGCAGGCCTGGGCAGGCCCTGGCTGCTGAAGTGGCCCACGGTCGCTGCATCGCACTGACAGGCCCACCCGGCAGCGGCAAGACGGCCTTGCTGGAAACGCTGGCGCGCTTGCGTCCCTTGACGGCGGGTGAGGTGGAACTGGGTGAACGCCCGCTCGCCCAGATAGGCCTGCGCGAGTTTTCGCGGCGCGTCAGCCACGTGGGCAGTGACACCGCCGTGCTTCGCGGCACGGTCGACAGCAACTTGCGCTATCGGCGGCGTGGCGCCACCGTGGAAGAGTTGCGCGCTGCAGCAGCCGCTGCCGTCTGGCCGGGTCCGCTGGACGACGAGGCCCGCGCCATCCGCGTGCGCGACGGCGGCAGCAACCTCAGCGGCAGTCAGCGCAGGGCGCTGGTGATGGCGCGCGCCCTGGTGGGCCGCCCGGCGTTGTTGCTGGTAGATGACCTGGAGCACCTGCTGGACAGTGCCGACCGCGTGGCCGCCTTCATCAAGCTGCGTCACGCCCACACCGGCACGCTGATCTTCAGCACCCGCGACAGCCAATTGGCAGCGCTGGCTGACGAGCGCTGGGAGCTGGGCGGCGCTGACGACCTGCTGCCCGCGCCTGTGCCCTTGCCCCCGCCCTTGCGCCTGATTTCAGGCGATGACGCATGAAGAGCCCTGCGTTGTCCGCGCCAGGCTTGAGCTTGGCGCCCACCGAACACACCCTGCAACTGATCGAGCCCACACCGACGGGTGGCCCGCTGCTCTTGCTGCTGAAACCTGCCCAGGCAGCACAGTCCGTGCCGCTGGCCGTCTGTGTGCACGGCTACACCCGCCAGCCGCTGGAACAGCTGCGTGCCTTTGCGCCCTTGGCCGCGCGCCACGGCTTCGCCTTGGCCCTGCCACTGTTCGACGAAAGGCATCACCGTCGCTACCAGCAGCTGTTGCATCCGCGACGGGGTACGCGCTCTGATCTGGCGCTGCTCACCACGCTGGACGCCATAGCCGCACAGCACGGCATCGATGCGCGTCGGCTGTTCCTGTTCGGCTATTCGGGCGGTGCGCAGTTCGTGCATCGCTTTGCCCTGTGTCACCCGCAACGCACGGCGGCGCTGGCCATCGGGGCGGCCGGTTGGTACACCTGGCCAGACGCCGGACACGATTGGCCGCTGGGTGTGGCCGATGCACCAGCCAAGCTGGGCGCGCCCATCGACCTGGATGTCTTCCTCAAGCTGCCGATGGCGCTGTGGGTGGGCGAACGCGACACGGCCGCCGACGAGTACCTGCGTGAAGAGCCCCAGCTGGCGGCGCTGCAAGGGGTGCACCGCTTGGAGCGCGCCCGCAACTGGGCTGCTGCGGTGCGCGGTGCCAGCCAGGCGCGCGGTATCGCCAACGCGCTGACGGTGACGGTGCTGCCGAGGGCGGGCCATGACTTCGGCGCCTGCGACCGCAAGGGCGAACTGGCCGCCCGCGTGATGGACTTTTTCGAGCGCCATCGCTGAAGCCGCGTGAGCAGGGCGCGAAGCCCTGCGCGTCGGGCACTCATCAGTAAATGTCGGGGCTGATGTCCGTTTGAGCGCTGCCGCTGCTCTGTACAGGAGCGCAGCCACTCGGCCGGCCCGTTTCTCCAACTCAAGAACCCTTTTCCACCATGAACACGCTCCATCACCGCCACCCCACACCAGGCATCCGAAGCCAGCGTCTCGCAGGCTGCGCACGGCTGCTTGTGGCCGCTGCCATCAGTGCGCTGCTGTCGCCCTTGGCCACAGCCCAGGCCTTCGGCAAGGAAAACCTCGATGTCGGTGCCCGCGCGCAGCTGGACCACAGCGCTTTCTCGGGCGTGACCACGCGCCAGGGCGGCACGGCATCGGCCACTTATGTGCGCCGCGCGGATGCTTCAGCCCGCTGGCGTGTCAACCCGCAGTGGCGGGCCGCTGCCACTTTGGCCTACGAAGACGACAAGTTCGTGCTCGACACAGCCGCCGTCAGCTGGCTGCCCCGCGAAGGCCTGGAACTGCGGCTCGGCCGCATCGACCCCGATTTCGGCCTGGACAACGCCAACAGTTCCAGCTGGACGGCAGGCATCGAACGCTCGGCCATCTTTGACCTGTCACCGGGCATCGCCGACGCGACGGAAGGTTTCGGCGCCCGCGTCGACGGCCACGGCAAGGGCTGGCATGCCAGCGCCGGCCTGTACGACAAACGCGACCGTCAATCGCTGGTGGCCAGAGGCGTCTGGATGAACACGGGCGCGGGCGAGGACGTGGTTCAGCTGGGCGCCTCCATCGCCCGTTCCGGGGGCATGGACGACGATGGCCGGGTTCGCACCCGCCTGGGTCTGCGCGGCGTGTCGGAAGACACGGCCGGCCGGCGTAGCGATCTCGCCCCGGCGGTGCGCCTGCCGGCCCGCTACAGCGGCGAAACCGCGTTGGGTGTGGAAGCGGCGCTGCAACGCGGGCCCTGGCTGCTGCAGGCCGAAGCGCTGAGCCTGCGGCTGGACGGCGAGGCGGGCGCACCGTCTCGCAGTGTTTCGGGGCAGTCGGTGCAATTGGCGTGGTCACCCAGCGGCGAGGCGCGCCGCCACAATGCCAGCGACGCCAGGTTCGGGCGCCCCACGGGCGACAAGCGCGACCAGGGCCGCTGGGAAGTGTTCTACCGCTACGACAAGCTGTCGGGCACCGAGGGCCTGAAGGCGCAGGTGCACACGCTGGGCGCCAGCTGGTTCCTCGGCCGCACCTGGCGCGTTTCGGCCAACGTGGTGAGCAACCGGTCCGAAGACCCCAACAGCGTGGGCGACCGCAGCGGCAGCGGCTGGGTGTTGCGGGGCCAGGCTGTGTTCTGATGCACCGGTGCGCGGAGGTCCATCCGCACCGAAAGATGGGCATCGCCTTCACCGCAGGCCTGGGCGCGCTCTTCGCCCTGCTGCTGCTGAAGCGGGCGGGGCGGGCCTGGACACACGGCGCCCCCAAACTCGAGCCAAACCACGGTTGAGCCGTGCAAAACTGGACCGCGTGGCGATGACCACGCGCTGAACGACGCTTGGCCCAAGGTCAGCCGTCAGGCTGCCACCAGGCGGAATACCCGCACCGACTCAACCAGCTTGCCCGCCTGAACGCGCAGACTGTCTGAAGCTGCCGCGCTTTCCTCTACCAAAGCCGCGTTCTGTTGAGTCACTTGATCCAGCTGCGTGACGGCATCGTTGACCTGGCTGATGCCCCGGGTCTGTTCATCTGCCGCTGCGCTGATTTGCGCGAAGACCTCGCTGGCCTGTGCCACCTGCGACACGACTTCCTTCATCGTGCGGCCGGCCGTGCCCACGAGGTTGCTGCCAGCCTCCACCCTTTCGACGCTGGCTTGGATCAAAGTCTTGATCTCCCTGGCCGAGGCAGCGCTCCTCTGTGCCAGGCCACGCACTTCCGATGCCACCACAGCGAAGCCTCGACCCTGTTCGCCCGCGCGCGCAGCTTCCACGGCAGCATTCAGGGCCAGGATGTTGGTCTGGAACGCAATGCCATCAATGACGCCGATGATGTCGGCGATCTTGCGGCTGGCCACCGTGATCTCGTCCATGGTGTCCACCACCTGCTCGACGACGGAGCCCCCGGCTCTTGCAGTGGCGGTTGCGGTCTGGGCCAACGCGCTGGCTTTGCGTGCAGCTTCGGCGCTGTGGCGTACCGTGGCCGAAAGCTCCTCCATGGACGCGGCCGTCTGTTCCAGATTCGCCGCTTGCTCTTCGGTGCGCTGCGACAGATCGGCGGTGCCGCTGGCGATCTGTCCGGCACCGGTGGCGATGCTCTCACTGCCCTGGCGCACGGTTTGCACCACGTTACGCAAGCTGTCCGTCATCGAGCCTAGGGCTTGCAGCAGACGTCCGGTCTCATCACGCGCATGACTACCCACCGCCAGGGAGAGATCCCCCTTCTCCACAGCCTCAGCCACACGAACTGCGTGACCAATCGGTTGTGAGATCGAGAGCGCCAGCCAGCGAGCCGCAGCCGTGCCCAGGCCCAGCATCAACAGCCCCGCAGTACCCAGCGTCCACAAGGTGCGCGAGATATCGGCCTGTGCATCGGCACTGGCTTTGTCCACCAGCCTTTGCTGGAGAGCCAAAAGACCATCGATGTGTTCCTGCAGCCGGTCGATGGCGGGCAGTGTTTCGGCCCAGAGGGTGCGCATCGCAGCCTCTCTGTCACCGGCTTGCACCAGCTGCTCAACCTTCGTGAAGCTCGCCACATAAGCTGCGCGATCGGCCTTCAGTTTGGCCAGTGCTTCCTTGCCCTCGGGCAGCCGAATCAACTGGTCCAGCTTCGACAACGCATCGTCAATGCGCGCCTTGTTCTGCTTCATGTGGGCACGCACGGCCTGAGCCTGCGAGGCGTCAGTCACCAGCAGCAGTTCCATCGTGCGTCTGGCGTTGGCTCGGGTGAGGGCGTTCACGTCCGCCACGGCCAGCGCTTTCGCCCAATCCTCGTCAACGACCCTCTTCAGAGTTTGGCCCAGGCCCTGAAAACGCAAACCGGACAGCAGCAGCACAGAGGCCATCAAGATCAGCAGCAACCCAAAACCCAGGCCCAGACGACTGCCAATACTCAGATTCTTCAAGCCCATCATCCCGCCGCTCCTTGCAAGGCTAAACAGAGGAGTTATCGGCAACTGCAGCCGGTTTCTGAAACCCAAGTCTGGGGAGTCTGGCGATACGGCGGCGACAGCCGTCGACAACTGCAATGCCTTTGACATGCCCGTTTGGCAAAGCCGGCTCCTGATGCGCGGGCAGCCCGCTGTTTGCCTTCCGCGCAAACGCCATGTGTACGCGGTCACACAAACGGGGAAGCGCCCGTGTCCCCATCGATGCACCGTCGCCGGCGCACCCAGGCCCGCATTCGGCGCCTTTCAGCTCAAGCCTGTGCAGGCACGGCAAAGCCCTGGGGCGGCAAGCCCGCACGGGCCCGCGCCACCATCGCCAAATAGGCCGCCTCCAGGTGCCGGGTGTAGCGCGGCGTGTCGTACAGCGGCGCCTGCGGCAGCTGGGCGCGCAAGCGCCGGCGCAGGCCGGCCAGCAGGCCGGGCTCGGTGGCCAGGCGCAGCGCCAGGGCCTCGTAGCTGGCGAAGTCGTGCGTGATGAGTTCGTGCAGGCCCACCGCCTGCAGCAGGCTGGCACCCACACGGCTGGCAAAGCTGCGCCCGGTGCAGGTGAGCACGGGCAGCCCGGCCCACAGCGCATCACTGCCCGTGGTGTGGGCGTTGTAGGGCCAGGTGTCGAGGAACAGGTCGCACAGCTGCAGCCGGCGCAGGTGCATGTCGTTGCGCAAGGAAGGTGCGAACAGCAGGCGCTCCGGCGCCACGCCACGCTGCGTGGCCTCGAAGCGCAGGTTGGCCTGCAACTCGGGCATGTCGCCGTACAGCAGCAGCACGCTGCCGGGCACCTGGCGCAGCAGGCGCATCCAGATGTCGAAGACGGGCGGCAGGATTTTGTAGGCGTTGTTCAGGCAGCAGAACACGAAGCCCTCGGGCGGCAGGCCGGCGTCGGCCCGCGTCGCGGGCTGCACGGCCACTGCGCGGGTGCGGTCGTTGGGCTGGTAGCTGTGGGGCAGGTGCACCACCTGCTCGAGGTAGTGCGCCTCTTCACCGGGCGGAATGACGGTGGCATCGGCCACGATGTAGTCGAGGTAAGGCGCGCCCACCGTGCCCGGAAAGCCCAGGTAGTTCACCTGCAGCGCCGCCGGCCGCATCGAGAACACATTGGTGCGCGCCTGGCCGAAATAGCCGTTGAGGTTCACAAGGATGTCGATGCCGGCCGCGCGGATGCGCTGCGCGGCGTCGAGGTCGCTCAGCCCGCGGATGCTCTGCATCTGGCAGGCCTGCTCGATGCGGCGCCGCCGCGGGCTGCCATCGTCCCAGCCGCTGTCGAAACCGATGACCTCGAAGCGTTCACGGTCGTGCAGTTCCAGCACCTCGGTCAGCAGCATGGCGGTGGCCTGCTCGCGGAACTCGCCGCAGAGATAGCCCAGGCGCACGCGCGGGCCCGGCCCGAGCTGCGGCGGCGGCAGGAACTGCGGCCGCGGCGGGTGCAGGCGCGTGGCCATCGACACCGCCGCGTTGCGCAGCAGGGCCGGGTCGGCGCACCAGCCCTGCAGGCCGAAGGGTTCGGCGGCGGGCTGGCCACCTTGCAGCAGGCCCCGCACATGGGCCTGCAGCCGGTCCAGGCGGTGCCAATCGGCCAGCAGGCACTTGCAGTGCAGCAGCCAGCTGGCGATGAGCGGCCGCTGCGGCTCCAGCCTGAGGATCTGCTCGAAGACCAGCGCCGCGTCTTCGAACTTCTTGGCATCCACCAGCACGCGGGCGAAGCGCTCCATCACCTCGGTGCGGTCGGGCGCCAGCTGCAGCGCGCGGGCCAGGCTCACCTGGGCCAGCTCGGGCTCGCTGAGATGGGACTGCACCACCCCCAGCACCGACCAGGCATCGGCCGAGTCAGGAAACTGCCGCGTGGCCTGCTCGAAAAGCGCCAGCGCTTCCTGCGGGCGGCCGCTCTCGTCGAGCAGCACGCCGCGGTGCAGCAGCGCCAGCAACTGCCACTGTTCGCGGCCGGGCTCCAGCGCCACGGCCTGCTCGAAGTGCAGCGTGGCCTCGTCGTGGCGGCCCAGGGCGCGCAGGCTTTGCGCCAGGTCTGCGTGCAGCTGGGCGCGAACGGCGGCGGAAGTTCGGGTGGGTGCGGCCAGGCGCAGGGCCTCGGTGAAGGCGGTGGCGGCATCGGCATGCTGCCCGCGTGCGGCGAAAGAGCGCCCAAGCTGCGAGAACACCGCCGAAGGCGCAGGCAGGGCGGGTGCAGCTGCAGGCGCTGAAGTCGCAGAGGTCACCGAAGCGGGGGTCGAAGAGGACGGCGCAGAGGACGGCGCAGAGGGGGCAGTGTTCATCGGCTTTCCTGGCCAGTGGCCTGCGCCCAGCGGCGCATAAGCACCCGCTTCTACGCGCCGGCCTCGACAGCCTGATGACAGCCCCGCCATGGTTCCTATGGACTGCAGCACGGGGTCAACTGTCATGCGCGATTTCCAGAATGGCTGCTCCAGAGTTTGCTGCCCGCTGCCCAGCGCGGGCCCACCCGGGTTCCGCTGTGCCGACCATGCCGACCGTTGTTTCCGCTGCCTTGATCTGCCTGCTGGCCGCCGCAGGCGCGTGGGCCCAGGCGCCTGCGGCCGGCCCTGCGGCCGCGCCCGAGGCCGCCGCCGACGGTGAACCCCGCTTCGACGTGTTCGAGTTCATCGTCGAAGGCAACACCGTGCTGCCAGTGACCACCATCGAGCAGGCCGTCTACCCGCACCTGGGCCTGGCGCGCCGATTCGAGGACGTCGAAGCCGCGCGCAAGGCCCTGGAAACCGCCTACCGCGAGGCCGGCTACAGCCTGGCCACGGTGGACATCCCCGAACAGCGCGCCGACAGCGGCCTCATCCGCCTGGTGGTCAGCGAAGGCCGCGTGGCGCGCACGCGGGTGGTGGGCGCGCGCTACTACTCACAGGGCTACATCCTCTCGCGGGTGACCGAGGCCGCCGAAGGCCAGGTGCCGCACATGCCCACCTTCCAGGCCCAGCTGCTGGACGTGAACCGCAATGCCGACCGGCGCGTCGCGCCCGTGTTGCGCCCGGGTGCCGAACCCGGCACGACCGAGGTCGACCTCAACGTCACCGACCAGCTGCCGCTGCACGGCAGCCTGAGCCTGAACAACCAGGCCAGCCGCAACACCAGCGCCACGCGCCTGGTGGCGGCACTGAGCTACGACAACGTGGCCCAGCGCGACCACAGCCTGGGCCTGCAGGCGGTGCTGTCGCCCGAGGCGTCGGGCGAGGTGCAGGTGCTCAGCGCCAGCTACAGCATGCCTCGCGGGCCGGCGGGCCTGGCCGCGCTGAGCTTCAGTGCCACCCGATCCGATAGCGAGGTGTTTGCCGTCGTGAACGATAGCCGCCTCTTCGGCAAGGGCCAGACCTTCGGGGTGCGGCGCAGCATGGTGCTGGAGGTGACGGAGCGCAGTTTTCAGCTGCTGACGCTGGGTGTCGACTACAAGGACGTTTCCGATTCGTCGGTGCTGCGCGGCAACTTCGACCCTGGCTCGCCCGTCACTTACCTGCCGCTGAGCCTGGGCTGGACGGGCGTCTTTCAACTGCCTCCCGAGCGCCTGGGCGGCGGCGAATGGCAGCTGAGCAGTGCGCTCTCGGGCGGGCTGCGCGGCCTGGTCAACGACCAGACGGAATTCGCCAACAAGCGTTTTCGCGCCCAGGCGCAGTACTTCCTGCTGAAGCTGGACGCGCGCCACTCGCGCACCCTGCCCTGGTGGGGCCTGCGCCTGCGCGCGCAGGCTGAAATGCAACTGGCCCCCGCGCCCCTCATCTCGAACGAGCAGTTCGTGCTGGGCGGGGCCAACAGCGTGCGCGGCTACCTGGAAGCCGAGGCCGTCGGCGACCAGGGCCTGCGCGGCTCGCTGCAGCTGAGCACGCCCGACCTCGCGGCCCGTCTCGGCTGGCCGCTGCTGGCCGCTGCCAGCCTGCACACCTTCATCGACGCTGGCGTGGCCGAGCTGCGCCGGCCCTTGCCTGAGCAGCCCTGGCGTTTCCGTCTGCTGGGCGTGGGCTTCGGCGGGCAGCTGGTGAGCAAGGGCAGCTACCCCATCAGCCTGTCGCTGGAAGTGGGCTGGCCGCTGCTGAAGCGCGACACCGTGGGCAGCGACGGCCTGCGCGCGCACGCCAACGCCTCCATCGGTTTCTAGCCGCCCACCCCGCCATGCACCCCGCCCCAAGCGCCGACCGGAAGCCCGCCATGCGACAGCCTCAGCCCTCACAAGCCCTGGCGCCTGCGGCGTTGCGCCGTGTGGCGCTGGCTGCGGCCACGTGCTGCGGCGCTTGGTGCTTCACCGCCGCCACGCCGGCCTGGGCGCAGGGTGCCGGCGGCACGCTGCCGCCAAACACGCTGCCGCAGCTGCGCGGCGTGGTCGCCGGCCAAGTGGTGGTGAATGCGCCGGCACCCGGCGCTGC
Organism: beta proteobacterium AAP51; assembly: GCA_001295905.1. Classification (GTDB taxonomy): domain Bacteria; phylum Pseudomonadota; class Gammaproteobacteria; order Burkholderiales; family Burkholderiaceae_C; genus Rubrivivax. Next base: position 146,684 of record LJHT01000058.1, on the reverse strand, counting down.
CGCGGCGCTGATGACCATCAACCAGTCTTCGCTGCGCGCGGTGCTCGACTGGCGCAGCTTCAACATCGGCAGTGCCGCCGAGGTGCTGTTCCAGCACGAACAAGGCAGCCTGGCCAGCACGCTGAACCGCATCTACGACGCCAACCCCAGCGTCATCCAGGGTCGGCTGCGCAGCACAGGGCCGATGGTGGATGGCAAGCCCACCGCCGGCGGCCAGGTGCTGCTGATCAACCAGAACGGCATCCTCTTCGACCGCGGCGCGCGCGTGGACACGCAGGCGCTGCTGGCCAGCACCATGAACCTGGCCCTGAGGAACAGCGAGTTCTGCGGCGGCCACCTGGTGCTGTGCAACAGCGGCGCGCCCCTGACACAAGGCGGCCTCACGAGCCCGGCCTTCGCAGGCGGCTACGACGACGCGGGCAACACGCTCGCGCTGCGACCCGACGGGCTGCGCCCGGGCAACATCGGCATCGGCAGCTTCGGGCCGGCCAGCGCCGCGCCGCCGCAGATCACCTCGGGCAATGGGGGCTCGGTGGTGCTCATCGCCTCGCGCATCGACCACGACGCCGGCCTCATCACCTCGCCCGACGGCCAGGTGGTGCTGGCCGCCGGCAGCAAGGCCTACCTGGCGGTCAACACCGACAACAGCGACCTCACGCTGCGCGGCCTGGTGGTGGAGGTGGAGGCGCACAAGGAAGGCAGCGGGCTGAACCTCACGAACCTGGTGCGCAACGCCGGGCAGATCACGGCCGACCGCGGCAACATCACCATCGCGGCGCTGGCCATCAACCAGGAAGGCCGCGTGTCGGCGAAGACGGCGGTGCAGCGCAACGGCTCGGTGTACCTCAGCGCACGCACGCTGGGCAATGCCGACGCGGGGACGGTGCGCCTGGCCGCGGGCAGCGTCACCGAAGTGATGCCCGACCTGCAGGACAGCGCCACGCTGCCCGAAAGCAGCGACTACCGCCCCTACCGAGGCGAAATCCGTGCACGCGGCGGCGTCATCGAGAACCACGGCACGCTGCAGGCCGCGGGCGGGCGCATCGGCATCGAGGCCGCAGGCGCCGCTGGCTCAGCTGCCGACCCCGCGCAGGCGCGTGTGTACCTGGGTGAAGGCAGCGTCACCAGCGCCGCCGGGGTGTGGAGCGATGTCGACCCGGCCAAGAACATCGCCAGCTTCCGCGTCACCTCCAACGAGCTGAAGAACTCGCCCGACCAGAAGACCGGCTTGCTGCTGGGGGCCACGGTGACGGTGGACCTGGCCGCCGGCAGCAACATCCTGGCGCTGGACGGCTACCGCGGCGCGGTGCCGCGCACGGTGGCCGAGAAGGCCGCCGTGGGTGGCGAGATCTCGGTGGCCTCCACGGGCTCACTCATCCAGCGCGCCGGGGCCACGGTCGATGTCTCGGGCGGCGGTTACCGCTACGCCGACAGCCGTGCCGCCACCACCACGCTGCTGGGTGTGGACGGGCGCATCTACGACATTGCCAGCGCGCCGCAGACCACGCGCTTCGCAGCGCAGCTCGACCGCGCCGAGTTCACCGACACCCGCTGGGGGCAGGCCACCAGCGTGCTGAACCTCACCCTGGCCTCGGGCAACCTGCGCGAGGCCTACGTAGAAGGCCGCGCCGCCGGCACGCTGCGCCTGGGCTCGGGCGCGGGCCTGGTGCTGGACGGCACACTGAACGGCGGCGTCACCATCGGCGCGCGGCAGTTCGAACGCGCACCGACGGGCGGCACGCTCTATGTCGGCACCGGCTTTCAGCCGCTGAGCCTGGCCTTGGTCGACCGGCCGCCGGTCACCGTCACCTACAACGCCGAAGGTCAGCGCATCGGCAACGTGCAGTGGCGCCAGGCAGCCACCGACAGCCTGGGCCGCCCCTTCACCGCCAGCAGCGCGCTCAGCGCCGCGCAGCGCGACAACTTCCAGCTGGGCGCCGACCAGGTCTTCGGCCGTGCCACCAGCAGCGCGCTGGGGCGCGTGGAAACGGGCTTCGCGAACGTCGAGGTGAACAGCGACGGCCGCATCGTGCTGCCGGCAGGCGTTGCCCTGCGCGCCGAAGCCGGCAGCAGCCTGACGCTGCGCGCCCCGCTGCTCGACCTGGCCGGCAGCGTGCAGCTGCCCGCCGGCAGCCTGGTGCTCGCACCGCAGCTGGAAAACGGCGTCGATCTGGTCGAGCCCGGCCTGCTCAACCTCAGCGAACGCCTGCTCGTGCGCGGCAGCGCCACCTTGTCGGTGGCGGGCGCCTGGCTGAACAACAGCGGCCCCGGGGGCGCAGCCGTGGGCGAGCGCCTGCCCAGCGCCCGCCTCACGGCCACCGGCAGCCTGCAACCGGCCACCGCCGGCGGCAACGTGCAGCTGCGCTTGGCCGATGAAGCCTTCCAGACGCGCCTGGAGCGCGGGGCCGTCATCAACGCCAGCGGCGGCGCGCTGCTGGATGCCGGCCGACGCGTCAGTGCCGGCCGCGGCGGCAGCATCACGCTGGCGCAGGGCAGCCTGAACCCCGGCAGCTCCGACTGGATGCAGGCCGAGCTGCAAGGCCACGCGCTGGCCAGCAGCGGCAGCCTCACCTTCAACCTGGGCCGCGCGGTGCTGGATGGCAACAGCGCCAACGGCACCCTGCCGGCTGACACCACCCGGCTGCTGGCCGGCCAATTCAGCGAGGGCGGCTTTGCCAGCATCGCCGTGCAGGCTGCCAACGGCCTGCGCGTCGCGGACGACGCTCAGATCAGCGTGCAGCAGCAGAACCTGGTGCTCGACACCCAGGCTGCGCTGGCCCTGCCCACCGGCGGCGACCTGCGCAGCGTGGCCCGCGTGCAGACCCTGCCCGCCCACCAGCGCGCACCTGCCAGCCTGACGCTGGGCGCCGGCATCGGCAGCCTGACGGTGGGCGAAGGCGCCGCGCTGCGCACCGACCCCGGCGGCAGCCTCTCCCTGGTGGCGGGGGCCGGCCTCGTCATCGACGGGCTGCTCAGCGCACCGGGCGGGCGCATCACGGCTTCGCTGCGCGGCACCGAATTGCTGCAGACGCCGGCCCTGCAACTGGGCCGCGAGGCCGCGTTGACTGTGGCCGGCGTTTTCGTGCCCACGCCCAGCGACACTGGATTGGTGCGGGGCACCCTCTTCGGTGGCGGCACCATCACGCTGGAAGCGCGGCAGGCCGGCATCCGCACCGAGGCCGGTTCACGCATCGACGTGGGCGGCCTCGAGCAGCCCGTCACCCTCACCGACCCTGAGAACGCGGAGCGCCCGCTGGGCACCCAGACGCTGGCGGGCCATGCCGGCACGCTGCTGCTGCAGGCGCAGCGCGGCCTGAATCTGGAAGGCGACCTGAACGCCAGCGGCCCGGGCACGGCCGCGGGCGGCAGCCTGGCCGTGGAACTGCTGCGGCCCGACCTGCAGACGCAGTTGCCGGCCCCGCAACGGCTGGTCGTGGCCCCCGGCGGCGTGGACACCGCACCCGCCACCGGCGCCGGCAGCACCAGCAGCGTGCTGGACGGCAACCGCCTGCAGGCCGCCGGCTTCGAGAAGCTGCGCCTGCTGTCGGAAGACGTGGTCGAGCTCCAGGGCAGCAGCACGCTGGCCTTCGAACGCGGCATCCGCATCGACGCGCCGGTGTTGCGGCTGGCGCCTGGCGCCCAGGCCACGCTGCGTGCGGCCACGGTGGCCGTGGGGCAGTCGCTGGGGCCGCGCACGCTGCAGCAGGATGCCGCCGGCCGCAACGTCTGGGTGCGCGACGAGACGCTGCCGCAGACCACCGCCATCGCCCCGCAGCCCGGTGATGGGCTGCTGCGCATCGAGGCCGGGCTGGTGGACTTCTATGGTCAGAGCAGCCTCGACGGCACCGCGCTGGCCCGCATCGAGAGCCAGGGCGATGTGCGCTTCATCGGCCGCGAGGTGAACAGCGCCGCCGCCGGCCAGACCGCGGTGTTCGCGCAGGCCGGCGGCCTGCGCACCGCCGGCAGCCTGGAGTTCCGCGCGAGCCAGCTCTACCCCGCCACGCGCACGCGCTTCGAGGTGCAGGCGGGGGTGGGGGCGCCGGCCTCCACCACACCCGGCACCACGTCCGCCACCACCGGCCGCTACCTGCTGGTGCAAGGCAACGACCGCCCCGCCGGCGAGGTGTATTCGGTGGCCGGGCAGCTGACGCTGCAGGCGCCGCAGATCGTGCAGGCGGGCACCGTGCGTGCCCCGCAAGGCACGCTGAACCTGCGCGCGAGCGAGCGGCTGGAGCTGGGCGAGAACAGCCTTACCTCGGTGTCGGGCGACGGCCTCACGGTGCTGTACGGCGGCACGCTGGACGGCGTGCAGTGGCGCTATGCCGATGGCCCCCAGACCAACAACCTGAGCAACCCACTGCTGCTGGACGCGGTGCTGCCCGGCGGCAAGCGCCTGGACATGAACGCGCCTGACATCACCGTGGCCGGCAGCGCACGCGTGGATCTGCGCGGCGGCGGCAACGTGCAGGCGGTGGAGTTCGTGCCCGGCAACGGCGGCGACAACGACATTGCCAACGCCGCCGACACCTTCGCCATCATTCCCAAGTCGGCCTTGGCCAGCGTGCCCTACGACACCTACCAGCAGCTCGCTGGCGGCCGCGACGTGGGCTCGGGCTTCACGCTGAACAACCCGCGCGACGGCGCCCTCTACGACAGCCTGGACATCGGCGCCGGCGCGCGCGTGCCGGCCGGCGAGTACGTGCTGCTGCCCACGCGTTTCGCCACGCTGCCGGGTGCCTTCCTCGTGCAGCTGCAAACCGGCGCGGCCTTCCGCAACCTGCAGCCGGGGCAGGCCGCCGCGCTGCCCACCGGCGAAACCGTGGTGGCCGCACACCGCACCGCGCGGGGCACGACCGTGCGCGAATCGCAGAGCGTGGGCGTGGTGGTGCTGCCCGGCTCGGCCCTCAGCCGCTACAGCGACTACACGCTCAGCGGCGCGCAGCTGCTGGCGGCCCGCGCCGAACGTGCCGGCACGGCCGCGCCGGCAGCGCCCTGGGATGCCGGGCGGCTGAGCCTGCTGGACGCCAGCGCGCTGACGCTGGCAGGCAACTTCCTGACCAGCGGCGCTACGCTGGATGGCCGCAGCGGCAGCGACGCGCAGATCGACATCACGGGGCCGCGCATTGCCATCGTCAGCGCGGTGAACCCCAGCGCCTGGCCCGCCGGCACGCTGCAGATCAGCAGCAGCACGCTCAGCGCGCTGAAGGCCAGCGTGTTGGTGGGCGGCACGCGCAGCACCGAGCTGGCGGCCGACGGCACGCCCACCACCCGCATCCACACCACGGCCACGCAGATCGACGTGGCCAACAGCGCCGCCACGCCCGTGGAGCTGCCCGAGCTGCTGCTGAGTGCGCGCAACGGCATCACCGTGGCCGCCGGCAGCCTGCTGCGCAGCACGGCCGGGGCCGCCGACGCCGAGGCTGGTGAAGGGCCGGTGCTGCGCGCCGAGGCCTCGGGCGCCCTGCTGCGGCTGAGCAGCCAGGCCCAGGCCAGCGTGGACCGGGGCACTTTCAGCGCGGCCACCGGCGAGCTCGACATCGCCACAGGCGCGGTGCTGCAGGCGGGCAATGCACTGCTGCTGGACGCCACGCGCAGCACGCGCTCGGCCGGCAGCCTGCGCGTGGGTACGGAAGACGGCGCGGCCGGCGCGGCGAACGCCACCGGGTCGCTCAGCCTGGCGGGTTCGCGCGTCACCCTGGGCGACACCGCGGGCCTGAACCCGGCCGCCGGGGGCCTGCTGCTTTCCAACGCCGACCTGGCGCGCTACGCCAGCCTGGGCGAGCTGAGCCTGCGCGCCTACGACGCCCTGGTGCTGCGCGGCAACGCGCAGGTGGGCGCGGCCACGCTGGGGCGGCTGACGCTGGACACCCCGGCCCTGGTGGCCGAGCCCGTGGCGAACAGCGCCCAGGCCACGCTGCGCGCCGCCGAGGTGCAATGGCTGAACCGTTCGAGCGCCAGCGCTGCTGCCACCAGCGGCAGCGGGCTGTTGTCGATAACAAGCACGAACCTGCGTCTGGGCGAAGGCAGCAAGGCCAGCCGCGGCTTCGGCACCGTCAGCTTCACGGCCACGGCGGGCGTGGCCCTGCAGGGCCAGGGCGCGCTGCGCGTGGGCGGCAGCTTCGACCTGAACACGCCGCTGATGCGCGCCGAGGGCGGCGCCAACCAAACCTTGGCGGCCCTCGACGAGGGCACCGCCACGCCTGTGGCAGGCCGCTTGCGCGCGCAAGGCATCACCGCCACGGCGGCGGCCGACAGCGCCCGCGCGCAGGCGGCGCTTGCCGATGCAGCCTCGCCCCTGCCCAGCCTGGGCGGGCGGCTGCTGCTGCAGGGCGGCAGCGTCGACGTCAACACCGAGGTGCAGGCCCGCGCAGGCAGCCTGACGCTGCAGGCCGACGCCGGCGCCCTGACCCTGGGCAGCAGCGCCCGCCTGGATGCCAGCGGCGACAGCGTGAACTTCAACGGCAGCGTGGTCGCCGCCGACGGCGGCAGCGTGACGCTGCGCGCCACGGCCGGTGATGTGGCGATGCAGAGCGGCAGCGCCGTGAACGTCTCGGCCGCCGCGGCCGGCGGCACTGCCGGCAGCTTCACGCTGCTGGCGCGCAACGCCACGCTGGCGGGCAGCCTGCTTGCGCAGGCGGGCACGGCGCCAGGCGCCCAGGGCGGCACGGCACGCCTGGACCTGGGCACCCTGGCCGACTTCAGCAGCCTGAACGCGCTGCTGAACACCGGCGGCTTCACCGAAGAGCGCCAGCTGCGCCTGCGCAGCGGCAACCTGGTGGTGGCGGCCACCGACGATGTGGACGCGCGGCGCGTAGCCTTCAGCGCCGACGCCGGCCGCATCGACGTGCTCGGTGACGTGGGCCGCAACACCGAAGAAGGCGGCGCACGCGTGGCCCTGCATGCCGCCGAGGGCCTGCGCCTGGCAGCGGGCAGCCGCTTGCTCGCGGCAGGCACCGCTGCCGGCGCCCGGGGCGGCGAGGTGCGCGCGAGCACGCAGCGCGGCGAGCTGGCCTTCGACAACGGGGCGCTCATCGATGTGCGGGCAGGCGCTGCGGGCGCACCGGGCTCGGTGATCTTCGGGCACACGCGCGACGCCTCCGGCGCCACAGGCCCGATCGCCCTCGCAGGCACGGTGCAGCGAGGGTCCAGCACCCCCGCTGCCGGTACCGGGACTGGCACAGTCACGGCCGACACGCCACGCGCCAGCGTCGACCTCGAACTCACGCGGGTCTACAGCGGCACGCAGGTGCCCACGCTGCTGGGCGCAGCCCAGCTGGCCACCTGGGCCGCAGACCACCAAGGCTTCATCAACAGCCTGCCGTCTTCACCGCTGGCCACGGCCCTGGCCGCCATGCAGGACGAGACCGGCACCGCGGCCGGCACCCGCGTGACCGGCGCCACCGAGCTGCGCGCCGATGGCGCGCTGACACTGGACGCGAACTGGAACCTCACCGCCGACACCTGGCTGGCCGGCGGCCTGCCCGGCACGCTGACCGTGCGCGCCGCCGGCGGCCTGCGGCTGCAGCAGACCATCGGCGCGCTGAACACGCCCAACCTGCCTGCCACGACGGCTAACGTCGTGGCCAACAACAACATCAACGTCGCCAACCACGCCATCCGCGCCGGCGACACCTGGCACATCCGGCTGGCAGCCGGCGCCGACCTGGGGGCCGCCGACCCGCTGGCCGTCGTGGCCCCGCCCGCCAACGCAACAGGCACGGGCGCACCGGCAGCCGGCCGCCCCGACCTCGTGCTGGCCAACGCGCTGGCCGGTGTGCGCACCGGCACCGGGCGCATCGACCTGGCCGCGGCCGGCGACATCCGGCTGGACAACGCCGCCTCGGCCATCTACACCGCCGGCCGCATCGGCGCGGCCGACAGCGCCGTCAACGGCAACAACCGCTGGGCCGTGGATGGTGGCGGCATCTCGCTGCGTGCCGGCGGCTCGGTGCTGGGCCCGGCGGGCGTGCCCGACCTCTGGGTCACCGACTGGCTGCGCCGCCTGCGCCAAACCGCCAACGACTTCGTGCGCGACGGCTTCCTCACCGACTGGTGGAGCTACCGGCCGCGCTTCCAGCAAGGCGTGGCCACGCTGGCCGGTGGCGACATCGACGTGCAGGCCGGCGCGGATGTGCGCGACCTGCTGCTGGCCTTGCCCACCAGCGGCCGCACGAGCGGCCGTGACGCAGCTCGCACGGTGGAAGTGACGGGTGGCGGCGACCTCAGCGTGGCCGCCGGCGGCAGCATCGATGGTGCCTCTTTCCTGCTGGGCCGCGGCAGCGGCGTGGTCACGGCAGGGGCCAGCATCGGGCGCAGCGAAGCGGTGCAGGGTTACCTGATGGGCGCCAGCAGCGGCGCCACGCCCGAAGAGGCCAGCCTGCGCCTGGTGGCCGGCACCGGCGCGGTGCTGCAGAGCGTGGACAACCCTACCTTCCTGGGCCTGAACGGCGGCGCCGGAGCCACCGGGCCGAGTTTCCACCCCACCAACCCGGCCACGGCCTCGCCCAGCAGCGTGGCCACCACCTTCTTCACCTACACCGGCAACAGCGCCGTCACCGTGGCCAGCAAGAGCGGCGACGTGCAGGTGCTGGGCCGCCTGGCGCGCGCCAGCGACGACTGGCGCTCCATCACCACCTTCAACAACCAGAACCTGCCCGGCGGCAGCACGGCCTTCCCCGCCAGCCTGGCCCTGGTGGCCCTGGGCGGCGACGTGCTGGGGCCCGATGCAGGTGTGGCGGCCGGTGGCCAGGCCAGCAACTTCATCAAGACCTGGCCCTCGCCCACGGCCAGCCTGGCGGCCCTGGCCACCGGCAGCGTGCGCGAACTGGGCGTGGAGGTCTCGGCCCTGTCGCCGCTGGCCCTGGTGACGCCCACCACCAACTTCGAAGGCGCACGCGTGCAGAACGTGCCTTTCGACTTCTTCAACACGGGCGCCAAGGTCACGCTGGAGCTCAAGCCCATCACGCTGGGCCGCATCACCGAACGCAGCGTCACGCTGCCCGTCGGGCTGGTGGCGCAGACCGAGGCAGCCGCCGGCTTGAGCTTCGACATCCAGGCGCTCAACGGCAGCTACATCAACGACACCCGAACGGCTCTGGTGCTGCCTGCGCGCAGCCGCGTGCGCGCGGGGCAGGACCTGCTGAACCCCAACCTGCAGTTGCAGAACCTGGCCGAAGGCGACGTGAGCGAGGTGCGCGCGGTGCGCGGCAAGCTGGCGAAATCGGGCGTGGGCACGGGCGGCATCGAGATCGCCGGGCCGGGGCGCCTGCTGGTGCAGGCCGGTGGCGACATCGACCTGGGTGATTCGGTGGTGGCGGCCAACGGCGTCATCGTCGGCGGGCTCGTGGCCACGGGCAACACCCGCAACGCCTTGCTCTCCAGCGCCGACAGCGCGCGCCTGACGGTCATCGCCGGCGTGGCCGCCGATGTGAACCTGGCGCAGATGGACCGCACCTACGCGCGTGTGCTGGAACTCAACCGTGCCAGCGACCGCATCAGCTCGCTGTACGCGCAGCTGGCGCTGGAACTGGAAAGCGAAGCCGGGCGCACGGCCGTGCTGGCGGCCGGCAGCGTGGCCGACCTGGTGGCCCGCAACCCGGCCTTCGAGCGCCTGGCCACCCTGGACCAGCAGGCCCCCGAAGCCCTGCCGGCCTACCAGGCGCTGCTGCGTGAAGACCGCCTGCCGCTGGCCGGCGCGGCCGCCCGCGACGCGGCCGCCCTGCTGGCCCTGCTGGCGCGCGAGGAAGACGTGGCCGCCCTCACGCGCAGCACCGGCCTGGCCGATTACCTGCAGAACAGCAGCGCCGCCACCGGCAACGCGGCGCTGGACGCGGCCACGCGCAGCCGCTACATCGAGCTGGCAGAGCGTTACCCGCAGCTCTACAGCGGGGCCGTGCTGCGGCGGGCCAACGGCGCGCGCCTCACGGGCACCGGGCCGCTGGTCTTCGACGCCATGCTCGAGGAAGTGGTGCAGTCGCTGGTGGGCCCCACGCAGGGGCGCAGCGGCAACATCTTCAGCTTCCAGACCTCGGTGCAGACGCTGGGCGGTAGCGACATCGACCTCTGGGCCCCGGCAGGCAACATCGTCGTCGGGCTGACCACGCCCAACGCCGCCCGGCCGGTGGGCATCATCACCACCCAGGGCGGTGCGGTGAAGAGCGTGCTCTCGGGCAACTTCAGCATCAACCAGGGCAAGCTGCTCACGGCGCAGGGCGGCGACATCCTCGTCTACTCGGCCCAGGGCAGCATCGACGCCGGCCGCGGCGCCAAGACCTCGCTGTCCACGCCGGCGCCGCAACGCCGGCCCATTCTGGATGGCGAGGGCAACCAGATCGGGGTCGAGGTCGTCATTCCCGCCAGCGCCAGCGGCAGCGGCATCCAGACGCTCAGCTCCGACCCCGACGGCCTGGGCCCGGCCACCGCGCCGCCCGCGGGCGACATCTTCCTGTTTGCACCGGCCGGCAAGATCGACGCCGGCGAGGCCGGCATCCGCAGCAGCGGCAACATCCTCGTCAACGCGCAGGTGGTGCTCAACGCCAGCGACATCAAGGCAGCCGGCAGCTCGCAGGGCGTGCCGCAGGTGCCCACCGGCAGCCTGGCCAGCACGCTGGCGGCCGCCGGGGCCAACCCGCAGGCGGCCACGCAGGGCGAAGACAAGGCCACCCAGGCCGCCGCGCAGGCGGCGCGCCAGGCTGCGGCCTCGCGCCAGGCGCCCCGGCCCACGGTGCTGACGGTGGAAGTGCTGGGCTTCGGCGACAAGAACTGCCGCGAAGACGACCGCGAGTGCTTCGCGAAATGACAGCGACGACGATGACGCCGAGCGCGCTGTCGCCTGGCTCGGCGCGGCCCTTGCGGCTGCTGCATCTCATCCGCTCGGTCGACGCCGTGCACGGCGGGCCGGCCGAAGGGGTGCGGCAGAGCGTGCGTTCGGCGCGGGCCCTGGGCCACTTCGGCGAGGTGCTGACGCTGGACGCGCCCCAAGACGCCTGCGTGGCCGCCTTCCCCGCGACCACGCACGCGGTGGGCCGGGCACGCGGCACCTTCGGCTGGACGCGGCAGCTCGACCTCTGGCTGCGTGAACGCGCGGCCGGCTACGACGCGCTGGTGGTGCACGGCCTCTGGCAGTACCACGGCTGGGCGGCGCGCCGCGCGGCCCTGGCCACGGGGCGGCCCTACTTCGTCTTCGCGCACGGCATGCTCGACCCCTGGTTCCGCCGGGCCCACCCGCTGAAGCACGCGAAGAAGCAGTTGTACTGGCTGGCCGCCGAACGCGCGGTGCTGCGCGATGCCGAGGCCGTGCTCTTCACCACCGACGAAGAGTCGCGCCTGGCCCAGACCACCTTCCGCCCCTACGCGGCGCGCCACGAGGTGCTGGGCTACGGCCTGGCCCTCGACGAAGTGGCCCAGCAGGCCACGGCCGAAGACTTTCTGCAGCAGCACCCCACGCTGCGCGGCCAGCGCCTGCTGCTCTTCCTGGGCCGGCTGCATGGCAAGAAGGGCTGCGACCTGCTGGTGGAAGCCTTCGCCGCCGTGGCGGCCCGGCACCCGAAGCTGCACCTGGTGATGGCCGGCCCCGACCCCGACGGCCTGCAGCGGCCGTTGCTGCAACGCGCGCAGGCCCTGGGCGTGGCGGGCCGCATCACGTGGACGGGCATGCTCGAAGGCCGCGTCAAGTGGGGCGCGCTGCGTGCCGCCGATGCCTTCGTGCTGCCCTCGCACCAGGAGAACTTCGGCATCGCCGTGGTCGAGGCGCTGGCCGTCGGCACGCCCGTGCTGGTGTCCACGCGCGTGAACATCTGGCAGGAGGTGGTGCACTGCGGCGCGGGCCTGGCCGAGGCCGACACCCTCGCCGGCACCGAGCGGCTGCTGGCACGCTGGCTGGCCTTGCCAGCCGCCGAGCTCGACGCGCTGCGCGCGGCCGCGCGGCACTGCCACGACAAGCACTTCCGCATGGAAGCCTCCATGCAGCGCCTGCACCAGCTGGTGGCGGGCGCTTGCAGCGCAGCGCCGCAGCGCGCAGCACTGCACATCCATTCACAGCCCTGCAACACGGCCCGCCGACAGTGACGGGTTCACCCATGCGCACCACCACCCGTCACCCCATGAAGATCGCCCTGTTCGTGTTCGTGCTGCTGCAATGGCTGGCCCTGCCGGCCTCGGCGCGCTGGAGCGACGACTGGACCCAGCGCACCCGCATCACGCTGAACACCACCGCGCAGGGCGTGGCCACCACGGGCGCGGTGGACAGCGTGCCCGTGCTCGTGCGCCTGCACACCGGCAACTTCGCCTTCCTCGACGCGCGGCCCGATGGCGCCGACCTGCGTTTCATCGCAGCCGACGACAAGACGCCGCTGAAGTTCCACATCGAGCGCTTCGACGGCATCAACGAGCTGGCCTTCGTCTGGGTGCAGGTGCCGCGCATCAACGCAGGCAGCAAGGACGACTTCATCTGGCTGTACTACGGCAACCAGAGCGCCGCGCCGGCCACTGATGCCAAGACCGCCTACGACTCGGCGCAGGCCCTGGTCTACAACTTCGGCGACGGCCAGGCCACCCCGCAGGACGCGACCGCCAACGCCAACCACGCGCTGCGCTCGACCGCCACGCTGGTGTCGGCCGGGCTGGCGGGCGCAGGGCTGGCCTTCGACGGGCGCTCGGAACTGGTGGTGGAGGTACGGCCCTCGCTGCGCGCAGGCGCGGCGGGTCAGACCATCTCGATGTGGCTCAAACCCTCGGCGCTGGACGATGCCGCCCTGCTGCAGCAGGTGGACGGCAGCGGCCGCCTGGCCCTGCTGCTGCGCGGCGGCCGGCTGCAGATCGAAAGCTCCAGCGGCAACTCGGGCCCCGGCGCCGCGCTCACAGCCGGCGTCTGGCAGCACCTGGCCCTGGTGCTGGCGCCCGGCGCCGGGCCGGCCGTGTTCCTGAACGGGGCCGAGGTGCTGCGCAGCACGGCAGCCGTCTCGGCGCTGGGCGGCCAGATGGTCTTCGGCGCCGGCTACAAGGGCGAGCTGGACGAACTGCAGGTGGCCACCACGGCCCGCAGCGCGGACTGGCTGCGCCTGGCCGCCGGCAGCCAGGGGCCCGACCAGAAGCTGGTGGCCGTGGCGCCCGCAGACGCAGCGGGTGGCGAGGACGGTGGCGTCAACTACTTCACCATCCTGCTCGGCGCGGTCACCATCGACGGCTGGATCGTCATCGCGCTGCTGGCTGTGATGTTCGTCGTGAGCTTCTGGGTGATGATCAGCAAGGCCGTGCTCGTGCGGCAGGTGGCGCGCGACAACGAGCAGTTCATGAGCCAGTTCTCGGCACTGATGGACGGCATCCAGGCCGGTCAGGGTGCACAACAGCGCGAACGCGCCGAGGCGGAACTGGCCTCGCGCTTCGGCGCTTCGCCGCTGTACCGCCTGTACGCCGCCGCCGTGCACGAACTGCACCGCCGTTTCGACGCCTACCAGCAGAGCGGGCGCGAGATGCACATCAACGAAAGCACGCTGTCGGCCATCAAGGCCACGGTCGATGCCCGTCTGGTGCGCGAGCTGCAGGGCCTGAACAGCCGGCTGGTGGTGCTGACGATCTCGATCGCCGGCGGCCCCTTCCTGGGCCTGCTGGGCACGGTGGTGGGGGTGATGATCACCTTCGCCGCCATCGCGGCGGCGGGCGATGTCAACGTCAACGCCATCGCGCCGGGCATCGCCGCCGCCCTGGTGGCCACGGTGGCCGGCCTGGCGGTGGCCATCCCCTGCCTCTTTGGCTACAACTTCCTCACCAGCCGCATCGGCGAGATCACGGCCGACCTGCAGGCCTTCGTCGATGAACTGGTGACGCGCATCGCGGAGAGGTACGCCGCATGAAGCTGCAAGCCGCCAACAAGGCCTACGACGAGATCAACGTCGTGCCCATGCTCGACCTCAGCTATGTGCTGCTGGTCATCTTCATCATCATGACCACGGCTTCCGTGCAGGGCATCAAGGTGAACCTGCCCAAGGCCAGCGCCACGCCCAGCCTGGCCAAGCCGCAGACCAAGGCCATCACCATCCGCGACGACGGCCAGATCTTCCTGGACACCTACCCGGTCACCCTGCAGGAACTGGAAGACCGGCTGCGCCAGCAGAAGGCCGTGAACCCCGACTTCCCGGTCGTCATCAAGGGCGACGCCAAGGTGCACTACGAGAAGGTGGTGGACGTGCTCGACCTCATGGGGCGGCTGGACATCACGCAGCTGGGCCTGGTGACGCAGCGGCTGGTGAAGTAGCCGGCCCGCCTGCACGCGCGCACCTGCTCCACGCTCCGTCTCCAGTACCGCATCACGCCACACAACCCGCATGGCCGGCCCCGACTTCAAGCCCTTGCCCGCGCAGCACACCTCCCGCCGCGGGCGCTGGATCGGCGGTGTGCTCGCTGCGCTGTTCCTGGGCGCGCTGGCCTGGCTGATCGTGCACTTCGTGAGCGCGCCGCAGGGCCCGCGCAAGCCCACCGTGCAGCAGGTGGCCATCCTGCGGCAACCGCCGCCACCGCCGCCGAAACCACCGGAAAAGCCGCCCGAGCCGCCCAAGGTGCAGGAGGAAGTGAAGATCGACACGCCGCCGCCCCAAGCCACGCCCGACAAGCCGGCCGACCCGGCCCCCGCCGAGCAGCCCCTGGGCCTGGACGCCGATGGCAGCGCGGGCAGCGACGGCTTCGGCCTGGCCGCCAACCGCGGCGGGCGCGACATCACCACCATCGGCAGCAGCACTGGCGGCGGCGGCAGCGGCCGCTACTTCACCGGGCTCTTGCAGCGCAACTTCTTCGAGGCCCTGGCGCGCAACCGCCAGGCCCCCACCGACGAGTTCAGCGTCGTGGTCAGCGTCTGGATCGGTGACGACGGCCGCGTGCAGCGGGCGCGCATCGTCAACGGCTCGGGCAATGCCGAACTCGACCGGCTCATCGAAGCCACGCTGTCGGACATGTCGCCGCTGCGCGAAGTGCCGCCGCAGAACCTGCGCCAGGTTCAGTTGCGGCTGAACCGCCGCGCCTGATCCGCAGCCTCCCTCCACGCTGTCTTTCCTGGCGCCCCGCCCCATGCCGAACCTTCGCGGAACCCCCATGAGCCCTGCCTCCCAACCCGGCCGCCGTCCTGCCCGCTGCCCCGCCCGCCCAGGCGCGCGTGCACCGCAGCAACTGCTGACCGTGTTGGCACTGGCCTGCGCCTGCGCACTGCCGGCGCGTGCCGACACCAGCGACATCGAGCGCGTGCGCGCCACGACCACGCGCCTGATCAACCAGTTGGTGGAGCAAGGGCTGCTGACGCGCGAGCGCGCGGCGCTGCTGCTCAAGGAACTGGAAGCGCCGCCGCGGGCCGGGGCCGGCCCGGCGGCCCCGGCCCCTTCGGCCTCCAATGCCCCACCGGCCGCGGCGCCCGGCGCAGCCGCTGCAACTGCCGCCGCCACGCCCGTGCGCGTTCCCTTCGTGCCCGAGTTCGTGCGCCAGCAGCTCAAGGAAGAGATACGCGGTGAACTGGCCGTGCAGGCCGCACGCGATGGCTGGGCCGGCCCCAACAGCGTGCCCGGCTGGGTGCGCGGCCTGCGTCTGGAAGGCGACCTGCGCACGCGCTTCCAGCAAGACAACTTCGACGCCGGCAATGCCCCCGCCGTCAGCATCACTGAAACCAACCGCACCCGCGCGCTGACGCTGACCAACACCACGGTGGACCGCCAGCGCCTGCGCGTGCGTGCCCGGCTGGGTGCCACCGTCACGGTGGACGACACCTGGGGCGGCGGCATCCGCCTGAGCACAGGCAGCAGCACCGACCCCCTCTCTGCCAACCAGACGCTGGGCAACTACGGCAACCGCTACACCGTCACCTTCGACCGTGCCTTCATCCGCTGGCGCCAGGGCCAGCAGGCCAACGCCGTGGCCGGCCGCTTCGGCAACCCCTGGTTCGGTACCGATCTCGTCTGGGCCAACGACCTGTCCTTCGACGGCGTGGCGCTGCAGTGGACGCCCGACCTCGGCCGCTGGGGCCGCGGCTTCGTCACCGCCGCAGCGATGCCGGTGCAAGAAGTGGAACTGGCTGGCGACAAGTGGCTGTACGGCGTGCAGGCCGGGCTGCAGTGGCCCAGCAGCGCGCGCGTGTCGGGCCGCGTGGCCCTGGCCTACTACCACTACAGCAAGATCAAGGGCCAGGCCAACGCCCCCGCCTCCAGCCTGCTGGACTACACCGCACCGGCCTTCGCGCAAAAGGGCAACACCTACTTCAACATCTCCTCGGACCCGGCGCGCCCGCTGCTGGCGCTGGCCGCCGACTACCACCTGGTGGGCCTGACCGGCAGCCTGGAAGTGCGCAGCTTCGGCGACAAGCGCCTCGTCTTCACGGCCGACGTGGTGAAGAACATCGGCTACGACGAGGCCGAAGTGTCGGCGCGGCTGGGCACGCGGGTGGAAGCGCAGACCATGGGCTACCTGCTGCGCGCTTCGCTGGGCGATGCCGAGGTCGACGCCGCCGGCCGGTGGCAGGCCTTCCTGTCCTACAAGCACCTGGAACGCGACGCCGTGCTCGACGCCTTCACCGACAGCGACCTGCGCGGCGGCGGCACCGACGTGAAGGGCTTCACCCTGGGCGGCAGCTACGGCCTGGGCCGCAACAGCAGCCTGACGCTGCGCTGGCTGAGCGGCGATGCGCTGAGCGGTGCGCCCTTGTCGCTGGACAGCGTGCAGGTCGACCTGCTCGTGCGTTTCTGAACCGGCTGCACCCCGGAGCTGCCATGGCCTGCCTTTCCCTCATCTCCCACCTGTTCAGCCGCCGCCCGCTCTTGCTGGGGCTGTGCCTGGGCAGCCTGCTGGCCCCCGCGCTGGCGCAAGACGACCGCGCCGCCGAGCGCGCCGCCCGCCGCCAGCAGATGCAGCTGCAGCAGCTGCAGCAGCAGATGAGCCAGGCCCAGGCCGAGAAGGCCCGGGCCGACGAAGCCCGCGCCAGCGCCGAGAAGCAGCTGGCCGAGCGCGCGCGCGCCGCGGCACGCGCCACCGCCGCCGAGCGAGCAGCGGGCGCACGCCTGCAGCAGCTGGAAGCCGAAAAGGCGCAGCTGCTGCAGAAGGTGGCTGAGCTGGAGCAGGCCGCCCAGGCCCTGCGGGCGCAGGGCGAGGCCGCCGTGGCGCAGAAGGACACCGAACTGCAGCAGGCTGCGGTGGCCTTGCGCACCCAGGCCGGCGAACGCGACCAGTGGCAGCAGCGCTTCGGCGAGCAGGCGCGCCTGGTCACCAGCTGCACCGAGAAAAACGAGCGCCTGGTGAAGCTGAGCGCCGAGCTGCTGGCGCGCTGGCAGGACAAGGGCGTGATGGACGTGCTGAAGAAGCGCGAGCCGCTGCTCGGCCTGGGCGAGGTGGAGATGTTCAAGCTGGTGCAGGAGTACCGTGACAAGACCGACAGCGAAAGATTCGTGCCGCGGGTGGCCCGTGAGTGAGCAGCCGGTTTCCCGCGCACGGGCAGCGTGGGCGGCAGGCCTCGCGGTGCTGCTGGGCCCAGGGCTGGCGGGTTGCGCAGGGCTGGAGCTGCCCTCCTTCCTGGCCCCGCCTGCACCCCCGGCCGACACCGTGGCCGGCGGCGCCGCCCCACTGCCCTGGGGTGCAGCGCCCGGCAGCGCCACCCGCGCGGCCGACGCAGCCAACGCCGCCGCCCCGGCCGACCCCGCCTACCGCATCGGCCCCGAAGACGGGCTGGAAATCTCGGTGTGGAAAGACGAGACGCTGAAGTCCACGGTGCTGGTGCGCCCGGACGGCGGCATCTCTTTCCCGCTGGTGGGCGAGATCGCCGTCGCCGGCCTCACGGCCACGCAGGTGCGCGACGAGATCGTGCGGCGCCTGGTGCGCTTCGTGCCCGACGCCGAGGTCACGGTGTCGGTGGTGCGGGTGGCCAGCTACCGCATCTACGTCATCGGGCGCGTCAACCGGCCCGGCGACTTCGCCCTCGGGCGCACCATCGACGTGCTGCAGGCCCTCAGCCTGGCGGGCGGCATGACGCCGTTCGCCGACGACCGCGAGATCCGCATCATCCGGCGCGAAGGCGGCCGGCAGGTGTCCATCCCCTTCGACTATCGCAAGCTGCGCAAAGGCGAAGCACTGGCCCAGAACATCCAGCTGCGCAGCGGAGACGTGGTGCTGGTGCCGTGAACCGGCCGCTGTGCCGCGTGCTGCTGGCGGCCGCGGCCTGCCTGCCCGCCGGGGCTGCGGCCCAGGGCTGGACGGCCCAGCGCGGCACCGAAGCCCTGCTGCGCCACGACAGCAACCCGGGCCTGGCCAGCACCGCACCGGCCGCGCTGACCACCTTGCAGTGGGCCTTGCGCGCCAGCCTGGCACGGCGCGCCGACAGCGCCGAAACCGGTGCCGAGGCCGAACTCGTGCTCAGCCAGGGCCGCAGCGAGCGCCCGGCGGCCGACGACACCACCGGCCTGGGCCGCCTGGCCCTGCGCCAGCGCCTCGCGCTGGAACGCCAGGTCTGGCAGGGTGACCTGTCCTACCGCCGCGAACGCCCGCTGGACGGCCTGGCCACGGCGGGCGAAGTCGCGCTGGGGCGCGCTGAACAGAGCGTGGTGGCAGGGGGCTTGTCGTGGTCGTATGCACTGGACGAACGCCTGTCTGCCGAAGTGTCGGCCGGCCTCACGGACACGCGCCTGAGCACCCCCCTGAGCACATCCAACAGCCCGGCCCTGAACCCCAGCGCCAACACACCGGCGCGCAGCTTTGCTGTGGCCACCGCCAGCACCGCGCTGCGCTACGCCTGGACCGAGACCACCAGCCTCAGCGCCAGCCTGCAGCAGACCCGGCAACGGCTGCAGGACAGCGACACCCGCATCCAGATCGACAGCCTGCGCCTGGGCGCCACCCACGCGCTCTCGGAACGCGCCAGCCTCAACCTGGCCGTGGCGCAATCACGCACGGGCCAGGACTTCACGCTGCGCGGCCTGGTCTGCCCCTTGCCGGTGCAGTTCTGCCGCAGCGGCATCGTGCCCTTTCAGGTGAGCGAAACCCGGCTCACCCGCCGGCGCGAGCAACTGCAGTACAGCGCCGGCGGCAACCTGCGCTGGGACCCGGCCACCACGCTGGCGGCCAGCGCCACGCGCGCCTTGACGCCGGGGCCGCTGGGCGTGAACCGGGAAGACCGCTGGTCGCTGGGCCTGGAGCGCAGCTGGTCGGAAGCCCTGAGCGCCAGCCTGAGCCTGGACGACTCGCGCACCGAGCCGCCCGCCGGCACCGCGGCCCCGGCCCGGCTGCGCAGCCTGAACCTCGATGCACGCTGGCGTTTCAGCGAGCCGCTGACGCTGGTGCTGCAGGCCCAGGCGCGCCGCTATCGCAGCAGCACACCGGATTCAAGGGCCCGTTCGCACGTGTTTTCCATCAGTTTGCAATATCCGGGTGCGACAGTGCCCGTCGGGGAATGAGCCGTCCTGACTATGCGGGCCCAGCCCTTGCACGACCGAAGCCTCGACTGAAGCCGCGACCCAAGCCCCGACTGAAGCCATTCCCCACCTGTCTGCCCCTGGATGCCACCGATGTCCACCTTCAGCGATGAAGCCCCTGCCGCCTGGAGCGGCGCCCCCGAGGACGCGCGGCGGCTGGGCGACTATCTCGGCATCCTGCGGCGGCGCCGGCTGCTGTTCATCAGCGTGCTGCTGCTGCTGCTGGCGCTGAGCACGGCCGTGGCCGTGCTGCTGCCCGCGGTGTACCGCTCCACCGCCACCATCCTTATCAAGGAGCAGGAGATTCCGCAGGAGATGGTGCGCTCCACCGTCACCAGCTATGCCGACGAACGCATCCAGGTCATCAGCCAGCAGGTGATGACGCGGGCCACCCTGCTCGACCTCGTGGACCGCCACGGCCTATACGGCAAGGCCCGCGAGCGCGAGACCAGCGAGGAGATCATCGACCGCATGCGGCGCGACATCCGCCTCACGCCCATCAGCGCCGAAGTGACCGACCGGCGCACCGGCTCGCCCGTGCGTTCCACCATCGCCTTCACGCTCAGCTACGACAGCGAGGTGGCGGCCAATGCGCAGAAGATCGCCAACGAGCTGACCACGCTCTTCCTCAACGAGAACATCAAGAACCGCCAGCAGAAAGCGGCGGAGACCACCTCCTTCCTGGAAGAAGAACTGGCCCGCGTCAGCCAGCACATCTCGGAGGTGGAGCAGCAGCTGTCCGACTTCAAGCGGCGCAACCAGGGGCGCACGCCCGACCTGGCCTTGTCCAACCTGATGGCCAGCGAACGCAGCGAACTCGAGCTTCAGCGCGTGGAGCGCGAGCTCGCCTTCCTCACCGACCGCCAGCAGCAGCTGCAGGCTCAGCTTCTGGAAACACGGCCGCAGGCACCGCTGGCCGGCGGCGGTGCCGCGCTGCTGGAACCCGACGACCGCCTGCGCGCCCTGCAGCTGCAGCTGACCAGCGCTCAGGCGCAATACAGCGACAGCCACCCCGATGTGCGGCGCCTGAAGCGGGAGATAGAAACGCTGCGCAGCCAAACCGGCCCGGCGGCCGGCAGCGAAGGCCGCGCTGCGGCACCCGGCACCCCGGCTGCAGCCGGCGCCGGCGACCGTGAACGCGACCTGCGCCGCCTGCAGCTGGAGCTGGCCGCCCTGCGCCAGCGCTACGCCGACGACCACCCCGACGTGCAGCGCCTGCAACGCACCTACAACGCACTGGAGCTGGTGGTGCGTGCCGACACCGCCAACCCGGGCACGCCCCGCGCTGTGGCCCGGCCCGACAACCCCGTGTACATCGCGCTGCGCACCCAGGTGGAAACCACGGCAGCGCAGCTGGAGATGCTGCGCGCCGAACGCCGCGAACTGCAGCGCCGCATCGGCGAGATGAGCCAGCGCGTCTCGCAAACACCCGACGTGGAGCGCCAGTACCTGGAGCTGGTGCGCGACCTGGAATCCTCACGCGCCCGCTTCCGCGACCTGCGCGACAAGAGCATGCAGGCGCAGGTGGCCGAGCAGCTGGAGCGCAGCCGCAAGGCCGAGCGCTTCACCGTCATCGAGCCGCCCATCTTTCCCGAGCGCCCGCACCGCCCCAACCGGCAGCTGATCATGGCCTTTGGCGTACTGCTGGCCCTGGCCGGCGCGGTGCTGGCCGTGGCGCTGCGCGAAGCGCTGAACCGCAGCATCAGCGGTCCGCGCGACCTCGTGCGCGTGCTGCAGGTGCCGGTGCTGGCCGTGCTGCCGGCGCAGCCGCTGCCGGTCTCGGCACAAAGGCGGGCGCGGGTGTGGCTGCTGTCGGTGCTGGCAGCAGCGCTGCTGCTGGGCGCGGCCGCCACCAGTTTTCACCTGCTGGTGATGCCGCTGGACGTGGCGGGTTTCGGGCTGCTGCGGCGGCTGGGGGGCTGAAGCATGCCGCCGAGCTTGAAACCCCTGCGCAGCCCCCTGCCGGTGGCTGCTGAGACCGCTGAAACCGCCGAAATCGCCGAGAGGGCCGAGGACGCACAGGCCTTGAAAGACAGCCAGCGCGCGGGCCCGCTGGCCATCGCCTACACCGCCACCCGCGTGGTGCCCGGGCTGCTGGAGCGCCTGCAACGCACGCCGGGCGTGGTGCGCCCCGACCGCTCGGACCTGGCCGAAACCTTCAAGCGCCTGCGCAGCCAGCTGCTGCAGCGCCTGCAGGCCGACGGCCACACGCTGCTGGCCGTGACCAGCCCCCGCGCCCTGCCCGGCAAGAGCCTCACCGCCTTGAACCTGGCGCTGGCCGTGGCGGCCGAACTCGACCGCACCGTGCTGCTGGTGGATGCCGACCTCACCGGCCAGGGCCTGCAGGCCACCATGGGCCTGAGCGGTGCGCCGGGCCTGGGTGAACACCTGAGCCAGGGTCTGCCGCTGGACGAACTGCTGCTGAACCCGGGCCTGCCACGTTTCGTGTTCCTGCCGGGCGGGCAGGTCAGCGGGCACGGCACGGCCGAACTGCTGGCCACGCGCGCCATGCAACGCCTGAGCCAGGAACTGAAGCAGCGCTACGCCGACCGCATCGTCATCATCGACCTGCCGCCCCTGCTGGACACGGCCGACGCCCTCTCACTGCTGCCCTTGGCCGACACCCACCTGCTGGTGGCGGAAGAGCACGGCACCTCGGTGGCCGACGTGGAAGCTGCCAACCAGCTGCTGGCGCCCTACAACCTGGTGGGTTCGGTGCTGGCGCGCAAGCAGCCGCAGGCGCGCGAACCCGGGCGCGGCAGGTGGTGGCGGCGGCGCGGCAACGGGCCGGGCTGAAACGCCCCAGGGTCCACAGACCGGGCCCCGGGGCCAGCGCCCCACTCGCGCACCGAGGCGTCGCGACACAGCCTGAACGGACTAGAGCAGCAGCCCCGCAGGGACACGGCGAGGTCACGGCGCGGCGTCAACCTTGACGCTGTCCAAATCTTCCTTCTCGCCGAGGCTCGCGTCATGAAACTCCTCTTGCTCAGCCTGAACTTCAGCCCCGAGCTGACGGGCATCGGCAAGTACTCGGGCGAGATGGCCGCCGGCCTGGTGGCACGCGGGCATGAAGTGGCGGTGGTGTGCGCGCCACCGCACTACCCGGCCTGGCGCGTGGGCGCCGGCCACTCCAGCGGCCGCTACAGCGTCGACCGCAGCCAGCCCGGTCTCACGGTCTACCGCTGCCCCCTGTGGGTGCCGGGCCGGCCCACGGGTCTGCGCCGCCTGCTGCACCAGGCCAGCTTCGCGCTGTGCTGCTTGCCGGTGCTGTTGTGGCTGGCGCTTTTCTGGCGCCCGGCCGTGGTCTTTGCGGTGGCCCCTTCCACCCTGTGCGCGCCACTGGCCTGGCTGGCCGCGCGCCTGGCCGGCGCCAAGGCCTGGCTGCACGTGCAAGACCTGGAACTCGACGCCGCGTTCAAGATGGGCCTGCTGCGCGGCCAGCGCCTGCAGCGCGCCAGCCTGCTGGCCGAACGCGCGCTGCTGGGCGCCTTCGACCATGTGTCCACCATCTCGCGGCGCATGCTGCGGCAGCTGGCCTGCAAGGGCGTGAAGCTGCAGCACAGCAGCCTGCTTCCCAACTGGGTGGACCTGGGCGACATCGACCCCGTGCGCCAGGGCCCTGCGGCCGAGGCGCTGCGCCTGGGCCTGGGCATCGCGCCCGGCCAGAAGGTGGTGCTGTTCTCGGGCACCATGAACCGCAAGCAGGGCCTGGGCGTGCTGGTGGAAGCCGCGCAGCAGCTGCGCCACCGCGAAGACATCGTGATGCTGCTGTGCGGCGAGGGCGAGGTGCGCCCCGCCCTCGAAGCCGCCGGCGCCGGCCTGCCGCAGCTGCGCTTCCTGGACCTGCGGCCCGCCCACGAGCTGGGCGCCCTGCTGGCCCTGGCCGACGTGCACCTGCTGCCCCAGGTGCGCGACGCCGCCGATCTGGTGCTGCCCTCCAAGCTGGGCGGCATGCTGGCCAGCGGCCGGCCGGTGGTGGCCGGCGTGGACGCCACTAGCGAGATCGCCGGCCTGGTGCGGCATTGCGGCCTGCGCGTCGAGCCGGAGTCGGCCGCCGGCTTCGCCGCGGCCATCACGGCGCTGTGTGACGACGAGGCCGCACGCCAGCAGATGGGGCAGGCCGCACGCCAGCTGGCGCTGACCCGGCTCGGCGCCCAGGCCTTGATGGACGACCTGCATGCCGACCTGCAGGCCCTGGCAGGCGAAGCGCCGCTGCTGCCCGAGATGCCGGCCGCACAAGCCGAAGCCTGAGGGCCGCGCTGCACCGCGCCGCGCGCAGCGACTTCAGCGCGGCGTCTTCAGCGCAAGGTGAGACGGCTGCCGCGCGTGCCGCTGGCACGCAGCTCGGTGATGCCGTCCAGGCCCTGCAGCTCCCAGCGGTGCACGCCGCCCCAGGACGATTCGTCGTTGTGGTACAGCAGCGTGCGCCCCTCGCTCTGCACCAGCCAGGGGCTGAAGGCATTGCCGCTGCGGCCGGGCGCGGGCGCGGCGTCGGGGGCGTCCACCGTGCTGGGGCGTCCGAACTGGCCCACGAAGAGCCCGTTGTCGAGGAAGTGCATGAACTGGTTGGCCTGTCCCACACGGCCGTTGCTCAGGTCGGTGTAGAACTCGCCGTGGTAGCCGTAGACCACGGCACGCCCGGCCGTCATCACCACGTTGCCGCCGTACTCGATGCGCGCATCACTGGCCCTTTGCTGGAAGCTGCCGCGGCCATCCATCGCGCCGCTGGGGCTGGCCTGCCAGGACCAGGCGGCGCCGTCCACGGGCACGGCCCCGAGATGGAAACCTTCGCGGTCCTCGACCGAAGCGTTGAAGCTGAGCACCAGCCCCGAGGCCGTGACCGGCCAGCGCGGCCCCATCAGCCCGGCGAACGAACCCATGCGGTGGTGCGGCGTGTTCGCGGTCTTGGGCAGGCGCGCCAGCACGGTGGCCTGCGCGGCCCAGCGCGGCGTGCCATCGGCAGCGTAGCCCTCTAGGCGCCTGCGCATCACCAGCTGGTGTGCGCCTTCATCCACCGCGTGGTGCAGGTCGCCGCCGGGCTGCATCACCTCGGGGCTGCGGGCGCGGGTGTCGCCAGCCTCGGGGGCCAGGCGCAGGCGCGCCAGCACGCGGCCTTCGGGCGCCAGTTCCACCAGCCACGGTGTGCCTTGCACGTTCATCTGCGCGTAGCTGCGGCCATTGGCCAGCGTGTGCACGGCTTGGAAGCCGCCCCAGTGCAGGTTGGCCGCGCGCTCGTCGCGCAGCGCCGGCGGCAGCCCGGGCAGCCAGTTGCGCACCAGGCGCCAGCCCAGCTGGCCCTCGGCCGTGAGCGCGGCGTCCACCTCGAATTCCATGAAGTGGGCGAAGACACGCCGCGGCCGCGCGCTGTCCACCGCCGTCACGTAGGAAGCCGGCAGCCAGGCCACCGAAGCCGCCAGCGCGGCTGCGCGCCCGTCGGTGGCCAGGCGCTGCAGGCGGTTGTTGCAGGTGTCGGCCACCCACAGCAAGCCGGCGCCGTCCAGCGCCAGCGCGGTGTGTTCGCGGCCACCCGGGCCGGCAAAACACAGGCGGTCGTCGCTCACCCGGCCATCGCCGGCCAGGCCGCCGCGCTGCCCCAGCACACGTTCCACCACACCGCCGCGCCCGAAGCGGCGCAGCTGCTGGGCCGCACCGCCCTCGGCCACCCAGATGGCGTCGGCGTTCTGGGGGTCGGTGGCCAGGGCCAGCGGCTGCTCCAGGCCTTCGATGCTGCCTGCGATGCGCGCTGTGCCGGCGATGTCGGTGTAGCGCAGCACGCGCCCTTCGCCCAGCAGCCAGAGGTCGCCATCGGCACCCATGGCCAGCTGGTTCTGCCCGTCGCGCGACAGCGGTGCGGCCCACTGCGCCAGCAGCACACCGCTGTGTTTGTGGAACACGCGCACGCGTTGTTCGCTGGCGTAGGCCAGCGCCAGCAAGACGCCGCCGCGCTGCACGGCCAGCCCGGTGGGCAGGGGCTCGCCCTCGGGGCGCCAGCCCAGCACGCTGGGGTAGTGCTGGTCGGGGTAGCAGCGTGTCGTGCCGGCCCACACGTTGAGACACAGCGCCTGACCCTGTGTGAAAGCCACGGGCTGCGCGTCGGCCAGGCGCCGCGCGAAAACGAAGCCCTGCTTGCTGAGACCCCCGGTCTGCGCCATGTAGAGGGCGGTGCCGTCACTGGCCACCAGCCCGATGCCGATGAAGGGGTCGCGGTGCTGCACGGCAGGGGCCGGGCGCTGCGGGTCTTCGGTGTTCAGCCCGGTGACGGCCGATTGGCCTTCGTTGTAGCCCAGCCCGATGTGCAGCTGGCGCCCGTCGGCCGCCAGGCTGGCCGGCGGCATGAACGAACGGAAAGGCATCTGCCCTGCCCGCGCCGAGGTGTTGCCCACCACGCCCTGCCAGCGGTACTGCACGTCGTGGTGCATCACGCGCACCGTGACCTCGGCCGCCGGCGCAGGGCTGCCGTCGTCCATCTGCAGGTCCCAGCGGCGCACATGGCGGCCCGGCGGCAGGCGTTCGCCGCGCCACAGCGTGCGCAGCAGGCGGCCATCGGCGGCGTAGATGCCGGCGCTGGTGCTGCGGGCCTGGGCCAGGTCGAAGCTGAACTCCAGCGCGGTGGTGTCCCCGCCTGCCGGCTCGGCCGCGCTGCCAGCCACGGCAAGGCCTGGGGCCGGTATGGGTGGCGGCACAGGTGATGGCACGGGGGCCGGCACCGGTGACGACACAGGGGCCGGGTTGGCGGTGGCCGGTGCCGCCGCGCCCGCAGACGTGGCCCCGGCTGCCGTGGCGGCGTTGGCAGCGGCCGGGCCGCCCGCGTCCGCGGCGCCACCGCCACCACCGCAGGCAGCAAGGGCCAAGGCCCAGGCGCACACGAGCGTCACGGGCAGCCTGCCACGCCCGGGGGCCGCCAAGCGCCCGCCACGGCAGCAAACGGTCGTGCAGGGCGATTGCAAAGGTGGGGCCGCATGGCCACGCAGTGTGCCGAAGGGCGATGTCATCTGGCCGAACCCGGTGGACGCGCGGGCCCACCCGCGCTGCCTCCGGGATATCGGCAGCAGACCGCAGAACTGAGGGGCGTCCACCTGCACCGAGATGCGCACTGCGGCTCGTCTTCAGTGCCCCAGGCGGTGCCGTTCGGCAGGGTTTCGAAGGCCGTCGCAAGCCGCCCTGTCACATCGGGCCGATAGCCTTCAACGGCCCATGGTCAACACACCCGCCTTCCTTACGCGGCCCGCCGCCAGAGAGCCTTTCGCGGCAGCCTCCGTCGCCGCGCTGCGGGGCGTCCATGCTCGAGGGCGTGCATGAACCGGCCACGCCTGAACGAGACCATGCGCCATCACTTCACCGAGGCGGTGGAGGCCTCGATCTCGGTGACGAGCCGGCAGCAGTTCTTCGTGTGGACCCAAAGCGCCGTGCAGGGCCTGGTGCCGCACGAGATCCTGATCTGCGGCGTGCGTGAATTCGGCAGTGCCGGCCTGCGCCTGCACCACTTCAGCGCCAGCCGCTACTTCAAGCAACCGCAGTTCGACGCCGTGGCCGACCCGCAGCACGGCCTGCTGCCGCGCCTGATGGCCATGCCCGGCTGGGCCGATGGCGTGCTGCTGTGCCCCAGCGCCGAGGAGCCGCGCGCGCCCTGCAGGCTGGAGGTGCTGGTCAGCGGCAACGAACTGCGCAACCTCGCGGTGCGCATGGTGCCCGCCACCGATGGCAGCGTGGCCGCGGTCTACGGCTTCTCGCGCCTGGGGCAGCCGCTGGACGCGACCCTGCGCCACGCCGTGGAGGTGCTGGTGCCGCACCTGCACCACGCCTTCGTGCGCGTGCTGCAGAACGAACGCGAGCAGCAGCAGGCCTCGGCACCGCGGGACGAGCGCGTGGTCACGCGCAGGCAGCAGGAAATCTTGCTGCTCATCAAGGATGGCAAGACCAATTCGGAGATCGCCACGCTGCTATCGTGCAGCCAGTGGACGGTGAAGAACCACATCCAGAACATCCTGCGCCGCCTGGGCACGAGCAGCCGTGCCCACGCCATCTCGCGCGCGATGAGCCTGGGCATCCTCAGGCCGGATTGAAGCCCTGAAGCAGTCCTGATGAGGCCTCTAGAGCAGCCCCTGCGCCATGGCCACGGCCACGGCCTGCGCGCGGTTGCTGGCCCCCAGCTTGCGCAGGATCTTCTGGATGTGGTTCTTCACGGTCAGCGCGCTGATGTCGAGCTGTTCGCCGATCTGCAGGTTGCTCATGCCTTCGCGCGCCCAGCGCAGGATCTCGAGCTCCCGCTCGGTGAGCGCCAGACCCGCCGCCGCCGCACCGGCGCGCCCGCGCTCGTCACCGACGGGCGTGGCCTGGGGCAGGCCGGGCACGGCCAGCAAGGATTCGGCCGCCACCACGCGGCGCCAGGTGGTGTGCAGGTAGGGCACCGCCAGCTCGGCATGCAGCAGCCGCTCTTCCAGCGCGTGTTCTGCACTGTCGGCCTGCAGGAAGACGAAGAGGCTTTCGATCTCTGCCGGCCGCTGCGGCCGCGCCACACCGTGCACCAGCAGCTGCACCCCGCGCAGCTCGCGGTTCAAGCGCACCAGCTGCTCCTGCGCCGGGAGGGGCTGGTGGCTGGCAGACAGCTGCAGCGCACGGCCGCCCCCCAGCACCCACGCAGCTGCACAGGCCTGCATCAGGGGGCTGTGGGCGTCGCTCAGCGGGGCCAGCGCCAGCGGCGACAGCACCACGCTGTGGAAGGCGGTGAAGGCGAGGTCGCGCTGCGGCCTGGAGTAGGCCGCGCAGCACAGGGCCTGGTGCGGCAGCAAGGCGCTCAGCGCCCCTTGCGACCACACGAAGAACTGGGTCCGTCGCATCACGCCCGCCGCGGTTTCGGCCAGACGAACGAGCGACTCGCCCGCGTGCGGGGCCAGCACCGCGCCGGCAGCGGGTGCACGGCTGCTTCGGCGCGTGGGCAGTTCGGACGGATCTGCGGAGCCTGGAGGTTTCATCGTGGGCTGGATCTGGGGTCGGAACGAGAGGAATCCGTCGAAGCGGCCGTGGGCGCGCGCGCTTCGGCCTGGAACAGCCAGTCACCCACGGCGGGCCGAGCCGGGTCGGCCTCTGCGCGCAGCGGCTTGTGCAGGCGCCGCAGCGCGGGTTGCCGCGAACGGCTGGCCAGCGCGCTGATGCGGCCGTCTTCGCCACGCAGCAGTTCCCAGTCGGCCTGGCCGGTGAAGGGGTCGGTGAAGAGCCGTCGCAGGTGATGCCGGGGCACGGGGCCGCGCGTGTCCTGCAGCAGCTCTTCCAGCTGCATGGGCGCCGCCGGCTGCCCGGCGGGCGTAGCGTCACGCCAGCTCGCCAGGGCGCGGCTGAACTGGGTGGCACGGAACAGCAGTTCGGCCTCGCGTTCGCGCTGTGCGGCCACGGCCCACCGTGTGCCCAGTGCAGCCATGCCGGCAGCCATCACGGCCAGCATGAAAAGCAGCAGCAGGTAGGTGGCCCCGCGCTGCCTGCGATGCAGTCGCAGAACGAGCGGGGCGCACGCCGAAGGTTGGGCCGCCGCGCTACCACTCGGCATACAAGGCTCCGTCGCGAGAACGGCCCGCCGCGCCGCTGCGCACATCGCTCACCTGGCCCTGCAGCACCGCATCGGGCGGTGGCGCCAGCAGCACCCAGGCGTCGCGGCGGCCGGTGATGGGGTCTTCGGGCAGTGTGCGCAGGTAGCGTGCCTCGACCAGGGCTTCCAGGGTGTCGGGGTAGCGGCCGCGGTCGGCGGCATAGCGGTCGATGGCTTCGCGCATCACGGCCAGCGAGGTGCGCAGCGTGGTCTCGCGCGCCCGTTCGATGCTGTTCAGATAGCGCGGCGCCGCCACGCTGACCAGCAGCGCCACGATGGCCATCACGACGATCAGCTCGATCAGCGTGAAGCCCCGCGTGCGGGGGCCGCTGCGGTGTTCACCAGTCGGCATAGCGGCTGCCATCCAGCGCGCCCAGCGGGCTGCGCGAATAAACGTCGAAGACATCGTCGCCCGGCTGCGGGTCGTCGGGCGGGCTCGTGCTGGCCCGCAGGCCCCAGCTGAGGTGGGCGGGCAGTTGGGGGTCGGCAAAGGGGTCGCGCGGCAGGCGGCGCAGCAGGTACAGGCGCTGGGCGCCGGGCCGGCCCTGCTCGTCCAGCACCGGCACGCCCTGCACCAGGGCCTGCAGGTTGGGTGGGTAGGGCGAACCGTCGGGGCCCGGCGCCACGCGGCGCTGCAGCACGGCCGCGCGGTGCTCGTCGATGGCCAGGCGCAGCTCGCGAAGCGCGGTGCGCAAGGCCGCTTCCTGGGTGCGCCTGAGGGTCAACTCGAAAAGGGGCTGCGCGGCCATCGCCAGGATGGCGGCGATGGCCAGCACCACCACCATCTCGATGAGCGTGAAGCCGCGGCGCGCGCGTCTCATCGGGCCACCGCCGCGTCTTCGATCTGCACCACCGCTTCACCCTGCACGGGGGTGCTGGCACTGGCCTGCACCACCACGCGCTGGCCCGCCGCGGCCGGCAGCACGCGCAGCACGTAGGCCGCTTCGGCCGCGGGGGCCATGGCGAACGGCAGCCGGCCGGGTGTGGCACCGGGCGGCGTGCTGGCGGGCTGCAGCAGCAGGGGGTCGTAGAGCAGTTCACCCTGCGCGGCCTGGCCGCTGCGGTTGTTCAAGGTCACCACCAGGGTGCCGCCCACGGCGGCGCGTTCGCTGCCGGCCAGCAGCAGGCCTTCCGGCGGCGGTGCTTCGGGCGCCGTGGCGGCGGTGGCCACGGGTGGCCTGCCGCCGCGCCCCGCACCCACGCCGGCACGGGCATCGGCGCTCAGCCGCAGCGGCGCGGCGCCGGGCTGGCTTTCGGTGCCCGAGGCTTGCGTGGCCGCGGCGACGTTGGGCCGCTGCAGGTTGCGCACGATGCGCGGGGTGATGAGCATCACGATCTCGGTCTTGTTGCGCTCGTCGCGCTGCACGCCGAACAGGCGCCCCAGCAGCGGCAGGCGCGAGACCCCCGGCAGGCCGTTGGCGCTCTGCCGATCGCGGTCGTTGATGAGGCCGGCCAGCACCTGCGTCTGCCCGTCCTTCAGGCGCAGCGAGGTGGTGGTGGTGCGCGTGCCCACCTCGTAGGCGCGGGCCGCGGAGCCAGCGGGCCCGTCCACTTCGCGCAGCAGGTTGCTGACCTCCAGCGCCACCTTGATGATGACCTCGCCATCCAGCTGCACGCTGGGCTCGACGTCCAGCTTCAGCCCCACGTCGAGGTAGGTCACCGAAGCCGAGACACCGGCATTGGCCACGGCCGCGGTGGTGAACACGGGCAGCCTTTCGCCGATCTGCACCTTGGCCTTTTCGCGGTTGCGCGCGCGGATGGTGGGGTTGGCCAGCAGGTTGGCGGAACCGCTGACGCCACGCAGCGTGGCCGTGAGCGCCGGGTTGGCCACCAGCCCGCGAAAACCGCTGCCGCCCAGGGGCGTGCTCAGCGGCACCGTGCTGCCCGCCCCTGGGACGCCCAGGCCCACGCTGCTGGGCCAGCCCAGGCCCAGCTCGTCCAGCCGGTCGGAAGACACTTCCAGCACCTCCACCGCGAGCATCACCTCGGGCTCTGCCAGGTCGATGGTGGCCAGCAGGCGCTCGATCTGGTTCACCACCTCGGGCGTGTCGCGCACCACCAGGGCGTTCAGGCGTTCATCGACATGCAGGTCGCGCGTCTTGGTCATCACGCGCACCAGGTTCAGGGCCTGCTTGGGGTCGGCATTCACGAGGTACAGGCTGCGGGTGACCAGCTCCTGGTGCTCGCGCTGCTTTGCCGCCGTGTTGGGGTAGACCAGCACGGTGTGCCCGTTGAGCAGCTTGCGGTCGAGCTGCTGCGTGGCAAGGATGATGCGCAGCGCGTCGTCCAGGCTCACCTGGCGCAGGAAGACGGTGACGCGCACGTCGCTGCGCACGTCCTTGTCGAAGACGAAGTTCACGCCGCTGCTGCGCGCCAGGGCCTCGAACACCTGCCGCAGCGGGGCTTCGCGGAACTCGAGGTTCACCACTTTCTGGAAGGCCGCGCTCATGGTCGGGCCGGCCACCGGCGCGGGCGGCGCCGGGGGCGCTTCGGGCACCGCCACCCGCTGCTGCGCGGCACGGGCCTGTGCCACGGCCTGCACCAGGCTCAGCACGCGCGGCTGGCGCGGCGCCAGGCGCTGGGCGCGGGCCAGCAGGTTCTCGGCTTCGTCGAGCCGCGCGCCGCTGAGCGCCAGCTCGGCCTGCGCCGCCAGGTGCACGATGACGCGGTCGCGCTGGCGGCCGTGGGCGGTGCGCAGCGCGGCGTCTTCCGGGCGGCGCGCCAAGGCCTCGTCCAGCGTCTGCAGCGCTTCTTCGTAGCGGCCGCCGTGCGAGAGCTGCTCGGCTTCGTCAACCACCGTGTGGGCACAGCCGGCCAACGCGAGCAGGCCCGCGAGCAAGCCCGCCCACAGCGCCGCCCGCAGGGCCCCGTGTGCGGGGCGCACGCGCGCGCCGGGGCCGGACCTCGGGGCGGTGGTGGCGGTGCAGGTGCGGGCTTGGGGCATGGGGTCGGCAGTGGCGTGGCGGTCGCGGTGGGCAGGCTGGGCGGGCTGGCAGGTGGGCGTCAGGGGCCGATCAGGGCGCGCCCGCCACCTGCACCACCTGGCCCGTGGCCAGCCAGGTGAGCTGCAGGCCGCCCGCGCCGACACCTTCGAAGCGCCAGCCGGGCTCGACCGTCTCGCCGGGGGCGACGGCGATCAAGCGCTGCGCATCGACCAGGAACACGCGCAGCTGCCCGGCTTCGTCGATCTGGCCTATCCACCGGTACGGGAAGCCGGGTGGTGGCGCGGGTGCGGGGGCCGCCGCAGGCGGCGCGGGCTGTGGGCGCGGAGGCGGAGGTGGCGGCACCCAGGCGGTCAAGGCCGCGCGGGACAAGGGCGGCCAGGCTGCCGCTTGAGCGGCTGGCTCGGCAGCACGCGGCGCGGGTGCGGGGGCTGGCGCCATTGGAGGCCCAGGCGCCACGGGCTGGCGCTCGGCCACTGGCCCGGGTGTTCGTGCGGGCGCGGTGACCACGCCCGCTTCATCCTCGGGCAGCATCGCCACCGCGGCCGTGGCGCAGGCCGCGCCCACCAGGGCCCAGCGCAAGGCGGGCCGCATCAGGGGCGGCGGCGCAGGCGCTGCCGAGGAGCTGGCCGCGGGCATCATCGCGCAGGCTCGATGCGGCCCGTGGAGGCCTGTGCCGGCGGGCTGTGCAGCAGCGTCCACTGCAGTTCGAAGTTCACCTGCGCGGCATCGGTCTCACCGCGGTGCAGGCGCAGGCGGTCCAGCACCAGGGCGGGGTCGGCCGCCAGCGCACGCTCGACGAACTGGCGCAGGGCCGGGTAGGCGGCCGTGCCGTGCATCACCAGCTGAAGGTGCGTGGCGGCGTCGACTTGCTCGCGTACCAGCAGCACCTCCAGGCCGGAACGCCTGGCCAAGCCGTGGAGTGCCAGCGCACGGCGCGGTGACTGCACCGCCGCAGGCCAGGCAGGGGCGGCAACGGGTCGGGTGACCTCCGGGGCCGGGCGGGAGGGCACCGCCGAGGCCAGGCTGGCCAGCCGGGTTTCGGCCTCGGCCCGCCAATGCGGCGCGGCCACGCCGGCCAGCACCGTGGCCAGTGCCAGCGCCGCCAGGCCGGCCCCTGCAGGCCAGGCCGGGGCCGGCCAGCCGGGCCGAACGGACCACGCGGCCCGCGCAAATCGCGTGGGCGGTGTGAGCCTGGCGGGCCACCTCACGGGGCCACCTCTTCGCGCAGCTGGGCCACGATCTCGAACGCGTGGTTCAGCTTCGGGTCCAGGTTCGGGAAGGCCGCCGGCGCCTGGGGGCCTGCAGCGCCTGGCGTAGGCCCCATCGGCGCTGCTGCCTGCACCTCCAGGCGCGCCACCAGCACCTGCTGCCAGGCCGGCTGCTGGCGCAAGGCCGCCGCCAGGCGCTGCACCGGGGCGACATCGCTGGCCAGGCCCTGCAGGCGCAGTTCTGCGCCCGCCCGGTGGTCCAGCGACAGCCAGCGCAGCCCCGCCGACGTGGGCAGCTCGCTGGCCAGGAACACGGCCCGCCAGGGGTGGTGCAGGCGCTGCTGCAGCGCCTGCCGCGCGGGGTCGGCCGGGGCTGCGGCGCTGGTCACGCGCGGGCCTTCGGCAGCGGGCACCACCGCCTGCGCCTGCGCGCGCAAGGTCCAGGCCTGCTGGGCTTCGCCGCCCGCCAGCGCCAGCACCGTGGCGCAGGTGGCCAGCCAGGCCCAGGCCAGCGGCCCGGGGCGGGCCTCGGGCCGCAGGAAGTCAGGCCCCCTGCCCCGCGCCTTGGACAGTGCTTCGGCGAACGGCGGCGCCACGGTCAGCAGGCGCGGCAGCGGCAGCGGGCCTTCGGGCGCGTCGCCCAGCCACAGCAGGCGGCGGCGGGGTGCGGGGCTGGACGGCGGGCTGGGCGATTCTTCTTCCAGCAGGCGCTGCAAGGCCGGGGCCCACGGCGCCTGCAGGCGTCGGCGCTGCAGTGAAGTGATGCGGCCTTGGCTGAGCTTCACGAGCGTGAGGTGGGCCGCGCCAGCCGCCTGCGGCCCTGCCGCTGGCCGCGCTGCCGTGCCCGAGGCCGCTGTGGCCGGTGATGCCGCTGAAGCCAGGCCGCTCGCCTGGGGCACGGCTTCCACCAGCCAAGCCTCGTCCGGCGCACGGCCGCCCTGCTGTGCCTCGTGCGACAGCAATTGCGCCAGCAGGCGGGGCCAGAGCGGCCGCACGGCGCGCAGCACCACGCCATGCTCGCGGGCCTGGGCCTGCAAGCCGGCCAAGGACAAGCCGCGCAGCGCGGTCGCGCCCCAGGCACCCGCGTGCTGCCAAGGCAAGAGGGGCCAGGCCACCGCCGCTTCACCGTGGTAGTGAAAAAGCACGCGCTGCACCCAGGCGCCGCGGGCGGCCGCGGTGCGCAACTCGCCGCCGTTGCCGGCTTGCGGGTCCGCCACGTCGCCCAGCACATCGGCCAGCACGCCGGCCCCGAGCCAGAGTTCGCAGGCCAGGCCGGGGTGGGCACGGCACCAGGCCGCGAAGTCGGCGAAGGGAGCCGATGCCGACGCGGGGTCCCACACACCATCCGCAACCAGCAGCAGCGGGCGCGGGCGCCGCACCCAAAGTTGCAAGCCCTGGCGCACCCACCGCCGCGCAGCCCCGAACCAGGCCGGCACCTGCGCGACGCGGTGCGGGGCCTGCGTGCCGAGGCCGGTGCCGCCGGGGTTGGCGCGGGCCTCAACCATCGGCCACCACCCGTTCCAGTTCTTCGAAGGTGGTGGCGCCGGTGGCCACCAGCGCCAGGCCGGCACGGTGCAGGCGCTGCATGCCGTTGGCGCTGGCGGCCTGCTTGATGCGCTGCATGGGCGCGCGCGCCGCGATCAGGTCGCGCAGTTCGTCGTCGAGCACCAGCACCTCGGCCACGGCCAGGCGGCCGCGGTAGCCGGTGTGGCGGCAGTGCGCGCAGCCGACGGCTTGGCGCAGGCGCAGCGGCTCGGCGCGTGCCGGGTCGGCCAGCCCCTGCAGCAGGGCCAGCTGCTCCGCACTGGGCTGCAGCGGCGCAGCGCAATGCCCGCACAGGCGCCGCACGAGGCGCTGTGCCACCACGGCATTCAGTGCCGAGACGACGTTGTACAGGTCCAGCCCCATATGCATGAAGCGGCCGATGACGTCGAAGGCATGGTTCGCATGCACCGTGCTGAACACCAGGTGCCCGGTGAGTGCCGCCTGCACGGCGATCTGCGCCGTCTCGGCGTCGCGGATCTCGCCCACCAGCACACGGTCGGGGTCGTGGCGCAGGATGGAACGCAGCCCGCGGGCGAAGGTCAGCCCCTTGCGCTCGTTCACCGGCACCTGCACCACGCCGGCCAGTTCGTACTCCACCGGGTCTTCGATGGTGATGATCTTCTCGCCGCCCTGGTGGATCTCGGTGATGGCGGCGTACAGCGTCGTCGTCTTGCCGCTGCCCGTGGGGCCGGTGACCAGCAGCATGCCGTGCGGCATGCGCGACAGCGCGCGTATCTGCTCGCAGCGCGCCGGTGAAAAACCCAGCGAGGCCAGGGTGAGGCTGCCGCGGCCTTGCTCGATGGCGGCGCGGTCGAGCACCCGCACGACGGCGTCTTCGCCGTGCACGCTGGGCATGATGGAGACGCGGAAATCGATGTCGCGGCCGTGCGCACGCAGCTTGAAGCGGCCGTCCTGCGGCAGGCGGCGCTCACCGATGTCGAGTTCGGCCATCACCTTCAGGCGCGAGACCACCTGCTCGGCCAGGTTCGAACCCTCCACGCGCCGCAGCGGCTGCATCACGCCGTCCAGGCGCACGCGCACCTCGGCGCCGGCGTGGCGGGTCTCGATGTGCACGTCGCTGGCGCCGTCCTTCAGCGCGTCGTAAAGCACCGCGTCCAGCAGGCGCACCGCAGGGCTGCCTTCGCCCGCCAGCCCGGCCAGCGTGAGTTCGGGCGTTGACTGTTCACCAGCCGTTGCCGCCTCGCCCGCCTGCGCGGCCACGCCGTCCAGCGCCCGGCCCTGCGCCTGGGCCTGGGCGAGCCACAGGTCGATGAGCGCGGGCTCGCAGCGCTGCCAGGCCAGGCTGCGGCTCAGGCGCGTTTCCACGGCGTCCAGCAGCAGGGCATCGGGCTCACGGTCGGCCAGCAGGCTGGCATCACCGGCCGGATTCAGCGCCAGCACGGCGCGATGGCGCGCCGCCTCGACCGGAGGCCAGGCCTCGAAGTCCAGGCGCCAGGGCGTGTCGATGGGGGCGTTCACTGCACGCGCTCCATCAGCGAGAAGATGGGCAGGTACATCAGCACGACGATGCCGCCGATGACCACGCCCATCACCAGCATCAGTGCCGGGTTGACGGCACGCACCATCAGCTCGCTCAGGCGCGAGATTTCCTCGTCGTGGAAGCTGGCGGCGCGTTCGAGCATCAAGGCCAGTTCGCCGCTGCCCTCGCCCACGCGCACCATGCGCTGGGCCACCGGGGTGGCCAGCCCGTGCGCCTGCAAGGCCACCGACAGCCGCTGGCCGCTACCCACCGCCGCCGTGGCGGCCACCAGGGCCGGCTGCAGCGGCGCGGCCACCACGCCGTGCATGAGCTTCAGCGCCGCGGGCACGGGCACCCCGGCGCCCAGCAGCAGCGCCAGGCCGCGGTACAGGCGCGCCAGCACCACCACGCGCCAGCGCGGCCCCACCACGGGCGCGCGCCACAGCGCCGCCGCGAGGGCTGCGCGCAGGGGCGACCATTGCCAGGCCAGCACGGCCGCGACAACGGGCGCCGTCAGCACTGCGCCCGTGACGCCGGGATGGGCGGCAGCCCAGACGCCGAACCCGATCAAGACCATCGAAGCATCGGGCACGTCGTTGCCCAAAGCATCGAAAACGCTGGCAAAGCGCGGCAGCACGTACAGCAGCAGGAACAGCACCACGGCGCCGCCCGCGCCCAGCAGCATCAGCGGGTAGATGCAGGCCGCCACCAGCTTGCTGCGCAGGTTCTGGCTCCAGGCGAGGTAGGCCGCGTGGTCTTGCAGCGCACGCACGAGTTGCCCGCTGCGCTCGCTGGCCGCGACGATGGCGATGAACAGCGCATCGAAGGCGGCCGGTGCACGGCCCAGCGCCTCACTGACCGAAAGACCTGCGCGCAGCGCCGCGCTGACGGCGTCCAGCGCCGAGCGGCCGGCCATGCGCGGGCCCTTTTCGCGCAGCGTGTCCAGCGCTTCCAGCAGCGGTATGCCCGACTGCAGCAGCAAGGCCAGTTCCTGGCTGAACAGGCGCAGGTCGAGCCGCGCTCCGCGGGGGCTGGCCTGCAACACGGGCTTGACGTCGAGGATGGCCGCCGGCGGCAGGCCCAGCACCTGCGCCACCGCATAGGCACTGTCGGCCTGCACACGCAGCACGCGACCCGGGCCTCCGGCCTGCGCCACCTGCACCAGGAATTCAGGCACGGCGCTTACCAGCTGGTGATGTCGGCATCGCTGCCTTCGCCGCCGGCCGCACCGTCACGGCCCAGGGAGTACAGGTC
The DNA here is from genome assembly GCA_001295905.1 of beta proteobacterium AAP51. Taxonomy (GTDB): domain Bacteria; phylum Pseudomonadota; class Gammaproteobacteria; order Burkholderiales; family Burkholderiaceae_C; genus Rubrivivax. The sequence goes on along the minus strand of LJHT01000058.1, from coordinate 109,245 downwards.
GTACTCGCCATGCTGGCCGGGCGCGCGGTAGAGGTAAGGCCGGCCCCAGGGGTCCAGCGGCACGGCCTTCGCCAGGTAGGGCCCTTGCCAGCGCGCTTCGTCGGCAGGGCGCTGCACCAGCACGCCCAGCCCTTGCTGCGTGCTGGGGTAGCGGCCGATGTCGATGCGGTACTGGTCCAGCGACTTCTGCAGCGCATCGATCTGCGCGCGCGTCACCTTGGTTTCCGACTTGCCGATCTGGCCGAACAGCTTGGGGCCCACATACCCCGCCAGCAGGCCGATGATGACCATCACCACCAGCAGTTCCAGCAAGGTGAAGCCACGTGCTGGCTGCGCATTGAAACGAAGGCGGGTCATGGGGTCGCGAACTGCTGCAGCTTTCAATCAAGCAGTGCAGGCTAAGTGGCCGCAGTGACCGTCGCATGACCGGGCCGCGTTGCACGCGAGCCGGCTGATGAGCCAAACGGACTAGCACCTGCGGCCCACGCCCAGGGGCCGCCACGCAAAACAGTGCCAGGGGACTGTGCAGGCACCGAGATGCACGCAACGCAATCCGCGCAAATCGCCGGCCCTCACGCATTTGTCACCCACGGCCCCTAAAGTGCCCGCACAGCGACTGCGGATGGAACACGCAGCGCGCCGCACGGGTCGGTCTGGAGGGCGAGATGAGTTGTGTACTGGTGGTCGAGGATGAACCGGCCATTGCCGAGCTGATCGCGCTGAACCTGCGCCACGCCGGCTTCGATGTGGAACTGGCGGCCGACGCCGAGCTCGCCCAGCTGGCCATCGACAAGGTGCTGCCGGATCTCGTGCTGCTCGACTGGATGCTGCCCGGCCAGTCGGGCCTGCAGCTGACGCGGCGCTGGCGGCAGGACTCGCGCACGCGCAGCGTGCCGCTGATCATGCTGACCGCGCGCATCGACGAGGCCGACAAGATCGCCGGTCTCGACGCGGGCGCCGATGACTACCTGACCAAACCCTTTTCCACCAAGGAGCTGCTGGCGCGCATACGCGCGGTGCTGCGCCGAAGGGCGCCAGACGCCTTGGACACCGCCGTCGAGATCGCCGGCCTGCGCCTGGACCCCGCCACGCGGCGAGTGACGCGGCGCCTGGAAGACAAGGTGCGGGAGGTGAAGCTAGGCCCCACGGAGTTCCGCCTGCTGCACTTCCTGATGACCCACCCCGAGCGCGTGCACAGCCGCGCCCAGCTGCTGGACCGCGTCTGGGGCGACCACGTGTTCATCGAAGAACGCACGGTGGACGTGCACGTCAAGCGCCTGCGCGAAGCCTTGGCGCAAGCCCAGGGCGCCGGCTTCATCGAAACCGTGCGTGGCGCGGGCTACCGCCTGACGCAATACATCACCGCCCCCACCAGCGACACCGTGGGCTAGCCTGCTGCAGGAGACCGTCCATGCCGATCCGTCTGGAACGAGCCGCGCTCTGCGCCGCGCTTTGGTGGGGCGCCGCTGCAGCCGCTGCACCCGTGACCGTGGTTGGCACGGACTTCGACCTCGTTTACGACAGCACCTTGACGGGCAGCTTCGGCACGCCCAGCTTGGTGGGAAACACGCTCTTCTTCACCCCCAACGCGCAGCGCGCCGAATCGCTGAACGGCGCGGGCACGCAGGTGCTGTCGGCGGCGCTGTCCGGCCTTCGTCTGCAGGGCAAGAACGGCTTTCGCTTCGGTGCCTTCAGCCTGGCCGTGTTCGGCGACTACCGGCTCAGCGGAGCGGGTAGCCAGGTGAACGCCAGCGGGCAGCTGCGCGCCTTCGATGCCGCCCTGCCGCAAGCCGGCGTGCTGGCCACGGCACTGCAACTGGAGGGCACGCAGCCCTTCGGAACGGCCGACGGCAGCAACCGCAACTGGAGCGCCACGGCCCGCATCGACGGCCAGACCGCACCCAGCGGCGGGGGACTGAACGGCCTGGCGGCGGGGCTCGAAGAGGTGGACCTCGAGATCGACCTGCAGCTCTCGGCCTACACCGACCCCAGCCAGACCGGCCTGCGTCTGGCCTTCATCGAGAACAAGTTCAGTGGTCTGGTCGTCGACATCCTGGCGGCATCGAACCAGACCCTGCCCACGCCCTCCACCCTGGCGCTGCTGGCCCCGCTGCTGCTGGGGGGCGCCGCGCTGCGCTTGCTCCGTTCTAGCTAGGCCGCCTGTAGGCGCGCGTCACCCGCGGCCCCTAAGGTGGCGGGCAAGCAGTCAGGCACGGGGCAGGGACGATGGGCAAGAAGGGCAGCAGGGTGCAGGTTTGGCGGCGTGCGGCGGTGGCGGCCTTGCTGGGCGCTGCTTGCAGCTGGGGGGCGCAAGCGGCCCTGGTCACCATCACCGGGACTGACTTCGACCTGACCTACGACACCACCAAGCTGGGCCTCTTCGGCGCGCCCACCCTGGCGGGCAACAGCATCTTCTTCACCTTCAACGCCTTCGCGGCCGAGTCCTTGAACGGCGCGGGCGTGGTGACGCAGAACTCCACCGTCAGCGGGCTGGTGCTGAAGGCGAAGAACGGCTTCGAATTCGGCGCCTTCGATCTGGCCGAGTTCGGCGACTACAAGCTCAGCGGCAGCGGCAGCAGCGTGCAGGTGAGCGGCCAGCTGAGGGCCTTCAGCATCGCGTCTTCCATCAACACCCAGACGACAGCCAACCTGAGCCTCGCACCGGGCAGCTCGCTGAACCTGAACGATGGCCTGCTGCACGACTGGGCTGCCTTGGCGCGCATCGACGCGAACACGCAGCCCCTGTCGGTGCCGCCCGTTTTCGGCGTGCCTACCAACGTGATCCAGGCCCGCGCGCGCGAGGTGGGCCTGACCATCGAAAACCAGCTCACCGCCTTCACCGACCCGCAGTCGGCCGGCTTGCGGCAGGCCTTCATCGAAAAGAAGTTCGCCGGCGTGCAGATGACCGTGTCGCCCGTTCCGCTGCCGCCTTCGGTGGCGTTGATGGCGGCCGGCTTGGCGGCAGGCCTCTGGCTGGTTCGGCGCAGACGGACCGGCTGAGCCCGAACGCGGTTTCACGCGTGAGGGCAGCCCCGCAGCGCGGGCCTGCACCGTGCCTGGTTTTGCGACGACAACGCGGCGCTGCACACCCTGCATCACCTGGGTGGGGGCCACTTCGCGCGCTCCGGCGCCGTCATCCGCGCCAAGTCGCCTCAGCCAGCGACGGCGCGGCGGCACGGCGTCGTTCAGGCTGCGGGCAGGAAAGCGGGATGCCCGAATGCCAAGTTGCCGTGCGTGGTCCCCGTCACGGCCGGGTACGGCCCGCACAACCGGTGACGATGAGCCCACCTTGCTGGCTGTTTCGCGTGCGTTGCGGAGAGAAAAGTCAGCTAAGCTGTTGAATAGCTTGAACTCAGCTGTGAACTTGAAAACCGGCGGCCCGCAAGGGCCCGTGAGTTCGAGTCTCACCGCTCCCGCCATGCCCCGACGGTGCCCCAGGGCCGAAGCGGGGCCTACCCGGCGCCGCCTGCGGGCGGCATCAGCCTTCATCGGAGACCGCACATGCCTTTCATGGCCCGCGCACTGGCTGCGCTGCTCTGCCTGGGGGCCTGCACGGCCACGTTTTCCCAGGTCACGGCCACCGCCGCTGCCCCGGCCCCGGCCAACGTGCTGCGGCTCGGCCTCATCCTGCCACTGACCGGCGGCTCTGCCGACATGGGCAACAGCGCACGTGTCGGCGCGCAGGTGGCGGTTGATGAAATCAACGAGGTGGGCGGCTACCTCGGGCGCAAGCTGGAGCTGGTGATCCGCGACGACAAGGCCGACCCCGACACCGGCCTGGCACACGCGCAGGAACTGGTGCTGAAGGAAAAGGTGGTCGCCACGCTCGGCTTCTGCAACACGGGCGTGGCGATGAAGGCGCTGGATGTCTTCCAAAACAACCAGCATCTGCTCATCGTTACCTGCGCCACCGGCACCGCCATCACAGCGAAGTACCCCGCCGCCGAAAGCTTCATCTTCCGCACCTCGGCGCGCGACCAGCTGCAGTCGCAGTTCCTCGTGGCCGACATCGTGAAGCGCCGGCTGAGCAAGGTGGCCTTGCTGGTCGACACCACCGGCTATGGCGATGGCGGCCTGCGCGACCTGGAAGCGGCGCTGAAGGCGGCCGGCCTGAAACCGCATATCGTGGTGCGCTTCAAGGTGGGCGTCACCTCGCTGGCCAATGAGATCAGGCAGCTGAAGGATTCCGGTGCCGATGCGCTGATCGGCTGGACCGTGGGGCCCGAACAGGGCGTCATCTCCGCCAGCCGCGCTGCTGCCGGTTGGAACGTGCCCCAGTACGGGCCCTGGGGTCTGGCACACGCCTCTGCCTTTTCCACTTCCAGTGGCGCGGTGGAAGGGGCGCTGATGGTGCAAACGGTGCTGCCGAACGTCTTCATGGAGCGCAACAGCAGCTTCCTGCGCAGCTACGGCAAGCTGTCGAAGGAACGGCCCATCGGCTCGATGATGTCGGCAGCGCAGACCTACGACGCGGTGCACCTGCTGCTGCGCGCCATGTTCATCAGCAAAGGTGATCTCTCGGGCCGCAGCCTGAAAAACGCGCTGGAGAACCTGCCACAGGCTTACCGTGGCGTGGTCACCACCTACGACCGCCCCTTCAGCAGCAGCGACCACGACGCCATCTCGGCCAACATGCTGTGGCTGGGCACCTGGCGCAATGGCGAACGCGCGTATGCCTACCGGGAAGACGCGCAGCGCGCCAGCGTGATTCGGCGCAAGGAATAGCGAGCCGTGGCCGGGCAGGCAGCGTCGGGCCCAAGAAAAAGCCCCGGCAGGTGCCAGGGCTCATCACTCTTGCAAGCGAGGCTCGAGGCCTCGCACTGGGGCTTCAGCCGCGACGGCGACGGGCCATGAAGCCCAGCACGCCCAGGCCGGCCAGCATCATGGCGTAGGTGCCGGGCTCGGGCACGGCGCTGGCGAGCACCACGTTGTCGGCCGTGGGCCACAGGGGCGAGGCGCCCGGCACTTGCACTGCAGACAGCGTGGCCGACAGCAGGCCGGTGGTGGACACGAAGCCCAGGAAGCTGCCTTCCACGGCACTGACGATGGTCTGCGTGACGGTGCCGCTGGCATCGGTGGCGGTCAGCGTGACATCGCCAGGCGCGAACAGGCCGCTGATGTTGCTGCCGAAGAAGTTGCCACCCAGACCCACCACACCGGCGGAGAAGCCAAAGAAGCTGATGGTGTCGGTGGCGGTGTTGGTCGACAGCCAGGGGTTGGCCGTGGTGCCAGCGCCGAAGAAGGTGCCCGCCGGGCCCGCATCTGCCGTGTAGGTGTAGGACGTGCCGACCGTGGTGCTACGGTTCAGGGGGCTGGGGGTGCCGGAGGTGATGCTCAGACCGGTGAAGGTGTCGGTACCCTGGTTGAGGGTGGCGGCGTTGAAGGCGGCCAGCGAGGTGTACACCGTGATGGCGGCCTGCGAGGCACCAGCGGTGGCCAGCAGGGCAGCGAAGGCCAGCGGCTTGATCAGCGAAACTTTCGAGAGCATCGGAACCCCTTGAGTGTGGAGTTGAAGCAGCCCATGCAGAGCTCCCCAACAGACGTTTTGACGAAGGGCAGTCTGTTCGGCCGGGGGGCCCGACACAACCCCCGACTTGAGTGTCGGGGAAGCTCCGCATCGGCCTGGCTGGCCTAGGGTTGCAGCGTGCGCAGCTCGATGCTCTCGGCCGGGGGCAGGCTGCGGGAAAACGGCCGCGCCGCTTCGCGCCCGAGGGCGCGCGCCGAGGGCGATGCCAGCTCACCCTGCATTTCCACTTCGGCTGCGGGGGCCAGGTGGCCCAGGGCGGCGTAGGCGGCGGCCAGGGCTTCGTCGTCACCGCGCTCCGGCAGCGCCGGGGCCGGCTCTGGCAGGCCATGGTCGATGACGGCGGCCGTGCGGTAGGCATCGGCCTCGGCCTCGGGGTTGTGGTGCTCGCGGTCGATGATGGCCACGGCCATTTTCGACCGCAGGCTGGCCAGGCCCACCGGTGACCAGTTGGTCACCAGGCCCTCCAGCTGCGCCAGCGCCTTCTCCAGCACGTCCACCGGCAGCTTGTGCAGGGCCTTCAGCCCGCGCTTGCCGATGGCGTGCTCGACGAACACCAGGTGCTTCAGGGCCGAGCGCGTTTCGGGCAGCTCGTCCAGCAGCCCGGCGAGTTGCTGGCGCATGAGCTGCAGCTCTTCCTTCTCACGCCGGGCGCTTTCCTGCTCGCGCAGCTGCCGCTTGCTGGGCTTGGGGGGCTGGGCCTGCAGCACGACCTTCACGCCGCTGGGGTCGCGCTTGATCTCGATGTCGTTTCGGAAGAAGGCCACCACCCCCTTGCCCAGGCCCCGCAGCAGGCGGACGGGCAGCAAGGCCAGCTTGGCGGTGCTTTTCGACGGGCTTTCGGGTTCGCGGCTCATGGCCAGGGTTTCGGACGCCCCGGGCTCCGCCTTGAGAAGGCGTGTGTGAGCAAAGGCTTCAGGCTCAGGCGATGCAGGTGCGGTTCTTGCCGGTGCGCTTGGCTTCGTACAGGGCCTCGTCGGCGCGTTCCAGCGCGGCTTGCAGGGTTTCGCCGGCACGGAAGGCCGTGACACCGCCCGAGAAGGTGACGAACACCTCGCGCCCTTCGTGCAGGAACAAGGCCTCGCTCAGGCTGCGCTGCAGGCGCGTCATCACCTGCTGGGCCTCCGCCGCGGCCAGCCCGGGCAGCAGCAGCACGAACTCCTCGCCGCCGAAGCGCGCCAGGTGGTCCACCGGGCGCAGACGCTCGCGAACGGCCGCGGCCAATGACTTCAGCGCCGTGTCGCCGGCCGCATGGCCCAGGCTGTCGTTCAGCTTTTTGAAATTGTCGATGTCGATCAGCCCCACGGCCAGCGTGGCGCCGGCCTCGCGCTCGCAGCGCGCGCGCTCGACCTCGAAAGCCTGGTCCAGGCCGCGGCGGTTGGCCACCTGGGTGAGCGCGTCGGTGGACACCTCTTCCGACAGGCGGCGCAGTTCGCCTTCCAGCGCACGCACGCGGTCTTCCAGCTCAGTGGCACGGGTCTGGTCGGCCTGCAGCTTCTGCTGCGAGCGGCCCACGGCCGCCTGCACCGAGCGCGTGTCGTGCAACAGCGCTTTCACCACCTCGGCCAGGCCTTCCAGGCTCTGGGCCGACTCGATGGCCGCGGCATGCTGGCTGGTGGCCAGCTGGAAGCGGCCGGCGTGCTCGCCCAGTTCACCCACCTCGAGCACCATGTCCTGGATGAGCTGCTTCAAGGCTTCGCGCGCGGCCTGCCGCTCGCTGCGCACGCGCTGCTGCTGCTTGCGGGTTTCCGCCAGCAAGGCGCTGGCGGCGCGTACGCCGCGCACCTGGGGCGGGCTGTCGTCACCCAGCGTCAGGTGCAAGGCCGTGCACTGGCCCTGGGCCCAGCTGTCGTCCTCGGCCAGCTCCACCAGGCCGTGAGAGAGCTCGCGGCACAGCGCCGAGAGCTCATCCACCAGGTGGTGACGGTGCTGGAAGAGACGCCGCGCCTGGGCGCACACGCTTTCCACCGCGGCGGCCAGCGCGGGCGTGGGGCCTTCGCGGGCCACGCCGTCGGCCAGTTCGGCCAGGCGGTCGGCCAAGGCGGCGGCTTGCGGCACCTCGCGCGGCAAGGCCGCGCCCACGCTGCCCTGCAGGCTGCCGAGCACCGGGCGCCAGGCTTCGGCCGGCAGTTCAGCGCGCTGGGGGGTTTCCAGCGGCGGGTCTTCGGCGCCGGTCTGTGCGGGGTCGGAGGGCTGGTCGGTTTCCCAGGCGCTCATCAAGGACTGCAAGCGTTGCTGCAGGCGCTGGGCGTCGCTGCGGCTGCCATCGAACACGCGCTTCAGGCTTTCCTTGCGCCGCGCCGCGCTCCATTGGCGGCCGCCGCGCTCGAGGTTGCGTGCCAGCCGCTCGACCAGCGCAGCCCAGGCCTGCCCGGTGCTGCGCAGCTCGGCGCGCAGTTCGGCGCGGCCGTCCTCGATGGCTGCCGGCGGCGGCTGGCCGGCTTCTTCGGCATAGGCGCGGGCGTAGTTCTCGGGGGTGGGTTCCAGCTGCGCCTGGGCCAGGCGGCGCAAGGCCCCTTTGGCGAGGGTGGCCGCCGGCGTGCTGCCGGTCTTGGTGGCAACGCCGTCCATCAGCGCAGCACGCGGGCGCCGGCGCCCCGACCCAGTTCTTCCACGCCTTCGCCCTCGGCGGCGGGTGCGATCCACGGCGCCTTGCGCGGCAGCACGGTGCGCTCCAGCCACTCTTGCAGTTCGTCGGGCGGCACGGGCTTGCAGAACAGGTAGCCCTGCATGTGGCCGCAGCCCAGGCGGTGCAGCACTTCCATCTGTCGCAGCGTTTCCACGCCTTCGGCCACCACGCGCAGGCCCAGCGCACGCGCCAGCGCGATGATGGCCGACACCACCGCACTGCTCTGCGGCGTGATGCCCAGTTCACGCGTGAAGCGGATGTCGATCTTCAGTTCGCTGATGGGCAGCGTGGTCAGGTAGGCCAGGCTGGAATAGCCGGTGCCGAAGTCGTCGATGGCGATCTCGACACCGATCTCGTTCAGCCGGTGCAGCGTCGGGATGACGTTCTGCAGGTCCTTCATCAGGCTGTTTTCGGTGATCTCGAGCATGATCACGCGGTGCGGCACGTTCACCGCCGTCACGCACTGGTGGATGTGCTCGACGAGGTCGCTGCGCTCGAACAGGCGGCTGGGCAGGTTCACCGCGATCGATTCCGCAAAGCCGATGCGCTGCTGCCACAACCGCGCCTGGCGCGCGGCTTCGCGCAGCGCCCATTCCGACAGCGGCACGATGAGACCGGTTTCCTCGGCCAGCGGGATGAAGTCGCCCGGCGACACCAGCTTGCCGCCGCGCTGCCAGCGCATGAGGGCCTCCACGCCCACCATCTTGGCGGCACGCACATCCACCTTGGGCTGGTAGTGCAGCACCAGTTCGTCGCGTTCGATGGCGCGGTGCAGCGCGGTTTCCAGCTCGAGCTTGTCGCGCCCCAGGCCTGCCAGCTGGGGGCTGTAGACCGCGCTGGCGTTCTTGCCCTGCGCCTTCACCGAGTACATGGCCACGTCGCTGTTGCGCAGCAGGTCGACGACGGTGTGGCCGTCACGCGGGAAGATGGCCACGCCCACGCTGGCCGTGACGAAACACTCCTGGCCCGAGACGAAGATCGCCTCGCGCAGCGATTCCAGGATGCGCTGGGCCACGCGCTCGGCGTCGGCGTCGCAGGTCACCTCGGGCAGCAAGGCCACGAACTCGTCGCCGCCCAGCCGGCCCACGGCCTCCAGCGCGCGGTGCGATCGCGCGCCCACGGCCTCGATCTGGCCTTCCATCACCTGGTCGCTGTGGCGCACGCAGGCGCGCAGGCGGCGGCCCACTTCCACCAGCAGTTCATCGCCGGCGCCATGGCCCAGCGTGTCGTTGATGATCTTGAAGCGATCCAGGTCGATGAGCAGCAGCGCGCACTGGTGCTGCATGCGGCGCGCCTGCTCCAGCGCACGCTCGGCGCGCCAGATGAGCTGGCGGCGGTTGGGCAGGCCTGTCAGCGCATCGAAGTTGGCCAGCTGGCGGATCTTGTCTTCGGCGGCGCGCCGGTCGGTCACGTCCTGCACGATGCCGCTGTAGCCCACGCCGTGGCCGTGCTCGTTGAACTCGGGCTCGGCCTCGACGTGGATGATGCGCTGGCGGCCATCGAACAGCACGATGGGCACGTCGGTGGCCAGCACCGACGAATGACGCATGGCCTCGTGCAGCTGGCGCAGGAAGGCGCGGCGGTCGTCCTGGGGCACCATGCGCAGCAGCACGCGCAGCGTCACGCGCTCGTGGGGGCCGAAGCCGAAGACGCGCAGCGCCTCGGGCTGCATCAGCAGGCCGCCGATCTCGCCGCTGCGCTCCTGCTTGCGCCAGTCGAAGCTGCCCATGCGGGCCAGGTCTTGCGCGCGGGCCAGCTTGGCGCGGTTGCGCTCGAGCTCGATGCGGGTGCGCGAGGCGCGCAGCAGGTAGTGCAGCCGCCCGGCCAGCAGGCTCCACTGCGTGGCCTTGACGAAGAAGTCGGTGGCGCCGGCCTGGTAGGCACGGGTGATGGACGCGTCGTCTTCCAGGCCGGTGAGCATCAGCACCGGCACGTTCTCGAAGCCCGGCGTGCGGCGCAGGCGGCGGCAGGTGTCGAAACCATCCAGGCCCGGCATCATGGCGTCGAGCACGATGATGTCGGGTGTCCAGTTGCGCATGAGCTCCAGCGCCTGCTCGCCGCCGCTGGCCTCGACGATGTTGAAACCGCGCTCGCGCAGGGCCAGGGCCGTGAGCAGCAGGTTGACCTCGTCGTCATCGACCAGCAAGACCTCCGGCTGGGCCGTCTGGCTGGCGTCGGCGTAGGGGTGCGAAGAGATCATGGGGGCGGGTGGTCTCAGGGCCGCAGCATAGCCCTAACGGCGGCCAATGCGTCCTCGCCAGCGCGCAGCAATCGTTCAACATCGTCGTCCAGTGAGCCCGGCTCGCCCGCGCGCAGGCGGCGCTCGATGTCGGCACAGGCTTGCGAGAGCACCGTGGCGCCGACGCTGGCCGAGCTGGACTTCAGCGTGTGCGCCACGCTGCTCACCACCGCCGCGCTGCCACCGCTGCGCTCGGCCTGCAGTTGCACCAGCATGCGCGCCAGCGAGGTTTCGAAGGCCGTCATCACCCGTTGCATCACGCCGTGGCGGCCGTCGGGGTCGAGCTCGCGCAGGCGCTCCAGCGCCACGGGATCGAAGCGCACGGCCGCCGGCTGCGGGGCGGAGGGGGTTTCTGCACTCATGGGTGGGCGGATCGTTCGTCGTTCAGGCGGGTGAAGGAACGTGGCCCGGGCCACACGTGCACGCCACGGGCGGCGTGCGTCTGCAGGGGGTTTCGGCGGGGCCTGGGTGAACTTGAGCCGGCTCGCCGGTGCTGCTCCGTACAATTCGCAGCATGCTTGTATCGTGCCACGGCCGTCGACCCTGGGCCGCCGTCCGTGAGCTGCCCCGGCTGCCGGCCACCGCCCCTCTCCTCGCAGTCACCGCGCCCGCCCTGTCGGGCTGTGCCGAGGCCGCGACCGGCCCCGCGGCCTGGTGGGCCTTGCTGGCACTGGCCGCCGGCGCTGCCGGCGCGGCCTACCTGCTGGGCGCAGCCCGCAGCCGCATGAACGCCGAACGCGCCTTGCGCGAAGCACGCAGCCAGGCGGCGCTGCAGGCAGAACTTCACGACGGCACGCCCTGGCTGACCGATGCCGAACACCGCCTGCGCAGCTGGGAGGGGCGCAGCGAAAGCCCAGCGGCGGCCGCGCTGTTCGCCGACCCCTCGGTTCGCGCCGCCCTGCAGATGCGCCGGGCCTTCAAGGCCCTGCGGGTGGAGCTGTCCCAGCCGCTGGACCACAGCCGCGGCTGGCTGCTGCGCGGCGTGCCCTGCACCGACGACCTGGGCGGCTTCTGCGGCTTTGCCGGCCTGGCACAGCCGCTGCAGGCGCAGGACGCGCAGCAGGCCACGGCGGCCGCACTCGCACCCCTGCTGGCCCTGCACCCGGGGCCGGCGCTGGTGGCGCTGGACACCGGCCAGGGCTGGACACTGCATGCCTGCAATGACGCTGCCCGCAGCGCCTGGCCCGAACTTGCCCCGGGCCAGGCCTTGCCGGCGACCCTGGGCAAGCTGCCCGCAGCGGTGCTGCAGGCCTTCAGCGCGGCCGCCCCGGCCAGCGCCTCGGCCGTGGGCAGCCTGGCAACCATCAGCGCGGAAGTGGCCGAGGGCTGGAAGGTGCAGCCCTGCGAAGGCCTGCCGGCCGGCCACCGCGCCCTGGTGCTGGCGAGCGCGCCGGCCGCCACCGCCGATGACAGCGGCCAGGCCCCAGACAGCGAAACGGCCAGCTTCAGCTTCACCGTCTCGCACGACCTGCGCGCGCCCATCCGCGTGGTGGAAGGCTTCACGCGCATCGTCAAGGAAGACTACGGCCGGCTGCTCGACCGCGTGGGCAACGACCACCTCGACCGCGTGCTGGGCGCCGCCGCGCGCATGAACCTGATGATCGACGCGCTGCTGACGCTGGCGCGTCTGAGCTCGCAGCCCCTGGCACGCCAGCCGGTGAACCTGTCGCAGCTGGCCGCCTACGCCATCGACGACCTGCGCCGCACGGCGCCCGAGCGGCTGGTGGAAGTCGAGATCGAACCCGAGCTCACCGCGAACGGCGACCCCACGCTGCTGCGCCTGGTGCTGGAGAACCTGCTCGGCAATGCCTGGAAGTACACGGGGCGCACCGCCAAGCCGCGCATCACGCTGGGCACCACGCCGCACGGCACGGGCACGGCCTATGTGGTGCGCGACAACGGCGCGGGTTTCGACATGCGCTCGTCGGAGAGGCTGTTCAACCTCTTCCAGCGCATGCACAGCGCCAGTGAATTCCCTGGGCATGGGGTCGGGCTGGCTTCGGTGCGGCGCATCGTGCGCCGGCACGGGGGCGACATCTGGGCTGAAGCCGAGCCCGGCCGCGGCGCGGCGTTCTACTTCACGCTGGCCGGCTGAGTCTGGCCCGGCCCCGGCCCCGGCCCCGGCCCCGGCCCCGGCCCCGTCGCGGCGGCCCTACAGCGCCGAACGCGCCAGCTCTTCCACCGCCGAAAGCAGGCGCTCGGCCTGCGCCGGCACGCTGTGCTTCTGGTCGGCCGCCAGGCGCTGCAGGCGCTGCCAGGCGCCTTCGCGCGAGAGGGAGTAGCGGTGCATCAGCACGCCCACGGCCAGCGGCACGGGGTCGGCAATGGCCGGGGCGGGCACGGGCGCGGGGGCCACCGCTGCTGCAGCCTGCGCCATCGGGGCCCCTTGCGCAGGGCGCGCCGCGGCAGCACCGGCTTGCGCCGCTTCCTGGCCGCGCACGCGCACGAAGGCGGCGTCCACGGCGGGCACGATCTGCCCCACGTCGAGAGGCTTGATGAGGTAGTCGAGCGCGCCCAGCTGCCGAACCTGCTGCCGCGTGGCCTCGTCGGCGAAGGCCGAGAGGAACATGAAAGGAATGCCATAGGCGTCGCGCAGCGTTTCGGCCACGTCGAAGCCGCTCTTGCCTTCCATGCGGATGTCCAGCAGCGCGAGCACCGGGCGGTGCTCGCGCGCCAGCAGGATGGCGTCGTCGCCGTTGTCGGCGTCGATCACCTCGTAGCCGGCTTCGGCCAGACCGTGCGTGACGGTGGCCAGCACCAAGCGGTCGTCGTCGACGACCAGTATCTTGCCCCGGCGGGCCGTGTCCACTTGCATTGACGCATTGTGGCCGATAGCCGGCTCGGGGCCTACCCCAGCATTTCGGCGGTGGGCAGCCGCACGCTGGGCGGCCGCAGTTCCAGGCGCGCCACCACCTCGCCGCCTTCCTGCGCCAGCGCCAGCGTGGCGCTGCGCCGCGGCAGCAGTGCGCGCACCAGGCCCAGGCCCGAGACCACGCTGCGCCGCTGCTGCAGGTCGAAGTCGGGCGCCAGCGTGGCCGCGCTGGCAATGGCGATGTGCAGGTTCTCGCCCTGCACCGCCAGTTCGCAGCGCACCTCGCCGCCCTGCCCGTGCTTGATGGCGTTGGTGAGCAGTTCGTTGAGGGTCAGCGCCACCGGAATGGACTCGGCCTCGGGCAGCAGGTGGGGCACGTCGCCCTTCACCTCCACCGCGATGGCACAGCCGAAGGTGCGCTGCACCGAGGCCGCGATGGCGCGCAGCAGGCTGGCCAGCACCAGCGGCCCGCTGGCGCCCACCTGCAGGCCGTAGACCTGCGCGATGGCCTGCACCTGGCCCACGGCCTCGCTGAGGATGCCGGCCAGCTCGGGCCGCTGCGCCGCGTTCTGCTTCAGCAGGCCGGCCACGCCCTGCAGGTTGTTCTTGATGCGGTGGTGCACCTCGCGCACCAGCACCTCGCGCTGCGCGATGGCGGCCTGCAGCCGCGCACGCTCGGCCGCGCGCTGCTCGGTCACGTCGCTGGCCACCAGCAGCAGCTGGGTGTCGGCTTCGTCGTCGCCACGGCCTTGCAGCGTGGTGATGCGGCAGTCCCACACGCGCGCGCTGCCTTCGCCACCGGCGTGTTCTTGCAGCGCCTCGCGCCACTCATGCTGGGCCGTGCCGCCGCTGTCGTGGGCCGCCTGCAGCCAGCCGCGCAGTTCGGCGGCCTGGGCGGCACCGGTGCAGGCCTCGAGCACCGCCCCCTGCAGCCCAGCCAGCGGCCGGCCCAGGAAGCTGGCTGCGGTCTGGTTGATCTGCCGCACCTCCAGGCTGCGCGCGTCGAACAGCACGATGGCCAGCGGCGCCGTCTCGATGACGCGCTGCAGCGAGGCCTGCGCCTGGGCGATGTGCACCTCGGCCTGGCGGCGGCGCTCGATGTCGAGCAGCGCGATGGTGAGTTCGCGCCCGTTCGGGCCGCTGCCCTGCCCGCCCCCGGTCTGCACGGCATTGCCCACCACCCAGAACTCGCGCCCGTCGCGCGCCTTCAGGCGGCATTCGAAGGTCTCGCTCTGGCCTTCGGCCAGGCCCTCCAGGCGGTCCAGCCGGCGCAGCGGGTGGTCGGGCTCGGGCGTGGCCACGATGCTCAGCGGTTCACCGACGAAGTCGTTCAGCTCGCCAGCGAACATGCGCCGCGCCGAACGGTTCATCCACTGGATGCCGCCGTCGTTCACGGTGACGATGCCCACCAGCACCGAGTTCAGCACCGAGCGCGTGCGCTCGGCCTGGCTGGCCAGGCTTTCACGGGCGCGGCGGCGTTCGTCGATGTCGATGAAGCTGCAGATCACCGCCTCTTCCGGCGCTTCCGGGTTCACCGGGCGCACGGCCACCTGCACCCAGATCAGGCTGCCATCGCGGCGGCGCAGCCGGCGTTCGCCGTTGTAGCGGCCCTGTTCGCGCAGCGCCTGCGCCACGCGGGCCTCGAAGTCGACGCATTCGCGGGCGCTTTCGTACAGCTCGGCCGCGTCCAGCGTGCCCAACTCGGGCGGGGCCCAGCCCGTGAGCACGGCCATGGCCTGGTTGGCACGCTCGATGCGCGCGCCGCGCTGGTAGACGATGCCCACCTCCGACAGGCTGAACATCAGCTCGCGGTCGCGCAGCAGGCGTTCGAGCTCGGCCTGCTGGTGCTTCAGCCGCGTGATGTCGGTGAGCACGGCCACGGCCTCGGCCTGTTCACCTTCGGCCTTGCGCACCGAGAGTGAATACCACTGCGGCGGCGCGTCGCCCATGGCCAGCGGCAGCTCGGCCTCGAAAGGCTGGCCCTCGCCCAGGCTGTGCAGCGCGGCCACCGCTTCGCCGGCACCCTGCAGCGCCCCCATGCTGCGCGCAAAGATCTCCTCCAGCGTGGCACCCGCGGCCGCACCGGCCTCGAAACCCAGCATGCGCTCGAAGCGGCGGTTGCAACGCACCAGCACCGGCCCGCGCAGGTAGGCGATGCCGGCGGTGGAGCTGTCGAGGATGGTGGTCAGCTCGCGCAGCAGTTCCTCGTTGCGGCGCAGCGCGCGTTCCTGGTCGGTGACGTCCAGCGTCACCACCGAGGTGGTGATGCGCCCGCCCGACAAGGCCCCCGGCTCCACGCGCGTGAGCAGCCAGCGCGAACCCAGCTCGGGGTGGCGCACGGCGTAGCGCACCTCGGTGCGCTCGCCCTGGCGCAAGGCGCGCTGCAGGCGTTCGTATTCGGGCAGCGAAGCCGGCTCGACGAGGTCGCGGTGGATGCCCATCAGCGCGCTGGAACTGGAGGCCGCCGACTTGCCCGCGCCGGGCCGCGCGCCTGCAGCGCCCCCGGCGCCACCGCCCGCCGGGCGCGTGGGCTCGGGCGCGAGCCAGCCGCGCGCGGGGTCGTAGGTGGCCACGCCGATGCTGGCGGTGTCCATCAGCATGCCCATCTCCAGCTGGGCCAGGTCGCGCGCGTCTTCGGCGCTGCGGTCCTGCAGCACGGCCATCACGCGGCGGCCGCCGGTCTCGCTGGCCTGGCACACCAGGCGCGCGCTCAGGCGCCGCCGGCGGCCATCGCCCAACGCCACCAGGCCCTGGGTTTCCAGCGCCGGCGCGCCAGCCACCAGCGCTGGGGCCAGCGCGCCCGGGTTGCCGGGCTGCCAGCCCAGCAGGGCCTGCAGCGAGGGGTCGGCGCGCGCCAGTTCGTCGGGCACCTGCTCCACCAGCGCTTCCAGCGCGGCGTTGCAGCGCACGATGAGGCCGCTGTCGTCGTACACCAGCATGCCGGTGCCGCTGAGCTCGAACCACTGCGCCAGCTCGTCCTGCGCGCGGCGCGCCTGTTCACGCGCGGCCACCTCGGCCGTGACCTCATGCCACAGCGTGAGCCAGTAGACGCCGCCGCGCCCATCGGTGATGCGGCTGAGCGCACAGCTGCACCAGCGCTCGCGGCCCTGCGCGTCGAGCAGCCGGCGCTGCTGCGTGGGCAAGGCCAGCCCGCCGGGCGCGGTGGCGGCCATTTCCTGGCGCTCGGCCACGCTGGCCGCTTGCTGTTCGGGCGGCTCGAGCATCACGGGGTCGCTGCCCAGCAGCGCGGCGCGGGTGCGGCCCGTCAGCTGGGCGAAGCCGTTGTTCAGGTCCACCAGCCGGAAATCGGCGCCCTGCAAGGTGGCGGCCGCCGGCAGCACGGCCAGCGAAGGCAGTTGTGTCAGCGCACGGCTGGGCAGCGCGGGCGCGCCGCGCGCGGCCGCGGGTTGGGTGGGCCTAGCCGTCAAGCTGCCGCGCCGCCCGCAGCGCCACCAGCACCGCGCGGTTCACGGTGGCCGGGCCGAGCAGCAGCGCCTCGGCCCTTTCGCGCATGTCGTAGATGGCTTCCTGCTCGATGCTGCGCACCAGTTCCAGGTAGGGCTGGTAGGGCCCGCCTTCGCCCCGCAGCGCCTGCGCCACGCGCTCGGGCACGGGCACGTTGGGCAGCAGTTCGGCAAAGGGCTGCTGCAGCAGGCGGTCGAGCAGCGAGAACACACCGCAGATGAACATCTCGCCGCGCATCTCGGCATCACCCTGTTCGCGGCCCAGCTCTTCCATCAGCAGGCCGCGGCGCACCGCCGCATACATCACCGGCGTGGCGTTCACGCCCTTGGCCGAAGAAGCCAGCAACAGCGCCAGCCAGCGCTTCAGGCGCTGGTAGCCCAGCATCATCAGCGCGTGACCGAAGGAGTTGATCTCCACGCTCAGGCCGAAGGCCGGCGAGTTGAGGTAGCGCATCAGCCGGAAGGCGAGCGCCGGGTCGCGCTTGAGCACGGCCTCGAGCTCGGCCACCGGGCGTTCGCGTTCGACGCCGCTGATGAGCGTCATCACCGTGTTGACGTCGGTGGGCACGCTGGCGCGCACCGAAGGCTTGGGCGGCTCGTCGTCCATGGGCCAGCCGAGCACGGCCACGGCGCCGCGCTGGAACGCGGCTTCCACGTCGGCGCTGGTGCGTGCCTGGGCCTGCACGGTGGTGATCTTGCGCATGCCGGCGGCCTCGGGCGAGGCCTCGCCGTTGCGGCGGTCTTCGCCCATCTCCACGATGGAGTGGCTGAACAGCGCCAACACCTCGGGCGGCAGGGGCTGCAGCGGCCGGCCCTTGATCATCAGCAGGTTGCCGGCCTCGTGCAGGCCACGCAACTGCGCGGCGAAACCGGCGTCGCTGGCCATGAAGGCGGGCACCTCCAGCATGAACTGCGTGGCCGGCTCGGCCGCCATCACCCCGCGCAGCAGGCCCTCACTGGCCAGGTTCAGCGTGACGGGCGGGCGCACGCCCGGCGCGCGGGCACCGCGGGCGTTCGGGTCCAGCGGGCGCGGGGCCAGCTTCAGCGGTTCGTTGGCGGCGGCTTCGGCCGCCGGCCACACCTCTTGCAGCGCCGCCAGCAGCGCAGCGCCGGGCGGCACCAGGTCGGGGCGCTCGGGGAACACCGTCAAGCGCGTGGCCACCACCTCGCGCTGGCGGTTGATCATGGGCGTGTAGGCCAGGGCCACCTGGGCCAGCACGGGGTGTTCTTGCAGGGAAGTCATGCGCGTTCGGTGCCTCGCTGGATGCCTGTGCCGGGTGTAAGGCTCAGGTCTTCATGTAGTCGAACAGGCTCATGCGCTGCACCAGCGAATAGGTCTTCAGCGCTGCATCGTAGCCGGTCTGCTTGCTCTGGAAATCGGAGATGGCAGCCACGAGGTCGAGGTCTTCGGCGGCCGAGCGGTCGCGCTGGGCGTCGATCTGGCGCTGGCCCAGGCGGTTTTCGATGCCGTCGGCACGGTTCAAGGCTTCGCCGGCGCGCGCCCGCCAGCCCGAGAAGTTGCCTTGCACGGCGCCGAACTGGGTGATGGCGTTGCTGACGGTCAAGGCCACGTCGGCGCTGGGGCGGCCCGGGGTCAGCAGCTCGTTGATGGCGGTGTCCATGGCGTTGAACACGCTCACCGTGCCGCCCGGGCTGGAGGGGTCGGGGGCCTGCAGGAACACGGCAGCGCCGTCGATGGACAGGGGCGTGACCTCGCCCGCCGCCGCGTTGAGCTGCCCCACCGCGCCGTCGTAGACCACGCCGCCGGGTGCATCGCGCAGCGGCGGCTGGTCGCTGCCCTGGCCGCCGAAGAGGTAACGGCCGGCGCCGTCGCCCCGGTTGGCCACGGCCAGCAGGTCGTCGCGGATGCCGCGCAGCGCTTCGGCCAGCGAGCGGCGTTCGCTGTCGCCGAAGGTGCCGTTGCCGGCGGCCACCATCAGCTCGCGGGCGCGCTGCATCAGGTCGCCGGCATCGCCCAGAGCGGTTTCGGTCTGCTGCATGGCGTTGCGGCTTTCGTTCAGCGCACGCAGGTGCGCCGTCGCTCGCGCCTCGGCAGCGAGCGCCCGCTCGGCGGCGGCCGCAGCGGCCGGGTCGTCGCTGGGCTTGCGCACGCGCTTGCCGCTGGTGAGCTGCTCTTGCGCTTCCGTCAGCTGCGACTGACGCCGCTGCAGGTTGTTGAGCGAGGTTTCGAAGGCATAGGCAGAGCTGATGCGCATGGATCAATTCCCGTGGTGTGGCCGGCGCACGGCGCAGTTGATCAAGCTTCCCGCCCCGGAACCGGCTTCGCCGGGCCGGTGGCGAACGGCCCCCTCGGGGGGGCGATGGCCGCGGCTCCAAGCCCGCCTGCGCGGGCTTGGACGGCCAAGCAAGCAACGCCTCCGGCGTTGCGTGGAGCGGTAGCGAGCTTGGGGGCTCATATTCACTGCCCAGCGGCGTTGAGCAGCGTGTCGAAGAGCGACTGCGCCACCTGCAGCACCTTGGCTGCGGCCTGGTAGCTCTGCTGGTACTGGATGAGCCGCGCGGCTTCTTCGTCGAGGTTCACGCCGTCCTGCGAGCTGCGCACCTGCTCGGTCTGCGAGGCCACCGCCGCCGAGATGCTGGAAGACGACTCGGCGCTCTGCACGCGCACGCCCATGTCGGCGAGCGATTGCGACCACGAATCGGCCATCGTGCGCCCGCCGACGATGAGGCCGTCGCGCAGCGCCAGCAGCGCACGCGCGTTACCGTTGTTGGTGGCCAGAGAAGCCGCCGGCGTGGGGTCGACATTGACCACGTCGCCGTCGGCCGGCACGCCGCGTATCTCCAGCGAAAAGCCGTTCGCGCCCACCACCGGCAGGCCGGTGCGCCAGGGCGTGACGGCACCGGTGAGGCTGGACACCACCTCGTAGTCGAAGCCGTTCACGGGTGGGTTCAGGCGCACGAACTGCAGCTGCTCGCTGGCCCCGGGGAAGGGCAGCGGGTTGGCCGTCACCCGCAGGTCGCCGGTGCTGGCGGTGCCGGTGTTGCTGGCCGGTGCCGTGGCCATCAGCGGCGAGGCGGCGGCGATGTCCAGCGGGCTGCTCAGCAGCGCCCGCATGCCGTTGGCGGCGCGAGACACCGGCTGCAGCAGGAAGCGGTCGCCGCCCTGCGGGTTGCTGATGTCGATCTGCATGCCATCGACCACGTCGCCGGCGTTCACCGTGCGCACCAGGCCGTCGGACAAGCGCGTCAGCTGCCAGCTGCCGAAGGCGGTGGGGCTTTCGCGCAGGTCGTAGTCGCTGGCCACCAGCGCCGCGGTGTCGGTGATGGTCAGCGTCACGGTGCCGATCGGCACGTTGGTGATGGGGTCGCGCACGTTGCCGCTCTGCGGCAGGGCCTGCTGCGGCCCGATGGCGAACATGGGTTGCGCCGGGTTGGCGCCCATGGGCTGCTGCAGGCTCAGGCCGCGCTGCTGCTGCACGTTGATGGCGCCGCCCACGGCGGCGGCCATCTGCCCCACCAGGTTGCGCGCCGTGACGAGGTCGTTGTTCTGGAAACGCAGCAGCCCGGCCAGCGAACCGCCGCCGAAGCCGGCGTCGTCGATGCGGCGCAGCGCCGTGCCCTCGCGCAGCGAGAGCGCGCTGCGGGCGGGGTCGATGTCGCTGGGCACCACCACCAGGTCGGTGGCCTGGTTGCCCAGCACCAGGCGCTGGCCGCCGCCGATGAACAGGCCCACCGTGCCGTCGTCGGCCTCGATGCGCGTGACCTGGATCTTCTCCGACAGCTCGGCAATCAGGCGGTCGCGCTCGTCCAGCACGTCGTTGGCCGGCTGCCCCGAACCGCGCAGCGATGCGATGCGCTGGTTGGCCACGGCGATCGACTGCGTGAGCTGGTTCAGCTCCGACACCGAAGACTTCAGGTCGGCGGTAACGGCCGCCTGCGTCTGGTCGAGCGTGGCACCGGCCTCGGAGAAGCGCGCGGCCATGTCGGAAGCGCGGGCCAGCACCACCTGGCGCGTGGCCAGGTCGTTGGGGCGGCTGCTCAGGTCGACCATCGCGTTGAAGAGCTCGGTGGCCGCGAAGCCCAGGCCCGATTCGCCGGTCTGGAACACGTTCTCCAGCCGCTGCAGCTGCGACAGCCGCGTGCTGTCCATCGCGGCCAGCGAGCGCGCGGCGGCCGACTCGCGCGTCAGGAACTCGTTGTGCGAGCGCGTGACGCTGACCACGTCCACCCCGCGCCCGAAGAAGCCCGCGCCGGTGAACTGCCCGGGCGAAGTGGACAGCATGGCCTGCTGGCGCGAGAACCCCGCCACGTTCGCGTTGGCGATGTTGTGGCCGGTGGTCTGCATGGCGGCGTAGTTCGCCGCCATCGCGCGCACACCCAGGGACATCAGCGGTGAACTGCCCATCGTGGCGTCTCCGGGCTCTAGGCCAATGAACGCTGCAGGCGCAACGTGGTGTTGATGACGCGCGTCAGCTTCTCGGCGTAGGCCGGGTCGGTGGCATAGCCGGCACGCTGCAGGCCCTGCGCGAAGCCGGCGGCGGCGCGGTCAGACGGCCGCTGGTCCACCGCGGCGGCGTGCACCACGCCGCGGTAGCGCGGGCTTTCCTTCATCAGCCGGGCGTAGTCGGCAAAGCTCTCGGCATAGCTGGCGTAGGCGCGGAACCTGGCCACCACCTTCTGCGGCTGGCCGTTGACGTATTCGGTGGTCACCACCTCGGCGGTGGGGCCCTTCCAGTTGCCGGTGGCCTTGATGCCGAACAGGTTGAACGAAGGGCTGCCGTCGCTGTGGCGGATTTCCTTGCGGCCCCAGCCGGTTTCCAGCGCCGCCTGCGACACCATGAAGGTGGCCGGGATGCCAGTCTTGGCTTCGGCCGCACGCGCCGCTTCGGTGTGCTGCTGCACGAAGCCCGCGGCACCGGCCTGCGGCACGCGCGTGGGCGCGGGTTGCGCCGCCAGCGGGGCGGGCGTGTTGTTGGCCGATTTCGTGGCCGGAATCGGCCCGGGCGTCATGCCCATCTGCCTTTCCAGCTGCTTCATGATGGCTTCGCTCAGGCCGCCGGGCAGGCCGCTCATCTTCGTGGCGAACTGCTGGTCCAGCATGTCGGTGGCCAGGCCGCCGCCGGCGCTGTCTTCCTCGGTCTTCAGCGTGGTGGCGCGCATGCTCTTCATCAGCTCGGCCATGAAGAGGCTCTCGAACTGCTTGGCCGCCTCGCGCACCGCGCCGCGCGGGTCGTGGGCGGAACGGGAGCGCAGCGCGTCCAGCGAACGCGTGTCGGTGGCCAGCCCGCCGGGGGTGGCCTGCAAGCCGGGTGGAATGGCAGCCATGGCGGTCAGATCACTTCGATCTCGGCGCGCAGGGCGCCGGCGCTCTTCATCGCCTGCAGGATGGCGTGCAGGTCTTGCGGCGTGGCGCCGAGGGTGTTCAGGGCCTTCACCACGTCGGTGAGCTTGGCGCCGGCGGGCAGGTGTATCAGCGCGCTGCCAGCCTGGTTCACGGTGATGTCCGAACGTTCGGCCTGCACGGTCTGGCCCTGGCCCAGCGGGTTGGGCTGGCTGACCACCGGCGTGGTGGTGACCGTGACCGTCAGCGAGCCATGCGCCACCGCGCAGGCGCCTAAAGTGACGGCCTCGTTGATGACCACCGAGCCCGTGCGTGCGTTCAGCACGATGCGCGCGGGCGGCTTCTCCAGCTGCAGCGGCAGGCCGTTGATGTCGGCCAGGAAACCCACGCGCTCCTGCTGTGCATCGGGCATGCGCACGTTCACCGTGCGGCCGTCCATGGCCATGGCGGTACCTGCGCCCTTGGCGGCGTTGATGGCACCGGCCACGCTGCGCGCCATCGCGAAATCGGTCTGCTTCAGGTCCAGCTGGGCCAGGGCGCTGTCGAACACCGGGCTGGGCACGGCGCGTTCCACCGTCGCGCCATCGGGAATGCGGCCGGCCGAGAGGTGGTTGATCTGCACCTTCGAGCCGTTGGCCGAAGCCCCCGCCCCGCCCACCACCAGGTTGCCCTGGGCCATGGCGTAAATCTGGCCATCGGCGCCCTTCAGCGGCGTGGCGATGAGCGTGCCGCCGCGCAGGCTCTTGGCGTTGGCCAGCGAAGACACCGTCACTTCCAGCGTCTGGCCGGGTTTGCTGAAGGCGGGCAGCTGCGTCGTCACCATCACGGTGGCCACGTTGCGCAGCTGCATGTTCACGCCCGGCGGCAGCGTCACGCCCATCTGCTGCAGCATGGCGGTGACACTCTGCGTGGTGAACGGGGCCTGGGTGGTCTGGTCGCCGGTGCCGTCCAGGCCCACCACGAGCCCATAGCCCACCAGCTGGTTGCTGCGGGCGCCCTGCACGTCGGCCACGTCCATCACGCGCACGCTGGCAGCGGCTGGCCACGCGGCCACGCTGCACAGGCACAGCAAGGCGAAGAACTTGCGCAAGCTCGTCACGGCCACCCCTTCAGAACGGTGCCAGGCTCAGGAACACGCGCGACAGCCAGCCGATGCGCTGCGCCTCGCTCTGCTGGCCGCGGCCGCGCTGCTCCAGCCGCACGTTGGCGATCTGCGCGCTCTGCACCGTGTTGCCGGCCTGGATGGCGCGCGGGTCCACCTGGCCCGAGAAGCGCAGCACGTCGACGTTCTCGTTCACGCCGATCTGCTTTTCACCGGCAATGAGCAGGTGGCCGTTGGGCAGCACGCCGCGCACCACCACGGTGATGGTGCCGCTGAAGTCGTTGCTGCTTTCGGTGGCGCCCTTGCCTTCGAAGGCGCTGGCCGAACTGCCCGAAGCCGTGCCGCGCACGAAGGCCCTGGGGTTGATGCCGGGCAAGGCGCTGACGCCCAGCTCCAGGCTGCCGGCCTTGTCGACGCTGCTGGTGCTGCTGGCCGTGGCCGTCACCTTCTCGACGATGCGCACGTTCAGCGTATCGCCCACCAGCCGGGCGCGGTGGTCCTCGAACATCGGGCGGTAGGCGGCAGCCTGGAAGATGCCGCCGCTCACGGCCACAGGCGCGGCCAGCGGCGAGGGGGCGGGCACGGGCGGCCGCGTGTCGGCCACTTCCACGCGCGGGAAGACGGTGCTGCAACCGGCGCTCAACATCACTGCGGCGGCGCCCAGGGCGCGGGCCAGGTGCATGGCAGCCTTCTTCACAGCTGCCCCAGGCGTTGCAACATCTGGTCGCTGGTGGTGATGGCCTTGCTGTTCAGCTCGTACGCACGCTGCGTGGCGATCATGCTCACCAGCTCTTCCACCACGTTCACGTTGCTGCCCTCCAGGTAGCCGCGCTGCAGGCGGCCCAGGCCGTTGCTGTCGGGGGCGGCGGCCTGCGGCGCGCCGCTGGCGGCGGTTTCGGCAAACAGGTTGCCGCCGCGTGAATCCAGGCCGGCCGGGTTGATGAAGTTGGCGAGCTGGATCTGCCCCAGGTTCTGCAGCGCCGTCTGGCCCGGAATGGTGGCCTGCACCTGGCCATCGGGCGCGATGTTCACGCTGATGGCGTTGGCCGGCACCGTGATGCCGGGTTGCAGCACATAGCCCTGGTTGGTGACCATCTGGCCCCCGGCGTCCAGCTGGAAGGAGCCGTCGCGCGTGTAGCCGGTGCTGCCGTCGGGCATCTGGATCTGGAAGAAGCCCTGGCCCTGGATGGCGAGGTCGAGGTTGTTGCCGGTGTTCTGCAGCGCGCCCTGGGTGAAGTTGCGCACGCTGGCGGCGGTGCGCACGCCCAGGCCCACCTGCAGGCCGGTGGGCAACTGCGTCTGCTCGGCCACGGCCGCGCCGGCCGGGCGCAGGTTCTGGTACATCAGGTCTTCGAACTGCACCGTGCCGCGCTTGAAACCGTTGGTGCCCACGTTGGCCAGGTTGTGCGAGATGGCGTCCAGCTTGTTCTGCTGGCCTTCCATGCCGGTCTTGGCAATCCACAGCGATCGGATCATGGTGATGGGTGTCCTTGGGAATGAGCCCCTGAGGACGATGTTCGCCCGGACTGAAGTGCCACGAGGGCCGGAAAAGCAGGCGCGGAACCGGCCATCTCGCCCCCGGAAACGTCGAAGGCGCCCGGAGGCGCCTTCGAGGTCGGGTCCAGCAGCCCGGCTACTGAGGCGCCAGCAGTTTTGCAGCGCCCTGTTCGCGCTCTTCGGCGCCCTTCAGCGCCTTCATCTGCTGCTCGAACTGGCGGGCGGCGGCGATCATCGCCACCATGGTCTGCACCGGGCTCACGTTGCTGCCTTCGAGCGAGCCGCTCATCACGCGCGCGGTGGCGTCGTTGGGCAGGTCGGCGCCATCGGCGGCACGGAACAGACCGTCAGTGCCGCGCACCATGGGCGCCTCGGGCGTCACCAGTTTCAGGCGGCCGGCCTGCGTGGGGCGCTGGCCGGGCACGGTGCTGGTCAGGCTGCCGTCGGTGCCGACCTCGATCGACGCATTCGCCGGCAGGTTGATCGGCCCGCCATCGCCCACCACCGGCAGGCCAGCCAGCGTGACCAGCTGGCCCTCTGCATTGACCTGCAGCGCACCGGCGCGGGTGTAGGCCTCGGTGCCGTCCAGGCTCTGCACGGCCAGCCAGCTGTTGCCGCTGACGGCCACGTCCAGCGCGCGGCCGGTGCTCATCACCGGGCCCGGGCTGGGGTCGTGGCCGATGGTCGACTCCAGCGCGAAGGCGCGTGTGCTCGCCCCATCGCCGCGGATGGGCACGGCGCGGAAGGCCTGCATCTCGGCGCGAAAGCCGGTGGTCGAGGCATTGGCCAGGTTGTTGGCCAGCGTGTCTTGCCGCTGCAGCGTGGCCTTGGCGCCCGACATCGCGAGGTAGATCAGCCGGTCCATGCGTCAGCCTCCGGGGTCAGCGCAGGTTCACCAGGGTCTGCAGCACCTGGTCTTGCGCCTTGATGGTCTGGGCGTTGGCCTGGTAGATGCGCTGCGCGGTGATCATGTTCACCAGCTCGCCGGTGAGGTCGACGTTGCTCTCTTCCAGCGCGCCCGACTGCAGCACGCCGAGGTTGCCGTCGCCCGGCACGCCGGTGACGGGGTCGCCCGAGGCGAAGGTGCGCGCCCACTGGTTGTTGCCCGAAGGCTGCAGGCCCTGCGGGTTACGGAAGGTGGCGATCTCGATCTGCCCCGCCGGCCGGCTCTGACCGTTGCTGTAGCGCGCGGTGACGATGCCGTTGTTCTCGATGGCCAGCGCCACCAGCTGGCCCGACGAGAAGCCGTCCTGCCGCAGGTCGGTGACGCTGAAGGCCGAGCCGAACTGCGTGGCGCCGCCGGTGTTCAGGATGATGTTGGTGAGCTCCAGCGTTTCCGCACCGGCGCTGTTCACGCCCGCCGGCACCGTGAAGGTGATGGGGCCGATGGGGCTGGTGGGCGCGCTGCCGTCGGCGGCGAAGACGATGGTGCCGATGGGATCGGGCGCGCCCGGCACGCCCAGCACGCTGCTGCCGTTGGCGGTGGCGAAGACGTTCCAGGTGTCGGTGGCGGCCTTCTGGAAGTAGTAGGTGAGCGCGATTTCCTGGCCCTTGGCGTCGTACAGCGTCAGCGAGGTGGCGTTGTTGTAGGTGGCGGCGTCGTTGAAGTCGATCACGGCACCGGCCACCGGCACGGTGATGCCCTGGCGCGAATCGAGGTTCATCTCGATGTCCATGCGGCCGGTGGGCTTCGGGCTCACGCCGGCGGTGGGCAGCTGCAGCGGTACGGCCTGGCCGGGCTGGATGACGCCCAGGCCGTCGGCCGCATAGCCCATCAGCTGCTTGCCGAAGGCGTTGACGATGTAGCCGTCGCGGTCCACCTTGAACTGGCCGTTGCGCGAGTAGGTCACCGGGCTCTTGCCGTCGGTCATCTGGAAGAAGCCGGCGCCGTTGATGGCCAGGTCCATCGGGTTGTCGCTGGTGGTGATGGCGCCCTGCGTGAACTGCTGCGCCACCGAAGCCATGTTGGTGCCGATGCCGATGCTGTTGGCCCCGGCGCCGTTCAGCGCGGCGGCGTAGACATCGGCGAACTCGGCGCGCGAGACCTTGGCGCCGAAGGTGTTGGCGTTGGCAATGTTGTTGCCGATGATCTCGAGGTTCTTGCTCGAGGCGTTGAGACCGGAAAGGCCTTGCTGGAAGCTCATGGCGGGTGTCCTGGGGGTGCTGCTTGGGGAAAGTTCAGTTGAAGGCCCTGACCTGGGCGTAGGCCAGGTCGCCGCTGTGCCGCGTCTGCAGCACCAGGCCGGTGCCGGTGGTGCTGATGGCCTGCACCTGGTCGCGCATCAGCGGCGTGGCGGTCACGCTCTGGGCGCCGCTGGTGGCGATGACGCGGAAGCGGTATTCCTGGGCCGGGTCGGCGGTGCGCGCGTCCCAGGCGATGTCGTGGCGGCCGGTGCCCTGAGTGCCCAGGTTCAGCGTCTCCACCACGCGGCCGGCCGGGTTCAGCACTTCCACCTTCACGTTGTCGGCCGGCGTGGGCAGCTCGAAGGCGGCGCTGCCGCCACCGTTCTCCACGTCCAGGCGGTTGCCCACCACGGTGATGTCGCGGCCCACGAGGGCGGCGCCTTGCAGCGCCTGCATCTGCACGAACTGGCCGTTGAGGCCCTGCACGGTGCTGTTCAGCGTCTGGATGCCGCTGACGGTGTTGATCTGCGCCATCTGGCTGGTGACCTGCGCGTTGTCCATCGGGTTCAGCGGGTCCTGGTTCTGCATCTGCGTCACCAGAAGCTTGAGAAAGCGGTCGGCGCTGCCGGCGTCGGCGGCATTGGCGCTGGGCGTGCCGGCCTTGGTGTTCAGCGCGGCGAAGGGGTCGTTGGCGATGGTGGTGCTCATGGCGGGTGTCCTGGAGGTGTGTCCTGGAGGTGTTTTCTGGCAGGGGCTTACTGGCCGATCTGCAATGTCTTCAGCAGCAGGCTGCGGGCGGTGTTCATCACTTCCACGTTGTTCTGGTACGAGCGCGAGGCCGAGATCATGTTCACCATCTCTTCCACCGGGTTCACGTTGCTGAAGGTCACGTAGCCTTCGGCATCGGCGCTGGGGTGCTTGGGATCGTGCACGCGGCGGCCGGGCGTGTTGTCTTCGGTGACGGTGGAGACGCGCACGCCGGCGCTGCCTTCGCGCAGGCCGCCCACGCCCATCAGCTCGGTCTGGAAGACCACCTGGCGCGCCTTGTAGGCCGTGCCGTCGGGCCCGGCCACGGTGTCGGCGTTGGCCAGGTTGCTGGCCACCACGTTCAGCCGCTGGCTCTGCGCGCTGACCGCGCTGCCGGCGACGTCGAAGATTCGAAGCATGCTCATGGCGGGTTCCTAGGCTTCAGCCCTGGTTGTGGCTCTTCATGGCGTCGAGCATGGTGCGCACGCTGCCGTTGATGAAGCGCAGCGTGCTTTCGTACTTCACCGCGTTGTCGGCGAAGGAAGCGCGCTCGCGGTCCATGTCGACGCTGTTGTTGTCCATGCTGGTCTGCGAAGGCAGGGCATAGCGCAGCTCGGGCAGGGCGCGGCCGCCGGGGCTCATCACGGTGCTGGCGATGCCGCTGCCCAGGCCGGCCTGGCCGGTGGCATTGCGCAAGGCGGCGCCGAAGTCGAAATCACGGGCGTGGTAGCCCGGCGTGTCGGCGTTGGCGATATTGCTGGCGATGATGCGCTGGCGCTCGGCGCGCAGGCTCAGCGCCTGGGCGTGGAAGTCGAGCGAGGCGGTCAGGCGGGAGATCATGCGGGGCTCCTTCGGGCAGTGCCTGCAGCGGCGGGCACCCGGCAAGGCGCAGAGACAGCACCGGGCTTGGAGGCCGATTCTGGGCAGCCGCCCGCCAGACATGAGCCTGAACAGAGGCCGCTTCGCCGCCCTATTCCGGCCCTGCTTTGCTTCGACGCGGCCTACAGTGCAACGCGTGAACCTGCACCCATTGCCTTCGTTGATGCCAGCGCGTGCGCCTCAGCCTGTGACGCTGCCTGTGCCTCGGCGTGCACCCCTGCGTGCACCCCTGCCTGAGCGCCAGGCCTGGCGCGGTTGCGCGCTGCGGCTGGCCCGGATGCTGGGGTCTTGGCCGGGTGCGGCGCTCACGGGTGTGGCGCTCACGGGTGTGACCTTGCCCGCGATGTCGGCCACCGCGCAGCCCTTGCCCGCCGCCACGGCGCTTCCGGCCACGGCCGTGAGCGAAGCCCTGGCCCTGCTGGCCGAAGCCGCGCGCGCCGTGGCGCCCGCAGGCGCGCGCGTGCAGACGCAGGCCGGCACGCCCGACGCCCGCCTGCGCCTGGCCCCCTGCAGCGCCGTGCAGGCCTTCCTGGTGCCCGGTGCCCACCCCTGGGGGCGCACGCGCGTGGGCCTGCGCTGCACCGAGGGTGCGGCGCGCTGGACGGTGCACCTGCCCGTCACCGTGCAGGTGTGGGCACCGGCCTTGGTGTCCGCCGGGCCGCTGCCCGCCGGCGCCAGCCTGCAGCCCGAACAACTTCAGATGGCCGAGGTGGACTGGGCCGCTGCCGTGCAGCCGCCCTTCGACAACCTGGCCCATCTCAGCGGCCGCGTGCTGGCGCGCGCCGTGCTGCCCGGCCAGGCCTTGCGTGCGCCCGACCTTCGCGCGCGGCAGTGGTTTGCCGCCGGCGACCCCGTGCGCGTGGTGGCCCGCGGGCCGGGTTTTGCCGTCAGCGCCGACGGGCAGGCCGCCAACGCCGGCATCGAAGGCCAGCGCGTGCGCGTGCGCATCGGCGAAAATCGGTTGGTCGAGGGCCGCGCCGTGGGTCCGCGCCTGGTGGAGGTGGGACCATGAACCCCGCTTACCCCCACGTTCAGGGGGGCAGCGAAGAATTTGCGCCTGCCGGGCTAAAGTTCTTCGGCGTCCAGTCCGATAGAGCGTCTATGTCGTTGGGTGAGCACCCCCGCTGTGCCCCTGACAGGAGTCCAAGATGAAGATCGGTCCCATCGATACCAAGCTGCCAGGCACCGCGCCGGCCGAACGCAAGGCCGAAGCTGCGCCCGCGAAGAACCCCACCGTGCCCAGCACGGAGGTGGCGCTTTCGCCCGCCGCCAAGGGCCTGGCCGAAGGCGGTGGTGACGCGGCCTTTGACACGGCCAAGGTCGAGCGCATCGCCACCGCCATCCGCGACGGCAAGTTCTCGGTGAACCCCGAAGCCATTGCCGACAAGCTGATCAGCAATGCCGAAGAACTGCTGGGCCGCAAGCTCAGCTGAAAAGCCGGCCATGATCACCACGCCCCAGGAGCGCCAGGCAGTGCAGCAGACAGCCGAACTCGAACGCCCCCTGCAGGCCGTGGAGGAAGCCCTCAGCGCGCTCAGCCTCGCGCTGCACCAGCAAGACGCCGCGGGCGTTGACCGCGTCGCTGCCCAGTTGCACGCTGCCCTGGCCGCGGCCGTGGACCACTTCGCGCGCGCCGCGCGCAGCGGCGGTGTGCCCATGCAGCTGCGCCAGCGCCTGGCCACCGCCAGCGGGCAGGTGGCCGCCCAGCGCGAGGCCCTGGCCCGCGCCACCGCATCGCTCGACCGTGCGATGGACGTCCTGATGCCCGGCATGGCCGCCCCGGCCGCCGGTCTGTACGCCGCCCACGGCGGCGCCGAGCGCCTGAAATCGCAAAGCGGCGGGCCGCTGCTGGCCTGAACGGAAGGGCGCCCTGCCCTTCGCCCCTGCCCTTCGCACCTGCTCTTCGCACCTGCGCTTCAGACTGCGCCAGCGCCCGCCCGACGGGCGCTCAACGCTTGAGCTTGCCCAGGTCCGAACGCGCCTGCGCCAGGGCGCTGTTGATGCCTTCACAGTCCCAACCCGGCGCCGAGGGCGTGCCGATGGTCTGGCTCAGCCGCGTCAGCCGTTCGCTCAGGGCCTGCAGCGGCGCCATCAGTTCCTGGGCGATGGGGCCGGCGCTGACGAACTGCGCATAGGCCTGCGCCAGCTCGTTGTAGGTGCGCGTCTGCTCGGCGCGGCAGGCGGTGCTGGCCGCCTGGGCCCCAGCCGAAGGCGTTGCCGGGGAAGCCGGCGGCGCTGCCGGTGATGCCGGTGGCGTTGCCATGGCAACGGGCAGCGCTGCGGCGG
Organism: beta proteobacterium AAP51; assembly: GCA_001295905.1. Lineage (GTDB taxonomy): Bacteria > Pseudomonadota > Gammaproteobacteria > Burkholderiales > Burkholderiaceae_C > Rubrivivax. The sequence goes on along the minus strand of LJHT01000058.1, from coordinate 78,640 downwards.
CAGCCCGCGGCGCGGGCTGTGCGGGCTGTGCGGGCTGCGCTGCAGGCGCTGCAGGTGCCAGGCGCTGCACCTGCGCCACTTCGGCGGCCACGTCGCTGGTCAGTTGCCGGCAATCGGCCAGCGTCAGCCCTTCTCGAGTGAGGGCCGGGCGCAGCAGTGCGATGCGCGCGGCTGCGCCTTCCAGTGCCGGCACCGAGGCCTTGCCCGCGGACTGCAGATCGAGCAGCGTGGCCTGCATCTGGGCGTAGGCAGCCTGGTTGGCGGCATTGCATTCGGCCAGCTGGGCCGGTGTGCCGACGATGCGCTCCATCTGCTCGCGCCCGGCCGTCAGCGCCTCGGTGGTCTTTTCGCACTCGGCCAGGTTGCGCGGCACGCGCGCGGCCTGGGTGCGCAGCTGGGCGAAGCTGCCGCCCAGCCCCTGCAGGCGCGACACCAGCACCGCATGTAGGGCATGGCGCCGTATCTCGCTTTCGCGGGCCTGCAGCAGCTCGGTGGCGGCCTGGCGGTTGGCCGCTGCGCAGGCAGTGAGCTCGGCCGAAGGCTTCTGCGCCTGCGCCACCCAGGGCCCCATCAAGGCCCAGAACACCAAGGTGGCCAATGGGTGTGGCCTGCGATGCTGTCTTTCGAAACCGTACTGCCCCGTCATGCTCTTCGTGGCCCTTCACCGCCCAACGCTGTGGGGGAGTCTGCCACGCCCGGGCGCGGGCCTCATCGGGCACTGACCCTGATGCGCCGCCCCGTGCCGCGCGGCCGACCGGACCCTAGAACCTGAACGCCAGGCGCAGCCCGCCCCAGTGCTTGCCGCCCACGGTGATGGGCGCAGCCGCCTCCTTCATCACGATGAAGCGGCCGCCACCCATGTCGCGGCGGTAGGTCTGCAGCAGGAAGGGCCGCGTGTTGCGGCCCGAGGCCAGGCCGGTGCGGTCGTTGAAGATGCGCTTGTTGCGGCAGTTCGCGGTGTTCCAGGCCACGTCACCCGGGCGCTGGGCGTGGTTGTACTGGCGGTTGTGGCAGGCGATGTAGCCGTTGCGGTCGGCCGCGATGCAGAACACCACCTTGTCGGACATCGACAGCAGCTTCTCCTGCACCTGCGGGAACAGCTGCTCGGCCAGCGCTACGAAACGCGTGAGGTGCTGCTGCGGCTGCGTGCCTTCGATGGCGCGGTAGTCGGTGTCGAACAGGTCGCCCGCGCTGATGGCGCCACTGCGCACGGCCTCTTCCAGCAGCGCGCTGATCTGCCCGGCAGCTTCCTGCACGGCACGGATGTAGGGCGTGTCTTCGGTTTCCAGCCCGCTCTCGGCGGCGCCTTCGGCCAGTTCCTCGGAGATCTTCAGGAAGGTCTCGGTGCGGCCCAGCGCCACGTCCAGCGCCTTGGTGGTCTGGCGCATCTCGCCTTCGATGCTGCCCATCTGCCCGCCGAGCCCGGCGCACACCTGCTGGCTGGCCTGGCTGGCCTGGTGGATGCGTTGCACGCCCTCGGCCACCTTCTCGATGGCGCGGTGCACGGCGCCGCCTTCCTGGGCCCCCTGCCCGGTGGCTTCGTGGGCTTCGCGGCTGATCTCGCGGGCCAGCGTGGCGATGCGCGTGTCCAGCTGCGCCACCGTGCCGGCAATCTGCTTCGAAGAAAACTCCACCTGCGCGGCGAGGTCCTTCACGGCATCGGCCACCACGCCGAAGCCGCGGCCGGCTTCGCCGGCGCGCTTGGCTTCCACGCTGGCGTTGAAGGCCACCAGCCGCGTCTGCAGCGCGATCTTCGTGATCTGGCCGGCGGCATCGGACACTTGGCGCAACGAGTCCACGATGCCGGCCACCTCGGTGCCCACGCCCTGCACGGCGTCGCCCACCTGGGCCACGGCCTGCAGGCCCTGCTGTGTTTCCTGGTCGATGGCGGCCTGGGCGCGCACCACTTCCTGCAGCTGCTGCGCCAGCGCGTGCAGGGCCTGCGCCTGGCTGGTGGCGATCTTGTGCGTGTCGTCCAGCACGCCGCGCACCTCGGCGGCCTCGCGCCCCAGCGAAGAGGCCTGGCGGCCGAGCTGGGCGATGAACTCGCTGGCGGCAGGCGGCGAGGCCGGTTCCTCCAACACGACGGGCTCGGTGCGGGCCGCAGGGCGGCGGAAGGCGCTCATCAACATGTTCAAGGCATTTCCAGTAGGGGCGGTGGAATTCAGGGGCCTCGGGCGGGGCCGTTCACCACTCACGCAGCCGCGTGCGCAGGCGGGCGATGCTCTGGCTGTGCAGCTGGCACACCCGGCTTTCGGTCACGCCCAGCACGGCCGCGATCTCCTTCAGGTTCATGTCGTGCTCGTAGTACATGCTCATCACGTACTGCTCGCGTTCGGGCAGGTTCTTGATGGCCTCGACCAGGGCTTCGCGCATGCGCTGGTCCTGCATTCGGGCCAGCGGGTTGGCGGCGTTGTCGACGACGTGGCGGTCGAGGTAGTCGTCGTCGCCTTCGTCGCCGCTCATGTCTTCCAGGTAGATGAGCTGGGTGCCGCGCACCTTGCCCAGCAGTTCCTGGTACTCGGCCAGGCTCAGGCCCATCTCGCGGGCGATCTCGCCTTCGCTGGGCGCCCGGCCGTGGCGCTGCTCCAGCTTGTGCACGGCGGCTTCGATGCTGCGCTGGTGGCGGCGGTCGCCGCGGCTCATCCAGTCGTTGCCGCGCAGCTCGTCCAGCATGGCGCCGCGGATGCGCTGGGTGGCGAAGGTCTCGAACTGCACGCCCTGCGCCGCGTCGAAGCGCGAAAGCGCGTCGCTCAGGCCGATCATGCCCACCTGGATCAGGTCGTCCAGTTCGACGTTGGCCGGCAGCTTCGCAATCATCTGGTGCGCGAGGCGACGCACCAGCGGTTGGTATTGCTTGAGCAGGGCGCCGGCGTCGAGTTGTCCCTTGGCGGTGTACATGTGCATGCCTCTACGAATGAGCGGGGCGGTTCGGGTTCAGGGCGGTGCGGCCTGCAGGCCGGCCGGGCACGGGCAGCGGCATCGGGGCCGAGGGCTGCCAGGCGCCCAGGGCACTGTCGTCCAGCGCCAGCTGTTCGGACAGCAGCCGCGCCAGCGCGGCATCGGGCGGGCCATCGATCTCGCCCGCGGGGTCGACCAGCGCGCTGTGGCGCAGCAGGGCCCCGAGGAAGTTCTCGGCGCAGCCGCCCAGGCTGGCGGGAATGCTGGCCGCACGCGGTGACTGCGGCGCGGCGGCGAGCAGCAGGTCGTAGGTCATCAGCCCGCAGCGGTTGACCAGCAGCTTGGCGCTGGCGTAGGCGTGCTTCACGCTTTCGGGGTGGTCGGCGCCCAGCAGGATGGGGCGCGCCGCGCGGTGCTTCAGCAGCCGCGCCAGGTCGTTGGCCTCGGCGTGCAGCAGCAGCACTTCCACCTGGGGCGCGGCGGCCTGCACGGCATCGATGAAGGCGCCGGCCGAGCCGCGCGTGTCGACATAGGCCGGGGGCAGGCCGCGTGCCGGCAGGTAGCTCACGCGCGGGGCGATGGTCTCGATGCAGGCACCGAGATCCACGCCGGCCAGCTCGTGCGGCGGTGGTGCGGTGTTGGCGGCGTCGACCACCAGCACCTCGCGGCCCTGGGCGGCCAGCACGGCGGCCAGGCGGTCGAGCAGCACGCCGCTGAAGGCGACGTGGGCATTGGCGGCCAGTGGCAGCACGTGGCGGCGGCGGCCGGCGAAGAGGCGGCGCAGGCCGTCAGCCTGGTCGAGCGGCCCGCTGTGACCAGAGGGGTCGAAGGAGGGGTAGAAGTCGCGCATGGGCGTGGGCTGGGTCTTCGTGCCTGGCGGGGGTTCAGGCGCGCAGCGTGGCGCTGTGGGCGCCGGCGGTGGCTGCCCGCACGGCCGGCATGCCGGCGAAGATGAGGTTGACGTCGTTGTCGTCCAGGCGCCAGGCCGGGCCGCCGGTGCTGCGCAGCGCGCGCTGCACCAGCGCGTTGGCGCTGAGGCGGTGCCAGTCTTCCGGCACGCGCTGGCCGTTGGCGACGGCCAGCACCTTGAGCTTGTGGCGGATCATCGAATCGAGCGCGGGGCCCAGCTTCACGGCTTCGTCCAGCTTGCTCAGCACGATGCCGCGGCAGGTGGGCGCGGCATAGGCGGCCAGCTGGTCCTCGATGGTTTCGCCCTGGGCGCTGGCGTTCACCACCAGCAGGCGCTGGATGGCGCGGTGCGACAGCATCTCCAGCAGCTCGCGGGTGCGCGTGTCGCGCTGCGCCATGCCGGCGGTGTCGATGAGCACCATCTTCTTGGCGCTGAGCAGGTCGAGCAGGTCTTCCAGCGAAGCGCGGTCGTGCGCGGTGTGCACGGGCACGCCGAGGATGCGGCCGTAGGTGCGCAGCTGTTCATGCGCGCCCACGCGGTAGGCGTCCAGCGTGATGAGGCCCAGGTTCGCGGCGCCGTGGCGCGTGGCGAAGGCCGCCGCCAGCTTGGCCGTGCTGGTGGTCTTGCCCACGCCGGTGGCGCCGATCAGCGCGTACACGCCGCCGGCCTCTTCCAGCGCCGGTTCACGCTCGCCGGTGGGCAGGTTGCGTTCCAGCACGCCCGAGGCCCAGGCCACTTCATCGCCTTCGGCCGGCAGGCTTTCCAGCAGCTTGCGGATGAGCGCCGGCGAGAAGCCGGTGTCCAGCAGGCGCTGGGCCAGCAGGGCCTGGCGCGGCTGGCGCTGCAGCTTTTCCATGAAGGCCAGCGCGCCGAAGCGCTGCTCGATGAGGCCGCGCATCGAGCGCAGCTCGTTCATCATGTCGCTGCGTTCGCCCTGGCGCTCCATGGCGCGGGCCGCCAGGGCCTGCAGCTCGATCTGTTCGCCGCGGCCCGGCACGGCGGGCACCGCGGCGGCCGCGGGCTCGTGCAGGCGCACCTCGTCGCGCAGCACCGGCACCTCGCGCGCCGCGGCCTGCACCGGCGGGGCCGGCAGCTCGCGCTGCGTGGCACGGGCGCGGGCGGCGGCGATAGGCGCCACGCTGGGCGGCAGCACGGCGGGCATGGGCGGCTCGGCCGCGGCAGCGGCGGCACGGTCGGCCTGCAACTCGGCTTCGCGGCGCTTGAGCATGCGCTGGCGCACGTAATCCTGGAAGGACAGCGTGCTCATCTGCAGCTGTTCCACGTCTTGCGCAACGCCGTCGTCGAAACGGGGCTCCTGGCGCCCTTCGGTGCGCGGATCCGCACGGGGCTCGGCACGGGCTTCGGCACGCGCCTGCAGCGGCGGCTCGGCGCGTTCACGCAGGCGGCTGGCAGTGGGGCGTGCGGCGGCGCCGGCGGCGGGCGCGCGCGGTGCCTGGATGGCTTCCGCGTGCGCGCCCAGCCGTTCCAGCTGGTGCAGGCTTTCGGGGGCCATGGCCAGCACTTCCACGCCGTCGGCGCAGGGCTTGGTGGACATCACGACGGCGTCATCGCCGAAGGCCTGCTTGACCAGGGCCAGGGCCTCGCGCGACGTGCGGGCCGTGAAGCGCTTCAAGTTCATGCCGTGCCTCCAATGATGGAACCGATACGGATCGAATGGGTTTCAGGTATCTCGCTGTGGCCCAGCACCTTCAGGCGGGGCGCGGCGCGCTTGAGCAGGCGGGCCATGGGCGCGCGGATGTGGTCGGGCACCAGCAGGCAGGCGGGGTGGCCCAGGTTCTCCTGCTTGGCCGCGGTGTCGGCCGCGCTGCGGCTGAGCGTGTCGGCCACGCCGGGGTCGAGCGCGGCGCCGTGCGGGCTGGTGAGGGCCTGGGTCACCAGGCGCTCGAGTTCGGGGTCCAGCGCGATGACGTCCAGCTCGCGCGTGGTGCCGTAGATCTGCTGCACGATGGCCGGGGCCAGGTGCACGCGGATGCGGCGCGCCAGCTCGCCGGGGTCGGTGACGGTGCTGGCATGTTCGGCCAGGCACTCGACGATGGAGCGCATGTCGCGGATGTGCACACCCTCTTCCAGCAGCAGTTGCAGCACACGCTGCAGGGTGGCGATTCCGACCATCTTGGGCACGACATCCTCGATCAGTTTGGGGGCCAGTTTGGTGACGTGTTCCACCAGCGCCTGGGTCTCCACACGGCCCAGCAGCTTGGCCGCGTGAACCTGCATCAAGTGTGAAAGATGGGTGGCCACGACGGTCGCGCAATCAACCACCGTAAACCCGGCCATTTGGGCCATCTCCTTGTGGCGCTCTTCAATCCACACCGCGGGCAGGCCGAAGGCCGGGTCGGTGGTGCGCGTGCCGGGCAATTGCTGCGTGGCGCCACCGGGGTTGATGGCCAGCAGCATGCCCGGGAAGGCCTCGCCCTCGCCCGCGATGGCGCCGCGCAGGGTGACGCGGTAGACGCTGGGCTTGAGCTCCACCAGGTTGTCGCGGATGTGCACCGGCGGCGGCAGGAAGCCCACGTCCTGCGCGAACTTCTTGCGCACGCCCTTGATGCGCGCCAGCAGGTCGCCCTGGCGCGCCTTGTCCACCAGCGCGATGAGCCGGTAGCCCACCTCGAGGCCCAGGGTGTCCACCGGCGTCAGGTCGTCCCAGCTGGCTTCCGGGTTGGCCTGCTGCGCCTCGTTCGCGGTGCTGCGTTCGGGCGCCTCGGCGGCCTTCTTGCGCTGCTTCATCAGCTGCCAGGCCAGCAGGCCCAGGCCCGCCGCCACCAGCAGGAACACCAGGTGCGGCATGCCCGGAATCAGCCCCAGCAGCGCCACCACGCCGGCAGCCACGCCCAGGGCCTGCGGCGAATCGAAGACCTGGCCGCGGATCTGCGTGCCGATGTCCTGTTCCTTGCCCACGCGCGAGACCACCATCGCGCTGGCCACGCTGATCAGCAGCGCCGGAATCTGCGCCACCAGGGCGTCGCCCACGGCCAGCGTGACATAGGTGCTGGCGGCCTCGCCGGCGCTCATGCCGTGCATGGCCAGGCCGATGACGAAGCCGCCGACGATGGTGATGAAGAGGATGAGCAGGCCGGCCATGGCGTCGCCGCGCACGAACTTGCTGGCACCGTCCATGGAACCGAAGAAGTCGGCTTCCTCGGCCACCTCGGCGCGGCGCTGGCGCGCCATCTTCTCGTCGATGAGGCCGGCGTTGAGGTCGGCGTCGATGGCCATCTGCTTGCCGGGCATGGCGTCCAGTGCGAACCGGGCCCCCACCTCGGCAATGCGTTCGGCACCCTTGGTGACCACGACGAAGTTGATGACCACGAGGATGGCAAAGACGATCAGGCCCACGGCGAAGTTGCCGCCGATGAGGAAGTGGCCGAAGGCCTCGATCACCGCACCGGCCGCACCCGGGCCGGTGTGCCCTTCCATCAGCACCACGCGCGTGGAGGCCACGTTCAGGCTCAGGCGCAGCAGCGTCGTCACCAGCAGCACGGTGGGCAGGGCCGCGAAGTCCAGCGGCTTGACCATCTGCGCGCTGACCATCATCACCACCAGTGCCAGCGCGATGTTGAAGGTGAACAGCAGGTCCAGCACGAAGGGCGGCAGCGGCAGCACCATCATCGCCAGCATCATCACCACGAAGCTGGGCAGCACCAGCCCCTTGGCGATGGCGCTCTGCGTGGGGCCGAACCAGCTGTTCAGACGGGCAACCAGGGCATTCACAGTTCAGGCTCCTGCGGGTACTTCTTCAGCTTGGCAGCCGGGTTCAGGGGGTCGAGGTCGGGCGGCACTTCCGGCACCGGCGCTTCCGCGCCGGCATAGCGGCCCTGGGCAGCGGCTTCGCGCAGCTGGTACACCCAGGCCAGCACCTGCGCCACGGCGCTGAAGAGGCGGGCGGGGATCTCCTGGTCCACCTCGGTGTGGGCATACAGCGCACGCGCCAGCGGCGGCGCCTGCAGCACGGGCACCTGGTGCTCCTTGGCGAGGTCGCGGATCTTGAAGGCCAGCAGGTCGGCGCCCTTGGCCACCACGCGGGGCGCACCCATCGCGTTTTCGTCGTACTTCAGCGCCACGGCGAAGTGGGTGGGGTTCATCACCACCAGGTCGGCCTGCGGCACCGCGGCCAGCATGCGGCGGTTGGCCAGCTCGCGCATCTTGGCGCGCATGCGGCCCTTGGTCTCGGCGTTGCCCTCGGTCTCTTTGTGTTCCTGCTTCAGTTCCTGCACGCTCATGCGCAGGCGGCGGCCCAGCATGAAGCGCTGCAGCGGCACATCCACCAGCGCGAACGCGGCCATCAGGCCCACCAGCAGCAGCAGGCCGTTGCGCAGCAGCGTGCCCGCGCTGCCCAGCGCGGTGGGCAGCGGCATGGCCAGCATGGCCACGTGCGAGGCCCACTGCTGCCAGAGGTACAGCGCGCCCAGCACGCCCAGCAGCAGCGCCAGCAGGCAGGCCTTGAGGGTCTGGGTCATCTGGTCGATGGAAAACAGGCGCTGCAGGCCGGCCAGCGGGTTGATCTTCTCGAACTTGGGCTCCAGCGCCTTCATCGTGAAGTTCCAGCCGCCAGCCAGCAGGCCGCTGGCCAGGGCCACCACCACCATCACGCCGAACAGCGGGCCCAGCACGGCCAGCAGGCGCAAGGTCTGGTCGCCTAGGCGCTCCAGCATCAGTTGCGGGTTCTGCACGCTGGGGGCGTCGAAGCGCAGGCCCTGCGCCATCAGCTCACCCATCCAGCCCGTGAGCAGGGGCGCGGCCGCGGCCAGCACGGCCACTGCCGCACCGAGCGCGGCAAAGTGGTCGAGGTCGCGCGAGCGCGCAACCTGGCCGTCCTCGCGCGCTTTCTTGAGCTTGCGTTCGGTGGCGGGTAACTGGCGGTCTTGGTCGGAGTCGGACATGGCGCTGGCAGCCCCGGGTAGGAGCCCAGCGATGGTGCCCGGCCCCCTTCACGACTTGAGCGCGATAAGCGGCGGAAAGGCGAAGGTGTTCGCCGCACTGCAGCGCTGCGTGCAGCGGCCCTGAACCCCGAAGGCCCCGCGCAGCGCGACACTGGGCTGCCTGGGCGTGAGAAAAGCACGCCCCCGCCCCCGGAGAACGCCCCCATGGACACCCGCCCCACCCACCGCCTGCCAGCCTACTTCATTTCGCACGGCGGCGGCCCCTGGCCCTGGCTGGCAGAGATGCGCGAGGCCATGGCGCCGCTGGCCACCTCGCTGCAGGCCCTGGCGGCCGATGTGGCGGCGCGCCACGGCGGGCCGCCGCGCGCGGTGCTGTGCATCTCGGGCCACTGGGAAGCGCCTGTGTTCACCGCCATGGCCGCGGCGCAGCCGGGCATGGTCTACGACTACTTCGGCTTCCCCGAGCACACCTACCGCGTGCGCTACCCCGCGCCCGGCGCCCCGGCGCTGGCACAACGCATCAGCGCCCTGCTGCAGGGCGCGGGCATCGCGGCGGCGCTGGACGCCGAACGCGGCTACGACCACGGCAGCTTCGCGCCCCTGGCCGTGATGTACCCGCAGGCCGAGGTGCCGGTGCTGCAGCTTTCACTGAAGCACGGCTACGACCCGGCCGAGCACCTGGCCGCAGGCCGCGCGCTGGCGCCGCTGCGCGACGAGGGCGTGCTCATCGTGGGCAGCGGCCTGAGCTTCCACAACCTGCGGCTGCGCGGACCGGCCGCCATGGCGCCCTCGGCCGCCTTCGACGCCTGGCTGCACGACACGCTGGAGCAACACCCGCCCGCCGAACGCACGGCCCGCCTGCAGCGCTGGGCCCAGGCGCCTTCGGCCCGCACCGCGCACCCCCAGGAAGACCACCTGCTGCCATTGATGATGGCGCTGGGCGCCGCAGAAACCGAAGAGGCCACCACCGTCTATCACGAGGTGATGGCCTGGACCGGTTGGACCGTCTCGAGCTGGCGTTTCGGCGGCTGAGCCGCTGCCGGCCAGAGGCTGCGCGCCCCGCGATCGGCCCGGCTAGGCGCTGCTCAGCCGGAAGGCCGCGGTGGCCTGGCTCAGCCGCTCGGCCTGCAGGCGCAGGCTGTCAGCAGCGGCCGCGCTTTCCTCCACCAGTGCGGCGTTCTGCTGCGTCGCCTGGTCGAGCTGGGAGACGGCCTGCCCCACCTGCGAGATGCCCTGCTGCTGCTCGCTGGCGGCGGCGTTGATGTCACCCATGAGGTCGGTCACGCGCCGCACCTGCAGCACCACCTGCTCGATGGTGCCGCCGGCCTTCTGCACCAGCGTGTGCCCGGCCTCGACGCGGTCGACCGAGGCGCCGATCAGGCCCTTGATCTCACGCGCCGCTTCCGCACTGCGCTGCGCCAGGGTGCGCACCTCGCTGGCCACCACGGCAAAGCCGCGGCCCTGCTCGCCGGCGCGCGCCGCCTCGACGGCCGCGTTCAGCGCCAGGATGTTGGTCTGGAAGGCGATGCTGTCGATGACCGAGGTGATGTCGGCGATGCGGCGGCTCGAGGCCTGGATGTCGGACATGGTCTTCACGACATCGGCCACCACCGCGCCGCCCTCACGGGCACTTTCGCTGGCGGCCTGCGCCAGGCCATTGGCCTGCTTCGCGGTGCTGGCGCCGGCGGTGACGGTGGCGGTCAGCTGCTCCATCGCGGCGGCCGTCTGCTGCAGGCTGGCGGCCTGGCGTTCGGTGCGGGCGGAGAGATCGGCATTGCCGTGGGCGATTTCCGTGCTGGCGATGGCCACGCTCTTGGCGTTGCCCTGGATGGCCTGCACCAGGTCGTGCAGCGAACGCTGGGTCTGGCTCAGGCGCTGCATCATCTGCGCCAGCTCGTCGCGCCCCTGCACATCGATGACCTGGGTGAGGTCGCCATCCGACAGGCGGGCCAGTGCGGCCGAGGCCGCGGCCAGCGGCTTCGTGATGCTGCGCACCAGGCCCCAGGCCAGCGACACCAGCCCCAGCAGCGTGAGCAGCACGATGCCGCTCTGCAGCAGCCTTTGGCGCGTCTGCAGCGCTGCCAGCGCCTGACTTTCAGCAGCGGCAGCGGCTTCGGTGTTGGTCTTCAGCACGGCCAGTTGTTCGTCCAGCGCGCGGATGCCGCCCTTCAGGGGCTCCATCGCGGCATTCGAAATCGTGGCGTCGGCGAACTCGCCACGCATCAGGCGCTGCGCCACGCCTTCGAAGCCGAGGCCGTAGCCCGCCAGGCTTTCTTCCACCTTCTTCAGGGCGGGCAGCGATTCGGCGCCCACCAGCGGCTCCAGGGTCTTGACCGAGCCCTTGGCCTCGGCCAGGGTCTTCTGCCAGCGCGGCCAGTACTTCTCGATCTGGACGATGTCGCCCGTGTAGAGAAACATGTCCTTCTCGAAGCGCCGCAGGTTGCCCACGCTGGCACGCAGCTGGCCCAGTTCCACCACGGCCGGCAGGTGCTGGCCGGTGACCACGGCAGCCCCCGCGGTGGCCTTGTGCAGGCCCAGCAGGCCCAGGCCTGCCACCAGGAGTATCGCCACCGAGGCCATCACCACGATGAGGGCGAGACGGGCGCCGACAGAAAGGGAAAACAGGCGCGTCAGCATGTACAACTCCGGACTCGACGGTAGAGAAGCAACGAAGAAGGGCTAGAACCCCAGGCTGGCCAGCAGGTCGTCGACCTCGCCCTGGTTCGTCACCACGTCGGTGCGGCCTTCGGCGTTCACCACCGGGCCGTTGAGCACATTGGGGTCGACCTTCTCGCGCTGCTCGGGCGGCACCACGCTCACCAGCAGCTTCACCAGGCTGTCTTCCAGCTCGTTGGCCAGGCCCACCACCTTGGCCACCACCTGGCCGGTGAGGTCGTGGAAGTCCTGCGCCATCATGATGTCGGTGAGGTGGGCGTCGATGCGCGCGGTGCGGGCCTCGACGTCCTGCACGAAATTCAGCACCGCGCCGCTGGCCACGGCCTTCACCGGGTTGGCGACGATGGCAGCGGCCATCTCGCGCGTGGCGGCGCTGATGGCGGCATGGTCGGCCTTGGCCTCGTCCACCGAGTTCAGCACCTTGTCGGCCGCAGCCGCGGTCTTCTGGGCGATGTAGGTCAGGCGGCTGCGCGCATCCGGAATGCCGTCGGCCGCCACCTGCAGCTTGGGCATCACGCCCAGCTGCTGCATGGTGTCGTGCAGCAGGCGCGTGATCGAGCCGATCTGCTGGAATACCTCAGGTGACACAACCTGTGGCTCAGCGGGTTTCAGCGCCCCAATGTCTTCCATCTTCATCTTGTTGCTCCGTGCGGCGGGGTTGTTCAGGCGGTGGCGGCCAGCTTCTGCAGGATCTTCTGCACCTTCTCTTCCAGCGTCGCTTTCGTGAAGGGCTTGACGATGTAGCCAGCAGCACCGCTTTGCGCCGCGAGCACGATGTCTTCCTTGCGCGCCTCGGCCGTCACCATCAGCACGGGGATGTGCTTGAGGCTGTCTTCGGCCTTCACGGCCTTCAGCAGCTCGAAGCCGTTCATGTTGGGCATGTTGATGTCGGACACCACGAAGTCGTACTTCTGCGTCTTCAGCATGCCCAGGGCCACGGCACCGTCTTCCGCTTCGTCGGCGTTGTTGCAGCCCATTTCCTTGAGCAGCCCGCGCACGATGCGGCGCATGGTGGAGAAGTCATCGACGATGAGGAACTTCAGATCGGTGGGCGTGCTCATGAAAAGGAACCTCGGCGGGTGGGGATTGAGGGGTTTATCGGAGGGCCGGCGGCGGACTTGAGGGCGCGGTCGGGCCTTCCTGCGCAGGCGAGGTCGGGGCGGGTTCGGCCAGCTCGGGGGTGGCGCGGAAGAGCGCTTCCTCGGCCTCACGCGTCATCACCACGATGCTGATGCGCCGGTTGGCCGGCGAGGCCGGGTCGCGGCGGTCGAAAGGGTTGCTGGCGGCCAGGCCCTGCACACGCAGCACCTGGTCGTCGGGCAGGCCGCCCATGATGAGTTCACGGCGCGAGGCGTTGGCGCGGTCGCTGCTGAGCTCCCAGTTGCTGTAGCCGCGCTCGGTGCTGCCGAAGGGTATGGCATCGGTGTGGCCTTCCAGCGTCAGGCGGTTGGGCACCTCGCCCAGCAGCCCGCCCAGCTCGCGCAGCACCTCGCGCATCATGGGCTGCACCACGGGGCTGCCGCTGGCGAACATGGGGCGGCCCTCGGCGTCGACGATCTGTATGCGCAGGCCGTCGCGCGTCATCTCCAGCAGGATCTGCTTGCCCAGGCCTTCCAGCTTGGGGTTGGCGGCGATCTTGTTCTCGATCTTCTCGCGCAGGTTCTCGAGCCGCGCGATCTCAGCCCGCATCTGCTGTTCCTTCAGCTGGTGGATGTTGACGGTGGCGCGCTGCGCCTCGGTCTCGCCACGCTTGACCTGCCCGGTGCTGCGCGTGAGGTCCTGACCCCCGCCCTTGATGACATGCGAGGAATCGCCCGAACCGCTGCCGCCATGCATCAGCGCCAGCTTCAGCGGGCTGCCGAAGTAATCGGCAATGCCCTTCTTGTCGCCCTCGGTGGTGCTGCCCAGCAGCCACATCAGCAGGAAGAAGGCCATCATGGCCGTCACGAAGTCGGCATAGGCGATCTTCCACGCGCCGCCATGCGCGGCATGCCCGCCCTTCTTGACGCGCTTGATGATGATCGGCTGCAGCTTTTTGGCATCTCCGGCCATGGTGTGGCGTCCTCAGCGTGACCGACCAAGGCCATGCGCGGAACCGGCTTTGCCGGGCCGCTGCATGAGCCCCCTCGGGGGGTGGCGAAGGCGCGTAGCGACAAGCCTGGGGGTCGTCATTTCTTGCCCTTTACATGGCCTTCGAGTTCGGCGAAGGTAGGGCGAACCGTCGACAGCAGCACCTTGCGGCCGAACTCGATGGCCACCTGCGGGGCGTAGCCCTGCATGCTGGCGAGCAGCGTGGTCTTGATGCACTGCAGTTCCTTGCCGCTTTCCTCGACCTTCTGCTCCAGCAGGCCGGCCATGGGCTCGGCGAAGGCATAGGCCAGCAAGATGCCCAGGAAGGTACCCACCAGGGCCGAGCCGATCATGGCGCCCAGCACCGCGGGCGGCTGGCCCACGCTGCCCATGGTCTTGATCACGCCCAGCACGGCCGCCACGATGCCGAACGCCGGCAGGCCGCCGGCGACGCGCTGGATGGCGGCCACGGGCGCGTGGGCCTCGTGGTGGTGGGTCTCGATCTCGCTGTCCATCAGCGACTCGATCTCGTGCGCATTCAGGTTGCCCGAGACCATCATGCGCAGGTAGTCGGTGATGAACTCGGTGACGTGGTGGTCGTTGCCGACGTTGGGGTACTTCTGGAACAGCGGGCTGCTGTGCGGGTCTTCGACGTCCTTCTCGATGGACATCAGGCCTTCCTTGCGCGCCTTCTGCAGGATGTCGAACAGCAGCGCCAGCAGCTCCATGTAGCGCGCCTTGGTGTACTTGTTGCCCTTGAAGCAGCTCAAGGCGCCGGCGATGGTGGCCTTGATGACCGTCATCTGGTTGTTCACCAGGAAGGCGCCCAGCGTGGCACCGCCGATCATGGCCATTTCCCAGGGCAGCGCCTTCAGGATGGGGCCCATGTTGCCGCCGTGGGCGATGAACACCCCGAAGACGCAACCCATCACGACGACCCAACCGATGATGACGAACATGAGGAGTGATCCGCGAAGAGGCCGCTTGCGGCCCGAGGGCCGGGGTTGAACTTGGGTGGTTTATCGGCCGCCTGCCGGCCAGGTTGAGGGGTGCCGTGCCGGCACCGGCTGGTACACCCACAGCGGCCGGCGCCCCGGGCCTTCCAGGCAGGCCACGGGGGGCACGCCGGGCACCTCGAACTCCAGGCTCACCAGCCAGGCCCCGGGCGCCAGTTCGGCCTGGGCCTTGGCATGGGCGCGCGCCATGCTCTCGGGGCGCTGGAAGAGGTAGACGAGGTCGTGGCCGGCCCACGAGCTGGCCCACATGTCGCCGCGGCGGATGTGCGCCTGGCGGCAGCGCCAGCGCGCGGCCAGCGCCAGCAAGGGGCTCCACTCCACACCGCTGCAGCGGGCCTGCGGCCACAGGCGCTGCAGCGCCACCAGGCCGTGGCCGAGGCCGCAGCCGGCGTCCAGCACCTTGGCCGGCGTGCCCACGAGCGCATCCAGGCCCTGCAGGGCATCGGCCGGGGTGGGGAACAGCGGCGCGTCGCGCCAGGCGCGCAGCGGGTAGAGCGCCAGCACCGGCAGCAGCAGCAGCAGCCACACCCAGGGCGGCAGGCCTCCCGCCGCCCCCAGCGCAAAGGCAGACAGTGGAAAACCCGCCGCCGCGATGCCGCGCCGCCAGCGCCCCTGGCAGGCCAGGGCTGCGGCACCGCTGGCCCCCAGCGCAGCGGCGAAGGCCCAGGCCGGGTTCAGCCCGGCACGGGCCAGCGCCAGCCACAGCAGCCAGGCGCCGCACCAGACCAGCAGGGCCGGCACCGGCCAGGGCAGGCTGCGCGCCAGCCGCGCAGGCCAGGCCTCACGCCGCAGCGCAGGCGCGGCTGGGGGCGCAGCTTCATCAGCGCTTGCAGGAACGACAGGCATGGTGCCTTCGAGTGTGGAAGTGCGGCGCGGGGCCCAAGCCCCGATAAACGGCACGCCAGCGGCCTTGCTCGGCGCTTGGCCGGCTGCTGCGCCTGGTGCGGTGCTGAGCGGGTGGTGGCGCGCAAGGCCAGCTCAAGCAAGGCCGGCACAAAAAAAGCGGGCCCCGAAGGACCCGCTGGAAAGCACAGAGATCTGTGCCAGGAGGAGACGAGCAATGAACAAATCGAATGAGCTGGTTATCGACCAGAGGTTCGGCGGCTGCAGCGTGCCGGCTGCAGGTTTCGTGAAGAAATGGGCGTCTGCGCGGGCTCAGTGAGCATGGTCGGCGCGGTCGTGGCTGCAGCCCTGGCCCAGGCTGCCGGCGAGCTTGCCCTTGCCAGCGCGTGCCGGCGGGTTGCACAGGCCGCACACGTAGTGGCGGGCGATCTCGTGCGGGTGGGTGACGAAGTGGCCGCCGCACTTGCTGCAGGCCGTCATCGTGAGCATGCCGTTGTCGACGAACTTCACCAGGCGCCAGGCGCGCGTCACGCTCAGCAGCGGCTCCAGGCCCTGGGCTTGCATCTGTTCCAGGTAGAGCTGGTAGGCCTTGATGACGGTGTCGATCTCGTCCAGCGCGGCGGTCTTGTTCAGGTACTCGTGCATGTTCAGGAACAGGCTCGAGTGGATGTTGGGCTGCCAGGTCATGAACCAGTCGGTGGAGAACGGCAGCTGGCCCTTGCTGGGGCTCTTGCCCGCCACTTCCTTGTACAGGCGCAGCAGGCGCTCGTAGCTCAGGTCGGTTTCGCTTTCCAGCACCTGCAGGCGCGCGCCGAGGTTGATGAGCGTGACGGCACGCTCGATCTGCTTGGCTTCGGTGAGGATGCTCTTGCTGCGGGCCATGGTGTGTTCTCCGTCCTGTGATGTGTATTGGTTTGATCAAGTCCCTGGCGCGGAACCGGCTCTGCCGGGCCGTCGCAAGAGCCAGCGGCGGAGACGCCGCTGTCGCTCGTTGGCGATGAACAGTCCTCAAGGACTGTTCAACGTCCGACTCGCCCCCCTCGGGGGGCCAAAGTCAGGCGGCTTCTTGGTGGCGGCCGGCCATCAAGATGGAAGCGTGCAGGCGGCTCATGCCGTCGTTGGCAGCGCCCTTGCCGTGGTTGGTGAGCAGGTTCCACACCATGTCGTCGTCCATGCGGAAGCGGCACAGCAGCGTGTTGCCGGTGGCCACCTTCATCATCTGCGCCGGGGTCAGGCTCCCGATCAGCGTGGCCGTCTCTTCGCTCACGCCCAGGCGGAACAGGGCCTGCTCCTTGTCGGCGCGCACCAGGCTCTGCGCCAGCATCAGGTAGGACAGGTTGGCTTCGCGAATCTCGGCAAGGATCTGGTCGGTGTTCATGGGGCTGCTCCGTCGGGGTGTCTGGGGTGGTCTGTGGTAGCTGGTGAGGGCCAGCCGATGAAACGAACTGTAGAAGTCGGAAGTGGGATGCAACATCAGCCCATCTCCGTGGCTGGAGTCCGCGTTTCTCCAGCCGGCTTGTCAGGCAAATTCCTACAAGGGTTTCCAGATGTGACCTGCGTCACGCCCAGCGGCCCCGCAGCATGGAAAAGGCCCCCGGCAGACACACCGGGGCGTGTCCGCAGGGGGCCTTCGGGCCGGGCGTGCCCGCTGCGCGGGCGGCCGGCCTTTACTTGAAGCTGTACTGCAGGTTCAGGTAGTAGCTGCGGCCGCGCGGGTCGCCGTAGGTCGGGTCCCAGGTCACCTGGAAGTAGCGCGACTGGTTGGTGAAAGGCGGCGCGGTGTCCAGCAGGTTCAGCACGCCGGCACGCAGGCGCAGGCGCTCGCTGAAGCGGTAGCTGCCGGTCACATCCCACAGCGAATAGGCCTTCACGTCGCGGTTGTTCCACTCGGGTGCGGCCAGGCCTTCCACGTTCTGGTCGCGGTAGCCCGAGAGGAAGGTGTTGCCCAGGCTCAGGCCGAGGTTCTGGAAGTCCCAGTCGATGTTCAGCTTGTGGCGCCACTTCTGCACGGCCTTGTCGTCGCGGAAGCGGCCCAGGCCATCGACCAGCGGCGAACGCGGGTCGGTGCTGAACTTGTATTCGGTGACCAGCGTGCCAGCCACGCTGGCGCCGAAGCGGCCCCAGGCGCCGGTCTCGCCGCTCCAGCGCAGCGAGAGGTCCACGCCCGCGGTGTTGAGCCGGCCGCGGTTCTCTTTCTTCACCGTGATGACGTTGACGAAGCCGTCGGAGAAGCGGCTGACGATGGCCGGGTCGTTGTAGTAGACGGGGTTGCCGAAGATCGTCTCTTCGCCGATTTCCGAGATGATGTTCGTCTTGCGGATGGACCAGAAGTCCACGCTGCCGCTCCAGCTGCGCGAAGGTTCGAACACGAAGCCGATGTTGAACTGCTTGCTCTTCTCGGGCTGCAGCTCGGGGTTCGAGAAGCGGTCCACCGGCAGCTGGCCGATCTCGCCCGACACCGGGTCGCGCACGAAGCTGGCAGTGATGCCGGCGCGCACCGGGCGGAACATCTCCGAGATGGAAGGCGCGCGGAAACCCGTGCCGAAGGAAGCGCGGGCCAGCAGCGTGCGGTTGGGCCGGTAGCTCAGGCCCAGCTTGGGGTTGGTGCTGTTGAGCGAGGGCGAGGTGCGGTTGGTCGCGGCATCGAACACGCCTTCGTAGCGGTCCTGGCGCAGCGCGAACTGGCCTTCCCACTGTTTCGTGAAGGGCGCCACCAGCTCGGCATAGGCGCCCTGCACGTCGCGGCTGTGGCGCGTGTCGGCCAGCAGCGCGCCCGAGGTCGAGCGGTCACCGACGACGTCGTTGCTCTTCAGCACGTCGGTCGAACGGAACTCGGTTTCTTCCTTGCGCGCTTCGGCGCCCAGCGCCAGCACCATCTCGCCACCGGCCAGGCGGCCGATGGCGCGCGAGAGCTTGCCGTCCACCACCGTGGTGGTGCCTTCGGCGATGCGCGCCGCACCCGTGAGCTGGATGGAAGTGATGAAAGCCTTACCCGCCGCGGTGGCCGGCGCGAAGGGGTTGTAGCTGCCGTTGGCAATGCCGGCGCGCAGGCGGCTGTTCGAGACCCAGCCCGACAGGTTCTCGTCGGTGGCCTTGTTCACGCTGCGGTTCAGCGCGGCGTCGTAGTCCCAGCCGGCGACGATGCCGCTGACGCCCACCACCAGGCGCGTGGCTTCGCTTTCCACGCGGCTGGTGCGGCCGCCGGCATCGGAAAGGCGGAAGCGGAAGGCCACCGGCGTGGTGATGCCCGTGACGGCCTGCAGCGAAGCCGGCAGCGTGATGCCCACGCTGGCAGCGATGTTGCCCGAGGTGGCCGGCGAGGCGGCGTAGTCGGTTTCGGTGCGGCTGGCCAGCGCCTCGATGAAGAGCTGGTGGTCGGCACCCAGGCGGAAGGTGGCGCGCCCGATGAAGTTGGCTTTCTCCGATTTCGGGTAGATCTCGGTGTCGCCCATGTAGTTGTAGGCGCAGCCCTCGGTGCCGCCCAGCGAGGTGGGCGTCACCGAGTTCGGGTTCGCGCCACCCGTGCAGGTGGCCTTGGCGAAGTTCACGCGGCGCGCCGAGCTGCCGGGCACGCGCGGCTGCCAGGTGCCGTTGGGGCCGGTGCCTCGCAGCGCCGTGCCGGGGTTGGCGAGCACGAAGTTGTTCAGCGTGGTCAGCTGCGCGGCCGTGAGGTCGACGTTGGCCGGGAAGGGGTTGCTGGAAAGCTGCGGGCCCAGGCGGCCGGGCAGGTCGTAGTCCTGGATGAACTGGCGTTCGCTGGAGCGCAGGGCCTGCAGCTTCTGCAGGTCGATGGCGGCGAAGACGTTGAAGCCGTCGGTGTTCAGGTCGCCGAAGCCGGCCGAGGCGTTCAGCGCCGTCTTGCCGGCGCCGCCTTCCTGCGTGGCCAGGGTGTAGAGGCCGAAGTCGGCGCCCTGGTAGTCCTTGCGCGTGATGAAGTTGATGACACCGCCCATGGCGTCGGTGCCGTAGATGGCGCTGGCGCCGTCCTTCAGCACTTCCACGCGCTGGATGGCGCCCGAGGGGATGTTGTTCAGGTCGACGCCGGCGTTGTCGCCGGGGCTCGCGAAGTTGGCCAGGCGGCGGCCGTTCAGCAGCACCAGCGTGCTGGAGACACCCAGGCCGCGCAGGTTGGCGCCGTTGAAGCCGCGCTGCGCGCCGGATTGGTCGCTGATGCTGGCGCCGTCGGTCAGGCCGCCGACGTTGGCGGTCAGCTTCTGCAGCAGTTCGGCGGCGGTGGTGACGCCGATCTTGTCGATGTCGGCACGGCGCAGCGTTTCCACGGGCAGTGCGGTTTCGCCATCCAGCCGTTTGATGCTGGAGCCGGTGACTTCGATGCGCTGCGGCGCCGGGGCGGCTGCAGCGGTCGCGGGCGCCGCCGTCTGTGCATGAACAGCAGCGCCTTGGGCCGCCAGCAGCGCCAGCACGGCCAGGGCCAGAGGCTGGCGGCGCAGCGGCTTGGGATGCGGTGGCGGGTTCGTCTTGCTCATGCAGGGTCTTCCTTCGTGGCCGGGTCGGGTGGGTGCGGCGCGCCACCAGCGGCGGCCTGAAATTCACTCTAGGCAGCCGCTTCGGGCTTGCCTATGGGCGGCTGGAGCAGCCGTCGCGCGCAGGCAAGTTGGCGTCGCTTGGCCCCAAGTTCGCGCGCGGCCCTGTGGTGTTCCAGATGACAAGATGGCGGCCATGCCACGCTGCCGCCTCCGCCCTGCCCGCTCAGCCCGGTTCGCCCGGGTCTCGCTGCCCTGCTTCCCGAGGCTTTCCCCGGGTGTCCCGCTGATCCCTCGGGTCTTGCGCACCTTCGCCCGCTGGGCCTCGGCCGTGGCCTTGGGGCTGGGGCTGTGTGTGGCCGCCGGCAGCGCGCAGGCGCAAGGCATCACGGTGGCCATCGGCGGCGCCTTGCAGGACAACAACCACGCCGTGTGGTCACGCCTGGTGCAACTGGCCGGTGGGCGCGGTGCGTGTTTTTCGGTCTTCGCCACCGCTGCCGGCGACCCCGACGCCAGCGCCGCCAGCATCAGCGCCAATCTGGCCCGCCATGGCGCGAAGACGGTGCATGTGCGTGTTTCGCCGCGCATCGCCGGGCAGGACGTGGCCGCCGAAGTGCGCAGCGAACGCTGGCTGGAAGCCGTGCGCGGCTGCCGCGGTGTGTTCTTCAGCGGCGGCGCGCAAGAACGGCTGCTGAGCGCGCTGCGCCCCGGCGGGCAGGACAGCCCGCTGCTGCAGGCCGTGCGCCAGGTGTGGCAGCGCGGCGGCGTGGTGGCCGGCACCAGCTCGGGCGCAGCGGTGCTCAGCGCCGTGGCCTTCCGCGATGCGCCCGACCCGCTGGCGGTGATGAAAGGCCGGCTGCGCGAAGGCCAGGAATGGGCGCAAGGCTTCGGCTTCCTGCCCGCGCAGGTGCTGGTGGACCAGCACTTCATCCGCCGTGGCCGCATTGCCCGGCTGCTGCCCTTGATGCAGGCCCAGGGCCTGGTGCTGGGCGTGGGCGTGGAAGAAGACTCGGCCGCCCTCTTCCAGGGCGACACGGTGGAAGCCCTGGGCCGCAGCGGCGTGCTGGTGGCCGACCTCACCCAGGCCACGCGCAACGCACAGCTGCCCGCCTTCAACCTGGCCGGCGCCACGCTGCACTGGCTGCAAAGCGGCGACCGCTTCCACCTCGAGCAGCGGGTGGTGCAGCCGCCGCCCGCGGCGCTGCGCGCGCAATTGCTGCAGCCTCTGGCAGCCGGGCACCGTGGGTACCACAGCGGCCCCATCTTCATCACCGAGCTGCTGGCCGAAGGCCGCCTCGTGCAGGCCCTGGCCCAGCTGGTGGACAGCGACCAGCGCGAAGCCCGCGGCCTGGCCTTCGCGGCGCTGCCAGCGGCCGACGACCCCGCGCCCGAGCTCGGCTTCGAATGGCGCCTGTGGGTGGACGAGGGCACCCGCGGCTGGCTGACGCTGCAACCCACGGCCGTGACGGTGGCCGGCGTGAGATTGGATATCGTGCCGGTGCGCGTGCAGCGCCCGCTGTACGTGCCGCTCGCGCCCACAGGTGCGGGCGCCGCCAAGCCCTGAACCGCCACCCTCCACGCCACCAAGGAACACCATGCCGCGCCGCGCCTTCCTCCGCACCGCCGTCTTCGCCACGCTCTTGCCCCTGGCCGTGGGCGCCCTGGCCCAGGCCGCACCCGGCCTGCCGAAAACGCTGCGCCTGGCGATGGAAGGCGGCTACCCGCCTTTCAGCAGCGTGGCGCCCGATGGCCGCATCGTCGGCTTCGACGCCGACATCGCCGCCGAGATCTGCCGCCGCCTGCAGGTGAGCTGCACGCAGGTGAAGATGGAGTTCGACGCCACGATTCCCGCGCTGCGCGCGAAGAAGGTCGACGCCATCGTCGCCTCGATGAGCATCACGCCCGAGCGCCAGAAGGTGGTGGCCTTCACCGACAAGTACTACCAGACCCCGGCCCGCGTGGTGACGCGCGCCGACGCCAGGTTCGAGGCCACGCCCGCCGGGCTGAAGGGCCGGCGCCTGGGTGTGCAGCGCAACACCATCCACGACCGCTTCGCCACCGCCACCTTCAAGGAAGCCGAGATCGTGCGCTACAGCAAGCAGGACGA
The DNA here is from genome assembly GCA_001295905.1 of beta proteobacterium AAP51. Lineage (GTDB taxonomy): Bacteria > Pseudomonadota > Gammaproteobacteria > Burkholderiales > Burkholderiaceae_C > Rubrivivax. Next base: position 56,732 of record LJHT01000058.1, on the reverse strand, counting down.
CGTGTTCCTCGACCTCGTGAGCGGCCGCATCGACGCCACGCTGGCCGACGTGGTGGCCGCCGACCAGGGCTTCCTGAAAACGCCCAAGGGCCAGGGCTACGCCTTCCGCGGCCCCAGCTACGACGACCCGGCCTTCTTCGGCGTGGGCGCCGGCATCGCGCTGCGCCAGAGCGACACCGCCCTGCTGGCCGCCATGAACGCCGCACTGGCCGCCATGCGCGCCGACGGCACCTACAAGAAGCTGAACGACAAGTACTTCAGCTTCGACATCTATGGCGCCGAGCTGAAGAAGAAGTGAAGCCTGCGTGAACCCTGCCGTCCAGCGCCACGGCTTCGTGCTGCTGCCGCGCTTTTCGCTGCTGTCGCTGGGGGGGGCCATGGATGCGCTGGCCGCCGCCAATGCGGTGCTGGACGACCTGGGGCCGACGCCGGCGGCTTCCCCGGCGCCGGCGTTCGCGGGCCCAGGGCGCGCGGCCGCTGCCTACCAGGCGCTGACGCTCAGCCTGGACGGCCGCAGCGTGCGCGCCGCCTGCGGCACCCTGGTGCAGCCCGCACACGGCCTGGCCGACGCCCCGCCGCTGGATGCCGTGTTCGTGCTGAGCGAGCTGCCGCTGCCCGAGCCCGTGCGCGATGGCCACGCGCCGCTGCACGCCTTCCTGCGCAGCCACGCGAGTGCCGGCGCCACGCTGGGCGGCATCGGCAGCGGCGCGGCGGTGCTGGCCCAGGCCGGGCTGCTGGGCGGCCACCGCGCCACGCTGCACTGGGCGCTGGGTCCACAGCTGGCCGAGCAGCATGCCGACGTGGTGGTGTCCAGCAACGTCTACGAAATCGACCGCCAGCGCCTCAGCTGCACCGGCAGCACCGCCAGCCTCGACCTGCTGCTGGCCTGGCTGGGCCGCCGCCATGGGGAGCGCGCGGGCCAGGCGCTGCTGGCGCACTTCGGCCTGGAGCGGCTGCGTGCGCCCGACGAACGCCAGCGCACCCCCGTGGCCGCACGCACCGGCCTGGCCAGCCCCAAGCTGGCCGAGGCCGTGGCGCTGATGGAGGCCAACCTGGGCGAGCCGCTGCCCACCGAAGACATTGCGCAGCTGGTGGGCGTGTCGCGCCGCCAGCTGGAACGCCTGTTCAAGCAGCACCTGGACGAACTGCCCAGCCGCTACTACGCCGAACTGCGCCTGGCGCGCGCGCGGCGGCTGCTGCAGCAGACCAGCCAGTCCATCCTGCAGATCGGGCTGGGCTGCGGCTTCAGTTCCGGCTCGCATTTCAGCAACGCCTACCGCGCGCGCTACGGCCGCACCCCGCGCGACGAGCGCAGCCAGCGCGCCGCCGCCTGGCAAGTTCACGAGGAAAACCCATGAACCCCGAACACCTGCTGCTGCGCGCGGCCACGCCGCAAGACCTGGACGACATCGAACGTTTCGCCGCTGCCAGCGCCACCGGCATCACCACGCTGCCGGCCGACCGCGCCCTGCTGCTGGACAAGCTGCAGCGCTCGGCCCAGGCCTTCAGCAGCGCCGACGACAGCAGCGGCGAAGAAACCTACCTCTTCGTGCTGGAAGACACCGCCCAGGGCCGCGTGGTGGGCACCAGCGGCATCGCCACCAGCGCCGGCTTCGCCGACCGCTTCTACACCTACCGCAACGAGATGGTGGTGCACGCCAGCCCCGCTCTGGGTGCGAGCAACCGCATCCACACCCTGCACCTGTGCCACGACCTCACCGGCTACACGCTGCTCACCAGCTTCTACATCGAGCCGGCGTATGAAAACACGCTGGCGCCGCAGCTGCTCTCACGCGCACGGCTGCTCTTCATCGCGGAGTTCGCCGAGCGTTTCTCGGACCGCATCGCCGCCGAAAGCCCGGGCCTGGCCGACGACAGCGGCCGCTGCCCCTTCTGGGACGCCGTGGGCCGGCGCTTCTTCGACATGGACTACCCGCAGATCGAACAGCTCACCGGCGGCCGCAGCAAGGCCTTCATTGCCGAGCTGATGCCGCACAGCCCCATCTACGTGCCGCTGCTGCCCGAAGAAGCGCAGTGGGCCATCGGCCAGCTGCACCCGGTGGCCGAGCTGCCGTTTTCCATCCTGCTGGATGAGGGCTTCGACACCGAGACCTATGTCGACATCTTCGACGGCGGCCCCATCGTCGATGCGCGCGTGGCCATGCTGGCCAGTGTGCGGCGGTCGCGACGCCGGGTGGTGCAGGCCCCATCTCAGGCTCAGCCTCAAGCGCAGGCGCAGGCGGCCCCCGATGCCAGTGGTGCACCCTGGCACCTGTTGGCCGGCACACGGCGTGGCGACTTCCGCGCCGTGCTGCGCCGTGCGCCCGCCGAGGGAAACAGCCTGCCGCTGGCCGCAGCCGACCAGGCGCTGCTGCGCACCGAGCCCGGCCAGCCCCTGCGTGCCGCCGCGCTGCCGGAGGCCGCCGCATGAAGCCCCTGCTGCCCCCAGGCGCAGCCCGCCCGGCCAGCGCTGCCGACCTGCCCCAGCTGGCCGCCTGGCTGGGCCGCCCGCTCGCGCTGCCCACGGCGCCTGGCGAACACCTGCTGGTGCTGGACGCACCCGGCCCTGATGGCGAGCCCCGGCCAGCAGCCACGCTGCGCCTGGTGCCCGGCATCGGCCTGGCGCTGCCGCGCCTGTGGTACCGCCTGGGCACCACGGTACACGCGGCGCAAGAGCTGGGCCTCTTCCACCGCCAGCGCACGCTGATGCTGGGGCATGACCTCACGGGCGCCAGCGAGCTGGCCGACATCGCCTGCGACACCGCGCTGCTGAACACCACAGCACAGGCGCAGGCCCTGGCCGCGCTGGTGCAGGCGGCGCTGACGCAGTTGCAGGCGGAACGGGCGCTGCACGGCGAGCAGCTCATCGTGGAACTGCCCGGTCTGCGCGACGACAGCGGCGCCTCGCCCTTCTGGCAGGGCCTGGGCCGGCACTTCTATGGCGGCGACCCCGTGGCCGCGCGACAGGCGCACGGCGCGGCCTGGCGCACGCACGTGGCGGGGCTGATGCCGCGGCACCTGCTTTATGCGTCTTTCCTGCCACCGGCGGCGCAGGCCGCCATCGGCCAGACGGGCGAAGGAGCGCAACCTCTGCAGCAGGCCTTGCAGGCCGCCGGCCTGCGCGATGTGGGCTACGTGAACCTGGAAGACGGCGGGCCGGTCCTCGGCGCGCGCATCGACGACCTGTGCGGCGGCGGCTGAGGGCCTAGTTCCGCTCGATGCGCGCGTAGGCGCTGTGGTTGTGGATGGACTCGAAGTTCTCCACATCCACGCGGTAGCGGCCGATGCGCGCGTCGCCGTTCAGGCGCAGCGCCACATCGCGCACCAGGTCTTCCACGAACTTGGGGTTCTCGTAGGCGCGCTCGGTGACCCACTTCTCGTCGGGGCGCTTGAGCATCGGCCAGATCTCGCTGCTGGCGCTGTCTTCGGCAAAGCGCACCAGTTCCTGCCAGGGCACGGGCTGCAGCAGTTCCACGCGCACGGTGACCAGACTGCGCTGGTTGTGCGCGCCGTAGTCGCTGATTTCCTTGCTGCAGGGGCATAGGCTCTTGACCGGCACCGCCACCTCGGCCCACACCGAGGTCTTCGAAGTGGGCTGGCCATCGGGCGCAAGGCTGTGGCGGGTTTCGCTGATCCAGCGGCCCTGGTAGTCCAGCAGGCTCTGCAGGCCCGAGACCGGCGCGCGCTTGCGGATGAAGAAGCTGAAGGCGGCCTCGATGCGGCCTTCGCTGGCGCCCAGCTTGTCCAGCATGGCGGCGTGCCGCTCGCGCAGCGTGGCCGCGTCCAGCACATCGCCCGAAAGCGCCAGCGCGTCCAGCCAGGCGATCAGGCGCGACATGTGCGTGCCCTTCTTCTCGGCCGGCAAGGCCACGTCCAGCGCCCACAGCGCGGCCGTCTGCTGCACGGCACCGGCCACCTCGATCTGCAGCGGGTAGCGCACGTCCTTCACGCCCACGCGCTGGATGGCGAGGTGGCGGTCGTCACGCTCGCTTTGCGTGTCGGGGATGTGCAGGGCGTCGGTGAGGGTGTTCATGAGGGCGTCAAGGATGACAGCATTTGCCGGCCCGCAGCGTCACGCGGTTGAGAACACAGCATTCGCTTCTCAAGAATGCCTGGCCGGTGCTGCCGGCCAGGCCCCGGCACTTCGGGTTCAGGCGTTCACCGCGGCCAGTGCCGGCCGGGCGCCGAAACGCTTGAGGATGGACTTCTCGATGCCCTCGGCATCCAGCCCGCACATGGCCAGCAGCTTGGCCGGGTCGCCGTGTTCCGTGAAGACATCGGGCACGCCCAGCACCAGCACCGGCACCATCACGCCGGCTTCGGCCAGGCATTCCAGCACCGCGCTGCCGGCGCCGCCCATCACGCAGCCTTCTTCCACCGTCACCAGCGCGTCGTGCGTGCGCGCGAGTTGCAGCACCAGGTCGGCGTCCAGCGGCTTCACGAAACGCATGTCGGCCACGGTGGCGCCGAGGTTCTCGGCCACCTTCAAGGCCTGGTGAAGCAGCGTGCCGAAGGCCAGGATGGCGATGCGCTTGCCGGTGCGCAGATCGGGGCGCGCGGCGCCCTCGCGGCGCACCACACCCTTGCCCCAGGGCCATTCGTTGAAGGCCTTCTCCACCGCCACGCCGGCACCGGCACCGCGCGGGTAACGCACGGCCACGGGGTGGTTCTGGCGGTAGGCGGTGGTCAGCGCGATGCGGCACTCGTTCTCGTCGCTGGGCACCAGCATGCTGCAGTTGGGAATGCAGCGCACGTAGGCGATGTCGTACAGGCCGGCGTGCGTGGGGCCGTCGGCACCCACGATGCCGGCGCGGTCGAGCGCGAACACCACGGGCAGGTTCTGCAGCGCCACGTCGTGGATGAGCTGGTCGTAGCCGCGCTGCAGGAAGGTGCTGTAGATGGCCACCACCGGCTTCAGCCCCTCGCAGGCCAGGCCCGCGGCGAAGGTGACGGCATGCTGCTCGGCGATGCCCACGTCGTGGTAACGGCCCGGGAAGCGCTTGTGGAACTCGACCATGCCCGAGCCCTCGCGCATGGCCGGCGTGATGCCCACCAGGCGGTGGTCGGCCTCGGCCATGTCGCACAGCCAGCTGCCGAAGATGTTCGTGAAGGTGGGCTTGCCGGGCTTGGCCGCCGGGAAACCTTCGTCGACGTTGAACTTCGTCGAAGCCGCGTGGTACTTCACGGGGTCGGCTTCGGCGGGCTTGTAGCCGTAACCCTTCTTCGTGACCACGTGCAGGAACTGCGGGCCGCGCCGCGCGCGCAGGTTCTCCAGCGTGGGAATCAGCGAATCGAGGTCGTGGCCGTCGATGGGGCCCACGTAGTTGAAGCCGAATTCCTCGAAGATGGTGCCGGGCACGACCATGCCCTTGGCGTGCTCCTCGAAGCGGCGCGCCAGCTCGAAGAGCGGCGGCGCGTTCTTCAGCACGGCCTTGGCCCCCTGGCGCGCAGCTTCGTAGAAGTTGCCGCTCATCAGGCGCGCCAGGTACTTGTTCAGCGCGCCCACGGGCGGGCTGATGGACATGTCGTTGTCGTTCAGCACCACCAGGATGTCGGCGTTGATGCCGGCGTGGCTGACACCGGCGTTGTTCAATGCCTCGAAGGCCATGCCGGCGCTCATGGCGCCGTCGCCGATGACGGCCACCGCGCGGCGGTCTTCGCCCTTGAGCTTGCTGGCCAGCGCCATGCCCAGGGCGGCGCTGATGCTCGTGCTGCTGTGCGCGGTGCCGAAGGTGTCGTATTCGCTTTCGTCGCGCTTGGGGAAGCCGGCCACGCCGCCGATCTGGCGCAGCGTGTGCATGCGGTCGCGGCGGCCGGTGATGACCTTGTGCGGGTAGGTCTGGTGGCCCACGTCCCAGACGATGCGGTCGTTGGGCGTGTTGAACACGTAGTGCAGCGCCACGGTGAGTTCCACCGTGCCCAGGTTGCTGCCCAGGTGGCCGTTGCCGGTCTGGCTGACGGTGTGCAGCACGAAGTTGCGCAGCTCGCGCGCGAGCTGCGGCAGTTCGGTGCGGCCCAGCTTGCGCAGGTCGGCGGGCGAGTCGATCTTCTCGAGCAGCGTTGTCATCTCAGTGTTCCCTCTCCACCACCTTGTCGGCCAGCACGGCCAGCCAGCCCGCTGCAGCGCCCAGGCCGCTGCGGCCCAGCGCCGCGTGGGCCTGCTGGCGCAGTTCTTCGGCATGCTGGCGCGCGGCCTGCAGGCCCAGCAACGAGACGTAGGTGGGTTTGTTGTGGTCCTGGTCCTTGCCGGCGGTCTTGCCCAGGGTTTCCGAGGCCTGCGTCACGTCCAGGATGTCGTCCACCACCTGGAAGGCCAGACCGATGGCCGCGCCGTAGTCGCCCAAGGCCTGCCAGGCCTGCGCGCTGCAGGGGCCGCAGGCGGCCCCCATCTGCACGCTGGCCTGCAGCAGGGCGCCCGTCTTGCGGCGGTGCATGTCGCGCAGCGCGTCTTCGTCCAGTGCGCGGCCGATGCTGGCCAGGTCGATGGCCTGGCCGCCGGCCATGCCGGCGTGGCCGGCCGACCTTGCCAGCAGCCCGCACAGCCGGGCCTGCAGCGCGGGCGGCATGCCGGTTTCCTGTTCCGGCGTCAGCACCTCGAAGGCCAGGGCCTGCATGGCGTCGCCGGCCAGCATGGCCTGGGCTTCGCCGTACTTCACGTGCACGGTCGGCTTGCCACGGCGCAGCACGTCGTTGTCCATGCAGGGCATGTCGTCGTGCACCAGGCTGTAGGCGTGGATGAGTTCCACCGCCACCGCCGCGCGCAGGGCCGCCGGCCCGCTGCCGGCCACGGCCTCGCAGGCCGCCAGCACCAGCAGCGGGCGCAGGCGCTTGCCGCCGTCGAGCACGCCATAGCGCATGGCCACGCCCAGGCTGGCGGGCGTGTCGGCCGGCACCCAGGCCTCGAGCGCGCGCTCCACCGTGGCCAGCTGCTGCTGCGCCCAGGCGTTGAAATCGGCACGGCTCACGGCACTGCCCGCTGCATTCATGTGGGTGCCCACGCTTTGAGCTGGCCGTCTTCCAGCACCTTCACCTGCTCTTCCACAGCCTGCAGGCGGCCCCGGCAGAAGGCCAGCAGTTCGGCGCCGCGGCGGTAGGCGTCCAGCAGCTCGTCCAGCGGCAGCTGGCCGCCCTCCATCTGCACCACCAGGCGGTCGAGTTCGGCCAGCGCTTGTTCGTAGGTGGCGGGGTCCTTGGGGGGATGGGCGGGGCTGCGCGGCATTTCGGAGGATGAAATATGACCGAGCATTCTAGTCAAGCGCCGGTGCCGCTCAACGCCCGAGTCGCCGTCCTTCGGGGGGCCTTTGGGGGCACGGCTAGAATCGCGCCCTCTTTCGGGTCGGCCCCCTGCCGGCCCGAAGTCTTTTCACCGCAGTTTTCGTTGTCGCCCGCGGGGCCACCGGGCGGCAGGGTCGATGTCCTTGACGAGGAGGATCCATTCGGATCATGTCGGACCTGAGCAACAGTCTCGAAGCTCTTGAGCGCAGCCGCACTCAACTTTCCGTATCCAGCTATTTCGATGAGAGCCTGTTCCGCCGCGAACTTGAACTCATCTTCCAGCACGCTCCCCGCTACCTCGGGCACGAACTCGCCGTGCCCGAGGTCGGCGACCACCTGGCGTTGGCGCAGGAAGGCGAAGGGCGCGCGCTGGTGCGCACGAAGGACGGCATCGAGCTGATCTCCAACGTGTGCCGCCACCGCCAGGCCCTCATGCTGAAGGGGCGGGGCCACACCGGCCGCCACGTGGTGTGCCCGCTGCACCGCTGGACCTACGACCTGCATGGCGCCCTGGTCGGTGCCCCGCACTTCGACCACGACCCCTGCCTGAACCTGCGCAACTACCCCGTGCAGAGCTGGAACGGCTTGTTGTTCGAGCACAACGGACGCCAGGTCGCCACCGACCTGGCTGGCCTGGGTGCCGCCGCGCAACTCGACTTCAGCGGCTACGTCTTCGACCGCGCCCACCTGCACGAGTGCGCCTACAACTGGAAGACCTTCATCGAGGTCTACCTCGAGGACTACCACGTCGGCCCCTTCCACCCGGGCCTGGGCCGCTTCGTCAGCTGCGAAGACCTGGCCTGGGAGTTCGGCCGCCACCATTCGGTGCAGAAGGTGGGCGTGAACAAGGCCCTGTTGCACGCCGGCAAGGGCGCGGGCTCGCCCACCTACGAGCGCTGGCACCAGGCGGTGCTGAACTACCGCAACGGCGTGCCGCCCGAGCAGGGCGCCATCTGGTTGACCTACTACCCGACGGTGATGGTGGAGTGGTACCCGCACGTGCTGGTGGTCAGCACGCTGTTCCCGCAGGGCCCGCAGAAGACGCTGAACCTCGTGGAGTTCTTCTATCCCGAGGAAATCGCCGCCTTCGAGCGCGAGTTCGTCGACGCCCAGCAGGCCGCCTACATGGAAACCTGCGTCGAAGACGACGAGATCGCGCTGCGCATGGACGCCGGCCGCAAGGCGCTGATGGACCGCGGCGACGACGACGCCGGCCCCTACCAAAGCCCGATGGAAGACGGCATGCAGCACTTCCACGAGTGGTACCGCCGCGAGATGGGCCTGCCGCCCGGCCGGCCTTGAGGCGCGGTTCCGCGGCGGCGGCGCCATGAGGGTGCCGCCGCCGCTGTACATGCTGGGCGCCTCGCTGCTGTTTGCGCTGATGGGCGTGTGCGTGAAGTTCGCCTCGGCGCAGTACGGTGCCGGCGAGATCGTGCTCTACCGCTCGCTGGTGGGCCTGGCCTTGATGCTGGGGGCGATGCGCCTGCGCGGCATCGCCTGGCGCACGCCCGTGCCGGGCATGCACTTCTGGCGCAGCGCCAGCGGCACGGTGGCGCTGTGCCTCTGGTTCTACGCCATCGGCGTGCTGCCGCTGGGCACGGCCATGACGCTGAATTACACCGCCCCGGTGTGGATTGCGCTCTTCCTCATCGGCGGCAGCGTGCTGCTGGCCGAACCGCGGGCCGGCCAGCCGGGCAGCCCCGGCGTGGACGGCCGGCTCGTGGCCACCGTGCTGGTGGGCTTTGCCGGCGTGGCGCTGGTGCTGCGCCCCACGCTCGACCCGCAGCAGATGTGGGGCGGCGTGCTGGGGCTGCTGTCGGGTGTGCTTTCCGCGGTGGCCTACCTGCAGGTGACGGCGCTGGGCCGCGCCGGCGAACCCAGCGAGCGGGTGGTGCTGTACTTCTCGGCCGCTGGCGTGGTGGCCGGCGCGCTGCTGGCGGCGGTGACGGGCGAGCTGCACGCGCACACCCCGGCCGGCCTGGGCTGGCTGCTGGCCATCGGCGCGCTGGCCACCGCCGCGCAGTGGCTGATGACGCGTGCCTACGCCACCGGTGCCACGCTGGGCATCGCCGCGCTGCAGTACCTGGGCATCGCCTATGCCTTCGTCTTCGGCGTCTGGCTGTTCGACGACCCCGTCACACCGCAGGCGCTGGCTGGCATGGCCCTCATCATCGGGGCCGGCGTGGCCGCCACGCTGCTGCGCGCGCGGCCGGGCCGCGCTGCAAGGCCGGACGCCGCACCGACGGAGACCTGAAGCCGCAGCGAAGCTCGCCCACGCAGCCTGCGCAGCCCAGCAGGCAGACGCCCAGACACCCACCAGGAAACCCCATGCCCCAGCCCTTCACCACCCTCGTCTCCGCCGCCGAACTGCAGGCGCTGCAGGCCGCCGGCACGCCCTGCGTGCTGCTGGACTGCGGCTTCGACCTGGCCGATGCGGAGGCCGGCGCACGCGCCTACGCCGAAGGCCACCTGCCGGGCGCGCTGTATGCCCGCCTGGACCGCGACCTCTCAGGCGCGAAGACCGGCCGCAACGGCCGCCACCCCCTGCCCGAGCGCACCACCTTCGCCGCCACCGCAGGCTGCTGGGGCGTGGCGCCGGGCGTGCAGGTGGTGGCCTACGACGCCATGGGCGGCCCCTATGCCGCGCGCGCCTGGTGGCTGCTGCGCTGGCTGGGCCATGCCGAGGTGGCGGTGCTCGATGGCGGCACGGCGGCCTGGCGCCAGGCAGGCGGCAACCTCAGCTCTGTAGCGGCCACCCCGCAGCCACGGCCGCCCTACCCCGCCACCGCGCCGGCCATGCCCACGGTGGATGCAGACACGCTGCAGGCCGGCCTGGACCGGCTGCGCATCCTGGACGCGCGCGCGGGCGAACGCTACCGCGGCGAGGTGGAACCGCTGGACCCCGTGGCCGGGCACATCCCTGGCGCCACGCTGCGCTTCTTCAAAGACAACCTCGGCAGCGACGGCCGCTTCAAGCCCGCCGCCGCCCTGCGCGCCGAGTTCGAGGCCCTGCTGGCCGGCGCGGGCGCGGGCCAGGTGGTGCAGCAGTGCGGTTCGGGCGTGACGGCTTGCCACAACCTGCTGGCCATGGCCCATGCCGGGCTGGGCGTGTCCACGCTCTACCCCGGCTCCTGGAGCGAGTGGTGCAGCGACCCCGCCCGCCCGGTGGCGCGCGGCGCTTGAGTGCCGCGCCGGGCCTCGGCGCTGCCACCCGTCCGTTCACGCCGCAGCTGACGCGGTAGCGCTGCCTGCGCCTGCTGGCCCCACCTTGCGCGGCATCAAGCCCGCTGGGCCGGGCCCGGGTGCACACTGCAGGCTGAGGGCGGCACCGGGCCGCCTGCACCTGGAGCCTCAACCATGTACCAGCGCATCCTCTTCCCCACCGACGGTTCGGAGATCACGGCCAAGGCCCTCAAGCACGCGCTGGGCATGGCGCAGCTGACCGGCGCGGAACTCTGCGTGCTGGCCGTGAAAGAGCCGTTTCCGTACAGCGCCATCTCGGAAATGCAACCCGTGGCGCCGCAGGAGTTCTTCGACGCCCAGGAACGCGTGGCCGCAGCCCGCGTGAAGACCGTCAGCGAAGCGGCCGCTGCGGCGGGCGTGAAGTCACGCGGCTACACCGTGGAGGCGCTGCACCCCTGGGAGGCCATCCTCGAGCACGCCAAGGCCCAGGCCTGCGACCTCATCGTGATGGCCTCGCACGGCCGCCGCGGCGTGAGCGCCCTGCTGCTGGGCAGCGAGACGCAGAAGGTGCTGACGCACAGCGCACTGCCGGTCCTCGTGGTTCGCTGAGCTGCAGCTCCAAGCCCGCCTGCGCGGGCCTGGACCTCAGTGCGCGTGGCCGTGGTGCAGCCCGGCCGTGGCCAGCAGCACCAGCCCCAGGCCGGCGGCCAGCCAGCCGATCTGCGTGGCCGTTTCGCGCCAGTTCAGCCGCTGCTGCAGTTGCGGCAGCAGGTCGGCCACCGCCACGTAGATGAAGCTGCTGGAAGCCACCACCAGCATGTAGGGCAGCACCTCGTCCCACTGCCCCACGAGGAAGTAGCCCAGCACACCGCCCAGCACCGCCGCCAGGCCCGAGAGCGCGTTGAACAGCAGCGCCTTGCGGCGCGAGAAGCCGGCGTTCAGCAGCACGATGTAGTCGCCGGCTTCCTGCGGGATCTCGTGCGCCAGGATGGCCAGCGCCGTCACCAGGCCCAAGGCCGGGTCGGCGATGAAGGCCACGGCGATGATCACGCCGTCGCAGAAGTTGTGCACCGAATCGCCCACCAGCACGCTCAGGCCGCCGCGGCCGGCGCGCTCGGCGTCGGTGTGGTGGTGGTGGTCGTGGCCGTCGTGGTCGTGGTGGTGGTCGTGGCGGTAGAGCTCGGCCTTCTCCAGCAGCCAGAAGAACAGCAGGCCGCCCAGCAGCGTGGCGAACAGCACCTGCGGGTCGCGGCCCTCGAAGGCCTCGGGCAGCACGTGCAGCAGCGCCGTGCCCAGCAGCACGCCGGCCGAGAGGCTGACCAGGCTTTTCACCAAGCGGCCCAGCATGGCCAGCGTGAGCGAGGCGGCAATCACCACCGACAGCAGGCTGCCCGCCGCGGTGGCCAGAACGATGTAGAAGAGCGTCATCTCAAAAGAACGGGCCGGCAAAGAGCCGGCCCCGTTCGGAACATCTTAGCGAGGCTGTCAAGCCTCGGGCCGCAGACCTGCGCTCGCCCCTTCAGGCCACGCCGTGGGCCTTGAACCAGGCCAGCGCCCGCTTCCAGCCGTCTTCGGCCGGTTCCTTGCGGAAGCTGGGGCGGTAGTCGGCATGGAAGGCGTGCGGCGCTTCGGGGTAGACGACGAACTCGCTCTTCTTCGCGGCGGCGCTGCCGGCGGCCAGCGCCGCCTTCATCTGGTTCACGGTGTCCAGCGGGATGCCGGTGTCGGCCGCGCCATACAGGCCCAGCACCGGGCCGGCCAGCTTGCCGGCCACGTCCACCGGGTGAACCGGCTGCAGCGCGCTGGCCTGGCCCACCAGGCGGCCGTACCAGGCCACGCCGGCCTTCACCGCCGGGTTGTGCGCGCTGTACAGCCAGGTGATGCGCCCGCCCCAGCAGAAGCCGGTGACGCCCAGCTTGCCGGCATCGGCGCCTTCGGCACGCGCCCAGGCCACGGTGGCGTCGAGGTCGGCCATCACCTGCGCGTCGGGCACCTTGCTGATGACCTCGGCAATCAGCTTGGCCATCTCGCCGTATTCGGTGGGGTCGCCCTGGCGCACGAACAGCTCGGGGGCGACGGCGAAGTAGCCGGCCTTGGCGAAGCGCCGCGCCACGTCGGCGATGTACTCGTGCACGCCGAAGATCTCGCTCACCACCAGCACCACCGGCGCGTTCTTCTTACCCGCCGGAGCGGCGCGGTAGGCGGGCATCTTGAAGCCGCCCACGTCGATGGTGACCTCGCCCGTCACCAGGCCCTGGCTGTCGGTCTTCACCACCGTTTGCGCCATCACCGGCAGCACCGAAGCAGCGAAGCCCGTGCCGACGCTGCGGCGCACGAATTGCCTGCGGTTCAAGCCGTCCAACGCCGACTGGGCTGGCACGAGGGTGTCGAAGTCTTCCTTGAGCATGCGGGGTCTCCTGCGGGTGTTGTGATGGGGGCGCGGCGCACATTCTGGGTCATGCGTGGCAGTTACGATCCACCCATGGATACCAGTACAGACGCCGTGGCCACTGCCGTTCAGGCCACCCCGAGCCTGCCCGACTTCACCGGCGGGCCGCTGGCCGCCGTCGACATGGGCTCGAACAGCTTTCGCCTGGAAATCGGCCAGCTGCCGCACGGCCGCTACAAGCGCATTGATTACCTCAAGGAAACCGTGCGCCTGGGCGCCGGGCTCGACCGCGAAGGCATGCTCACCGAAGAAGCCCAGCAGCGCGGCCTGGCCTGCCTGCGGCGCTTCTCCAGCCGCCTGGCCGGCTTCGCGCCCGCGCAGGTGCGCGCCGTGGCAACGCAGACGCTGCGAGAAGCGCGCAACCGCAACGCCTTCCTGCTGCGCGCGCAAGAGGCGCTGGGCTTTCCCATCGAAGTGATCTCGGGCCGCGAGGAAGCGCGGCTCATCTACGCGGGCGTGGCGCACTTGCAGCGCGGTGACGGTGGCAGCGAGCACAAGCGCCTGGTGATCGACATCGGCGGGCGCAGCACCGAGCTCATCCTCGGCCAGGGCAACCGGCCGCTCATCACCGAATCGTTCGGCGTGGGCTGCGTCAGCCTCTCGCTACGGTTTTTTCCCGACGGGCGCCTCACGCCACCGGCCTTCCGCGCCGCGCAGGTGGCCGCAGGGGCCGAACTGGAAGAGGCGCTGCAGCCCTTTGCGCGCGGCAACTGGGTGCAGGCCCTGGGCTCTTCGGGCACTGCGGGTGCGGTGTCGCAGCTGCTGCAGGCTTCGGGCCAGAGCGATGGCTGCATCACGCCCGCCGGACTGCGCTGGTGCATCGAGCGCTGCATCGAGGCCGGCCACATCGACCGCATCGAACTGCCCGGGCTGAAGGCCGACCGGCGCGCCGTGCTGCCCGGCGGCCTGGCCATCCTGTACACGCTGGCGGCGCAGTTCCACATCGAAGAGCTGTGGCCGGCCAAGGGGGCCTTGCGCCAGGGCGTGGTGGTCGACCTTCACGAGCGCCTGCAGTCGCTGGGCAACAGTGCCACGCGCGACGCGCGCGACCACTCGGTGGTGGAACTGCAGCGCCGCTTCCGCGTCGATGGCGCGCAGGCCTCGCGCGTGGCCTCGGTGGCGCTGAAGCTCTTCGACGAAGTGATGCCCGACGCCACGCCCGAGACGCGCCGCGAACTGGGCTGGGCCTGCGCGCTGCACGAGGTGGGCTTGATGGTCTCGCACCACGATCACCACCGCCACAGCGCCTACCTGCTGTCGCACGTGGACGCGCCGGGTTTTTCGCAAAGCCAGCAGCGCCGTGTGGCCGACATGGTGCTGGCCCAGCGCGGCGGCCTGCGCAAGATCGAACCCCAGCTGGCCAGCGAAACCTTCGCCTGGCAGGTGCTGTGCCTGCGCCTGGCCGTCATCAAGTGCCATGCGCGCGGCGAGGTCAGCACGCTGGCGCTGGCCCTGCGCACCCAGGGGCGCGATGCACTTCTGCACTTCACCGCCGCCTGGGCCGAGACGCACCCGCGCACGCTCTACCTGCTGCGCGAGGAAGCGGCGGCCTGGGTGCGCAGCGGGCCGCTGCGGCTGGTGCTGCCCTGAAGCTGACAGCGGCGGGGCTGCCGCCCCGCTAGCCGGCGCTAGACCAGTTCCGGCGACACCACCGCGTGCAGCACCACCTGCAGCACGCCATCGCGTTCACGCGCACGCAGCCACCACAGCGCGCCCTTGCGCACGGCCCAGGTCTGGGCCTGGCCGGCCAGCAGGTAGGCGGCCGTCAGGCCCAGCACCGGCTGGTGGCCCACCACCAGCACCGGTTCGCGGGCGTCGGGCCAGCGCACGGCGTGCAGCAGGCCTTCCACGGTGCCATCGGGCGCCAGCGCCGGCATGGTCTTGAACTTGCGCTCCAGCGCGTGGGCCGTCTGCTGCGTGCGGCGCGCCGGGCTGGCCAGCACGCGGGTGCTGGCGGGCAGCTGCTGGTTCAGCCAGGCCGCCACGCGCAAGGCCTGGCGCTCGCCCTTGGGCGTGAGCGCACGGTCCAGGTCGTCCTGCACCTCGCGCATTTCCAGCGCCTCGGCGTGGCGCCACAAGATCAGGTCCATGGCGCCCCGGCGGTACTTCAGGCCAGCCGCTGCATCAGCGCGCGCTGGGCGCTGGGGCCGGTTTCCGAAACGCGTTTGTAGCGGCCGCTGCTGTCCATCACCCAGGCATCGCGCTTGTCGTGCAGGTAGGGCACCAGGGCTTCGTCGATGACGCGCTGGCGCAGGCCGGCATCACGCACCGGCCAGGCCAGTTCGATGCGGCGGAACATGTTGCGGCTCATCCAGTCGGCGCTGCTGAGGTAGAGCATTTCGTCCTCGTCGCCATCGCCCCAGCGGAAATAGAGCACCCGCGTGTGTTCGAGAAAGCGCCCGATGACCGAGCGCACGCGGATGTTGTCGGTGCGGCCTGGCACCCCCGGGGGCAGCATGCAGGCACCGCGCACGATGAGGTCGATGCTGACACCGGCCATGCCGGCTTCGATCAGCGCGTGCATCAGCTGCGGGTCGGTCAGCGCGTTGATCTTCACCACCACGCGCGCCGTCTTGCCCGCCCTGGCCCCTTCGGCCACCTGCTGCAGGTGCTTCACCATGCGTTTGTGCAGGCCGAAAGGCGCCGTCACCAGGTGACGGGGCGGCTTCACCTGCGTCTGGCTGGCCAGTTGCAGGAACACCGCGTCGGCGTCGGCCGTGAGGCCGGGGTCGGCCGTGAGGTAGCCCAGGTCGGTGTACATGCGCGCGGTGCGCGGGTTGTAGTTGCCGGTGCTCAGGTGCGCGTAGCGGCGCAGCCGCGTCTGCGCGGGGCGCTTGTCGGCGCCTTCGCCGCGCGCCGGGCGCACGGTCTCGCGGCGCGTCACCAGCAGCATCTTGGCGTGGGTTTTCAGGCCCACGATGCCGTACACCACCTGCGCGCCCACGGCTTCCAGGCGCTCGGCCCAGTTGATGTTGGCTTCTTCGTCGAAACGCGCCTTCAGTTCCACCACCGCCAGCACTTCCTTGCCGCGGCGCGCGGCCTCGATCAGCAGGTCCATCAGCACGCTCTGCGCGCCGGTGCGGTAGATCGTTTGTTTGATGGCCAGCACGTCGGGGTCGTGCACGGCTTCGCGCAGGAACTGCACCACGGGCTCGAAGCTCTCGAAGGGGTGGTGCAGCAGCACGTCGCGCTGGCGCAGCTGCTCGAAGATGCTGCGGCCCACGGGCAGGCGGCCGGCCGGCCAGCGCGGCTCAAACGGAGGGAAGCGCAGGTGCTCGGCCTCGGCCTGGTCGATGAGCTGGTTCAGGCGCACCAGGTTCACGGGGCCGTTCACCTTGTACAGCGCCACCTCGGGCAGGCCGAACTGCTCGAGCAGGAAACGCGTCAGCTCGTCGGGGCAGGTGCTCACCACCTCCAGCCGGATGGCCTGGCCGAAGTGGCGCAGCGTGAGCCCGCTGCGCAGCGCCTGGCGCAGGTTGGTGACGTCGTCCTCGTCCACTTCCAGGTCGCTGTCGCGCGTGACGCGGAACTGCGAGAACGACTCCACCGTGCGCCCGGGGAACAGGGCGCCCAGGTGCGCGCGTATCACGCTGGTCAGCAGCACGAAGCCCTGGTAACCCGGCGTCAGCGCTGAGGGCAGCCGTATCACGCGCGGCAGCACGCGCGGCACCTTCACGATGGCGATCTGGTTCTCGCGCCCGAAGGCATCACGCCCGCCGATGCGAGCGATGAAGTTCAGGCTCTTGTTGGCCACCTGCGGGAAGGGGTGGCTCGGGTCCAGGCTCAGCGGCACCAGCAGCGGCTGCACCTGCTGCTCGAAGAAGGTCTGCACCCAGGCGCGCTGTTCGGCGTTGCGCTGCGCATGGTTCAGCACGACGATGCCTTCGGCTTCCAGCAGCGGCATCACCTCGTGGTTGAAGAGTTGGTATTGCTCGTCGATGAGCTCGTGCGCGGCCTGGGCCACCGCGGCCAGGTCGGCCTGCGTGATGCCGCTGCCGGGCTGGCGCACGGCCTCGATGTAGTCGGCCACGCGCACCTCGAAGAACTCGTCGAGGTTGCTGCTGACGATGGTGACGTAGCGCAGCCGCTCGAGCAGCGGCACATCGGTGCGCCGGGCCTGCGCCAGCACGCGGCGGTTGAACTGCAGCAGGGAACGTTCGCGGTCCAGCAGGTTCAGCGCCGCCGTCTGTGCCGCCTTTTCGCGCAGCGCGCTGGTGCGGTCATCCGGCAGGGCCACACGGGCGGGCAACAGCTGGGGCTGTTGAAGGGGCTTGGGCGCAGCATCGTTCATCACCCGCTAGTCTATGAACTTCGCATGACAAGGTGGCGACATCCCCCGCCCAACTTCAATGAGATCAATTCCTCCCTCTCCACGTCGCGCCGCCCTTCCGCTGGCCGCCACCCTGGCGCTGCTGGCCGGGCTGGGCGCTTCCCCTGCAGCGCTGGCCCAGGCACCCACGCTGACCGTCACGCCAGTGATGGAGAACCTGCGCGGCCCCTGGGACCTGGCCTTCGCCCCGGGTGGCGCCATGTTCTATACCGAGAAGTGCCACGGCCTGTGGGTGCGCCTGCCCGACGGCAGCACGCGCCACCTCTTCGGCACCGAGGGCGCCGCGCTGGCCGCGCCTGACATCTTCTGCCAGGGTCAGAGCGGCGTGCATGGCGTGGCGGTCGACCCGGCTTTTGCGCAGGGGCAGCGCTTCGTCTTCGTCTTCACGGCCAGCAACCTGCAGACCAACCCGCGCAGCAACCGCGTGGTGCGGCTGGAAGTCGCTGCCGACTGGAAGACGGTTTCCAAGCGCACCGACATCGTGCCCGACATCGCCTTCAAGGACGCCCGCCGCGTGGGCGGCCCGGGCGCGCACAGCGGCGGCCGCATCCGCTTCGGGCCCGATGGATTCCTGTGGATCACCACCGGCGACAACCACGACCCCGGCCTGCCGCAAGACCCGCAGCGCCTGGGCGGCAAGATCCTGCGCGTGGACCGCGACGGCAAGGCCGCGCCGGGCAACAACCCGCCGGCCGGCTTCGATGCCCGCATCTACACCTACGGCCACCGCAACGTGCAGGGCATCGCCTTCCGCCCTGTGGGGCAACCGGGCGCGGGCCAGGCCTACACCTCGGAGCACGGGCCCAACCACACCGACGAACTCACGGCGCTCGTGCCCGGCGGCAACGCCGGCTGGGACCCGCAGAACCGCCCCGACCTGCGCTGCAGCGACGGCTATTGCGGTTACTCGGGCAACCCCTTCACGATGCCCATGACCGACTTCCAGCGCTTCCCCAAGGCCATGCCGCCGGCCTGGACCAACGAAGGTCGTTCCCAGGGCATGGGCCCGATGACCTTCCTGGAAGGCCCGCAGTGGAAAGGCTGGAACGGCAAGCTGGCGGTGGCGCTGATGCGCGACCAGCGCCTGGACGTGGTGACACTCGACACCAAGGGCATGGCCAGCAGCGTGGAAACCGCCAAGCTGCCGGCGCTGCGCCTGCGCACCGTGGTACCCGGGCCTGACGGCGCGCTGTGGGGCAGCACGGACGGTGGCCAAATCCTGAAAATCACCCCTCAGTGAGACTGTGCCGCCCCTGCGCGGGCGGCACTACTTCAGCGAGTTGGCCAGGAAGCCCTGCAGGCGCGCACTCTGCGGGCGCGCCAGCACTTCGCGCGGGTCGCCCTCTTCTTCGATCTGCCCTTGGTGCAGGAAGACCACGTGGTTGCTGACCTCGCGCGCGAAGCTCATCTCGTGCGTCACCACGATCATCGTGCGGCCGTCCTCGGCCACGCTGCGCATCACGCGCAGCACCTCGCCCACCAGTTCGGGGTCGAGGGCCGAGGTGGGTTCGTCGAACAGCATCACGCGCGGCTCCATCGCCAGCGCGCGGGCAATGGCCACGCGCTGCTGCTCGCCGCCTGACAGGTGCGCCGGGTAGGCGTTCTTGCGGTGCGCCACGCCCACGCGCTGCAGCATGGCTTCGGCGCGCTCGGTGGCCTCGCCCTTGCTCAGGCCCAGCACCTGCACGGGCGCTTCCATCACGTTCTCCAGCGCCGTCATGTGGGCCCACAGGTTGAAGTGCTGGAAGACCATCGCCACACGCGTGCGCAGGCGCTGCAGCTGTGCGGCATTGGCCGCCTTCAACGCGCCTTCGTTCGCGCCCGATTTCTCGGCCACCAGCGCCAGTTCTTCACCCTCCACGACGATGCGCCCGCCGTGCGGCTGCTCCAGCAGGTTCAGGCAGCGCAGGAAGGTGCTCTTGCCGCTGCCCGAAGAGCCGATCATCGAGATGACGTCACCCTGGCGAGCGCGCACGCTCACGCCGCGCAGCACCTCGTGCGTGCCGTAGCGCTTGACGATGTTCTCGGCCTGCAGCAGCCAGGGGGCGGTGTTCTGGTTCATGGGGCGGGCGGGCGTGGAAGAGGTGGCTTCAGGCACTGAGCAGCTTGCCGGTGCGGGCCAGCGTGGTGCCGGCGATCTTGGCCAGCCGCTTGCCAGGCGTGGCCCAGCGCGTGGCCACGCGCGCATACAGCACGCCGGCCGAGACCGCGTGGATGGGCTGGCATTCCCCGGTGTCCACGTCCACGACGTCGGCCACGCGCTCGCCGGCGGACACCTGCTCGCCCGGCTGCTTGTGGAAGACCACCACGCCCGAACCCGGCGCCACGATGGGCTCGCTGCCCGCCAACGGCGTGGGCTGGCAGCGCGGCGCCGGCAAGGGCGCGGCGGCTGAAGCCGGTGCCAGCACGCCACGGCGGCGCAGGAAGTCCACCAGCGCCGCGGCATCTTGTTCGGCCAGTTCGTGGCTGGTGTCGGCCTCGCCGCGCAGTTCCACCGTGGTGCTGAAGCAGGCCAGCGGCAGCGCGGCCTGCGGCTGCTGTTCCTGCAGCACGAACCAGGGCCGGCTGCAGGCTTCGTCGAAGGGCGAATCGCCGCTTTCGGTGGCCAGCAGGATGGCCTGCGCCCCCAGCAGCGCGCCCAGTTCTTCGCACAGCGCCGACTGCGGCGTGAGCCCGTAGAGGTGCATCACGGCCTGCGCGTCGCAGTGCAGGTCGAGCACGATGTCGGCGTCGATGGCCAGGCGCAGCAGCTGGATCTTCAGGTCGTCCACCGGGTTGCGGGCACTCAGGCCGGCGGCAGCCGTGCGCAGCGCTTCGCGCACCAGCGCCACATTGGCCGCCGCATCGGCGCCCAGACGGCCTGCCACTGCGGCAGCCACCGTGGCCGTGAGGTCAGGCACGTGGCGGTTGAAGTTGGCGCCGTCGCGCAGGTCGAAACGGCCCTGGTGCTGCGCCAGCAGCTGCTGCGCCAGCCCCACCGGGTTCGCGTAGGGCACCAGCACCACCTCGCCCAGCACCCGGCCGGCGGCGTCCAGCGCGGCCAGCTGGCGGTGCAGGGCCTGGGCCACCAGCAGGGCCGGCACTTCGTCGGCATGCAAGGCCGCCTGGATGGCCGCCTTGGGCCCGCGCCCGGGCTGGCCGTAGCGGTGCACCTGCAGGCTGTGGCGCAGGCCGGGCGTGGCGCGCGCGAGTTCGAGGGTTTCGATGTTCATGGGGCGGAAGCAGGAGCAGCGGCAGGGGCAGCGGCAGGGGCAGCGGCAGGAGCAGCGGCAGGAGCAGCGGCAGGCGCCGTGGCGGTATCGGCAGCGCTGGCGGGGCGGCGTTCGGTTTGCAAATGGCGCAGGAAACGCTTTTCCAGCAGCTTGAAGCCGCCCACCAGCAGGAAGGTCAGCACGAAGTAGATGACGGCGGCGGTGCCGAAGGCTTCCACCGGCAGCAGGTGGTTGGCGTAGACATCGCGGGCCACGCGGGTCACGTCCACCAGCGTCACCGTGCTCACGATGGCGGTGGCGTGCATCATGCCCACCACCTCGTTGCTGTACTGCGGCAGGGCCCGGCGCAGCGCGCTGGGCAGCAGGATGCGGGTGTAGAGCTTGAAGCCCGACAGCCCGTAGGCGCGCGCCGCTTCCACCTCGCCGTGCGGCGTGGCGCGCAGCGCGCCGGCG
Source organism: beta proteobacterium AAP51 (assembly GCA_001295905.1). Lineage (GTDB taxonomy): Bacteria > Pseudomonadota > Gammaproteobacteria > Burkholderiales > Burkholderiaceae_C > Rubrivivax. The sequence continues at coordinate 35,830 of LJHT01000058.1, read as the reverse complement.
AAGATTTCGGTGGTGTAGGCCGTGGTGTTCAGCGCGAAGGCCAGCCAGGCGCAGAACCAGGCCTCACGCAGCAGCGGCCACAACGGGCTTTCGCGCACCGCCTCGAACTGCGCAAAGCCGTAGTACACCAGGAACAACTGCACCAGCAAAGGCGTGCCGCGGAACACATAGGTGTAAGTCCACACCGGCACCCACAGCGCGCGCCGGGCCGACACGCGCGCCACCGCCAGCGGCACCGAGAGCACGAAGCCCGTGCCCACGCTCAGCACCAGCAGCACCAGGCACACGCCCAGGCCGCTGGCAAAGGCCGGCAGGCTGTCGTGGATGACTTGCCATTCGATCATCGCGCCGGCCCTCTCAGAAACGCACCGTCTTCACGCCCAGGCTGTAGCGCTTTTCCAGGCGGCTCAGCAGCAGGATGGAGACGGTGGTGATGGCCAGGTACAGCGCCGCCACCAGCATGAAAAAAGTGAAGGGCTCGCGCGTGGCCGAGGCGGCCATGTTGGCGCGGTGCAGCATGTCGTCCAGCCCGATGATGGAGACCAGCGCCGTGGCCTTCACCATGACCAGCCAGTTGTTGGCAAAGCCTGGAATGGCGTGCCGCACCATCTGCGGCAGCAGGATGCGGCGCAGCGCCTGGCCGCGGCGCATGCCGTAGGCGGTGGCCGCTTCCATCTGCCCGCGCGGCACGGCCAGGATGGCGCCGCGGAAGGTCTCGGTGAGGTAGGCGCCGAAGATGAAGCCGATGGTCAGCGTGCCAGCCGCGAAGGGCGGCACGTCGATGTAGTCCCAGCCGCGCGCCTCGACGAAGGCGTTCAGCAGGATCTGGCCGCCGTAGAAGATGATGAGCATCAGCACCAGTTCGGGCACGCCGCGGATGACCGTGGTGTAGACCCCCGCCACGCTGCGCGCCACGCGCGAAGCCGAGAGCTTGGCGATGGCCCCGAGCAGCCCGAACACGCAGGCCACCGCCAGCGACAGCGCCGCGATGGCCAGCGTGACGCCCAGACCGCTGAGGATGGCCGGCAGGTAACCCTGGAACATCAGTTGCCGCCGGAGATGTCGAAGTCGAAGTAGGCGGCGGCCATCCGGCGGTAGCTGCCGTCGGCCTTGATGGCCTTCAGCGCGGCGTTCACCTGCTCGCGCAGCGCGTCGTCGCCCTTGCGGAAGGCGATGCCCACCCCGCCGCCGCCGTCTTCCAGCCGCACCAGCGGCCCGACCTGTGCAAAGCCGCGGCCTTGCGGCTGCTTCAGCAAGGCCTCGCTGGAGACCACGCTGCTGCCGAAGCCGATGTCGCCACGGCCGGCGGCCAGCTCGAGGTAGATGTCGGTCTCCTTGTTCACCAGCAGCACCGGGCTGCCCGGGTAGTGCCGCGCCACGTGCTGGGCGCGCGGCGTGTTGCGCAGCACGATGATGCGCCGGCCCTTGAGCGTTGCCGGCTGCGCGTCCTTGAAGGCGCCAGCACGGGCCACCCAGCGCGATGGCACGTCGTAGTAGGGGTCGCTGAAATCGACGACGCGGCGGCGCTCTTCGCTCATCGTCATGCTGGCCACGATCATGTCGAACTTCTTCGCGCGCAGCGCCGGCATCATGCCGTCCCATTCCTGCTGCACCAGCACGCACTGCGCGTTCAGGCGCTGGCACACGGCACGGGCGATGTCGATGTCGAAACCGCTCAGCTGGCCATCGGGCCCCAGCTTGGAAAAAGGCGGGTAGTTGCCTTCCACGCCCACGCGCAGGCGGCGGGCCGGGGCCGGCTGGGCGAAGACATCGGCACTGGCCGCGTAGACCCCCGCGGCGACGGCCGGCAAACAGGTGAAGAAACGACGGCGGGGCAGGCTCATGCGAGGGCGCTCAAGGGGCGGTGCGATGCAACAGGCTGCGTTGTAACCCCGCCCACCCGCGGCGCGCCACACCCGGGCCGCCCGAGGTCGGTCTCAGGCAAGTGCATGTCGCTTGGCTGACGGCGCCCGGGTCGTAGCCACGGGCGAACCGCCGGCACGCTCACACCGACAGGGTCACACCGACAGGAAGTGCTGCCGGTAGTGGATGAGCTCGTCGATGGACTCGTGGATGTCGGCCAGCGCCGTGTGCGCCTGCGCCTTCTTGAAGCCCTCCAGCGCCGCCGGCTTCCAGCGGCGCGCCAGTTCCTTCAGCGTGCTGACGTCGATGTTGCGGTAGTGGAAAAACGCCTCCAGCGCGGGCATGGTGCGCGCGAGAAAGCGGCGGTCCTGGCAGATGCTGTTGCCGCACATCGGGCTTTTGCCCTTGGGCACGTAGGCCTTCAGGAACTCGATGACGGCGGCTTCGGCCGCAGCTTCGTCGGTGGTGGAAGCACGCACACGTTCAGTAAGCCCGCTCTTGCCATGGGTGCCCTTGTTCCAGGCGTCCATGCCGTCGAGCACGGCGTCGCTCTGGTGCACTGCGAACACCGGCCCTTCCACGCGCACGGTGAGCTGGGGGTCGGTGACGACGACGGCAATCTCGATGATGCGGTCGGTGTCGGGGTAGAGGCCGGTCATCTCCAGGTCGATCCAGACCAGGTTGTGTTCGTTGGGGGCCAGGGTGGCGGCAGAGATCGGCAGCGCGTCGCTCATGGTGTCTTCGCAGGCAGGGTGGGCTGCAATTCTCGCCCAAGCCTAAACTCGCGCCCCATGCAATCCGACCACGTCACCCTGGCCTTCGCGGCCGCGCTGCTGCTGTCTCTGGCCACCAAGCTGTGGCTGAACACGCGGCAGATGCGCCACGTGGCCCTGCACCGCAACACCGTGCCGCCGGCCTTTGCCGGCACCGTGACGCTGGAAGCGCACCAGCGCGCGGCCGACTACACGCTGGCCAAGGGACGGCTGGGCCTGTTCGCCACCGCCTTCTCCAGCCTGCTGCTGCTGGCCTGGACGCTGCTGGGCGGCCTGGACGCGCTGAACCTCTGGCTGGTCGACAACGTGCTGCCGGCCTGGGGCCCCATGGTCTACCAGCTGGCCTTGCTGGCGGCCTTCACGCTCATCGGCACGCTGCTGGAGCTGCCGCTGGACGCCTACAGCACCTTCCGCATCGAACAACGCTTCGGCTTCAACCGCATGACCTGGAAGCTGTGGCTGGTGGACATGGCCAAGGGTGCCGCCGTCGGCACGCTGATCGGGCTGCCGCTGGCCGCCGTCATCCTGTGGATCATGGGCGCCAGCGGCGGGCTGTGGTGGCTGTACGCCTGGGTCACCTGGGTGGGCTTCAACCTGCTGCTGCTGGTGCTGTACCCCACGGTCATCGCGCCGATGTTCAACAAGTTCGAGCCGCTGCCCGACGAAGCGCTGAAGCAGCGCGTGCAGGCGCTGATGCAGCGCTGCGGTTTTGCCGCCAAGGGCCTGTTCGTGATGGACGGCAGCAAGCGCTCGGCCCACGCCAACGCCTATTTCACCGGCCTGGGTGCGGCCAAGCGCGTGGTGTTCTTCGACACCCTGCTGCAGCGCCTGACGCCCGCCGAGGTGGAAGCCGTGCTGGCCCACGAGCTGGGCCACTTCAAGCACAAGCACGTGCTCAAGCGCATGGTGGGCATCTTCGCCTTCAGCCTGGCGGGCCTGGCGCTGCTGGGCTGGCTGGCCGGGCAAAGCGGCTTCTATGCGGGCCTGGGCGTGCAGCCCAACATCGCCGCGCCCAACCATGCGCTGGCGCTGCTGCTCTTCATGATGGCGCTGCCGCCCTTCACCTTCTTCATCAGCCCCGTGGCGGCCTACTTCTCGCGCCGCGACGAGTTCCAGGCCGACGCCTACGCCAGCGCGCAGGCCGACGGTGCCCACCTGGCCAGCGCGCTGCTGAAGCTGCACGAAGACAACGCCGCCACGCTGACGCCCGACCCGGTGTACGTGCGCTTCTACTACTCGCACCCGCCGGCGTCGGAACGGCTGGCCGCCCTGCCCGCTCCTGCCGCGCTTGCGCCCCAACCCTCCTTCAACAGCCCCGCCACGGCCTGACACCCATGAACCACCTGGCCACACAACATTGCCTAGCCCTGGAGGGCCAGCCCCCGATGGGGCCGGCCGACATCGAAACCCACCTGGCCCAAGCCCCGGGCTGGACGCTGGTGGACGGCGCCATCCAGAAGCGCTATGACTTCCCCGACTACCACCGCACCATGGCCTTCGTGAACGCCGTGGCCTGGGTGGCGCACGTCGAAGACCATCACCCCGACCTGCTGGTTTCCTACAACTGCTGCACGGTGCGCTACAACACGCATTCGGTGGGTGGCATCTCCATCAACGACTTCATCTGCGCCGCCAAGCTGGACGCCTTGCAGCGTTGACTTCAGCCTTGACGGCAGCCCCTGCGGCAGCAGCTCTGGTCGTGGCCGCGCACGGCCGCCAGGTGATGGTGGAAACACCGGCCGGCGAGCGGGTGCTGTGCCACACGCGCGGCAAGAAGAGCGAGCTGGTGGTGGGCGACCGGGTGCTCTGGCAGCCCACCGGCGACGGCGGCGTCATCGACAGCCTGGTGCCGCGCCGCAACCTGCTGTTCCGCCAGGACGAATGGCGCACCAAATCCTTCGCCGCCAACCTCGACCTGCTGCTGGTGCTGGTGGCCGCCGAACCGGTGTTCAGCGAATCGCAGCTCACGCGCGCCCTGATAGCCGCCGCGGCGGCCGACATCCCCACGGTCATCGGCCTGAACAAGACCGACCTGCCGGGCATTGCCGTGGCGCGCGAGCGCCTGGCGCCCTACCGCCGCATGGGTGCGCAGGTGGTGGAGCTGGCGCTGAAGATGGACCCGGAAGGCTCGCGTGCCACGCTGTCGCCCTTGCTGGCCGGCCGCACGACGCTGGTGCTGGGCCCCAGCGGCATGGGCAAGAGCACGCTCATCAACCTGCTGGTGCCACAGGCCGAGGCCCAGGTGGGTGAAATCTCGCAGGCCCTGAACACCGGCCGCCACACCACCACCAGCACGCGCTGGTACTGGCTGGACGACACAATAACAGGCGCCTTGATCGATTCCCCGGGCTTCCAGGAATTCGGCCTGCGCCAGGTGGCGCCCGAACAGCTGGCATCGCTGATGCCCGACTACGCAGCGGTGATGGGCGAGTGCCGCTTCCACAACTGCAGCCACCTGCACGAGCCCGGCTGCGGCGTGCGCGCCGCGGCCGCGCGGGGCGAGATCAGCCCGACGCGGCAGCGCATCTACGGCGAGCTGTTCGAAGAGTTGTCGCAGAAGCGCTGGTAGCAGCGCCGGCCCGCGCCCGGCTTCAACCGACGATGTGCGCCAGTGTCAGCAGCGCCACCAGCAGCATCCACAGCACCACCGAGCGCCACACCAGCCCCACGACGCTGTGCAGGTGGCCGAACTGCGCCGGCAAGCCGCTGGTGGAACCCTGGGCTTCGGCCATGCCGGCTTCGCCTCCGGCGGTGAAGGTCTTGCTGCGGTCGGGCGTGACACCCGGGGCCGCCGCACCCCCCAGCTGCACGCCCACCGCGCCGGCCGCAGCGGCCAGGATCACGCCCTCGTTCGGATGCAGCCACAGCGCGGCGTCGCGCCGCCAGCTGGCGGCCGCTTCTTCGAAGTTGCCCACCACGGCAAAGCCGAAGGCCGTCAGGCGGGCCGGCACGTGGTCGATCAGCCCGAACAGGCGCTGCGACAAGGCCAGCAGGCCGTCGTTGCTGGGCGCGTCCAGCGCGCGGTGGCGGTAGCCCCAGAAGCGCGTGCTGAACTCGGCCATGCGGTACAGCACCGCGCCCATCGGCCCCAGGCCCAGCGCCGACAGCAGCACGAACCAGAAGAACACGCCGAAGACATGGCGGTGTGCCGCCAGCAGCGCGTGTTCGATGACGTGGCGCAGCACCTCGGTGCGCGGCAGCTCGCTGGCATCGAGGTGGCGCCATTCGGCAAGCAGGCGGCGCGCCTCGTTTTCGTCGCCACGCTCCAGCGCGTCGCGGATGTCGGTGAAGTAGTGGCTGAACTGGCGGAAGCCCAGCGTGAGGTAGAGCACGGCCACATCGAAGGCCAGGGCCAGCAACAGGCTGTAGGGGCTGATGAGCAGGTGCACCGCGCCTACCAGCACGGCGGGCACCAGCACCGACACGCACCACACCACCCCTATGTGGTGGGGCTGGCCGGCGTCGAAGTTGCGGCCGGTCCAGCGCACCCAGGACATCATGGTTTCGTGCACCCAGTTGTCGCGCGGCAGCGGCTTGAGCTGTTCGATCAGCAACGCGAACAAGACGGCGAAGAAACTCATCGCCGGCAATGATAGGGCGTGCCCCGCAGGCGCCGGCCCGGGCAGGCGATCAGGCGCTGAGAAAGCGGTACAGGTTGCGCAGCATGGCGGCCGTGGCACCCCAGATGAAGTACTCGGCGGGCGGGCCTTCGGTGCCCGGGCGTGTCCACGGCATGGACAGGAACTGATGCTCGTCGCCTTCGTGGCGAAACAGGTGGCGCCGGTGGTGGGCCGGGTTCATCAGCCAAGCCAGTGGCACCTCGAAGGCTTCCGCCACCTCGAAGCTGTCCAGCGCCACGGGGTAAGGCGCCTGCACCAGGGCCACCACGGGCGTGACGATGAAGCTGGTGACGGTGGTGTAGGCGGGCAGTTGCCCGATCACCTGCACGTGCGTGTGCGGCAGGCCCACCTCTTCCTCGGCCTCGCGCAGCGCGGTGGCGGCGGGGCCGCTGTCTTCGGGCTCGCAGCGGCCGCCGGGGAAGCTGATCTGCCCGGCATGGTCGCGCAGGTGCTCGGTGCGGCGTGTCAGCAGCACGTGCAGGCCGTCATCATCGCGTGTGGCCGGGCGCTGCACCAGCGGCACCAGCACCGCGGCATGGGCAGGTTCGCGGCCGCTGAAGGGGCGGCCATCGCCGGTGAATTCAGGCTCCCAGGCCGGAGCGGCCACGAAGCGCTGGCGCAGCGCTGCGGCCTGCAGCCGGGCGGCAGGCACCGGCGGCAGGTGCGCATCCACCCCCACCACGGGCACGGCGCGGGGGTCGAGGATGCGGGGGCGGTTCATGGGTGGGGCGTACCGAAAGTGGTCAGGGCATGAAAAAGGCCGCCCGAGGGCGGCCTTGGCCGGCAGGCACCCGGGGCGGGGTGCCCTGCGCCATCAGGCCAGCTTTTCCTTGATGCGGGCCGACTTGCCGCTGCGCTGGCGCAGGTAGTACAGCTTGGCACGGCGCACGTCGCCGCGGCGCTTCACTTCCACGCTGGCGATCAGCGGGCTGTAGGTCTGGAAGGTGCGCTCGACGCCTTCGCCGCTGGAAATCTTGCGCACGATGAAGCTGCTGTTCAGGCCGCGGTTGCGCTTGGCAATGACCACGCCTTCATAAGCCTGCACGCGCTTTCGCGTGCCTTCAACGACGTTCACGTTGACGATGACGGTGTCGCCAGGGGCGAACTCGGGAATCGTCTTGTTCAGGCGAGCAATTTCTTCCTGCTCGAGGATGGCAATCAAATTCAAGGGGTTCTCCAAAGCGATCTTGTCGCGGGCAGGAGGGATAGGAATACGCCCGGCAGAGGATCGAAAAGCCTTTGATTATAGCTTGAGCGCGGCCAGGAAACGCTCGTCGGCCTTGCTCAGGCGCCCGGCGGCGCGGGCGGCGGCTATCAGCTCGGGACGGCGCCGGGCCGTGGTTTCCAGCGCCCGTTCGCGCCGCCATCGCGCGATATCGCCATGGTGGCCCGACAGCAGCACCGCCGGCACCGCCTGTTCCTGCCCCTCGATGTGCAGCTTCTCAGGGCGGCTGTAGTGCGGGCCTTCCAGCAGGCCGTCGGAGAAGCTGTCTTGCTGGTGCGAAGGCGCGGTGAGCACGCCTTCCTGCAGCCGGGCCACGGCGTCCAGCAGGGCCAGCGCGGGCAGTTCGCCGCCAGAAAGCACGAAATCACCCAGGCTGAACTCGTGCGTGACATGGGCGTCCAGCAGGCGCTGGTCGATGCCTTCGTAGCGCCCGCACAGCAGCACTGCGCCCGGCCCCTGGGCGAAGCTTTGCACCAGCGCCTGGTCAAGCCGCCGGCCGGTGGGGGTGAAGTGCACCACCGCGGGCCGGGGCTCTTCGCGGTCGGCAGCCACGGCGGCCAGCGCGCGCTGCAGCGGCTCGGCCAGCATCACCATGCCGGGGCCGCCGCCGTACGGGCGGTCGTCCACGCGGCGGTAGGTGTCGTCGGCGAAGTCTCGCAGCTGCCACAGCCGCACGTCGACCTGCCCCGTCTCGAAAGCCCGGCGCGTGATGCCGTGGCGAAGATGCGGAGCGAAAAGTTCGGGGAAGAGCGTGATGACGTCGAAACGCATCAGGCGGTGGCTTCGAAGTCCCAGTCGACGGTGATGCGGCGCTCGGGCAGTTCAACTTTGTCGACGTAGGCCTCGACAAAGGGAATCAGCACTTCTTCGTTGGCAGCCACCGGGGGCTGGATGCGCAGCACGCAATGCGGGCCGGTCTCGATGAGGCCGATGACCTCGCCCAGCACCAGCCCGGCACGGTTGTGCACTTGCAGGCCGATGAGGTCGACCCAGTAGAACTCGCCCTCGTCGGGCGTGGGGAAGCTGGCGCGGGAAACGAAGACCGCCGCGCCCCTCAGGGCTTCGGCGGCGTCGCGGTCGGTCAGTTCCTGCGCGGTGGCCACGACGCCATCGCCATGCTCCTTGGCGCTGACGATGCGCAGCAAGCCTGGGAACGGCGGCGCCTTGGCACCCAGGGGCCGCGGCCCATCGGGCGGACGCAGGAACCAGCGCTTGGTGCCGAACAGGGCCTGGGGGTCGGCGGCGAAGGGTTTCACCCGGATGCCGCCCTTGATGCCCCAGGCGCCCATCACACGGCCCACTTCCACCGCATCGGCAGGCATGGGCGTCGCGTCAGCGTCGCCGGGCCCCTGGGCCAGGGCAGCCATCGTCAAGCGGGTTCAGCGGGCAATGCCTGGGGCGCAGGCGAAAGCGCTCAGGCGGCCTTCTTGGCCTGGTCGACGAGGCGGGCCACGGTGGGCGACATCTGCGCGCCCACGCCCGTCCAGTGCGTCACGCGGTCCATGGCCACGCGCAGCGGCTGCTCGGCGCCGGCGGCCACGGGGTTGTAGAAACCCACGCGCTCGATGAAACGGCCGTCACGGCGCTCGCGCGAGTCGGCAACGACGATGTTGAAGAAAGGGCGCTTCTTGGCGCCGCCACGGGCCAGACGGATCACGACCATGTGAGTTTTCCTAAATGTGGATGTCAGCGAAACAGGTTCGGGGCGAACACGCCACGGGAGACACACCGGGCAGACCACCAGTTTGGCCAGCCAACCTTCACGCCCAAGCTGCAAACGCTGGGTGAAAAGGCCCGCCAACCGCGGCCGGCGCCGTAGATACGCCGCCGTGCAAACACGGACGACCAGCGCCGAAAACCGCGCATTATAAACTGAGCGATGGCCCTCAATGGGCCGCTTGTCACATCACCGTGTCCTGAGCCCCATGCCTGCGCGCTACCGATCGAAAACCCTGGCCACCTGGCTGGCCCTGCTGCTGGGCACGCTGGGCCTGCACCGCTTCTACCTGCATGGCTGGCGCGACCTGTGGGCCTGGCTGCACCCCCTGCCCACCCTGCTGGGCGTGGCGGGCCTGGTGCGCATGCAGAACCTGGGGCAGGACGACCAGGTGTCGTGGCTGCTGCTGCCCGCCTTGGGCGTGAGCATCTCCGCAGCGATGATGACGGCCATCTTCTACGCACTGACGCCGGACGAGAAGTGGGACGCGCGCCACAACCCGGGCCAGGCCGGCAGCGCCACGGGCTGGGGCCCGGTCAGCGGCGCGGTGCTGGGCCTGTTGCTGGGCGGGGGCGTGATGATGGCCACCATCACCTTCAGCATCCAGATGTTCTTCGAGTGGCAACTCGGAACGTGACGCCGCCGCTGTTTCAGGTTGGCGGCAACACCTGCAAGGCCTGACTGGCGGCAGCCTCTGCCCAGGGCCCCAGGTCACCCAGCACCGGGTGCTGCAGGCCGGGCGCCAGTTCGAGCAAGGGCCGTAGCACGAAGGCGCGCAGGTGCAGGCGTGGGTGCGGCAGGCTCAAGGCCGGGCCGTGCAGCACACGCTGGCCGTAAAGCAGCAGGTCGAGGTCGAGCGTGCGCGGCGCATTCGCATAGGGCCGCTGCCGGCCATGGGCCTGCTCGCAGGCCTGCAGGTGCTGCAGCAGGGCCTCGGGCGGCAGGGCCGTGCGCAACTCGGCCACGGCGTTGATGAAGTCGGGCCCCTGGGCGTCGACGGGGGCCGTGCGGTAGAAGGCCGAGGTTTGCAGCAGATGCGTGTTCGGCAAGCCGGCCAGTTCCTTCAGCGCGGCTTGCAAGGTGGCCCGGACATCACCCAGGTTGGCCCCCAGACCGACAAAAACACGCTCGTCGGGGGTCATGCAGAAGGCGGGCCGCCTTCGCCAGGCCCGCCGGCCCCTCCACCACCACCGGCGCCTCCTTCGGACCGGGCGCCACCACCGGGCCGGCGCCGCCGCCGGCGGCGCTTGCGCGGGGCCGGCGCCGGACCCGTGTCGGGGCCCGCCACGCCATCGGCCTCTTCATCGCCGTCGTCCTCGTCGCCGGCCGCAGGAACCGCGTCGTCCCGGCGCGCCTCCCCAACCCCGGCCGCGCCGCCAGCACTGCCGGCGCCAGCGCCCGGGCGTCCGCCGCGCTTGCGGCTGCCCGCTGCCGGCTTCACGTCATCGAGCAGGGCTTCGCGCTCTTCGTCGCTGCCGAGGTGAAAGTCTTCCCACCAGTCGGCCAGTTCGGGCGGCACTTCGCCACAATCGGCCCGCAGTCGCAGGAAGTCGTAGCCGGCGCGGAAGCGCGGCTGAGCCACCAGCGAGGCCGCGCCGCTGGGCGTGCGGCGCTCGAAGCGCGGCTGCATCAGCCACACCTCGCGCATGTCGGCCGCCAGCTTGCCCCGGCCGGAGATGTCGCCAATGCGCGCATCGAACACCGCATCCACCGCCTGCTGCAGCGCCGGCGTGGGCGCCTCGCCCGCTGCGCGCAGCGTGGCCCAGCGTTCCTGCACGTCGTGCCACAGCATGCAGGCCAGCATGTAGCTGGGAATGACGCTGCGGCCTTCGGCCACGCGGGTGTCGGTGTCTTGCAGGGCCATGCGCACGAACTTCTCGCGCACGGGGTTGGGCTGCGTGGGCGCAAGCGCTGCGTCCAGCACCGGGAAGATACCCAGCTTGCCGCCGATGAGCCCGAACTTGCGCAGCTGCTCCACGCTGGCCAGCGCATGCCCGGTCTGCATCAACTTGACCATCTCGTCGAACAGGCGCGAGATGGGCACGTTGCTGAGCAGCGGCGCCATCTTGGCCAACGGCTTCAGCGTGGCCGGCTCCAGCGCGAAGCCCAGCTTGGCGGCGAACCGCACCACGCGGATGATGCGCACGGGGTCTTCGCGGTAGCGCGTTTCGGGGTCGCCGATCATGCGCAGGCTGCGCGCGCGCACGTCGGCCAGGCCGCCGTGGTAATCGACCACGGTCTGCGTCACCGGGTCGTAGTACATGGCGTTGATGGTGAAGTCGCGCCGCGCCGCGTCTTCGATCTGCGGGCCCCAGACGTTGTCGCGCAGCACGCGGCCGGCCGCGTCGACCACGTGTTTCTTGTCGGCGATCTCGCTCTTGCTGGTTTTTTCGTTGCCGGGCACGGCATCCGCGGCAGCCGGGTCCATGAAGGCGCGGAAGGTGCTCACCTCGATGGTCTCGTGCTCGCGCCCGCGGCCGAAGACCACGTGCACCAGCCGGAAGCGGCGGCCGATGATGAAGGCGCGGCGGAACAGCGCCTTCACCTGCTCGGGCGTGGCGTCGGTGGCGACGTCGAAGTCTTTCGGGCGCAGGCCCACCAGCAGGTCGCGGACGGCACCGCCGACGATGTAGGCCTCGAAGCCGGCATCTTTCAGCGTCTTCACCACACGCACGGCGTTGGCGTCGAGCAGGCTGGGGTCGATGCGGTGTTCGGCCACCGGCACTTCCACCCGCACGCCCAAGGGAATGGCTGGCGCGGGCGGTGTGGGCGCACCGGCGGGCGTGTCGCCCTGGCCCAGCAGGCGCTGGATGAATTTCTTGATCATGGCGAGAAGAGTTTCAGGACGGGCCAGCCGCGCTCCAGCGCAATGCGCTCGAGCCCGGGGCCGGGGTTGGTGGCCACGGGCTCGCTGACGCATTCCAGCAGCGGCAGGTCGTTGGTGGAATCGCTGTAGAAGCAGCTGCTGCTGAAGTCGGCCCAGCGCTGGCCGCGCTGGGCCAGCCAGGCGTGAACGCGGGTGATCTTGCCTTCGCGGAACGAGGGCACGCCTTCGATGCGGCCCGTGACGCGCCCCTGCGCGTCGCGCTGCAAGGTGGTGGCAATGAGCTCCTCCACGCCGAACAGCCGCGCGATGGGCCGCGTGACGAAGTCGTTGGTGGCCGTGACCACGGCCACCAGGTCGCCGGCCTGCTGGTGCCGCTGAACCAGGGCCAGGGCCTGCGGGTGGATCATGGGCCGCACGACGTCTTCAAGGAAACCTTCGGTGGCGTGCTGCAGTTCGGCTTCGCTGCGGCCGCGCCAGGGCGAGGTGGCGAACTCGACATAGGCGTCGATGTCCAGCCGGCCGGCCAGATAGTCTTCGTAGAAGGCGTCGTTGCGGCGGCGGAACTCCGCTTCGTCGGCCCAGCCCCGGGTGATGAGGAACTCGCCGAAGGCGTGGTCGCTGTCCTTGGGAATCAGCGTGCCGTCCAGGTCGAACAGGGCCAGCTTCATGCGGCGCGGGCCTCCGTGCCATCGGCCGGGCCGCGGGTGGCTTCGCTCTCGGCCAGCATGCGCCGCAGCAGGGGCACCGTGAGGCGGCGGCCTTCGGCCAGCGCGAAGGTGTCGAGACGGTCGAAGAGGTTCATCAGGTGCCCCAGGTCGCGGGGAAAGTGGGTGAGCAGGTGGTCCATCAGTTCGTCGGGCAGCAGGATGCCGCGGCGGTCACCTTCGCGTCGCAGCGCGGCGCGGGTTTCGGCATCGCTCAGGGGCTGCAGTGCGAACACGTGGCCCCAGGCCAGGCGGGTGCGCAGGTCGTCGCGCAGCGGCAGGTCCACCGGCGGCAGCCGGCCGGCGGCGGCCACCTGCACGCCGTGCGCGGTGGCTTCGATGAACAGCGCGAAGGCGGCCTGCTGGGCCTGGGCATCGAGTGCTTCGCAGCGGTCGATGACCACGGCCGCCCAGTCGGGCTGCAGCGTCCAGGGCCAGGGCTCGGCGGCGTCGAACCAGCCCACGCGCTGCCCATGGGCGTGGCAGCGTGCGGCCAGGCCGCGCAGCAGGTGGGTCTTGCCGCTGCCTGCAGGGCCCCACAAATACACCGGTGCGGCCGGGAAGGCCAGGCTGCGCAGGTGCTGCAGCGCCGCAGCATTGCTGCCCGGCAGGTAGTTGTCGAAGTCGGGCTCGGGCGCGGGGCCTATGGGCAGCGGAATCTGCTTCATACCTTCAGTGCGCGCCGCGCCACTGCGCCAGCTCTTCGCGCAGGCGCAGCACGTCGGCCGCGTCGGGGCGGTGCTGCAGGTAGGCCGCCAACTCGTCGGCCGCTTCGGCATGGCGGCCCAGGCGCGCCAGCACCACGGCCAGCTCGCGGCGTTCGGCCCCCAGCAGCGGCTGCACGATCACCAGGCGCCGCAGCACCGCTGCCAGGCGCGGCAGGTCACTGGCGCTGCGGTGCACTTCCTTCAGATTGCGCAGCAGGCGGGTGAGGATCTCGCGCGACGTGGCCGGCTGCAGCCAAGTGCCCAGCGCCAGCTCGGCCGCAGGCGCGCCCTGGCGCTGCAGCTGACGGCGGAAAGGCAGCAGGCGTTCTTCGAGGTCTTCGCGGGTGAGCGACTGGCCGCTGTAGGGGTCGATCACCACCTCGACCACGCGGCCCGCGTTGGGCAGGTTCAGCTTCACCAGGAAATGGCCGGGGAAGCACACGCCGTGGGCTTGCAGCCCGGCGCGCTGCGCCATCTCGATGTACAGCAGCGCCAGCGTGATGGGAATGCCGCGGCGGGTGGCCAGCACTTTCGGCAGCAGGCTGTTGGCAGGGTCGTAGTAGTCGTTGACGTTGCCGGCGAAGCCCAGCTCCTGGAAGAAGTAGGGGTTCAGCTGGCGCAGGCGCTGCAGCGGCGGGGCGTCGGCCGGCAGGCGGCGGCACAGGCGCTCGGCCAGGGTGTCCACTTCGGCCAGCACGCCTTGCACGTCGAGCCCCGGCATGTCGTCCTGCGCCACGGCAATGGCGGCTTCCAGCAGCGGCAGGCTGCGGTCGTCGGCCACCAGCGCGGCGAAGAAGTCGAGGGCGCTGGGCGCTTCGAAGTGCACGGGTCCGGACATCTGCGGCAGTGTAGGTCAGCCGCGCCGCATGAACTGGCGCGGGCGCAGGCCGCACGCAGCCAGCACGGCGAAGTAGAGCAGCGCCACCCCCGCCAGCACGCCCGCCACCGCCGCCACGCGCAAGGCCCACTGCGGCTGCAGGCCGGTCCAGTCGACATAGTGCGCCGCGGCCGCCAGCGCAGCCCCCAGCACCAGGTTGGCCAGCAGCACGCGCAGGCCAAAGCCCAGCCAGCCCGGCTGCGGCTTGAAGGTGCCGGCGCGCAGCAGGCCGAAAAGCAGGAAGCCGGCATTGGCCAGCGCGCCCAGGCCGATGGACAGCGCCAGCCCGCCATGCCCCAGCCACGGCACCAGCACGACGTTCATCGCCTGTGTGGCCACGAGCACGCCGATGGCAATCTTCACGGGCGTGCGGATGTCCTGGCGTGCGAAGAAGGCCGGCGCCAGCACCTTGATGGCCACCAGGCCCAGCAACCCTACGCCGTAGCCGCGCAGGGCCAGCACCGTCATGGCCACGTCTTCGGTGCGGAAGGCGCCGTAGTGGAACAGCACCGAGACCAGCGCTTCTGGAAGGATCAGCAGCGCCAGCGCGCTGGGCAGGGCCAGCAGCAGCACGAGGCGCAAGCCCCAGTCGACCATGCCCGAGAAGGCTTCGGCATCCTGCCGCGCCTGGGCCGCCGAGAGCTGCGGCAACAGCACCACCCCCAGCGCCACGCCCAGCAGCGCAGTAGGAAACTCCATCAAGCGGTCGGCATAGGTCAGCCAGGACACGGCGCCCACTGCCACGTGCGAGGCGATCTGTGTGTTGATCAACAAGGACACCTGCGCCACCGACACACCCAGCAGCGCCGGCGCCATCTGCTGCAGCACGCGCTTGACGCCCGGGTGGCGCCATGCGGCCACGATCTTCGAAGGCGCCAGCCCCAGCCGCGGCAGCATGCCGATGGCCGCCAGCGCCGGCATTTGCACCGCCGCCTGCAGCAGCCCGCCCAGCATCACGCCCGCGGCCAGTGCCATGATGGGCTCCTGGCCCCAGCGCGGCATCAGCGGCGCCAGCCACCAGGCGGCGCCAATGACGCTCAGGTTCAGCAGCACAGGGGTGACAGCCGGCACTACGAAGCGCCGCCAGGTGTTCAGGATGGCCGCAGCCAGCGCCACCATCGACATGAAGCCGATGTAGGGGAACATCCAGCGCGTCAGCAGCACAGCAGTGTCGAAGCGCTCGAGGCCCGAGCCCATCATCCACACCAGCACCGGCGCCCCCACCACGCCCACGGCGCAGGTGAGCAGCAGCGCCCAGGCCAGCACGGTGGCCACGGCGTTGATGAGCAGGCGCGTGGCTTCTTCGCCGTCGCGCTCGCGCGAGGCCGCCAGCAGCGGCACGAAGGCCTGCGAAAACGCGCCCTCGGCGAAAAGCCGGCGGAACAGGTTGGGGATGCGGAAGGCGACGTTGAAGGCGTCGGTGAGCGCGGTGGCCCCGAACATCGTCGCCACCAGCTGCTCGCGCACCAGGCCCGTGATGCGCGACAACAGCGTCATCAGGGAAACGGTGGAGGCGGCCTTGAGCAGGTTCACGAGGGGCCGGAGTATAGAGAGCCACGTGCGCAGCACTGGATGCCTGCGCGGTGCATGCTATACTCGACAGTCTTTGCACCCTCCCAGCCAGTAACAGCACTGCGCGATCAAGCATGGCCACTTCGTCCAAAGCCAAGAAGAAAACCGTTCGCCTCGCCTCGGGCCGCAAGCGCGCCCGCCAGGACGTGAAGCTGAACGCCGCCAACACCTCCCTGCGTTCGCACTTCCGCACCGTCGTGAAGAACGTGCAGAAGGCCGTGCTGGGTGGCGACAAGACCAAAGCCACCGACACCTTCAAGACCGCCCAGAGCGTGATCGATTCGGTGGCCGACAAAGGCATCTTCCACAAGAACAAGGCTGCTCGCCTGAAGAGCCGCTTGGCCGCCAAGGTCAAGGCGCTGGCGCTCGCCGCCTGATCAACGGCGAACGGTGCAAAGCTCAAGGGCCCGCTCAGCGGGCCCTTTTGCATTGATGGGCCCGGCGAGCGGGCCCTTTTGCATTTCAGGCCGCAGATTCAGCCCGCCAGGCAGCACCCGGCCTCAGGGCGGCGTGGTCTCGCTGACGCGCAGGTGGTTGTCGCGGGCGAAGTTCATCACGAAGTCCCAGGCCATGGGCTCGATGCCCTTGAGCGCCTCGCTGACGATCACGCACTTCACGCCGTCCACGACCTGCGGCACGCAGTAGGGCGAATAACCGATGTAGGCGGCAATGCCACCGCTGCCGCCGGCCGGCCGGAAACACGACATTGCGCCGGCCAGGCGCTCGGCCCAATCGCTGGGGCGGAAGGTGCGACCTTCGAGCGTCAGGCCCTGGATCGTGAACTGGCGGGGTGGTTTCGGGCTCATCGGCAGCAGCGCGCATTGTGCCCTGCCTCTGTTGCGTTGCAGCATGGGGCACGCGCCGAAGGGTGCGCGCCATAGAATTGAAGCCGCCGGGGCGTGACGCAAACGTCACCCGCCGGCGTTTTTTTCCGGGCCCCGCCTCCAGCTTGCCAAGGAACCACGATGAACGCACCCGAGCCCGCCCTGAACGCCGCGCTGGCCGCCCCTTCGGCCGCTGCGCCGGCCGCAGCCGCCCACCGCCCGATGCCGCACGTGCTGAACACCTATGGCCGCCTGCCGATCGCGCTGTCGCACGGCCAGGGCTGCTGGGTCTGGGACACGAACGGCAAGCGCTACCTCGACGGCCTGGGTGGCATC
Source organism: beta proteobacterium AAP51 (assembly GCA_001295905.1). GTDB lineage: Bacteria > Pseudomonadota > Gammaproteobacteria > Burkholderiales > Burkholderiaceae_C > Rubrivivax. The sequence continues at coordinate 18,785 of LJHT01000058.1, read as the reverse complement.
GCCGTCAACACCCTGGGCCACGCCCACCCGAAGCTGGTGCCGGCCCTGCAGGACCAGGTGGCCAAGCTCATCCACACCAGCAACTACTACGAAGTACCGCTGCAAGAGCAACTGGCGGCCAAGCTGTGTGAACTGTCGGGCCTGGAAGGCGCCTTCTTCTGCAACAGCGGCCTGGAAGCCAACGAGGCGGCGCTGAAGATCGCGCGCAAGTTCGGCCACGACAAGGGCATCGAGCGGCCCGAGATCATCGTCTACGAGAAGGCCTTCCACGGCCGCAGCATCGCCACGCTGTCGGCCACCGGCAACCCCAAGGTGCAGGCCGGCTTCGGCCCGCTGGTGGAAGGCTTCGTGCGTGTGCCGCTGAACGACTTGGACGCCATCGAAGCCGTGGCCCGCAGCCACCCGAACGTGGTGGCGGTGTTCCTGGAAACCATCCAGGGCGAAGGCGGTGTGAACCCGGCGCGCTGGGAATACCTGCAGGGCCTGCGCCGCGCCTGCGACACCCACGGCTGGCTGCTGATGCTGGACGAAGTGCAGTGCGGCATTGGCCGCACCGGCAAGTGGTTCGCCCACCAGTGGGCTGGCATACAGCCCGATGTGATGCCGCTGGCCAAGGGCCTGGGTTCGGGCGTGCCCATCGGCGCCGTGGTGTGCGGCCCACGCGCGCTGAACGTGCTGGGCCCCGGCAACCACGGCACCACCTTCGGCGGCAACCCGCTGGCCATGCGGGCCGGCGTGGAAACGCTGCGCATCTGCGAGGAAGACGGCATCCTGGCCAACGCCGCCACCGTGGGCCGCCTGCTGCACGAAGGGCTGGTGCGTGAACTGGGTGAAGTGCCCGGTGTGAAAGAGGTTCGCGGCGCCGGACTGATGATCGGCATCGAACTCGACCGCCCCTGCGGCGTGCTGCTGGGCCGCGCCGCCGAGGCCGGGCTGATGATCAGCGTGACGGCCGACAAGGTGATCCGCATCGTGCCGCCGCTCATCCTGTCGGCCGACGAGGCGGCGCAGATCGTGGCCATCCTGGCGCCGCTGGTGAAGACCTTCCTCAGCGAAACCTTGTGAAAGTCTGCCCATGAAGCCCGGCCCCTCGCTGATGCGCCACTACCTGCAGTTCAAGGACCTGCGGGCCGAGGAATATGCCTATCTGTTCGAGCGCGCGAAGATCATCAAACAGCGCTTCAAGAACTACGAGAAGTACCAGCCGCTAGTCGACCGCACGCTGGCGATGATCTTCGAGAAGGCCAGCACGCGCACCCGCGTCAGCTTCGAGGCCGGCATGTACCAGATGGGCGGCAGCGTGGTGCACCTAACCACCGGCGACAGCCAGCTGGGCCGCGCCGAGCCCGCCGAGGACAGCGCGCGCGTCATCAGCCGCATGGTCGACCTGGTGATGATCCGCACCTACGAGCAAAGCATGCTCGAGCGCTTCGCCGCGCACTCGCGCGTGCCGGTGATCAACGGGCTCACCAACGAGTACCACCCGTGCCAGATCCTGGCCGACATCTTCACCTTCATCGAACACCGCGGCAGCATTGCCGGCAAGGTCGTGGCCTGGGTGGGCGACGGCAACAACATGGCCAACACCTGGCTGCAGGCGGCCGAGATCCTGGGCTTCACGGTGCACGTCAGCACGCCCAGCGGCTACGAGGTCGACCCCGCCGTGGCCGGCGTGCGCAACGCAAGCTGCTACAAGGTCTTCAACCACCCCATGCAGGCCTGCGAAGGCGCCCACCTCGTCACCACCGACGTGTGGACGAGCATGGGCTACGAAGCGCAGAACGAAGAACGGCGCAAGGCCTTCGTCGACTGGTGCGTGGATGAAGAGATGATGGCCGTGGCCCAGCCCGACGCCCTCTTCATGCACTGCCTGCCCGCACACCGCGGCGAAGAGGTGACGGCCGAGGTCATCGACGGCCCGCAGAGCGTGGTGTGGGACGAGGCCGAGAACCGCATGCACGCGCAGAAGGCGCTGATGGAATACCTGCTGCTGGGCCGCATAGGCGGCTGAGTGCGGGCTAAGCGCGGACGAACGCTGTCACCAGCGGCTCGTCGCCCACCTGGCGGCTGTTGTGGCCGTGCAGCGCAGGGTCGAAGGTGGCACCGGGCGGCAGCGTGTCGGCCGAAAAGAAGTGCTGGCCGGGCTTGAACAGGCGCGTGCTGCCGTCCTGCAGGCCGATTTCCATCGCACCGCCCAGCACGAACAGCCACTGCGGGTTTTCGGTGCAATGGAAGTCGCTGCGAAAGCCCACCGGGCTCATGCGCAGCTGAAGGCCGCCGCTGGGCATCAGCGGTGACAGGCGCGCCTGCGGCTTGCCTTCGGTCAGCGGCACCGTTTCTTCGCGAAAACGCGCGCGGCCGTCGTCGCCGGTGTAGAGAACGATCTTGGTGAATTCCATGGCTTGCGATGCCTGAGTCAGCAGGGTGCGAATGGTGCATCATCGGCCCCGGTCTTCACTTCAGCAGCGCCGTTCATGACCCAAGTTGCCCTCGTCACCGGTGCCGGCAGCGGCATCGGCCGGGCCTGTGCCCTGGCGCTGCTGCGCGAAGGCTGGCAGGTGGTGCTGGTGGGGCGGCGTGAAGCGGCGCTGCAGGCGGTGAAGGCCGAGGCCGAAGCTGCCACGGCCGGTGCGCAGGCCCTGGCCCTGCCCTGCGACGTGTCCGATGCCGAGGCCGTGAAGCGCCTCTTTGACACCGTGCAGCAGCGCTGCGGCCGGCTCGACCTGCTGTTCAACAACGCCGGCATCATGCTGCCCGGCACGCTGCCCGACGAATACGCCTTCGAGACCTGGAAGCAGGCCGTGGACATCAACCTCAACGGCGCCTTCTACTGCCTGAGCCAGGCCTTCCGCCTGATGCGCACGCAGCAGCCGATGGGCGGCCGCATCATCAACAACGGCAGCATTTCGGCGCATGCGCCGCGCCCCGGCAGCATGGCCTACACCGCCACCAAGCACGCCATCACGGGCCTGACCAAGGCGGCCTCGCTGGACGGGCGGGCCTTCGACATCGCCGTGGGGCAGATCGACATCGGCAACGTGGCCAGCGACATGACGGCGCGCATGGCCGTCGGCGTGCCGCAGCCCGATGGCAGCGTGCGCCCCGAGGCGCGCATGGACCTGCAGGCCGTGGTGGACACCTTCATGGCCATGGCGCGCCTGCCGCTCAGCGCCAACGTGCTGTTCATGACGGTGATGGCCACCAAGATGCCTTTCGTGGGGCGCGGATGAAGCTGCTGCGCCACGGGCCCAAGGGCCAGGAACGGCCGGCGCTGCTGGATCCTCAGGGGCAGCTGCGCGACCTCGGGGCGCTGCTGCCCGACATCACCCCGGCCACGCTGGCACCCACGGCGCTGGCGGCGCTGGCACGCATCGACCCGCAGACGCTGCCGCTGGTGCCGCAGGGCTGTCTGGGGGTGCCCTGGACGGGCATGCGCAAGTTCGTCGCCATCGGGCTGAACTACGCCGACCATGCGGCCGAGTCGGGCCTGCCGGTGCCGAAGGAGCCCATCGTCTTCATGAAGACACTGAGCAGCGCCGTCGGGGCGAACCACCCGGTGGTGCTGCCCCAGGGTTCGGTGAAGGCCGACTGGGAGGTGGAGCTGGGGGTCGTCATCGGCACGCGCGCCCGCTACGTGCCGGAAGCCGACGCGCTGCAGCACGTGGCCGGCTATTGCGTCGTCAACGACATCTCTGAACGCGAGTACCAGCTGGAACGCGGCAGCCAATGGGACAAGGGCAAGGGCTGCGACACCTTCGGCCCCATCGGCCCCTGGCTGGTGACGGCCGACGAGGTCGGCGACCCGCAAGACCTGGCGCTGTGGCTGGACGTGAACGGCCGCCGCTGCCAGACCGGCCACACCGGCCGCATGGTGTTCGGCGTGGCCCAGCTCGTGAGCTACCTCAGCCGCTTCATGACGCTGGAGCCGGGTGATCTCATCACCACGGGCACGCCACCGGGGGTGGGCATGGGCATGAAGCCGCTGCCGGTGTACCTGAAGCCGGGCGATGTGATGCGGCTGGGCATCGAGAAGCTGGGCGAGCAGGTGCAGACCGTGTACGCCTGGAACCCGGCACTGATCGACGGCTGAAGGCGGCGGCTGCGCCTGTGGCCATGGCACGGCGCGCAAGACGGGGCTGAACCTGAATCTGCAACCCGAGGGGGGAAATGGCATGAGCAAGTGGATGAAGCGCCTGGCAGCGTGGAGCTGGGCCGCGGTGCTGCTGGCGGGCAGCCTGGCGCAGGCGCAAGCACCGACAGCGGCACCGGCACGCAGTGGCGAAACGCCCGTGGCCCCGCCAGCAGCGGCCGCCCGAACCGAGGCCGCGCCGGTGATGCAGACCCTGGGCATCGACACCCTGGCCACCATCCGCAAGCGCGGCGTGATGCGCGTGGGCGTCATCACCGTCGAGCCGATGGTCATGCGCGGCGCCAATGGCGAATTCAGCGGCTACAGCATCGACCTGATGCGGCGCATGGCGCAAGAGATGGACGTGCGGGTGGAATTCGTCGAGACGCGGTCACTCTTCATGATCCAGGAGTTGCTGGACGGCCGTTTCGACCTGCTCGCCACCGGCCTGTGGGTGACGACCGAACGCGCGATGGTCATCAACTTCAGCGACGCCACGGCCAGCGAAGGGGTGTTCCTGGTGGCCAGCAAGGCACGTTCGGCACGCCGGCTGCAGCGGGCCGACTACAACCAGCCCGGCGTGAAGATCGCGGTGTTCAGCAACACGGCGCAGGAAAAGCTGGCCCAGCGCATGTTCCCCAAGGCCCAGGTGGTGCGGGTGGACGGCAACGAACTGCTGGCCATCACCCAAGGGCTGGCCGACGCAGCGCTGGTGCCCACGCTGGCCCCTGCGGCCCTGCTGCACCGGGCGCCCGAACAACTGTTCCTGCCGCTGGGCGAACAGGCCCTCAGCCACACCCCGGCCGCACTGGGTGTGCGCAAGGGCGACCCGGATTTCCTGAACTTCCTGAACACCTGGCTCAACCTGCGCCGGGGCGAGGGCTGGCTGGAAGAACGCGCGGCCTTCTGGGCCCGCGCGTCGGCGGCGCGTTAGGCCGCTTCGCGGCCGGCCTTCAGTGCAGCACGGGCGCGGCGCGCGAGTTGCGGTCGTAGGCCTCGAACAACTGCAGCGCCGCCTGGCGCAGGCGCGCGTCGCTGCTGGTGTGCGCGGTGGCCAGGCACTGGTGGGCGTAGGCGGTGTCGGTGCACATGCGCGGCAAGTCGACGTCCCAGCCCTCGTAGTTCATCAGCCGGCGAAAGCGCGCCATCTCGATGATGGGCAAAGCCAGCACGGGGGCCAGTGCGGCCGTGACGGGGTGGTGCTCGTCGGGCGTGTCGGCTGAGGCCGGCGTGGTGGGTTGCAGGCGGGGGTCGGCGTGCGGCATGGCAGTCCTTCGGCACCGGCATGGGACCGCCGGGCCTGGCCATGTTCAGGGGGCCGGGCCGCCTGCAGCCGCTGAAAAGACGCCCGTAAGCGCGGCAATTCCCGCCGCTTCAGGTCTTGGGCAGCGTCACGCCGCGCTGGCCCTGGTACTTGCCGCCACGGTCCTTGTAGCTGGTCTCGCAGACCTCGTCGCTTTCGAAGAACAGCACCTGTGCGCAGCCCTCGCCCGCGTAGATCTTCGCCGGCAGCGGCGTCGTGTTGCTGAACTCCAGCGTGACATAGCCTTCCCACTCGGGTTCGAAGGGCGTCACGTTGACGATGATGCCGCAGCGCGCATACGTGCTCTTGCCCAGGCAGATGGTGAGCACGTTGCGCGGTATGCGGAAGTACTCCATCGTGCGCGCCAGCGCGAAGCTGTTGGGCGGGATGATGCAGACGTCGCTCTCGATGTCGACGAAGCTCTTCTCGTCGAAGTTCTTCGGATCCACCACCGTGCTGTAGATGTTGGTGAAGACCTTGAACTCGGGCGCGCAGCGGATGTCGTAGCCATAGCTGCTGGTGCCGTAGCTCACGATGCGCGAACCGTCGGCCGCCTGGCGCACCTGGCCGGGCTCGAAGGGCTCGATCATCCCGTGCTCTTGCGCCATGCGGCGTATCCACTTGTCGCTCTTGATCGTCATGCGCCCCCCAGCTTTGTGCGTGCAACGATTCTAGAAGCCTGCGCTAGCATGCCCGGCTGTACGCCGTTCCAGGAGCAAGCCCCATGGCCACCCCCTTTCGCAGCGCCACCGAACTGCTGTCGCAATACGCCGAGTACCACCGCGACCGCCGCAACATCGCCACCCACTTCGTCGGCGTGCCGATGATCATGTTCGGCGCCCTGGTGCTGCTGTCGCGGCCCGCCTTCGAGGTGGGCGGCCTGCTGCTCAGCCCCGCCTGGGTGCTGATGGCCGTGGTGGTGGCCTGGACCCTGAGCCGCGGTGCCCTGGCCCTGGGCCTGGTGACCACAGGCGTGTGGCTGGTGCTGGCCTGGCTGGCCCACCTGGTGGAAGGCAGCACCGGCACCTGGCTGGCCTGGGGCGCGGGCTTCTTCGTCGCCGGCTGGGTCATCCAGTTCGTGGGGCACTACTACGAAGGGCGCAAGCCGGCCTTCGTGGACGATCTGGTCGGCCTGTTCGTGGCCCCGATGTTCGTGCTGCTGGAGATGCTGGCGCCCGCAGGCGTGTTCCGCCAGCTGATGGCCGAGGTGGAACGCCGCGCCGGCCCCACCGTGCTGCGCGACCTGGCGCATCCCGCCACGCGATGAACCTCGCCGCACCGGGCCCCGAGGCCGCCGCGCCGCCGGGCCCGGTGCTGGTGATGGGGGCCGGCTCGGTGGGCTGCTTCGTGGGCGGCCGTCTGTTGGCGGCAGGCGCCGAGGTGCACTTCGTCGGCCGCCCGCGCGTGCTGCAGGCCTTGCGTGCACACGGCCTGACCGCCACCGACCTCGAAGGCGGCCGCAGCCAGGCAGCGGCCGCCGGCCTGCATCTGCATGAAGGTGTGCCGGCGAGCCTGGGTGCGCCGCCCCTGGTGCTGCTGTGCGTGAAGAGCGGCGGCACGGCCGCTGCCGCTGCGCAGCTGGCGGCGGTGCTGCCGGCCGGCACGCCGGTGCTCTCGCTGCAGAACGGCGTGGCGAACGCTGAAGTGGCGGCCGCGGCGGCGCCCTCGCTCACCTGGCTGCCGGGCATGGTGCCCTACAACATCGCCGAGCTGGCCCCAGGCCACTTCCACCGCGGCACCACGGGGGCGTTGGCTGCGGTGGACCACCCCGCGCTGCGGCCCTGGTCGCCGCTGTTCCAGGCCGCGGGCCTGCGGCTGAAGCTGCATGCCGACCTGCGGCCCGTGCAGTGGGGCAAACTGCTGATCAACCTGAACAACCCGGTGAACGCCTTGTCGGGCCTGCCGCTGCGCGCCCAGCTGCTGAACCGCGATTGCCGCCGCGTCTGGGCCGCCTTGCAGCTGGAAGCGCTGGCCGCGCTGCGGGCCGCCGGCATCACGCCGGCCCAGATGACGGCGCTGCCGCCGCAGCGCCTGCCGCTGATGCTGAAGCAGCCGAACTGGCTGTTCACGCGGCTGGCCGCGCGCATGCTGCGCATCGACGACAAGGCGCGCAGCAGCATGGCCGACGACCTGGCGCTCGGCCGTCCCACCGAGGTGGACGCGATCTGCGGCGCGGTGGTGCGCCTGGCCCAGGCACACGGCCTGAAAGCGCCGCGCTGCGCGAAGATGGTGGAGCTGCTCAGCGTCGCCAAGCCCGAGGCGCTGGGGCCGCGCGCCTTGCGGCAGCAGTTGGGGCTCTAGGCACTCAGCCCCTCAGCCCCTCAGGCCCGCGGTCCGGGGTGCCAGGGCAGTTCGCCCTTGAGGAACTGCGCCGCTTCGGTCGGCAGGCTTTCGGTGAAGAAGCGCTGCACGGGCAGGTCCACCACCAGCCGGCCGCCTTCCATGTAGGCCACGCGCGTGGCCAGGCGCTTGGCCTGGCCCAGGTTGTGGGTGCTCAGCACGACCGTGGTGCCTTCTGCGGCAATCTCTTCCACCAGGGCCTCCACCTCGCGCTTGGCGCTGGGGTCGAGATTGGCGGTGGGCTCGTCCAGCAGCAGCAGTTCGGGGCGCAGGGCCCAGGCGCGCGCCAGCGCCAGGCGCTGCTGCTGCCCCCCCGAGAGCGCCAGCGCCGAGCGCGTGGCCAGCGCTTGCAGGCCCACGCGCTGCAGCGCCTGCACACAGCGCTGCTGGCGTTCGGCCCGCGGCACGCCGCGCAGCCACAAGCCGAGCAGCAGGTTGGCCCGCACGGAAAGGTTCAGCACGAAGGGCTTCTGGAACACCATGGCCAGGCGCGGCGCGGCGCCGCTGGCAGTGGCGTGCAGCTCGCGCCGGCCCTGGATGGGCACCAGGCCGTGCAGGGCGCGCAGCAAGGTGGTCTTGCCCGACCCGTTGGCCCCCACCAGCGCCAGGCGCTCGCCTTGGTGCAGGCGCAGGTTCAGGGGATGCAGGGCCTGCACGTCGCCGAAGCGCACGGCCAGGCCCTGCAGGGTGAGCAATGGCTGGCCGGCCTGCGCCGCCCGAGCGCTGGAAACGTGGGCCGGCGTCATGGGGCTGGGCGCACGAGCTGGCGCCTCCAGCGCGGCGTGGACGGCGCGGCGCTCATGGGGTCAGCGCCAGGCCCTGGCGCCCTTCGCGGCCTTGAACGGCGGCAATCACCAGGTTCACCGCCCCTACCACCCCCAGCAGCACCAGGCCCAGCGCCAGGGCCAGCGGCAGGTCACCCTTGCTGGTTTCCAAGGCGATGGCGGTCGTCATCACGCGGGTCACGCCTTCGATGTTGCCGCCGACGATCATCACCGCACCCACCTCGGCAATGGCGCGGCCGAAGGCCGTGAGCAGCAGCGTGGCCACGCCGGCGCGCGCGTGCAGCAGCATCAGCGCCGCCGCCTGCAGCGGCGTGGCGCCCAGCGAACGCAACTGGTCACCGCCCAGGGCCATGGCGTCCAGCACTAGGCGACGCGCCAGGGCGGCGATGAGCGGCACGACCAGGATGCTCTGCGCGATGACCATGGCCGTGGGCGTGAAGAGAATGCCCCAGCTGCCCAGCGGCCCCGCACGCGACAGCAGCAGGTACACGGCCAGCCCCACTACCACCGAGGGCAGCGCCAGCAGCGTGTTCAGCCCCCACACCAGCAGCGCGTGGCCGGGCACGCGGGCCACCGCCAGCCAGGCGCCCAGCGCCAGCCCCAGCAAGGCGCCGAAGAGGCAGGCCAGGCCGCTGACGCGCAGCGACAGGCCCACGATGTGCAGCAGCGCGGGGTCGAGGCTGGTGATGAGCTGGCCGGCCAGCCAGAAGCTTTCGGTGACGGTGTTCATGGCAGCGGTTGGCCGCGTGGTGAGCAAGACCCCTACCGCACATTGCAGCGCGGGGCGGGCGATTCTGCCGCGCGTCCTGCGCATCCACCGATATGCACGGCCGTGCCTAGGTCGGCTCGCGTGGCAGGTGCAGGCCGCGGTGCCGGCCCAGGGCCCCTGCAAAGGGCAGAATTCGTGGCGCTGCCGCTGCACCACCTGCCCACCCCAAGATGCCTGCACCCGCCCCCGAACTCGGCGTTTCGCCCCTGATGGCCGGCGACCGCAACCTCAGCGTGGAGGAGGCGCGCGCGGCCATCGCCGCCGCGCTGCAACCGCTGCACGCGCCGGAGACCGTGCCGCTGGTGCAGGCCCTGGGCCGCGTGCTGGCGGCCGACGTGCTGTCACCCATCGACGTGCCGGCGCACGACAACTCGGCCATGGACGGCTATGCCTTCCGCGGCGCCGAGCTGCAGGCCGGCCAGCCCACGCAGCTGCGGCCGGTGGGCACGCTGTTCGCCGGGGCGCCCTGGGCGGGCGAGGTGGGCGCTGGCGAGTGCCTGCGCATCATGACGGGCGCCGTCATGCCCGCGGGCCTGGACACCGTGGTGCCGCTGGAGCTGTGCCGCGTGGAGGCAGGCCCGGGGGGCCCCTCGGGCGAACGGGTGCACATCGCGCCGGGCGTCATCCAGCCCGGCGATAACCGCCGGCACCGCGGCGAAGACCTGCGCGCCGGCCTGCCCGCGCTGAAGGCCGGGCGCGTGCTGCGGCCGGCCGACATCGGCCTGGTGGCCTCGCTGGGCATCGCCGAAGTGGCTGTGCAGCGCCGCCTGCGCGTGGCCCTGTTCTCCACCGGCAACGAGCTGCGCACGCTGGGCCAGCCGCTGGATGCCGGCAGCATCTACGACAGCAACCGCTACAGCCTGATGGCCGCCCTGCAGCGCCTGGGCATGGACGTGCTGGACCTCGGCCTGGTGCCCGACGAGCCCGCCGCACTGCAAGCCACGCTGCAGGAAGCCATGGCGCGCGCCGACGTGGTGCTGACCAGCGGCGGCGTGAGCATGGGCGACGCCGACCACACCCGCGCCGTGCTCGCGCAACTGGGCGAGGTGGCCTTCTGGAAGGTGGCCATGCGCCCCGGGCGGCCCTTTGCCTTCGGCCCGCTGCAGCGCGCGGAAACCGGTGCGCCGCCCTGCTGGCTGTTCGCGCTGCCCGGCAACCCGGTGGCGGCGCTGGTCACCTTCTACGCCTTCGCGCGCGAAGCCCTGCTGCAGCTGGCCGGTGCCACCCCGGCCCCGCTGCCGGTGCTGCAGGCCCGCTGCACCTCGGCCTTCCGCAAGCGCCCAGGCCGCACCGAGTTCCAGCGCGGCATTGTCGAACCCGGCCCCAGCGGTTGGCAGGTGCGGCTGACGGGCGCGCAGGGTGCGGGCATCCTTCGCAGCATGAGCGAAGCGAACTGCCTGGTGGTGCTGGGCCACGAGCAGGGCTCGGTGGCGGCCGGCGAGCCGGTGGACGTCTGGCTCTTCGACGCCTTGACCTGAAAGCCAGAGGGCCACCCGATCAAGGCCTTGCGCGGAACCGGCTCCGCCGGGCCGCAGCAAGAGCCCCCTCGGGGGGTGGCGAACGCAGTGAGCCTGGGGGCCTACGTCACCACGCGCACGGGCGCGCGCTGCGGCTCGGGTTCGGAATCGAAACGCTCGAAGCCCGAGTAGCACAGGAAGTGCCGGTTCGAGGCACGGCCGAAGAGCGTCATGCCCAGCCGCGTGGCCAGTTCATGCCCCATGGCGGTGACGCCGTTGCGCGAGACGACGATGGGCACGCCCATCTGCGCCGCCTTCATGACCATCTCGCTGGTGAGCCGGCCCGTGGTGTAGAAGGCCTTGTCGGCCCCGCCCACGCCGTGCAGGCCCATCCAGCCCGCGATGGTGTCGATGGCGTTGTGGCGGCCCACGTCTTCCACGAAGTAGAGCTTTTCGCAGCCCCCGCCCTGCAGGCTGAACAGCGCACAGCCGTGCACCGACCCAGCCTTGCGGTGGATGCTGTCTTGCTGGCGCATGGTTTCCAGCATGCGGTGCAGCGTGCTCTGGCGGATGCGCGCCGTGGCCGCGCTGGGCAGGCTGACGGTGTGCAGCTGCGCCATGGCGTCGCCGAACACCGTGCCCTGGCCACAGCCGGTGGTGACCACACGCTGTGCGGTGCGCGCTTCGATGTCGTGCACGCCGGCATGCGTGCGCACGGCAGCGGCGCCCACGTCCCAGTCGACGGTGATGGACTCCACGTCCTGCACGCGCTCGATCAGGCGCTGGTTGCGCAGGTAGCCCAGCACCAGCAACTCGGGGCATGGGCCCAGCGTCATCAGCGTGACGAGTTCGCGCTTGTCGACGAACACCGTGAGCGGGCGTTCGGCAGGAATGTGGATGCTGCGCCGCTCGCCGTACTCGTCGAGGATGCTGATCTCACGCAGCAGTTCACATTGCGCGGCCGTCAGCCGCGGTGCTCCCGGCACGGGCTGCCAGGGGGAGGCGGCTTCGAGCAGAGGCTGTTCAGCAGAGTGCGCTGCAGAAGGCGGGGCCATGGCGGGCGTGGCGCCGGTCACGCGGGCCTTACTTCTTCACTGCGGGCGCGGCAGGCGCTGCGGGCGCTGCCGGTGCGGCAGCCGCTGCAGGCGCGGCCGCGGTCACGGCCGCAGCAGGGGCCGGGGGCACGTAGACAAAGGGGCCCGGGTCGGCACAGGGTGCCGTGGCAACTGCCGGTGCCGGCGTCTTGCCGTCTTTCTTGGCCTGCTCGAAATAGACCTTGGCCACGCGTTCCATCGACAGGCAGAGCTTGTAGGCGTCGACCTTGCCGGTGTGCGCCGTCTTGGCAGCGGCTTCAGCCGCCTTGGCCTTGGCTTCGTCGCTCAGCGGCGGCAGCTTGGCTTGCACGGCCGCTGCAGCACAGGCCAGGCCCAAGGCGATGAGAAGGGTGGGTAGCTTCATGAGGCGCATCCTCGGTATCAATCGGCGTGGCCCGCTGCGGGGCGCGCCAGGGGGGTGCCGGCGGGGGCAGAGCGCTCGGCGGGAATCTTGCCGGCCTTGATGTCCTGGTACCACCACTCGTGGTGGGCCTCGGCCCAGGCCTCGTCGACATAGCCGGTGCGCATGGCGCTGTAGGCGCCCTTCATGCCGACGCTGCCGATGTAGATGTGGCCCGCGAACATGGCCATCATCAACACGGTGGCGGCCATGTGCACCATGTGGGCCACCTGCATTTCGCCGCGCGTGTCGCCCCAGCCCGGCACCAGGCTGTTCAGCACCAGGCCGGACACCACCACCGCAATGCCGAGCGCGAACACGCCTGCCCAGAACAGCATCTTCTCACCGGCATTGAAGCGGTGCGAGGGCACTTCCTTGTCGCCGAACAGGCCGCCGGCGTGGCGCAGCCACATCCAGTCGCCCTTGCTGGGCATGTTGTCGCGCACGAAGGTGATGAACACGATCACCAGCGACACCGCGAACAGCGGCCCGATGAAGTTGTGCAGGTTCTTCATCGCATAGCTGAGCCAGCCGAAGAGCGTGGGGCCCAGCACCGGCAGCAGGAAGAACTTGCCGAAGGCCAGCACCACGCCGGAAATGGCCAGCACGACGAAGGCGATGGCGTTGGCCCAGTGCGCCGAACGTTCGAAGGGCGTGAAGCGTTCGATCTTGCGACCGGTATCGACCTCGTGGCCCCCCAGCGGGCCCTTGCGCCAATAGAACATGGCCAGCGCGCCGGCCACGATGAGCAGCAGCGAACCACCGTAGGGAATCAGCCACTGGTTGCGCACCTGCCGCCAGGCTTCGCCCGCGGTGGTGAGCTTCGAGCCGGGGTACTGCACGAAAGGCTGGATGAGAACGCCCATCTCGGCGCCCGGCAAGGACGTGAGGCCGGGCTGGTTGCCCGATTCACGCACCGCACGCCACACCGGCGCGTTATTGCCGGGCTGGGTCTTCGCGCGCTCGGCGTTGTTCTCGTCGGGCCGCGGCTCGGCCGGCGCCACGAAGCCGGCCGGCGGGGCCTTGCCCGTGGCAGCGGCGGTGGGGGTCGCGGCCGCCGGGGCTTGCGCCCAGGCGTGGCCGATCACGGCACCGGCCAGGGCCAGCGCGGTGGAGAGTTGGCGGATCCATGCGTTCATGCTCGGTCCCATCGGAAGCGGCTTGGCGGGTGCTCGGGGCTCGAAAAAAATCGAACTGCGCTCAGGGTGCGCTGCTCGCTCGGCTGTACTCGTTCTGGCCGTTCTGCGCGCGCTTGTTGAGCTGGCTTTCCCAGGCCGCGGCATCACCCTGCTTCCAGTTGCCGACCGTGTTGCTGCCGGCGGGTGTGGTGTAAGGGGCCTGGTCGGCCTTGCGCGTGCCCGAGGTCTGCGGCTTCTCGGTGCAGGCCGACACCATCAGCGCCAGGCCCAGCAGGCCCGGCAAGCTCAGCGAACGCAAGCAGGTCATGAACGCGTTCCTGCAGGTTGCGCGCCGCCCGTGGGCTTGCCATAGGCCGTGCCCCAGCCCCATACCTCGCTGCCCTTGCCCCGTGTCAGCACGCGGGTGCGGAAGATGTCGGCCACGACATCGCCGTCACCGCCCAGCAGCGCCTTGGTGCTGCACATCTCGGCGCAGGCGGGCAGCTTGCCTTCGGCCAGGCGATTGCGGCCGTACTTCTCGTTCTCGGCGGCGCTGGCGTTGTCTTCCGGGCCACCGGCGCAGAAGGTGCACTTGTCCATCTTGCCGCGCAAGCCGAAGGCGCCGTTGGTGGGGAACTGCGGTGCGCCGAAGGGGCAGGCATAGCTGCAGTAGCCGCAGCCGATGCAGGTGTCCTTGTCGTGCAGCACCACGCCCTGGTCGGTGCGGTAGAAACAATCCACCGGGCACACGGCCATGCAGGGGGCATCACTGCAATGCATGCAGGCCACCGAGATGCTGCGCTCGCCGGGCAGGCCGTCGTTCAGCGTCACCACGCGGCGGCGGTTCACGCCCCAGGGCACGTCGTTCTCGGCCTTGCAGGCCGTCACGCAGCCGTTGCACTCGATGCAACGCTCGGCGTCGCAGATGAACTTCATTCTTGCCATGTTCTGAACTCCGACTGATCAAGTACCTTGAGGATCGAGCTTCCCGCCGCGGAACCGGCTTTGCCGGGCTGCTGGCGGACGGCCCCCTCGGGGGGTAGCGAGCGAAAGCGAGCTTGGGGGTCTCATGCAACTTTTTCGATCTGGCAGACCGTGGTCTTGGTCTCTTGCATCATGGTGACGCTGTCGTAGCCGTAGGTGGTGGCCGTGTTCACGGCCTCGCCTCGAATGACAGGCGCCGCGCCTTCCGGGTAGTAGGGCAGCAGGTCCACGCCACCCCAGCGGCCCGAGAAGTGGAAGGGCAGGAACACGGTCTCGGCATCGACGCGCTCGGTCACCAGGGCCTTCACGCGGATGCCCTTGAAGCCAGGCACGCTTTCCATCGGCGGCGTCTTCACCCAGACGTAGTCGCCATTGCGGATGCCGCGGTCGTTGGCGGCGCGCGGGTTCAGCTCGACGAACATGTCTTGCTGCAGCTCGGCCAGCCACTTGTTCGAGCGCGTTTCCTCGCCGCCACCTTCGTATTCGACGAGACGGCCGCTGGTCATGATGAGCGGGTAGGTCTTGCCGATGTCCTTGTTCTTGTCCTGCACGGTCTTGTAGAGCGTGGGCAGGCGCCAGAAGGCCTTGCGGTCGTCGTGCGTGGGGTACTTGGCCACCAGGTCGGGGCGGTTGCTGTACAGCGGCTCGCGGTGCTTGGGCACGGGGTCGGGGAAGTTCCAGACCACGGCGCGCGCCTTGGCGTTGCCGAAGGGGTGGCAGCCGTGCACCTGCATGGCCACGCGGATGATGCCGCCCGAGGGGTCGGTCTTCCAGTTCTTGCCTTCGGCGGCTTTCTGTTCGGCCTCGGTGAGGTCGCCCCACCAGCCCAGCTTCTTCAGCAGCAGATGGTCGAACTCGGGGTAGCCGGTGGTCAGATCGGCGCCCTTGCTGTGCGAACCGTCGGCGGCCAGCAGCGAGACCCCATCACGCTCGACGCCGAAGTTCGCGCGGAAGTTGCCGCCACCTTGCATCACGTGCACGCTGGTGTCGTAGAGGTTGGGGCTGCCCGGGTGCTTCATCTCGGGCGTGCCATAGCAGGGCCAGGGCAGGCCGAAGTACTCGCCGTCGAGCTTGTAGCCGGTTTCCTTGTCGATGCCGCCCTTGGCGCGCAGCGTCTTGATGTCGAACACATGCATGTTGCGCATGTGGGCCTTCAGGCGCTCGGGGCTGTGGCCGGTGTAGCCGATGGTCCAGACGCTCTTGTTGATCTCGCGCAGGATGGACTCGGTCTCGGGCTCTTCCATGCCGCCCTTGCCCTTGACCATCTTGAAGTTCTTGACCAGCTCGTTCTTGAAGCCCAGCTTTTCGGCCAGCTGGGTCATGATCATGTGGTCGGTGCGGCTCTCCCACAGCGGCTCGATGACCTTCTCGCGCCACTGGATGCTGCGGTTGGAAGCGGTGATGGAGCCGCTGGTCTCGAACTGCGTGGTGGTGGGCAGCAGGTAGACCTCGCGCTTGGCGTTCAGGTCTTCGGCCTTGCCGGGCATGGCCGCCATGGCGGCGGTGGCGCTGGGGAAGGGATCGACCACGACCAGCAGGTCGAGCTTGTCCATCGCGCGCTTCATTTCCAGGCCGCGCGTCTGCGAGTTCGGCGCATGGCCCCAGAAGAACAGGCCGCGCAGGTTGCTTTCCTGGTCGATGAGCTCGTTCTTCTCGAGCACGCCGTCCACCCAGCGCGAGACGGTCATGCCGCTCTTGGTCATCATGCCGGGGGCGTACTGCTTCTTGATCCACTCGAAGTCGACGCCCCAGGTGGCCGCGAAGTGCTTCCACGAGCCCTCGGCCAGGCCGTAGTAGCCAGGCAGGCTGTCGGGGTTGGGGCCCACGTCGGTGGCGCCCTGCACGTTGTCGTGGCCGCGGAAGATGTTGGTGCCGCCACCGCTGACGCCCACGTTGCCCAGCGCCAGCTGCAGCAGGCAGCTGGCACGCACCACGGCATTGCCGGTGGTGTGCTGCGTCTGGCCCATGCACCACACGATGGTGCTGGGGCGGTTCTCGCTCATGATCTTGGCCACCTTGAGGGTGTCGGCCTCGCTCACGCCGCAGGCTTCCTGCACCTTGTCGGGGGTCCAGTTCGCCATCACCTCTTCGCGAACCTTCTCCATGCCGTAGACACGATCTTCGATGTACTTCTTGTCTTCCCAGCCGTTCTTGAAGATGTGGTACAGCACGCCGAAGAGGAAGGGCACGTCGCCGCCCGAGCGCAGGCGCACGTATTCATCGGCCTTGGCCGCCGTGCGCGTGAAGCGCGGGTCGACCACGATCATCTTGCAGCCGGTTTCCTTGGCATGCAGCATGTGCAGCATGCTCACCGGGTGGGCTTCGGCCGCGTTGCTACCGATATACATCGCCGCCTTGGCGTTCTGCATGTCGTTGTAGCTGTTGGTCATGGCGCCGTAGCCCCAGGTGTTCGCAACGCCAGCCACCGTGGTGCTGTGGCAGATGCGCGCCTGGTGGTCGGTGTTGTTCGTGCCCCAGAAGCTGACGAACTTGCGCAGCAGGTAGGCCTGCTCGTTGTTGAACTTCGAAGAACCCACGAAGAACATCGAGTCAGGGCCGCTTTGCTGGCGCAGCTCTTTCATCTTGGCGGCAATGCCGTTCAGCGCTTCGTCCCAGCTGATGCGCACGTACTTGTTGCCCACCAGCTTCATGGGGTACTTCAGGCGGAATTCACCGTGGCCGTGCTCGCGCAGGGCAGCGCCCTTGGCGCAGTGCGCGCCCAGGTTGATGGGGCTGTCGAACACCGGCTCCTGGCGCACCCAGACGCCGTTTTCCACCACGGCGTCGACCGCGCAGCCCACCGAACAGTGGCCGCAGATGGTGCGCTTGACTTCCACCTTCACCGCGCCGCCGGCGGCCGCAGCCTTGGGGTCGGCGGCCTGCGCCTTCTTCACCAGCGTGAGCTGCGAAACGGCCAGGCCCGCGCCCAGCCCCATGCCCGAACGGCGCAGGAAGGCGCGGCGGTCCATGGTGGGGATGGCGCGTGAAACGCCACGGGCCAGCGTGGACACCAGGCGCGAAGAGGTGGCGCCGGTGCTCGTGGATTTGCGGGTCAACAACATGGGGCTGTCCTTGATTGGGGCCGGGGGCGCGGGCTGGGTGCGCGCGGTTTCAGACGCTCAGACGCGGGCCGTTTGGTAGTAGCGCTTCACGTGCTCGGTGAGCTGGTAGCGGCCGTCGCTGCTGTCGCCGCCGCCCGCGGCACCCACCACGGCGGCCGGCTGCTCGGGCGGGCTCATCGGCAACACGGCCGCGGCGGCCGCCAGCGCACCCACGCCACCCGCACCGGCGAACAGCCTTCGGCGGCTGAGCTGGGCGTTGTCGGGGGTGGAAGGCTCGGGCTTCTGGCTCATGGGGGTCTCCTGCGAGGGGCGCGCCTGTGCGGGCGCATGCATAGCTACTTCGGTATTACCCGACTTCGCCTGCGGCAGTTCAATCCGGGTGCACCCGGGGCCGGCGCGACAACTTGTCGCAGCGCCGGTCAGACTGTCGCCAGCCCTGCACCGCCCTCCCGGGCAAACACGCGGTGCGCGGGCCCGGCGACCCGGGGTGCGCCGCCTAGAATTTGCGCACCCTTCGATATGCAAAGCCTTGCAGACCTCCACACCCTCCGGGCCTGACTTGTTCGTGGCCGTGCAGATCGAGCGCCAGCACCAGCCCAACGTGTGGGAAGACTGGCGCTTCCGCATCGTCGACGTGCTGATCGATGAAGGCCAGTTCGGCAGTCAGGCGCGCCTCTTGCGCGACGACGGCCGCAACGCGCTGTTCCTGCACCCCGGCCTGCCGGTGAAGCTGCACCGCGACGAGGCCGAGGGCTACCACCTCAATCTGAGCTCGGGGGCGCCGGTGTGGTTCGTGATGTGGCGGCGCGAAGAGCCTGTTGAAACGCCCGGTGCTGAAAGTGGCGCAGCCAGGGCGCCCACCGCCACGCCGCACTTCGTGACGCTGTCGTACCACGAGGCCGGCCGCCTGCTCGATGCGCAGGAGCAGGTCGACAACGTGCCCTTGCCCGAAGCCCTGCGCGGCTGGCTGCAGGCCTATGCCGACGCGCACTACCAGCCCGAACCCCGCAAGCGCCGCCGGCCGCAGAGCTTCATCGCACCCGGCGAGCGCCAGGGCCCCGAGAGCCTCTGAGACGGCCATGGCCGACAGCGACGACAACTTCTTCAGCCGCTGGTCGCGGCGCAAGGTGCAGGTGCGTGAAGGCCTGCCCGTGCCGCCGGTGCCCGAAACGCCACCGGCACCTCCGCTCAAGTCCGCGCTTGAGTCCGCGCTCCATCCCGCGCTGCCGGCCCCGAACGCCCTGCCTGCCGCAGCTGCGGCCGAAGCCGCCACCGCCCCGCCCACCGTACCGGCGCCGACCACCCCAGCCCCTCCGCCCCCGCCGCCCGCCCCCACGCTGGCCG
>LJHT01000057.1 GCA_001295905.1 beta proteobacterium AAP51 | reverse complement strand
AAACAGGCGGGTGGGATTGAGCATCGCCCAAACCAACCCGATCGATCGCCCGATCCTGCCGATAAGGATCGCCCGATCCCACCTTTAAGGATCGCCCAATCCCGCCTTTACCCTTCTGGATTACAGGGTTCAGTACACCCACAACCACAAGACGCGAACGAAAGCGCCCTCAACCGCCCACAAAGCTTCGCGGGCTTCGCCTGGGGTGGGGGTGGTGGGGTCTATGGAAACTTCAAAGTCCAAATACGGCCACCAGAGAAGCCCGAGGCCATTCCTTCGGTGATGGCCAGGCGGGCTGAAGCGCTGACATGGCCCTCCCTGTTCGCTGCTGACGACCAAGCGCAGGCTGTCCACCACCTGGCTGGGTTGGATCGGGCGATGCAGCAGACCGTGCTGGACGAGATCGACTGGCTCCACGGGTCAGGCAAAGCCATCAGGTCGCCTGTGGCTCTGGCCAGGACCCTGGCTCGCAAGGCGCGTCAGGGCGAGTTCGTCCCAGATGGGGCCCACCGTATTGCCTCTGCGCGTATCGAAGCAGAGGCTGAGGCAGAGCGTCGCCGGCACGAGGCGGTGCAACGGAAGCAATCCTCAGTTGCACCGGCGGCGCCCGCACCACTCAGCCCAAAGGCAGAAGCAGCTCGCGAACGCCTCGCGAAGTGGCGGGCCGGCATGGGACGGAGGGTCGGATGAGGCGGAGGGCGGAACCGACATGTAACTGTCCAACGGTTGGACAGTTACATGTTGTTGCATCCATTCGTCCCTCACCACTACGGCATGGAGCATCAGATTCGCTCCCCACGCTAGGGGAAAACTTTTGGGCCAAGCCGCTAGGTGCGGCATCACGGACTTACTCAGTCGTCCACACGGCTGCTTCGGACTTCATGACTTCAACCGTGGTGGCTACGCTTCCGCAGCTTGGTCAAGAACGGCAAGAGTGCCTTTGTGTGCAAGACGTTTGAGAATCCGATCGAGTGAGTAAGCGCCCAACAGCATGGGTGCGCCGGCACGGCGCGGCAAGTGCAGTAGTACCGATGGAAGCGAGTCCAATTGTCGGTGGGGTCGAGCAGAAACGTTAGAGCCGGCTCCGCTTGTCTGAACACGCCGTGAGCTGATGTAGGTGGATCGGCTGCG
>LJHT01000056.1 GCA_001295905.1 beta proteobacterium AAP51 | reverse complement strand
CCCTGCGCGGCGGCCAGGCCGCGCGCGCCTGAGGCCGGCGGGCCTGCGGGCGGCGGGGCCGCTAACATGCGGCCGTTGAAGGCGCCGGCACCCCTGGTGCCGACCCCGCCGCGCCGCCGCGGCCGCCGTGCCCATGCCCAGCCGCCGAACGCCGAACGCCCCAGCCCCCGACGCACTGCAAAGCGCCCCCATGAGTGCCTCCTTGCGCGCGCTGGCGCAGCGGGGCGTGCAACGCCCGCTGCGCAAAGGCGCGCAGATCATCCACGAAGGCGACGTCGGCGACACCATCTACATCGTGCTCAGCGGCCGGCTGCGCGCCTATGCCATCGGCAGCGACGGCCGCGAGCTCACCTACGGCCTCTACGGCGCCGGTGAATTCGTCGGCGAGATGGGCCTGGACGGCGGCGCGCGCTCGGCCCACGTGGAGACGGTGGAACCCACGGTGTGCGCCGTGGTGACGCGCGCCACGCTGGAAGAGCACCTGCGCGCCGAGCCGGCCTTCGCCTTCGAGCTGCTGTCCAAGGTGATACGCCGTGCGCGTGGCGCCACGCTGAACATGAAGCAGATCGCGCTGAACGACGTCTACGGCCGGCTCAAGGCCTTGCTGGACGGCCTGGCCGCGCCCCAGCCCGACGGCAGCCGCCTCATCGAGCCGGCCCCTTCGCACCTGGAGATGTCGCAGATGCTCGGCTGCGGGCGCGAGATGGTCAGCAAGGTGCTGAAAGACCTGGAAAAAGGCGGCTATGTCAGCGTGGGCCGCCGCCGCGTGCGGCTGCTGAAGCCGCTGGCGCCGAAGTGGTGAGCCGGCGGCGTCCGATGCCCGCGGCCGCCAGGGTCTTCAGGCAGCCGGTGGCGGGTTGAAGCGCCGGTCGGGCCGCGGCGCCTGGGCGAACAGCGGTTGCACGCTGGGCAGCTTGCCCTGGATGTCGCGGATGCGCGTCTCGCCCGCCGGGTGGGTGGACAGCCACTGCGGCGGCGCCTTGCCCGCCGTGGCCTGGCCCATCTTCTGCCACAGCGACACACCGGCCTCGGGGTTGTAGCCAGAGCGGGCTGCCAGCAGCAGGCCCAGCGAGTCGGCTTCCGATTCATCCTGCCGGCCGAAGCGCAGGCTCAGCAGCTGCGAGGCGCCGGCGGCGGCCATGTCGCCCAGGCTGCCCAGGCCCAGCAGCGCCGCAGCACCGCGCAGCACGAGTTCGGTGCCACCGCTCTTGGCCATGCGTTCGCGGGCGTGTTCCAGCAAGGCATGCGCGACCTCGTGGCCCATGATCATGGCCACCTCGTCGTCGTTCAGCTGCAGCTTCTGCAGGATGCCGGTGTAGAAGGCGATCTTGCCGCCCGGCATGCAGAAGGCATTGATCTGCGGGCTGTTGAGCAGGTTGACCTCCCAGCGCCATTGCCGCGCGCGCTCGTTGCAGGCCGGCGCGAAAGGCACGATGCGTGCGGCGATGTAGCGCAGGCGCTGCGTCTGCACGTGGCTGGCCGGCAGCAGCGCGTTCTGGGTCTGCGCCTCGCGCAGCATCTGCACGTACTGCTGCTGTGCGGCGGTTTCCACCTGCTGGGCCGGCACCAGGCCGGCCGCGCGCGAACGCCGGCATTCGGGCACGGCTTGCGCCTGTGCGCCCAGCGGCAGCAGCGCCGCCCCCGCCAGCAGCCCCGTGAACAGGCGCCTTCCGGGTTGCACGCAATGGCTGCAGCCGGGCCAGACGCTCAGTGCGCCGGGGGCGGGGGTTGCGGTGGAAGCTTCGAAGGAGGTGCTCACGGAAGGTCGAGGGTGATGCCGGTGCGGTACCGCGTGAGTGTAGGCAGTGGTGCCCGACCCTGCGGCGCCCACCCTTCGGCGGCCGTTGATGGCCCAGGGCCAGGCCGTGTCAGCACAGACGGCGGCGCGCCGCGTGCCCGCCCCGCCCAGGCTTGAAAGCCCCCGCATGCGCTCCACATGCCCACAATGAACGACACCCGCCTCCTCCTGCCCTGCCCCCACTGCCAGGCCACGAACCGCCTGCCCGCTGCGCGCATCGACGAAGCGCCCAACTGCGGCAAATGCGGTCAGCCGTTGCTGCAGGGCCAGCCGCTGGACCTGGACGACGCCAACTTCGACGCCGTGGTGGGCAGCACGCGGCTGCCGGTGTTGGTGGACTTCTGGGCCGCGTGGTGCGGGCCCTGCCAGATGATGGCGCCGGCCTTCAAGCAGGCGGCAGCGCAGGTGCAGGGCCGCGCGCTGCTGGTGAAGGTGAACAGCGACGACAGCCCGGGCCTGAGCCAGCGCTACGGCATCCGCAGCATTCCCACGCTGTTGCGGTTGCAGGGCGGGCGCGAAGTGGCGCGCCAGTCGGGCGCGGTGCCGGCCTCGGCCATCGTGGCGCTGGCGCTGGGCAGCGGCGCGCGCTGAGCTTCCTGCAGGCCCTGTCACCAACAAACACAGGGCTTGCGGCCGGGGCCGTAGCATCGGCGCTCCCCTTGTCACTCCATGGAGCCTTCTATGACCCTGCTGCGTCGTTGCACCGCCGCCTTCACCGCTGCCGCCCTGCTGTGCAGCGGCACGGCCTACGCCGCACCCACGGCCCCTGCGGCCCCTGCAGCACCCGCGCCGCTGATCGGCACCGAGCAGCTGGCCGCCAGCCTGGCCCCCGCCGACACCCGCGCGCAGCTGATGGCCGCGCTGGACCGCGCCGACCTCGCGGCCGCGCTGCAGGCCCGCGGCGTGGCCGTGGACGACGTGCGCCAGCGCGTGCAGGCCCTCACCGATGCCGAAGCGGCCGAGCTGCAGCGGCAGATCGACGCCGCCCCCGCCGGCGCTGGCATCGTGGGCACACTGTTCACCGTGTTCATCATCCTGCTCGTCACCGACATCCTGGGGCTGACAAAAGTCTTCCCCTTCACGCGCTCGGTGCGTTGAAGCCCCGCCGCTGGCCGGCCGTGCCCCGGGCGCGGGCCTGGCCAGCGCTGGCACTGCTGCTGGCCTGCACGCTGTGCCTGAGCGGCTGCGCCTGGCTGGCCGCGCCGCCCCAGACCGCAGCGCTGCGCAGCGCGCCGCCCGCCGGCCTGCCCCAGCGTGCCGAGCGCGACGCGGTGCCCTTCTTCCCGCAGACGCCCTACCACTGCGGGCCCGCCGCACTGGCCACCGTGCTGGCCGACCAGGGCCTGCCGGCCGACCCCGCCGCGCTGGGCGAAGCCGTGTTCCTGCCGGCGCGCGGCGGCAGCCTGCAGCTGGAAATGCTGGCCGGCGCGCGCCGCCAGGGTGCGGTGGCCACGCGGCTGCCGCCCGAACTGGGCGCGCTGCTGCAGGAAGTGGCGGCCGGCCACCCCGTGCTGGTGCTGCAGAACCTGGGCCTGGGCTGGGCGCCGCGCTGGCACTACGCCGTGGTGGTGGGCTACGACCTGGCCACGCAGACGCTGGTGCTGCGCAGCGGCACGGTGCGGCGCGAGCAGCTCTCGCTGCGCACCTTCGAGCACACCTGGGCGCGCGCCGGGCACTGGGCCGTGGTGGTGCTGGCGCCGGGCCGGCTGCCGGCCACCGCGCGCGAGGCCGAGGCCGTGGAAGCCACGCTGGGCTTCGGCCGCGTGGCCGCGCCGGCTGCGCTGGCCCGCGCCTGGCAGGCCGTGCTGGCACGCTGGCCCGGCCGGCTGCTGGCCACGATGGGCCTGGGCAATGCGCTGCACGCCGATGGCGACCTGGCCGGCGCCGCCGCCGCCTTCGAGGCCGCAGCACGGCAGCACGACAGCGCCGCGGCCTGGCACAACCTGGGCCTCACCCGCGCGGCGCTGGGTGATGCAGCGGGCGCGCAAGCGGCCCTGGCCCAGGCCCTGGCGCGCGCCCAGGCGGCCGAACCGGCCTGGCTGCCAGCGGTGCAGCGCGCGCTGCAGGGCCTGCAGGCGCCTGCACCGGCGGCTACACCGGGGCCAACACCCGCGAGCACATCCGCGCCCACAACTGCACCCCCGGCCGCCGCGCCGGCGCCGGCCCTCACTCCACCGTCACCACCCTCACGCGGCGGTTGACGGCAGCTGCGGGGTCGCGCGGGTCCGCGGGCTGGCTGGTGCCCCGGCCCACCGCGCGCAGGCGCGAAGGGTGTACGCCCAGCGCGACGAGGTAGAGCCGCACTTCATCGGCGCGGGCCTGCGACAGGCGCAGGTTGTGTTCGGCCGCACCACGGGCATCGGCATGGCCTTCGATGAGGAAACGGTGGGCCTTCAACTCGGGCGAAAGCAGGGCCGCCACCAGGCTGCCCAGCAGCGGGCCGCTTTCGGGCCGCACGCGCGAGGAATTCGGCTCGAACTGGATGGCCAGCGCCAGGCTGGGCGGGGCTGCTGCGGGCGCGGCCGGGGCCGAGGCGGGCGCAGATAAGCCCGCCGATACGCCGGCCGATACGCCCGCCGATGAACCCGCACCGGCACCCGGCGATGGGGGCGACAAGCCCGCCCCTGCCGCGCCGGCCTCTTCCGCAGGGGTGACCACGAGGTTGCGCAGGCTGCGGGCGGGCGGGGGCTTCAGCGCTTCGATCATCTGCCGGGTGTCGGCTTGCGTGTCGGCCTGCTTGCCGGCTTCCGTGGCGGCCGCGTGCGGCGGCAGCACCGCCAGCGCCACCAGCAGCAAGCCCGCCGACAGCAGCGGCGCCAGCGTGGCCCGCAGGGTGGGCGCCATGTCAGGCCCCCACGCGCAGGCGCAGTTCCTGCTCGGCCAGATTGCCCTGGTCGTCGGCCACCTGCAGGATGAGGCGGTGCTGCCCGGCCGGCACCAGCGCACGGTCGACCACCACGCCGGTCTCGGTGACGGTGGCGTGCTTTTTCAGCCTATCGGTGAGGTCGATCTTCAGCAGGCCGTAGAGCACGCGGAAGGTGGAAGGCACGATGCGTGTGCCGGGTGCCGGCTTGAAGGCCAGTTCGATGCGCACTGGCGCACTGACGGCTTCGCCCGGCGCGTTCGGGGTCAGCACCTGGATGCTGGGCTGGTTGGGCCGCGGCACCGGCAGGCTGCGCGTGCGCGGGGGGCTGGGTGCGGGCGGTGCGGCGGCTTCCGCCTGCGCGGCCTGCCGGGCCTCGGCGGGCGTGATGAGCTCGAAGCCGCCCTCAGCCGCCACGGCTGGGCCCGCCGGGACGGCGCAGGCCAGCAGCAGCGCCAGCGAGCAGGCCCACAACGGCGCCAGGCCCAGGGCAGCGGTGCGCAAAACGGTGTTCATCGAAGCGGTCCTTGCTAGAGAGCGACAGAGCGAGGGGGCGATCGGCCGACATTTTGTTCCCGCGCCCGCCCATGGCGCCGTGAAACCTGCCGCCATTGGAACCGCTGCGCCGGGCGGCGGGCCATGACCCCTAGGGATACCGGCGCCCGGCACTTTCAGGTGGCCACCAGCCGGCGCAGCGCCGCCACCAGGTTCACCAGCGGCACGGGCTTGGCCAGCACCTGACAGCGCGGCGGCAGGGGCACGGTGCCCATCGCAGCGATGCGGCCGGTGACGATGACGGCGGGCAGGTCCAGCTCCCACTCGCGGCGCAGCTCCTGCAGTGCGGCCAGCCCATCGGCCTGGCCGGCACCGAGGTCGAGGTCGAACACCAGCGCATCGGGGAAGCGCGGCTCGTGGTCGAGCTTTTCCTTCAGCTGCGCCAGCGCGGCCGCGGCCACCAGCGTGGCGCCCACGCCTTCCAGCGCGGCCTGCAGCGCGGCGCGGGGCGCGGCTTCGTCGTCCAGCAGTGCCAGCAGCCAGCCGTCCAGGCGCGCCGGGTCTTCTCCGGGCACGGTGTCGGGGCCGTGGTCGGGGCTGCCGTCCTCGCGGCCATCCAGGCTCTCTTCGCCTAAGCCTTCAGCGATGTCGCCGGGGCCGCCCTCGACCAGGCCCTCAGGCCCGCGCCGCCGGGGCCCGCGGCGGACCAGCGCCGCCGGCAGCAGCACGCGAAAGCGCGTGCCCTGGCCCACGCGTGAGCGCACCGGCGCCAGCTGCAAGCCCAGCTGCGCCACCAGGCCGCGCACGATGGCCAGGCCCAGGCCGCGCCCGCCGCGCGAGGCGCCGTCGGCATCGGCCAGCTGCACATAGGGCTCGAACACCGCCTCCAGCTTGTCGGGCGGAATGCCGCGGCCGTTGTCGACGATGTCCAGCGCCAGCCCCGGGCCGTCGGCCCCCGTGTGCGGGCGCAGCGCCAGCACCACGCGCGCCGGCTGCCCCGGGCGCTGGCCCAGGCTGTAGCGCACGGCGTTGCCGGCCAGGTTCTGCACCAGCCGCGCGAGCTGGGTGCGGTCGGTGTAGGCCCAGCGGCGGCGGCCGTAGACGCGCAGGCTCAGCTGCTCGCGCGGGTGCGTGGCCTGCAGGCTGGCGGCCACGCCGTCGAGCACGTCGCGCAGTTCCACCACCTGCGGGTGCGACTGCAGCGCGCCTTGTTCGATGGCGCTGAATTCGCTGAACTGGTCGAGCATGGCCACCGCGTCGTCGGCCGCGCGCATCTGCTGGCGCAGCAGGTCGGCGCGTCGCTGCTCGGCCGGGCCGGGGGGCTGCTGGCGGGCCTGCAGGTCGTCGGGGTCGGGCCGGGCCTGCAGGGCCTCGGCGAACAGGCGCACGGCCTGCAGCGGCTGGCGCAGGTCGTGGCTGATGCTGGCCAGCAGGCGCGTGCGCGCGCCCTGCAAGGCGGTGAGCTGCTCGCTGCGGTGGTCCAGGCTGGTGATGAGTTCGTCGCGCTCGGCCAGCGCCCGGAAGAGGCGGCGGTCGTTGGCGCGGATGTGCATGCGGTCGATCCAGACGAACATCAGCCCCAGCACGCCCGCGGCCAGCCACAAGGTGGGAAAGGCCGACAGCGTGGCGTCCCAGCCCGCCACCGCCAGGGCCGTGGCCGCCAGCAGCGTGAGCCCACCTTCGCGCAGCGCCTGCCAGCCCAGGCTGGCCACCCCCACCAGCAGCAGCACGGCCGAAGAAGCCGCCGCACCGCCGGCGGCCACGTGCGCCGAGCCCAGCGCCAGGCCGCCGACGAGCGCCAGGCCCTGCGTCTGCAGCACCGAGGCGGCGCGCGCGCGTGCCAGCCCCAGCAGCAGCACGCCGCACAGCAGCGCCCAGGCCCACACCAGCTGGGCCGGCGTCAGCTCGGGCCAGCCGCTCAGGCGGCGCATGGTTTCCAGCGCGGCCAGGTCGTAGGGCAACAGCCATTCGAGCGCGCTCTGCGCGGCCAGCGCCAGCACGCCCAGCGCCACCAGCGCCAGGCCCAGGCTGCGGCGGCGGCGCGGCAGCTGCTCGCTGATGCTGGCGGCGTCGCGGCCCTGGGCGGCGCCCCGGTTCAGGGTGAGGGCCTGCTTGCTGCGCTCGCCAGGCTGCGCGCTGGCCGGCGGCCCGGCGGGTTCATGCCGTGCCGGCATCGCTGCGGGCGCGCATCGAAGGCACGCGGTAGCCGCGCTGGCTCAGCAGCACCAGCAGCTTGGTGCGGTTGGGCGCGCCCAGGGCCTGCAGCGTGGCGGTGACGTGTTTCTTCACCACCACCTCGCTGCGGTCGAGCAGGCGCGCGATCTCCTTGTTGCGCAGGCCCTGCACCACATAGCCCAGCACCTCGATCTGACGCTCGGTGAGGCCCAGCGCCACCAGTTCCGACAGCTCGCGCCCGCCGGCGCCGTCGGCCCCCAGGGAAGGTACGGCGGCCATGCCGCCGCTCACCGATTGCGGCAGGTGGATGCGGTGCTCCACCAGCACGCGTGTCAGCGCCTCTTTCAGCTCGGCGGGCGCGGCCGCCTTGCTGATGAAGCCCATGGCCCCGGCGTCCAGCGCGGCCAGCACGGTGTCGCGGTCGTCCTGCGCGCTGAGGATGACCACCGGCACATAGGGAAAGTCTTCCCGCAGCCGGTGCAGGCCGGCCAGGCCGTGCACGTCGGACAGCGTGAGGTCGAGTAACACAAGGTCAAAACGGCCCAGCGTTTGCAACGCCTGCACGGCCTCGGCCAGCGAGCCCGCCAGCTGCACGCGCAGCTGCGGCAGCACTTCGGCAATCAGCAGCTGCAGGCCGTGGCGCACAAGACCGTGGTCATCGGCAAGAAGTACCGAAGCGGCGGGGTTCAGGGGCGTGTTCATCGTGCAGCGGGGCTCACGGTTGGTGTAGGCGGGCCGAGAACCAGGCTCTCGAACGGCCCCAGGCAGCCGCAGGCGGCCAAGGCCGGCAAGGTATCACGCCGAAACGGCGGCCGGCGCGGGCTGACCTATACCTTAGTGTCCTGTCCAGCGGGCGCTGGATCGGGCGCAATACACCCCATGCCAGCCGCGCTGGCCACCACCACCCGGAAAGAAGCACCATGAACCGCAACGCCACCAAGCTCACCGCCGTCGCTGCCCTCGCCACCGCGCTGCTCTGGGGCAGCCCGGGCGCCGCGCAGGCCCAGTCGGCCGACCAGGTGAAGGCCGACTTCGCCCGTGCCGTCTACCAGCACTCGGCCGGCAAGGTGCACAACGACCGCCCGCAGCCGCTGCTGCGTGCCGTGGTGGTGCTGCGCGTGAAGCTGAACGAACAGAACCAGTGGCAGGCCGAGGTCTTCCGCGACAACCCCGACCAGCCCGAGATGACGCGCGCCGCCATCGAATCGGTGGCGCAGCTGCCGGCACCCACCGGCCTCAGCCCGCAGGCGCAGCAGATGCTGCGCAACGAAGGGCTGGTGGAAGCCTGGCTGTTCCAGAGCGACGGCCGCTTCGCGCTGAAGACCCTGGCCAAACCCCAACGCGGCGCCTGAGGCGCCAGCCTTTTTTCCCCTTCTTCCCCCTACCGGGCCGGTGTTTCACCGTGCCTGGCGGGCGTAGCATTGCGCGCTGGCGCTTGCCGTCCCGCACCCACACAGGAAAACCGCCATGAACACGCCCTTCCGCATCACCACCCTGGCCCTGGCCTTGCTGCTGGCCGCAGGCGCCACCACAGCGCAGGAAAAAGTGCTGCGCGAGGGCCAGGTCACCCAGCAGGCGCTGATCGACGCGCTGGCACCGGCCGCGCAGCCCAGCGAGGGCGCGGCGTCGGGCGCCGGCGGCCCGCTCACCCGCAGCTTCCGCCCTGCGGTGCGCCCGGCAGTGGTGGCCACCACGGCCGCGGCGGCAGCGCAGCCGGCGCGGGCTTCCATCCTCGTCACCTTCGTCACCAACTCGGCCGACCTCACCGCCGGCGCCAAGAGCGCGCTGGACGTGCTGGCCGCCGCGATGAAGAGCGAGAAGCTCGCTTCGGTGAAGTTCACCATCGAAGGCCATGCCGACCCGCGCGGCAGCGAAGAGCTGAATATGCGGCTCAGCCAGGCGCGGGCCGAAAGCGTGCGCGCCTACCTCACCAGCGCGCACGGCCTGGCCGCCGAGCGGGTGAACGCGGTGGGCAAGGGCAGCAGCGCGCTGATGAACCCCAGCGACCCCGCCGCGCCCGAAAACCGCCGCGTCACCATCGTCGCTCAGCCGGGCTGAGTTCAGACGCGGCGCGCCGCGAAGGCCACGAACCAGTCGATGCTCTCGGCATTGGCCATCGCGTCGCGCTTGAGCACCTGCTCCGGCGCGGCACCGAGCAGCAGCTTCTTCACCGGCAGCTCCATCTTCTTGCCCGACAGCGTGCGCGGCACGGCCGCCACCTGGAAGATGTCGTTGGGCACGTGGCGGGCCGACAAGGCCTCGCGGATGGCCTGCTTCAGCCGCTGCTGCAGGGTGGCATCGAGCTGCAGGCCTTCGCGCAGCACCACGAACAGCGGCATCCAGCTTTCGCGGCCCAGGTATTCCAGGTCGACCACCAGGCTGTCCAGCACCTCGGGCAGCGCCTCCACGGCGCGGTAGAGCTCGGCCGTGCCCATGCGCACGCCATGGCGGTTGATGGTGGCGTCGCTGCGGCCGTAGATGATGGCGCCCACCGAGCCGCTTTCCGGGTGCGGCACCAGGCGCAGCCAGTCGCCGTGGCGCCAGACGTTAGGGAACATGTCGAAGTAGCTGTCGCGGTAGCGCGCACCGGCGTCGTCGCCCCAGAAGAACAGCGGCATCGAGGGCATGGGCTGCGTGCAAACCAGCTCGCCCACCTCGTCCATCAGCGGCCGGCCTTCTTCGCTGTAGGCCTGCACGGCCGCACCCAGGCAGCGTACCTGCATCTCGCCCGGCGTGACAGGCAGGCCGCGGTGGCCGGCGACGAAGGCGCCGGCGAAGTCGGTGCCGCCGCTGATGGCGGCCAGCCACACGGGCTGGCCGTCCACCTGCGGCAGCTGCTGCCAGATCCAGCGGTAGCCGTCTTCCGAGAGCGGGCTGCCGGTGCTGCCTACAGCACGCACTTTCGAGAGCTCGGCCTGCTGCTGCGGCAGCACGCCGGCCTTCATGCAGCTGGCGTAGAAGGCCGCGCCGCTGCCGAACCAGGTGACGCCGGCCGCTCCGGCAAAGCGCCACAGCGTGCCCCAGTCGGGTGGGCGGCCGCTGGCTGCCACCGGCCCGCCAGGGTTGCCGTCGAACAGGCAGATGGTGGTGCCGCCCAACAGCGCGCCGATCTGCGCGTTCCACATGATCCAGCCCGTGCTGCTGAACCAGAAGAAGCGCTCGGGGTAGGGCAGGCCGGCTTCGGTGCTGGGGAAGACGTCGTTGTGCAGCCCGCCTTTCAAGGCTTCCAGCACGATGCCGCCATGCCCGTGCACGATGGGCTTGGGCAGGCCGGTGGTGCCGCTGGAATACACCACCCACAGCGGATGGCTGAAAGGCAGCCAGGCCGGCGCCCAGCCGGCGGGCGCCGGGCCTGCCACGAGGGCGGGCCAGTCGTGCGTGGCCGGGCCGGCCGTGGCGGCATCGGCGGTGGAGCCTGCAGCGAAATCAGCCGCGAAATCAACAGCGCTTGCAGCCGCATCCACCTCGGCCACCAGCACCAGGTGCAGCAGGGTGGGCAGGCCGGCAAGCAGCTCGCGCAGCACGGGCCGGCGGTCGTGCGCGACGCCGCCCCACACCTGGCCGTCCACCGCGAACAGCAGCTTGGGCTCGATCTGCCGGAAGCGGTCGAGCACGGCCACCGGGCCCATGTCGGGGCTGCACACGCTCCACAGCGCGCCGATGCTGGCGCAGGCCAGGAAGGCGACGATGGCCTGCGGCGTGTTCGGCAGCCAGGCCACCACGCGGTCGCCGCGCTGCACGCCCAGGGCCTGCATGCGCGTGGCCAGCACGGCCACCTGGCGCCGTAGTTCGGGCCAGGCCATCTCCACCGGCGCGGCCAGCCTTTCGTTCTGGAACACCAGCGCCGGCCTCCCGGCCGCGTGCGCCGCGTCCACATGCCGCAGCACCTGCTGCGCGTAATTCACCTGCGCCCCAGGGAACCACACCGCGCCCGGCATCACCGGCGCTTCCAGCACGGCGGTGTGCGGCGTGGGCGACTGCAGATCGAAGTAATCCCACAGCGACTGCCAGAAGGCCGGGAGGTCGCTCACCGACCACTGCCACAGCGCCTCGTAGCTGTCGAACTGCAACCCGCGCGTGGCGTGCAACCACTGCTGGTAGTGGTGCAGGCGCGGGGGCGGCAAGCTCATCACGTCAGGCGGGCGACCTGGGGGCCACGTCTATCCATCTGTACCAATCGCCGTTGAAGGGGTGGCGAAGGGGCCCACTGATGTGCGGCCGGCGCAGCTCGGTCATCAGCGGGTGGTAATGCGCGATGTAGGGCACGTAGGCCAGCATCAGGCGGTTGGCCTGCTGCATCAACGCCAGGCGCTCGGGGCCGTTGGGCAGGGCGCGCTGGCGTTCGTACAGGCGGTCGAAGGCGGGCAGCCTGAAACGCGCGTCGTTGCTCTGGCCGCTGTTGGGGCCGTAAGCCAGACCGAGGAAGAAGTCGCCGTCGACGTTGCCGCTCCAGATGAAGCCCCACATCATCACCTGGCCGGCCAAGGAGCGGCGGATCAATTCGCCAAAAGGCGCGAACTCGAATTCCACGCGCAGGCCCACGGCCTTCAGACGCTTGAGCCAGATCTCGCTGGAAGCACGCGCGCGCCGGTCGGGCGTGAAGGCGATGCGCAGCAGCAGCGGGCTGCCATCGGGCTGTTCACGCCAGCCGTCGCCGTTGCGGTCCACGTAGCCGAAAAGGTCAAGCAAGGCACGCGCGCGGGCCGGGCTGCTGCTGCTCATCTCGCTGCGCAGCGCGGGGTCGTGGCCGTAGGTGCCGGGCGGCAGCATGCTCTGCGCGGGCAGGCCCTGGTCGTTGAGCACCAGGCGCAGTTCTTCGGCGTTGCTGAAAGCCAGCACGAGGGCGCGGCGCAGTGCCACGCGCGCCGGCTGCAGCCCGCCCACGATGGGGTCTTCCTGGTTGATGAAGGTGTGGGCCACGCCGTTGACCTGCTGCTCGGCGGTGATGCCCTGGCGCGCCAGGAAAGGCGCCACCTGACCGCCCGGCATGGCCAGCGCGCCCAGGTCGCGCGGCACCGTCAGCACATCGTGTTCGCCGTTCAGGAAGGCCAGCCAGCGCGGCTGGCTTTCTTCGATGATGTCGATCTCCACCCGGTCGATGCGCGGTGCGCGCACGCCGGCCAGCTGCGCGGCCAGCGGCTGCAGCTCGGGCGCCGCGCCGACGGTGTGGAAGACCTGCTCACGAAAGCGCGGGTTGCGCTCGAGCACGATGCGCGAGGCGCGCCGCCACTGCGCCAGGCGGAAGGGCCCGGTGCCCACGGGGTGGGCCTGCGGGTCCTGCACATAGGCCTCGACCACCTCGCGCGCCACGGCGCCGAACTGCCAGCCCGCCAGCACCTGCGCAAAACGCGGCGAAGGCGCAGCCAGCACGAACTCGAGCCGGTAGCGGTCGAGCGCGCGCAGGCCGGGCACTTCCACGTCGTAGGGGAAGGGTGTCCTGTTCTTCAGCGCCGCCGCGCGCAGCTCGCTCAGGCCGAGGATCTTCTCGTTCTCCAGCAGATAAAGGTGCTCGGTGCGGATGGCGGGGTCGTAGAAGCGCTTGTAGGTGTAGACGTAGTCGGCCGCCACCAGCTCGCGCGGGCGGCCCTGGAAGACGGAGTCGTCGGCAAAGAGGATGCCGGGCTTCAGCGTGAAGACGAAGCGCTTGAAGTCGGCGCTGATCTCGGGCAGCGCCGCGGCGGTCTGCGGCACCAGCACGGCCGGGCGGGCCAGCGGGTCGTAGGTGAGCAGGGTCTCGAAGATGTGGGCGATGACGCGGATGGACGACTGGTCGCCCACGCGCGGCGGGTCGAAGCCGGTCTCGGCGAAATCGAAGGCCACGCGCAGCGTTTTCGGCGGCACGGCGGCGGCGGCCGGGCCCACCGCCCCGGCCATTCCAGCCACGCCGGCCAGCCCGGCCGGTGCCGCCACCGCGGCGGCCTGCAGCAGCTCGCGGCGCTTCAAGCGCGCGCTCCCCGGGCGCCAGCCTCGCCCTGGGCGCCGGCCGCGCCGGGCTCCATGTCCACCAGGTGCCACCAGGTGTTCCAGAAGGCCGGGCGGCGGTAGCCCACCAGGCCCGGCACCATGAGGTCGGCCACGTAGCGGTGGCAGTGCAGCTTGTAGGGCGCGTAGGCGATGGCCAGGCGCTTGGCCTGGTCGAAGAGCGCCAGGCGTTCCGGGCCGTCCGGCATCCGTGTCATGCGCTGGTGGATGTCGTCGAAGGCCGGCAGGCGGAAGCGCGCCAGGTTCTGCAGGCCGGCCTGCGGGCCGTAGTAGCGCGTCAGCATCATCTGGCCGTCACCGCCCGTGGCGGCCGAGGCCACGCCCCACATCTGCAGCTTGCCGGCGCGCGCGGCCTTCAGGTTCTCGGGCCACTTGGCGGGCTTGAACTCGATCTTCACGCCGATGGCCGCCATGTTCTTCTGCCACAGCTCGTTGAGCTGGCGGCTCTGCTGGTCGGGCTGCGTGGCGTATTCCAGCACCAGGGGGCGGCCGTCGGGCAGCTCGCGCCAGCCGTCGCCATTGCGGTCGACATAGCCGTACAGGTCGAGCAGGGCCATGGCGCGCGCCGGGTCGTGGTCGCTGTTCTCGCTCTTGAAGTTCGGGTCGTAGCCGCTCAGGTGCGGCATCACCGGGCTTTGCGCGGGGATGGCCATGCCGCGCCGCACGAGGCGGATCTCGCGCTCCAGGTCGACGGCCAGGTTCAGCGCGCGCCTCAGCGCCACCTTCTCGGGCGCCAGGCCGCCGACGACGGGGTCGTCCATGTTGTAGAAGGTCATCACCACGTCGGACAGCAGCACGCGCCGCCCGCGTATGCCCCGCCTGGCGAGGTTGGGCGCCACCTGCCCGCCGGGCATGGCGACGTCGATGAACTCGGCCGGCACGCGGTCCATCAGGTCGGCCTGGCCGTTCAGGAAGGACAGCCAGCGCGGCTGCACCTCTTCGATGATGCTGATTTCCACGCGGTCCAGCAGCGGCAGGCGGCGGCCGCGCAGCTTCGCGGCGATGGCCTGGCCTTCGGTGTCGTCAACGGCGGGCTGGGCGTCCCACCGGCGTTCGCGGTAGCCGGGGTTGCGCTCGAGCACGATGCGCGATGAACGTCGCCACGCCGCCAGCCGGAACGGCCCGGTGCCCACCGGGTGTTCGGCGATCTTGTCCTTGTAGAACTCCACCACCTCGCGCGCCACGGCGCCGTACAGGTCGCTGACGGCCAGCGTTTCCAGGAAACGCGGGCGCGGCTCTTCCAGGTTGAACTGCACCGTGTAGCGGTCGAGCGCGCGCAGGCCTTCGATGGGGCGGTCGTAGTCGAAGGGCTGCTTGCTCTTCAGCGCCTGCTGGCGCAGCTCGGCCAGACCGAGGAACTTCAGGTCTTCGACGGTGGCCCAAAAGGGGCTTTTCACCGCGGGGTCGGCGAAACGCTTGAAGGAGTAGACGAAGTCGGCCGCCACCAGTTCGCGCCGCTGGCCCTGGAAGGCCGGGTCTTCGATGAAGTAGGTGCCGGGGCGCAGCTTCACCGTCCAGCGCCGGTACTCGTTCTCCACCACCGGCAGGTCTTCCGCGGTGAGCGGCATCACGCGCGCGGGGCGCGCCAGGTGGTCGAAGGCGTAGAGGCACTCGAAGAGGTGGGCGGTGACGGTGCGCGAATAGGTGTCGCTGATCTGCGCCGGGTCGAAGCCGGTCTCGGCCACGGGGAAGGCATAGCGCAGCACGCGGGGCGCTGAAGGCGCTGCAACAGGCTGCGCTGCCAAGGCGCTTGCCGGCAGCCAGCCGCCCAGGCCCGCGGCAAGACCAGCTTCCAGCGTCTGCCGCCGCTTCATGCGCCGCTCTTCAAGTGCGCTGGCCGGCGGCAGCGGGCAGCACGTCCACCATGTGCCACCACTCCAGCCAGTACACGGGCCGGCGGTAGCCCTGCACCTCGCGCGTCATCATGTCGGCCACGATGCGGTGGCAGTGCAGCTTGTAGGGCACATAGGCCACGACCAAGCGCTTGGCCTTGTCGAACATGGCCTGGCGCTCGGGCCCGTCGGGCAGGGCCGTGAGCTGGTCGAACACGGCGTCGAAGGCCGGCAGCTTGAAACGCGCCAGGTTGCCCTGGCCGGCCGAAGCCCCGTAGAAGCGGTCAAGGATGCCCTGCCCGTCGCCGCCCGCAGCCAGCGAAGCCACGCCCCACATCTGCAGCTTGCCGGCGCGCGCGGCCTTCAGGTTCTCGGGCCACTTCGCGGGCAGGAACTCGATCTTCAGGCCCACGGCCGTCATGTTCTTCTGCCACAGCTCGTTGAGCTGGCGGCTTTGCTGGTCGGGCTGGGTGGACTGGCGCAGCACCAGCGGGCTGCCGTCGGGCAACTCGCGCCAGCCGTCGCCGTTGCGGTCGACATAGCCATACATGTCGAGCAGGGCCTTGGCGCGTGCCGGGTTGTACTCGCTGTGCTCGCTCTTGAACTTGGGGTCATAGCCGCTGGTGTGCGGCTTGATGGGGCTTTGCGCCGGAATGGCCATGCCGCGCCGCACGATGCGGATTTCGCGGTCGATGTCCACGCTGAGGCTGATAGCGCGGCGCAGCGCCACCTTCTCGGGCGTGTAGCCGCCGATGACCGGGTCTTCCATGTTGAAGTAGGTCATCACCACGTCAGCCACCAGCACACGCTCACCGCGGATGCCTTGCTTGGCCAGGTTGGGCGCGGTCTGGCCACCGGGCATGGCGCTGTTGATGAACTCTTGCGGCACGCGGTCCAGCAGGTTGGCCTGGCCGTTCAGGAAGGACAGCCAGCGCGGCTGGTTTTCTTCGATGATGCTGATGACCACGCGGTCGATCAGCGGCAGCCGCCGCCCGCGCAGCTGCGCCGCGATGGCCTGGCCGGCGGCGTCGTCGGGCGCGGGCGTGGCTTCCCACAGGCGTTCGCGGTAGGTCGGGTTGCGCGTGAGCACGATCTCCGAAGAACGCCGCCAGCTGCTCAGCCGGAAGGGCCCGGTGCCCACCGGGTGGGCGCTGATCTTGTCGCCGTAGAACTGCACCACCTCGCGCGCCTGGGCGCCGAGCAGATCGCTGCCGTTGAGCAGTTCGGCAAAGCGCGGGCGCGACTCGCTCAGCTTGAACTGCAGCGTGTAGCGGTCCAGCGCGCGCAGGCCTTCGATGGGCTTGTCGTAATCGAAAGGCTTCTTGCTCTTCAGAGCCTCCTGGTGCAGCTCTTCCAGGCCGATGATGTTGCCTTCGGCCACGGTCGACCAAGCCGGGCTCTTGTTGGCCGGGTCGGCAAAGCGCTTGTAGGTGTAGACGAAGTCTTCGGCCGTGAGCTCGCGCTTTTGGCCCTTGAAGGCAGGGTCGTCGGCGAAGAAGACGCCGGGGCGGATCTTCACCGTCCAGACCTTGAAGTCGGGGCTGATCTCGGGCGGGCCCAGCGCGATGAGCGGCACCACACGCGGCGGGCGCGCGAGGTGGTCGTAGGTGTAGAGCGCTTCGAAGATGTGCGCGGTGACGTTGCGCGAGTAGATGTCGCTGAGCTGCGGCGGGTCGAAGCCGGTTTCGGCGATGGGGAAGGCGTAGCGCAGCACGCGTTCGCCCGGGGCCGAGGGCCCGCCGGCAGAAGGCCCGCCGGCAGCGGGGCCGCCGGTCGTGGGCGCCTGCGCCTGGGCCAGGCCAGGCAAGCCGAAAGCCACGCCCAGCCCTGCGCCGAGCCCGGCGCCCAGGGTGCTGCGCCGTTTCACTGTGCCGCCCCTTTCGAGCGCTGGAAGGCTTCGAGGTCGATGTCGAGGTACTTCCAGAAATCGCGCACGAAGATGTTGCGGTGGTAGCCCACCACCCAGGGCTGGGCGATGTCGGTGAAGATGCGGTGCACGTGCACCTTGTAGGGCATGTAGGCCACCATCAGCCGCGCCGCTTCGGCCATCACCGCGAAGCGCTCGGGGCCGTCGGGCATGCCGCGCTGCTGCTCGTAGAGCTTGTTGAAGGCCGGCAGGTCGAAGCGGGCATGGTTGGCCTGGCCCTTGTTGGGGCCGTAGCCCTGCGCCAGGAAGGTGTCGCTGTCGGGGCCGCCGCTCCAGCCCACGCCCCACATCATCAGCTTGCCGGCGCGGCTGCTCTTCAGGTTCTCGGGCCACTTCGCCGCGTTGAACTCGATCCTGACGTTGATCGCCTTCATGTTGCGGCTCCACTGCTCGATGAGCTGGCGGCTGTTCTGGTCGGGCTGCGTGGCGTACTGCAGCACCAGCGGGCTGCCGTCGGGCTGGTCGCGCCAGCCGTCGCCGTCCTTGTCGACGTAGCCGTGCATGTCGAGCAGCGCCTTCGCGCGGGCGACGCTGTGGTCGCTCATCTCGGTCTTGAGCTTGGGGTTGTAGGCCGTGGTCTGCGGCGCGATGTGGCTCTGCGCCGGAATGGCCTGGCCGCGCCGCACGAGGCGGATCTCGCGCTCGACGTCCACCGCCAGGCTGATGGCGCGACGCAGGGCCACCTTGTGCGGCTCGTAGCCGCCGACCACCGGGTTCTCCATGCCGAAGTAGCTCACCGCCACGTCGGCGCGCGGGTAGCGCACCTTCTGCAGGCCGCGCTTGGCGTAGATGGGCGCCAGCTCGTTGTTCGGGATGACGCTGGCGGCGAAGTCGGTGGGCAGCTCTTCCAGCAGGTCGTGCTCTTCGTTCAGGAAGGCCAGCCAGCGCGGCTGGTTCTCCTCGATGATGGAGATGTGCACCTCGTCCACCAGCGGCAGGCGCTTGCCCTTCATCTGCCGCGCGATGGCTTCCAGCCGCGCGTTGCCCGCGGGCGGGGTCTCGTCGTAGAACACCTCGCGGAAGTTCGGGTTCTTCGCCAGCACGATGCGCGAGCTGCGCTTCCAGTCAGCCAGGCGGTAGGGGCCGGTGCCCACGGGGTGCTCGCCGATCTTGTCGCCGTAGAACTCGACCACCTCGCGCGCCATCGCGCCGGTGAACGAGCCGTCGGTGAAGTTGCTGCTGAGGAAACGCGGCGCCGGCTCGGCCAGCTTGATCTGGAAGGTGTAGCGGTCCAGCGTGCGCAGCCCCTCCACCGGCGTGTCGTAGTCGAAGGGCTTCTTCTGCTCGAGCAGCTTCTTGCGCAGCTCGTTCATCCCCAGGATCTTGGCGTTCTCCAGGATGTAGAGGTTGCCGCTCTTCCAGCGCGGGTCGAAGTGGC
The DNA here is from genome assembly GCA_001295905.1 of beta proteobacterium AAP51. GTDB lineage: Bacteria > Pseudomonadota > Gammaproteobacteria > Burkholderiales > Burkholderiaceae_C > Rubrivivax. Next base: position 81,669 of record LJHT01000056.1, on the reverse strand, counting down.
GCTTCAGGCTGTAGACATAGTCTTCCGCGGTGAGCTCGCGCTTCTGGCCCTTGAAGGCCGGGTCGTCGGCGAAGTAGATGCCGGGCCGGATGCGGATGGTGAAGGTCTTGAAGTCGTCGCTGATCTCGGGCATGCCGGCGGCGGTGGCCGGGCGCATGACCATGGGCTGGCCCATGAACGACCACTCGTAGGGCGCGTCGAAGATGCCCGCGGCGATGGTGCGCGAGTACAGGTCGGTGATCTGCGCCGGGTCGAAGCTGGTTTCCGCCACGCGGAAGGCGTAGCGCAGCACCTTCCTGCCCGCGGCGGGTGCTTCGGCCGGCGTCGCGCTTCGGGCGGGCGCGGCACCCTGGGCCGATGCCAGGCCGGGCCAGGCCAGCCCACCGGTGACGGCGGCAGCCAGGGCCAGGGCCGGCAACATGGTCTTGAACGGGTTCTTCATCGACGGCTTTCGTGGCGGGGCCGAGTGTCGCTCGGCGCTGACACGCGTTTCAGGGGGCCGGCGTCAGGTCGACGTGGCGCCAGAAATCGCGCATGAACGGGTGCGGCATGTAGCCCTGCACGCCGGGCTGCATCAACCAGGTCTGGATGTCGTGGCCGCTGGCCTTGTAGGGCATGTACGCCAATGCGATTTTCATGCCCTGCTCGATCAGCGCATCGCGCTCGGGGCCGTCGGGCAGCATGCGCTGGCGCTGGTGCAGCTCGTCGAAGGCCGGCAGGCTGAAGCGCGAATTGTTCGACTGGCCGTGGTTGCGGCTGTACAGCAAGTCCATGAAGTAGCTGCCATCGGGGATGGCGGCGCTCCAGCCGGTGGTCCACATCATCAGCTTGCCGGCGCGGCTGGCCTTGATGTTCTCGGGCCAGGCGCCGATGCGGAACTCGATCTTCACGTTCACCGCGTCCATGGCCTTCTTCCACAGGCCCTGCAGCTGGCGCGCCAGCTGCGTGGGCTCGGTGGTCAGCTCCAGCACCAGGGGGCTGCCGTCGGGCTGGTCGCGCCAGCCGTCGCCGTTGCGGTCGATGTAGCCGTACATGTCGAGCAGCGCCTTGGCGCGGGCCGGGTCGTGGGTGCCCATCTCCGAGCGCAGGCGGGGGTTGTAGCCGCTCACGCCCGGCGGCATGAGGCTCTGCGCCGGCACCATCTGCTGGTGGCGAACGAGGCTGATCTCGCGCTGCACGTCGTAGGCCAGGCCCAGGGCGCGGCGCAGCGCCACGCGTTCGGGGCCCATGCCGCCGACCATGGGGTGGTTCATGCCGAAGTACACGTGCCGCGTGATGGGCATGACGATCTGCCGCATCTGCACGCCCTGCTTGGCCAGGTTGGGCGCCAGGCGGTTGTTGGGCACGGCCCGCGTGATGAACTCGGGCGGCACCCAGAGGATGTCGAGTTCGCCGTTCAGGAAGGCCAGCCAGCGCGGCTGCGCTTCCTCGATGATGGCCACCTCCACGCGGTCGACCATGGGCAGGCGGCGGCCGCGCATCTGCTGGGCAATGGCCTGGCCGGCGGCGTCGTCGGGGTTGGGCTGCTCGTCGTGCACGCTGTGCTGGTGCAGCGGGTTGCGCTCCAGTTCGATGCGCGAACTGCGCACCCAGCGCCCCAACTTGAACGGCCCGGTGCCCACGGGGTGGCGCATGGTGTCGCCGGGGTGGGCTTCGATGACCTCGCGCGCCACCGCGCCGCTGATGGTGGGCGTGGCAAACAGGTAGGGCAGGCGCGGCGCGGGCTGGGCCACGCGCACCTCGAAGGTGTAGCGGTCCAGGGCGCGCAGGCCGGGCACTTCGGTGTCGTAGTCGAAGGGCTGCCTGGTTTCCAGGGCCTTGCGGCGCAGCTCGCTCAGGCCCAGCAGGCCGACGTTCTCCCACTGGAAGAGCTGCGGGCTGCGCGTGGCCGGGTCGTAGTAGCGCTTGATGCTGTAGACGTAGTCTTGCGCCACCAGCTCGCGCGGCTTGCCCTTGAAAGCCGGGTGGTCGGTGAAGAGGATGCCCTGCTTGATGCGGAAGACGAAACGCGTGTAGTCGTCGTGCGCCTCGGGCAGGGCGACGGCGGTGTTCGCCTTCAGCTTGGCGGGCCGGGCCAGGTAGTCGTAGGTGAGCGGCGCGTCGAACAGGCTGGTGACGATGGCGGCGCTGACCACGTCGCTGAGCTGCGGCGGGTCGAAACCGCTCTCGCTGCCCTGGAAGGTGACGCGCAGCACCTTGGGTGGCGTGGCCAGGGCCCAGCCGGCTGTCAGGCACAGCAGCAGGCAGACGAGAACTTGTCGGAACGGCATCGGCACGGTCGGCGGGGCCTGCAGGGGCGCAGGCACCCCAAAAATCAAAGCGCGGAGTCTAGGCGGGTGCGGGCACGGGCCTTGCTGGCGTTCACCCGCATCCCGGGGGGGAAATCACCGGCGGAAAGCGCCGAGGGGGGCCCCTACACTCCCGCATCCCAAAAACCGGGTGGTCGGCCACGAGCGCGCCCGCCCACGGAGCATTCCTTCGATGGCTGCCTATCTGATACGCCGCCTGTGGCAGATGATTCCCACGCTGGCCGGCGTGGTGCTGCTGGTGTTCTTCCTCTTCAAATACTTCGGCGGCGACCCGGCCGAGGTGCTGGGCGGCCTGAACGCCAGCCCGGAACAGATCAAGGCCATCCGCCAGACCCTGGGCCTGGACGAGCCCATCTGGTACCAGCTGTGGATCTTCGTCAAGCAGATCGTCACCTTCGACTGGGGCAAGAGCTGGGCCACCAACGAGGCCGTGAGCAACCTCTTCGCCACGCGGCTGCCGGCCACGCTGACGGTGATGGTGCCCATCCTCATCCTGGAAGTGACGCTGGCCATTCCCATTGCCATGTGGGTGGCCTACCGCCGCGGCAGCCTCACCGACCGCATGCTGACCGTCATCACCACCGTGGCGCTGTCGATCAGCTTCCTGGTCTACGTCATCGTGGGCCAATACGTGTTCGGCTTCCAGCTCGGCTGGTTCCCGGTGCAGGGCTGGAGCGACAACCTCTGGACCAACCTCGCCACCTACGTGCCGCTGCCAGTGCTGCTGGCGCTGCTGGTGAGCCTGGCGCCGCAGACGCGCCTGTACCGCAGCTTCTTCCTCGATGAACTGGGGCAGGACTACGTGCGCACCGCGCGCGCCAAGGGCCTGACGGAAGGCACGGTGCTCTTCCGCCACGTGCTGCGCAACGCCACCATCCCCATCCTCACCAACATCGGGCTGCTGCTGCCGGGCATCTTCGTTGGCAGCTTCCTCATCGAGGTGTTCTTCTCCATCCCCGGCATCGGGCGCGAGGTGCTGCTGGCCGTGAACCGCAGCGATTTCCCCGTGATCCAGGCCGTGACCATCTATCTCGCCGTGTTGACGATGTTCATCAACCTGCTCACCGACCTGGCCTACAAGGTCGCCGACCCGCGTGTCGTGCTGAAGTAAGGGGCCGCCAAGATGAACACTGCCGTCAAACCTGCTGCCCTGGGCAGCGCCGCCTCGATGGACGACGCGCTGCAGAAGAGCGAAGGCGTCTGGGCCGCGGCCTGGCGCCGCTTCAAGGCCGACCGCGTGGGCCTGGCTTCCATGTTCGTGGTGCTGGGCTTCCTGCTGATGATCGTGCTCAGCTTCACCGGCGTCATCGCCAAGGGCTGGCAAACCGAAGTGGGCGTGCCCAACGCGCCACCCAGCTTCCTGGGGCCGAAGCCGCCGCAGGCGGCGGGCGCCATCGAAGTGCCCACCGGCCCCAACGTCGACCTGTCGGACATCGACCCGCTGGCCCCGCGCTACAAGGAGTGGGAAGAGCGCGCCAAGCAGTTCCAGACCACCGAGACGGTGAAGGCCGAGACGCTGCCGCTGGGCGGCGACCGCCTGGGCCGCGACGTGCTGGAAAAGACCATCAAGGGCACCGAGATCAGCGTTTTCGTCGGCCTGGCCGCGGCGCTGGTGGCCACCACCATCGGCGTGTTCCTGGGCGCCTTCGGCGGCTTCTTCGGCGGCAAGATCGGCGACTTCCTCGAGTGGGTCTACAACGTCTTCGAGAGCATCCCGAACATCCTGCTGATCTTCGCCTTCGCGGCAGTGGTGGGGCGGGGTGTGGAAAGCGTGGTGATCATCCTCGCGCTCACGGGCTGGACGGGCATGTACCGCCAGGTGCGTGCCGAGTTCATCAAGCACAGCAGCCGCGAGTACGTGCGCAGTGCCGAGGCCATCGGCGCCACGCGCATGAGCCGCATGTTCCGCCACATCCTGCCCAACATCAGCCACGTGGTGCTGGTGCGCATGGGCCTGATGGTGGTGGCCTTCATCAAGGCCGAGGTCATCCTCAGCTACCTGGGCCTGGGCGTGCGCGTCGACCAGGTTTCCTGGGGCACCATGCTCGCCGAAAGCCAGGCCGAGCTGCTGCTGGGCCACTGGTGGCAGCTGGCCGCGGCCACGCTCTTCATGGCGGTCTTCGTCACTGCCTTCTCGCTGATGGCCGACGCGCTGCGTGATGCGCTCGACCCCAAGCTCCGCGGCCTGGAATAAGGACAAGCACATGCTGCTGAGCATCCAAGACCTGAAGGTCAGCTTCCGCATGGGCAAGGGCGTCCTGGCGGAGGCCGTCAAGGGCGTGAGCTTCGACGTGCCCGAGAACACCACCGTGGCGCTGGTGGGTGAATCGGGCTCGGGCAAGAGCGTCACCGCCATGTCCATCCTGAACCTGCTGCCCGAGAACGCCGTGCGCCAGGGCCGTGTGCTGTGGCAGGGCAAGGACCTGCTGCAGGCCAGCCTGCCCGAGCTGCAGGCCATGCGCGGCAAGGACATCGCCTGCGTCTTCCAAGACCCGATGAGTTCGCTGAACCCGGTGTTCAACGTCGGCCAGCAGCTGTGCGAACCGCTGGTGCGCCACCTGGGCCTGAGCGGCAAGCAGGCCCTCGCACGTGCCGAAGAACTGCTGGGCGAGGTGGGCATTCCCGAGCCCAAGCGCCGCCTGAGCAGCTACCCGCACGAGATGAGTGGCGGCCAGCAGCAGCGCGTGATGATCGCCATGGCCCTGGCCTGCGAGCCCAAGCTGCTGATCGCCGACGAGCCCACCACCGCGCTGGACGTGACCATCCAGCGCCAGATCATCGAGCTGCTGCGCAAGCTGCAGGACAAGCACCGCATGAGCGTGCTCTTCATCAGCCACGACCTCGGGCTGGTGGGTGAACTGGCGCAACACGTGGTGGTGATGCGCCACGGGCTCATTCGCGAGCAAGGCCCCAGCAGCGTGATCTTCGAAGCCCCGAAGGACGACTACACGCGCGCCCTGCTGGCCTGCCGCCCCAGCCTGGAAGGCAACCCGGCACGCCTGATGGTCATCGACGACCACATCGCCGGCAAGTCGGCGCAGACGGCCGGCAAGGCCAAGGACCCGAACGCCCCCGTGGTGCTGGAGGTGCGCGGCCTGGCCAAGAGCTTCTGGCTCAAGCAGGGCCTGTTCGGCAAGCGCGAATTCAAGGCGGTGCAGAACGTCAACTTCAAGCTCAGGAAGGGCCACACGCTCGGTGTGGTGGGCGAGTCGGGCTCGGGCAAGACGACCATGGGCCTGACGCTCCTGCGCCTGCACGAGCCCACCGGCGGCGAAGTCATCTTCGACGGCCAGAACCTCTTGAAGCTGAGCGACAGCGAACGCCTGCCCATGCGCCGCCGCATCCAGGTGGTGTTCCAGAACCCCTATGCCAGCCTGAACCCGCGCTTCACCATCGGCCAGACGCTGGTGGAGCCGATGGTCATCCACGGCATCGGCAAAGACCTGGCCGAGCGTGAACAGCGCGCCCGCACGCTGCTGGAGAAGGTGGGCCTGGACGGCCGCGCCTTCGGCAAGTACCCGCACGAATTCAGCGGTGGCCAGCGCCAGCGCGTGGCCATCGCGCGCTGCCTGACGCTGAACCCCGAGGTGCTGGTGCTGGACGAAGCGGTGAGCGCGCTCGACGTGAGCGTGCAGGCCCAGGTGCTGAACCTGCTGAAGGACCTGCAGGACGAGTTCGGCCTGAGCTATGTCTTCATCAGCCACGACCTGGCAGTGGTGCGCTTCATCAGCGACGAGGTGCTGGTGATGAAGGACGGCGTGGTGGTGGAGCAGGCCAGCGCCGAGCAGATTTTGGCGGCGCCCAAGGAAGACTACACGCGGCGGCTGCTGGCGGCCATTCCGCGCGGGTACACCGCGCGCGCCTGAGCGCGCCGGCGGTCTCGCCGGTCGCCGCTCGCGAATCGCGAATCACCCACCACGGCCGGCAGCGCAAGAGGGCCCGGCGCGGGTGCGGGAGCCCGCGCCCGCCTGTGCGTGGCCGTGTCATATTGCGCCCTGTCGGCGCCCTGTCGGCGCCGGGGCAGGCGCCTGCCTTCAGGCGTGCCTGGCCATGTCGATAAGCCGTCTGGAGCCTGAGCAAGGGCTGCCCGCCCACTGCCGCCGCCGCGTCCGCAGTACCTCTGAAAGCCATCGTGGTCATGGACCTGCAGCCCCGTGAACAGCGCTACGCCGCGCTGAACCTGCTGCACCAGCCGGTGTGGGTGTTCGACATCGACCTGCGCCGGGTACATTGGGCCAACACCGCGGCCTTGCAGGTGTGGAATGCCGGCTCGCTGGCCGAGCTGTGCGCGCGCGACCTGGGCGCCGACATGTCGCCCTCGGTGGCGCGGCGGCTGGCCCAGTACCAGAGCGACTTCATCAGCGGCGACGTCAGCTTCAACGAGCAATGGACGCTGTACCCGGGCGGCAAGCCGGTGTCGCTGACCGTGCGCCTGTCGGGCCACCGGCTCGAAGACGGCCGCATGGGCATGTTCAACGAAGGCCGCGTGCAGGCGGCCGAGCAGCCGGAATCGCTGCGCTCGGTCGAGGCCCTGCTGCACACCGCGGTGATGATCACCCTCTACGGCGAACATGGGCAGCCGCTCTACCGCAACCCGGCCGCGCGCGCCTCGGTACGCCGGCTGGACGAAACCCTGGCCGAGCGCATCGTCGACCCGCGCGCCCACGCTGCGCTGCAGGCCACGCTGGCGGAAACCGGCCTGGCCACACAGACGCTGGCCGTGCACACCGTCGAGGGCCAGCACTGGCACGAGATCTCGGCGCGGCGCTGCAGCGATGCCGTCACCGGCCAGGCGGCACTGCTGGTGAGCGAGGTGGATGTCAGCGCCATCAAGCGCACCGAGGCGCAGGCGCAGTACATGGCGCTGCACGACGCGCTGACCGGCCTGCCCAACCGCAGCCACATCATGCAGCGCTTCGAGATGGTGATGGGCCGGCTGCGCGAAGCCGGGCACGAGGCGGCGCTGGTCTTCATCGACCTCGACCGTTTCAAGGACGTCAACGACACCCTGGGCCATGGCGCCGGCGACACCTTGCTGGTGGAGGTGGCACAGCGCCTGCGCGGCGCCGTGCGTGCCAGCGACCTGGTGGCGCGGCTGGGCGGCGACGAGTTCCTCATCCTGATGGTGGCGCCCGACATCCGCAGCGAAATCGAACGCGTGCGCCTGCGCCTGATGCGTGCGGTGGCCGAGCCCGTGCACCTGCTGGGGCGCGAGATCCACGTCACCGCCAGCATCGGCGTGGCGCTGTTCCCGCACGACGGCAGCGACGTGCAGACCCTGTTGCGCAACGCCGACCTGGCGATGTACTCGGCCAAGGAAGGCGGCCGCAACGCGCTGGCCTACTACCGCGCCGGCATGGCCGATGCGGTGGAAAGCCGCACCGCGCTGGAAGCCGAGCTGCGCCTGGCCTTCGACCTGCGGCAGTTCGAAGTGCACTACCAGCCCATCGTCGAGGCCACCACGGGCCGCATCCAGGGCGCCGAAGCCCTGGTGCGCTGGCGCCACCCGCAGCGCGGCCTGGTGGCGCCCGATGTCTTCATTCCCTTGTGCGAAAGCACGGGGCTGATACGCCGGCTGGGCGCGCTGGTGTTCGAGACGGCAGCGCACCAGCAGGCGGCCTGGGCGCGGGCCGGCCACGGGCTGCGCATCTCGGTAAACCTCTCGGCACGCCAGTTGCGCAGCGCCGAGCTGCTGCCCGACCTGAAGCAGGCCCTGAAGCGATCGGGCGCCGACCCGCGCCAGCTGCAGCTGGAAATCACCGAGAGCATGCTGCTGGGGCAGGACGACAGCCTGCTGTCGCTGTTCCAGGCGCTGCAAGACCTGCACCTAGGCCTGGCGCTGGACGACTTCGGCACCGGCTATTCCAACCTGGCCTACCTGCAGCGTTTTCCCATCGACACGCTGAAGATCGACAAGACCTTCATCCAGGGCCTGGACACCAACCGCGCGCTGGCCGAGCTGATCGTCGCCATGGCCCAGCTGATGCGCCTGCGCGTGGTGGCCGAGGGCGTGGAAACGCCGGAACAGCTGGCCTGGGTGCGCGCCCAGGGCATCGAGTTCTGCCAGGGCTACCTGTTCGCGCGGCCGCTGCCGGTGGCTGAATTCGAGGCCCTGCTGGCCGCGCGCTGAGCTTCAGCGCCGCACGTCAGCGCCGTACCTCAGCGCCGCGCCTCGTGCAGCGTGTGCAGGGTGATCTTGCGCACCTCGGTCTTGCTCTGCTCGATGTGGGCCTTCAGCAGCAGCTGCGCCTGGTCGGGCTTGCGCTGCAGCACCGCGCGCAGGATCTTGGCGTGTTCGGCGTAGGTGGCATCGATGCGGTCGGCCCGCGTGAAATCGAGCCGGCGGATGACGCGGATGCGCTCGGTCACGTCCCAGTGCACGCGGCTCATCTCGCCGTTGCCGGCGGCGCGCACCAGCGTGGCGTGGAACTGCTCGTCGAGCGCGCCCACCTCGCGCGCATCGCTCAGGCGCTCGGCCGCGGGCACCAGCCACACCGCCTTCAGGCCGTCGAGTTCGCTCGCGTCCTGCGGGCCCTGGGTACACAGCTTGTGCAGGCTGGCCAGCTCCAGCGTGATGCGCAGGTCGTAAAGCTCGTCGAGCTTGCCGAAATCCAGCGGCTTGACGAACCAGCCGGTCTTGGCCTCCACCGCCAGGAAACCTTCGTTGCGCAGCCGGAACAGCGCCTCGCGCACCGGCGTGCGGCTCACGCCCAGGCGGGTGCCGATCTCGGCTTCGGAGAGGCGGTCGCCGGGCACGAGGTTGAACTCGTGCATGTCGGCCTTGAGGCGGAGGTAGACCTGCTCGGCCAGGTTCTGGCGCGGCAGTGTCTCGGCCTTCATGCCGGCCCCTGTGCTGAAGACTCCATGCCGAGGATCTTACCCAGGCGCTTCCCGGCGACAGGCTGGCTCACGGCGCGGCCGCTGCGGCGGGCTCGGCGGGCAGCGCCGAGAGCACTGCCGAGAGCGGTGCCGCCCAGCCGACGATGCCGCCCTGCGCCACGATCATCTCGATGGCGGCCGCCTTGAAAGCCGGGAAGTAGCTGGCCGTGGCCTCTTCCACGAGCAGGCAGTCGTAGCCGCGGTCGTTAGCTTCGCGCATCGTGCTTTGCACGCACACCTCGGTGGTGACCCCGGCCACCACCAGTTGCGTCACGCCCAGCGCCTGCAGCGTGGCCTGCAGCGGCGTGGCGTGGAAGGCGCCCTTGCCGGGTTTGTCGATCACCACCTCGCCGGGCAGCGCTGCCAGTTCGGGCACGATGGCGCAGCCCGGTTCGCCGCGCACCAGCAGCCGGCCCATGGGCCCGAGGTCGCCGATGCGCAGCGCCGGCTGGCCGCGCAGGCGCTTGGCGGGCGGGCAGTCCGACAAGTCGGCGGCGTGCGACTCGCGCGTGTGCAGCACCGGCCAGCCGCGGGCGCGCCAGGCATCGAGCAGCGCACGGGTGGGGGCGATGGCGGCCTGCAGCAGCGTCACGTCATTGCCCAGCGAGGCGCCGAAGCCGCCAGGCTCGACGAAGTCGCGCTGCATGTCGATGACGAGCAGCGCGGCGCGGCCGGGCTGCAGCTCGAAGGCAGAGGGGCGTGCCGCCACCGTGACCGGCCCGGCCTCGGGCGCTGGACCCTGTTGCTTGCTCATGCGGCCACCTTCAGGTCGGTCGCGTCTTCGGCCAGCTCGACGCCACCACCCATGTGGCGCCCGATGTCGTGGCGGCTCGCGCCGGCGCAGTCACAGGCGTGCACGAAGCGGCCTTCGCTCATCACCACGATGCGGTCGGCCAGCTGCAGCAGCTCGTCCAGGTCTTCGCTGACCATCAGCACCGCGCTGCCGCCGTCGCGCGCCGCGCGCAGCCGCGCATGCACCTCGGCCACGGCCGTGAAGTCCAGCCCGAACACGGGGTTGCTGACCAGCAGCACGTCGGCAGGCTCGGAGAGTTCACGCGCCAGCACCGCGCGCTGCACGTTGCCGCCCGACAGCGAAGCCATGGGCGCGTGTTCGCCCTGGGTCTTGACGCGGAACTGCGTGATCAGCTCGCGCGCCCGCTGCGCCAGGCTGCCGGGCACACGCAGGCCGGCGCGGGCGTGGGGCGGCCGGTCGAAGCTGCGCAGGCCGATGTTGTCGGCCACGCTCATGCCGCCCACGCAGCCGTTGCGCAGCGGCTCCTCGGGCAGGCCGCGCACTTTGAGGTGCCGGTTCTGCGCGCGTGTGGCGCGGTAGTCCACGCCCGCCACGGTGACGCTGCCGGCCTCGCGCGGGCGCTGGCCGGCCAGCGCTTCCATCAGCTCGCGCTGGCCGTTGCCGCTGACGCCGGCAATGCCGACGATCTCGCCCGCCCGCACTTCCAGATCGACCCCAGCGACGGCCCGTTCGCCACGGTCGCCGCGGACCTGCAGGCCGTGCAAGGCCAGGCGCACAGCGCCGGGGGCCGTGCGCGGGGGCGCAGACGTGTCTTCAGCCGCGGCCGTCGTGGCGGCCGTTGTAGCCGGGGCCTCGGGCCCGCCGACCGCCGCAGCCCCCACCATGCTGGCCCCCAGCTCGGCCGCCGTGGCGCCCTGCACCGCGCGGGCCGCCACCAGCCGGCCGCGCCGCAGCACCGACACCTCGTCCGCAAAGGCCAGCACCTCGCGGAACTTGTGAGTGATCATCAACACGGTGCACAGCCCGTCGTGGGCGCGCTCGCGCAGTGTGCCCAGCACCTCGTCGGCCTCCTGGGGGGTCAGCACCGAGGTGGGTTCGTCCAGGATCAGCAGCCGCGGCTTGAGCAGCAGCTGCTTCAGGATCTCGAGCTTCTGCCTTTCACCGGCGCTCAGGTCCTGCGGCGTGGCGTCCAGCGGCAGGCGGAACGGTGCGCTGTCCATGAAGGCCTGCAACTCGCTGCGCACGGCGCGCCAGTTCACCACCGCCGGCAGTTCGCCCTTGGCCATGAGCAGGTTCTCGGCCACCGTCATGCCCGGCACCACGGTGAAGTGCTGGTACACCATGCCGATGCCCAAGGCACGCGCCGCGGCGGGGCTGGGCAGGTCGTGTTCGCGGCCGCCCAGCAGCACGGCACCGCCGTCGGGCTGCTGGTAGCCCACGATGCACTTCACCAGCGTGCTCTTGCCGGCGCCGTTTTCACCCAGCAGGGCGTGCACGGTGCCGGGCCGCACGTCGATGGACACGCGGTCGAGCGCGGTGAAGCTGCCGAAGCGCTTGCTCAGCTCGAAGGTCTGCAGGGCCAGGGCGTGGGTCATCGGGGGGCTCCTGTCGACGGTGCGCGTCAGGCTTGCAGCACGGCTTCGATCACGGCGCCCGAGTTCGACACCGCGCCGAACACGCCGCCCTGCATCGTCACCATCTTCAAAGCCGCCTGGTGGTTGCCCAGATCGGTGGCGCCGGTGCAGTCTTCAAGGATGACGCACTCGAAACCACGGTCGTTGGCTTCACGCATGGTGGTGTGCACGCACACATCGGTGGTGATGCCGGTGAGCACCAGGTTGCGGATGCCGCGGGTGCGCAGGATGAGTTCCAGGTCGGTGGCGCAGAAGCTGCCTTTGCCGGGTTTGTCGATGATGATTTCGCCGGGCAGCGGGGCCAGTTCCGGGATGATGTGCCAGCCCGGCTCGCCGCGCACCAGGATGCGGCCGCAGGGGCCCGGGTCGCCGATGCCGGCGCCGATGCGCTGCGAGCGCCAGCGCTTGTTGGCAGGCAGGTCGCTCAGGTCGGGGCGGTGGCCTTCGCGGGTGTGGATGAGGGTGTAGCCCTGGCTGCGCATGGCGGCCATCAGCCGCCGGATGGGCTCGATGGGCGCACGCGTGAGGCTGAGGTCGTAGCCCATCTTGTCGACATAGCCGCCGTAGCCGCAGAAATCGGTTTGCATGTCGATGACCACGAGCGCGGTGGTCTCGGGGCTCAGGCTGCCGTCGTAGGGCCAGGGGTAGGGCGTGGCGGTGGCGTGCTTCATTTGCTTTTGCTTCGGTGGGCCTTTATGGCGCGCGCGTGCTTGTTTCAGTGGCGTGCCACCACTGGTGGTCGATCACGCCGGTGGGGCGCGCTGCGGAGCGAAGTAAAGGGGGAGCCCTGAGCCGCAGGCTCAGGGCGGAGGACATGAGCGGAGCAGCGCGCCCCGCCGGCGTGATCGCGCACGGGCCCAGGCACGCGATCGCAGCGAACGGAGCCAAATGACACAGCCTCAGTCCTCCATCTCACCCGGGTTCGGCTCAGCCCCGCGATAGGACCGCGTAGGCACAGCAAACCCGCAAGGCGTGCCATCGCGCACCTGAATGCTGGCGTCCCAGGGCAGCTTGTAGGTGCCGGCCACCATGTCGTGCATGAAGGTGTATGGGCAGTCCTGCGCACCGCCCTTCACCGCGACATATCCACGGTGGTACAGCTGATAGGGGTTGTTCTCGACACCCCACAACGCGCGCGCTTCGCGCACCAGGTCGGGCCGCAACTCGGCGGTGATGATCTCGTCGGGCCGCGCGCCGCCTTCGGTGATGACGGTGCCGTCGAAGTTACAGAACATCGCCTCGCCCATGCTGTCGAAACTGCCGTCACTGCCGCACAGGCACACGCTGGCGGTGATGGCCAGGTTCTGGAATGCATTGGCCTGGTTGGTGATCTTCCAGGCGTGGCGAATGGGGGCGGTGTAGCCGGCGGTGCGCAGGATGATCTCGGCGCCCTTGTAGGCGGCCTCGCGGGCCATCTCGGGGAACATGCCGTCGTGGCAGATGATCAGCCCGATCTTGCTGCCGTTGGGGCCTGCACACACCGGCACGCCCATGTTCCCGGGCTCCCAGGCCTCCACCGGTATCCAGGGGTGGAGCTTGCGGTAGTACAGCTGGATGGCGCCCTGGTTGTCGATGATCAGGCCCGTGTTGTACGGGTTGCCGTGCGGGTTGAATTCCATGATGGAAAAACAGCCCCAGATCTGGTGTTCGATGCAGGCGGCCTTGAACGACGCCACCTCGGGGCCGTCCAGGTGCACCATCAGCTCGGGCGCGGTGTTCATGCTCAGGCCCTGCAGGCTGTATTCAGGGAACACCACCAGGTCCATCGTGCCCAGGTTGCGGCGCGCCTTGCCCACCATCCAGCAGATGCGCTCGGCTTGGCGCTGCAGTTGCGCCGGCGTGTCCACCACCGGCGGCGGCAGTTGCACCAGGCCCACCACCACGCCCTGCGGCGATTTGTTCAAGCCACCCAGTCCACTCATTGCAGGCTCCTTGTGGGTTCTGAAACGTTCATCGCGCCACGCCCAGCTCGGCCGGTGCGCCGCGCAAGCTCTGGCGCGGTGAACAGGTCCACACCAGGATGGCCAGCGTCAGCACATACGGCACGGCGTTGAACAGGTGGTAGTAGCCCCCGATGCCCACCGACTGCAAGGCCGGCCCCAGCGCACCGGCGCCGCCGAACAGCAGCGCCGCCCAGAGGCAGCGCACCGGGTGCCAGCGCGCAAAGATCACCAGCGCCACGGCGATCAGGCCCTGGCCGCTGGAGAGGCCCTCGTTCCAGCTGCCCGGGTAGTGCAGCGAGAGGCTGGCGCCGCCCAGGCCGGCGATGAAGCCGCCGGCCGTGGTGGCCGCCACGCGCACGCCAGTGACGCTGGTGCCCAGCGCCCGCGCGGCGTCGGCCGAATCACCCACCATGCGCAGCTTCAAGCCCCAGCCCGTGTTCTTCAGCGCCCAGGCCAGCACCAGCGCCAGCACCACGCCGATGGGGAACAGTGCGTTGATGTTCAGCGCCGCCGCCACCTGCGGCGATGAAGACCACCCACCCAGCGCCAGGGCCGGGATCTGCTGCGCCTGCGGCTGTATCAGCGGCTTGCCCAGGTAGAAGGCCAGGCCGGCGCCGAGCATCATGATGGCGATGCCCGCAGCGATGTCGTTCACGCGGGGCAGGCTGCTCACCAGGCCGTGCAGCATGGCAATCAGCGCGCCGCTGCAGCCGGCCATCAGCACACCCAGCCACCAGTGCCCCGTGAGGTAGCTGCCGGCAAAACCGGCCATGGCCGAGAACACCAGCACACCTTCCAGGCCGAGGTTGATGCGGCCGGCCTTTTCGGTGATGCACTCGCCCAGGCTGACGAAGAGAAAGGGCGTGCCGACGCGGATGGCGCCGCCCAGCACGGCCACCAGCACGTCGAGCCAGATGTGGTCGGTGGTCATGGCAGGCCTTTCATGCCGAGGCCCCGGCTGCCTCGCCAGGCTGTGGCCGACGCAGCACGAACAACTCGCCCAGGCGGCCGCGCCAGGCCTCGCTGGCGAGGATGAAGACGAAGCAGAAGCCCATCAGCACCGGCACCGCCGCGTCGGGCAGGCCCATGCGCCGCTGCAGCAGGCTGCCGGCCGCCAGGAAGCCGCCGAACAGAATCGCCACCGGGATGATGGCCAGCGGGTTGTGCCGCGCCACGAAGCTGACCAGGATGCCGGTGTAGCCCAGGCCGACGATGAGCGAGGCATTGGCCGCCGTGTGCACGGCCGCCACTTCGATGCCACCGGCCAGCCCGGCCGCCGCGCCGCCCAAGGCGCAGGCCACGACGATGAGCCGCCGCGCCGGCAGCCCCACCAGCTGCGCCGCCCGCAGGTTGCCGCCCACCACGCGGGTGGCAAAGCCGTGCGTGGTGGCGCCCAGCCACCAGGCCGCCAGCAGGCAGGCCACCACGCCGAACACCAGGCCCCAGTGCACGTCAAAGCCGCCGATGCTGCCGATGCGCAGCGCCTCGGGCAGCGGCAGGGTGGAAGGTTTGTTCAGGCTGGCCGGGTCGCGCAGCGGGCCTTCCACCACGTGCTTGAACAGCGCGATGGCGGTGTAGCCCAGCAGCAGGCTGCTGATGGTTTCATTGACGCCACGCCACTGGCGCAGCCAGCCGGCCAGCGCGATCCACACGCCCCCAGCCACGGCCGCGGCCAACAAGATCAGGGCCGTGCCCGCCGAGCCCATGGGCAAGGGCAGCAGCAGCGGCAAGCCGGCGCAGGCCAGGCCGCCCAGCACCAGCGCACCCTCGCCGCCGATGATGGTCAGGCCAGCCCGTGCCGGCAGCGCCACGCACAGCGCGGTCAGCATCAGGGGTGCCGCGCGCTGCAGCGTGTTCTGCAAGGAAAACGCGTCGCCGAAGGCGCCCTTGAACAGCAGCGTCCAGGCCTGCACCGGATCGTGCCCGTCCACCCAGACGAAGAGGCCGAACAAGGCCAGCCCGCCCGCCAGCGCCAGCACGGGCAGGGCGATGGCTTCGGCGGCGGGGTGCAGGCGGGTGGTCATGGCCGGCGCCGCTTCAGACCTTGCCGATGACGCCTTCGACCAGGTAGTTCATGCCCTCGAGCGCCAGGTCGGTCTGCTTGAAGACCTTGCCCTTGGGCACCACCACCTTGCCAGTGTTGTCCTTGATCTCGCCGCTGCCGCCGAAGATGTCGAAGCTGCCGGCCATCATGCGGGCCTTGACGGCATCGGCACCCTTGCGCGCCGCTTCCGACACCGCGGGGCCGTAGGCCGAAGTCTTGACGAAGCCTTCCTTCAGGCCGCCGCGCACGAAGTTCGGGTGCGGCTTGCCGCTGCGTGCGGCCTCCAGGATGCTGGTGTAGGCCGTCAGCCAGTTCCACTCAGCCCCCGTGAGGTAGGCCTGCGGTGCCAGCTTGGCCTGGCTGGCGTGGTAGCCGCAGACCATGCGGCCGCGCCGGGCGGCGGTTTCCACCACCACCTTGGGGCCGTCCACGTGCATGGTGAAGACGTCCACGCCCTGGTCGGCCAGGCCGTTGGTGGCCTCGGCTTCCTTCACCGGCATGCTCCAGTCGCCGGTGAAGATGACGGTGGTGGTGATCTTGGGGTCGACCGAGCGCGCGCCCATGGTGAAGGCGTTGATGTTGCGCAGCACCTGCGGAATGGGCTTGGCAGCCACGAAGCCCAGCTTCTTGCTCTTGCTCATGTGGCCGGCGACCACGCCATTGAGGTACTGCGCCTCGTCGATGTAGCCGAAGAAGCTGCCGGTGTTGGCGGGGTGCTTGCCCTGGGTCCACATGCCCCCGCAATGGCTGAAGCGCACGCCGGGATTCTTCTTCGCCACCTCCAGCATGTGGGGGTCGAAGTAGCCGAAGCTGGTGGGGAAGAGCAGCTTGGCGCCGTCCTGCGAAATCATGCCCTGCATGCTCTTCTGCACGGCCTGGGTCTCGGGTACGTTTTCTTCTTCCACCAGCTTCACGCCCGGCATCTTCTTCAGCTGAGCGGCGGCTTCGGCGTGGGCCTGGTTGTAGCCAAAGTCGTCACGCGGGCCCACGTAGATGATGCCCACGGTGAGGGGCGCTTGCGCGAAGGCGCTGCGTAATGCGCCGGGCAGCGCCAGCGAGGCGCCGGCCAGGCCGCCGGTGGCCAGCAGGCGGCGGCGCATCAGGTCTTGGGGGGCGGATGGGCGGGGGCGGGTCATCGGTCACTCCTCGGGGTTGTGGAAGAAGCGGGGGGGTCGATCAGGCTCACGTGGGCGGCCACCACGCACCAGCCGCCGGGCATGCGGGCCCAGGTCTGGCTCTGGCGGCCGTGCTTGTTGCCGCCCTCGCGGCGGAACTCGGTCATGGCCGTGGCGAAGTCGCGGCCGTAGGTGGTGATGACGGTGCGCATCAGCGTGCGCTGCAGGCCCTGCGCCGGGCGTGCATTGCGGAAGGCGCGGATGGCCTCGATGCCGAGCAGGTTCTCGGTGGCGCCGTAGCGCACCGTGTGTTCGCTGCACCAGAACAGCTCATCCAGCACGTCTACGCGGTTGTTCACCAGCGCGTCTTCATAACGCGCAAAAGCGGCGCTCACCTCGGCGTGGACCTCGGGCAGGTTGATGGCGATGGTGTCGTTCATGGCTTCATTCATCCCAGGGCGGCCACCGGCGCCTGCGCCACGCCGGCGGCCTCCAGCGCGCGGGCTGCGCGCAGGCAGAGGTCTTCGCGCCAGGGCGCGGCCACCAGCTGCACGCCGATGGGCAGGGCCGCACCGGGCAGCCACACCGGCACGCAGCACACCGGCAGGCCGATGCACGACAGCGGCTGGGCCAGCAGGCCGGTGCTGGGCCGCGCCGGCAGGCGCTGGCCCTGCACCTCGATCCACTCGGTGCCCAGCGGCGTGGCCGGCAGGGGCGTGGCCGCGGCGATGAGCAGGTCTGCCTCCTCGAACACCTGCGCCACCTGCTGCGCGAACCAGCGCCGCACGCGCTGCGCCTGCTGCACCCAGACCGCCGGCAGCAGCGCACCGGCGATAAAACGGTCGCGCGAGAGCGGCTCGAAGTCGTGCGCGCGGCGGCGCAGGTCGGCCAGGTGCAGCGTGGCGCCTTCGCTGTTGCTGATGAGAAAGGCCGCAGCGCGGGCGCGCGCCACCTCGGGCAGTTCCAGCGTGCGCGTGGCGCCCAGCGCAGCAGCCACCGCCGCCACGGCCGCCTGCGCCTGCGGGCCGGCGTGCTGCTCGAAGTAGCCGCCCAACGTGGCCACGCGCAGGCCGCCGGTGCCCGCTTCCAGCCCCGGCAGCGTGGCCTGCAGCGGGCGCTGCGCACAGGCCGGGTCTTGCGCGTCGGGGCCCTGCATCGCGTCGTAGGCCAGGGCCAGGTCTTGCACGTGGCGCGCGAAGGGGCCCAGGTGGTCGAGGCTGGCCACGAAGGGGTAGCTGCCGCGCCGCGACAGGCGGCCGTAGGTGGGCTTCAAGCCGAACACGCCGCACAGCGAGGCCGGCACGCGGATGGAGCCGTTGGTGTCGGAGCCCAGCGTCAGTGGCACCTGGCCCGCGGCCACCGCGGCGGCCGAGCCGCCCGAGGAGCCGCCGGCAATGCGCGTGAGGTCGTGCGGGTTGCGCGTGGGGCCGACGTGGCTGTTCTCGGTGGTGAAGCCGTAGGCGTACTCGTCCATGTTGAGCGCGCCCACCAGCACCGCGCCGGCGGCCTGCAGGCGCTGCACCAGCACCGCGTCTTGCGCGGCCGGCGGCTGGCTGCGCTCGATCTTCGAGCCGGCCAGCGTGGTGAGGCCGGCCACGTCGAAGAGGTTCTTCACCGCGAAGGGCACGCCCAGCAGCGGCTGGTCGGCCGGGGCCTCGCCGGCCTGCACCTGCGCGTCGATGCGCGCCGCGTGCTGCAGGGCGCGTTCGGCGGTGATGTCGGTGAAAGCGTTGACCTGGGGGTCGGTGGCCGCGATGCGCGCCAGGCTGGCCTGCACCAGCGCCGTGGCGCTGGCCTGGCCGCCGCGCACCGCCGCTGCCATGGCCGCAGCGCCCTGGTTCAGCAGCTCCGCAGCCAAGGCGGCTGTCATGCACCCGCCCCGGGCGAGACCGGCGTGAACACCGGCGCCGGCTCGTCGTGGGGGCACAGCGGCAGGCCCTGCACCAGCGCGGCCATGTCGGCGGCCAGCGCGTAGTACTGCAGCACGCCGGGCCGGTGTTCGGGCGCGAGCTGCAGGCCCAGCACGGCGGCCTGCGCATCCACCACGGCCTCGATCTGCGCGGCGCTCAGCGCCGCACTCACCGCCGCACCTCGCGCTGGAAGATCTCCAGGCTGCGCTTCTTGGTGCGCACGAAGCTGTCTTCGCTGAGCGTCGCCACGGTGCGCGGGCGCGCGTCGCCATAGGGCAGGATCTCGGCCACGCGCGTGGGCCGCTTGGTCAGCAGCAGCACCTCGTCGGCCAGGTAGACGGCTTCTTCGAGGTCGTGCGAGACCAGCAGCATGGTCGTGCCGGTCTGCATGAACACCTCTTGCAGCTTTTCGCGGATGAACAGCGTCATCTCGAAATCCAGCGCCGAGAAGGGCTCGTCGAGGAAGAGCACCTCGGGCTTGGGCGCCAGCGCCCGCATGATGGAGGCCGTCTGCTGCTGGCCGCCCGAAAGTTCATACGGGTAGCGGTTCAGGTCGAACTTCACGTCGAAGCTGGCCACCAGCTCGGCCATGCGGCGGTCGACCTCGGCCTTGCTGCGCCCTTCCAGCTTCAGCGGGTAGGCGATGTTGTCGATGGTGCGCATCCACGGGAACATCGCTTCGCGATAGTTCTGGAAGACGTAGCCGATCTTGGTGTCGGCCAGCGACTTGCCGTCGAAGAGGATCTGCCCGGCATCGATGGGCACCAGGCCCGCGATCATGTTGATCAGCGTGCTCTTGCCGCAGCCGTTGGGGCCGAAGACCGAGACGATCTTGCCCTTGGGGATGTCGAGGTCGAAGTTCTCGTACAGCGGCCAGCCGGCGAAGTACTTCGTGAGACCGCGGATGGTGATGTGCGTGCCGGCAGGGCCGGGCACAAAACGCGGCGGGGGCACGTCGGCCACGACGGCGGCATTGAGGACCGTGTTCATGGCGATTACCTCCCGCTCCAGTGCACGATGCGGCGTTCGGCCACCAGGAAGAGGATGTTCAGCGCGTAGCCCAGCACACCGGCGGCCAGGATGGCGGCGTACATCGTCTTCACGTTGAGCACCTGCTGCGCATCGATGATGCGGTGGCCCAGGCCCTTGTCGGAACCGATGAACATCTCGGCCACGATGACGATCACCAGCGCCATCGACACCGCCGAGCGCAGGCCCACGAAGCTGGGCTGCAGGCTTTCCCAGATCAGCACGTCCTTGAAGATCTGCCAGCGGCTGGCGCCCATCACCTGGGCCGCCATCACGCGCTGCTTGCGCGCGTTGATGACGCCATACGCGCTGTTGAAGACGACGATGAGAAAAGCGCCGAAGGCGGCGATGGCCACCTTGTTGATGTCGGACACGCCGAAGATCAGCAGGAAGAGCGGGATCAGCGCCGAAGAAGGCGTCGAGCGGAAGAAGTCGATGAGGAACTCGACGCTGCGGTAGGCGCGCTCGTTGCTGCCCAGCAGCACCCCCAGCGGCATGCCCACCGCCGCCGCGATGCAGAAGGCCTGCACCGTGCGCCACACCGTGACGAGGAAGTCACCGAGCAACGCCCCGCCGAAGAGGCCCACCACCAGGGTTTCCAGCGTGGCCAGGGGCGGCGGCAGCAGGATGGGGCGGATGAGGCCGGCGCGCACCACCAGGTCCCACACGATGAAGAGCACGACGGGCCCGATGGCCGGCAGGAACTTCAACCAGGGCGAGGCCTTGGGCGGCGTGCTGCCGTGCGTGGGGTTGGCCGCGGCCCAGGGCGCGGGCACGGCCAGCTTCAGCGGCGGCTTCGCCGAGGGCGGGTCCTCGGCCGGGTGGGTGGCGGGCGTGCTCATGCGGCGCCTCAGCCCTTGTAGAGCAAGGATTCCACCGAGAGCTTCTTCTCGAACACGCCCTTCTCGGTGAAGAGGTCGAAGAACTTCTGGAAGGCCGCCACGTCGGCGGGCTTGAACTCGTTGTAGAGCATGTAGCTGGCCAGCGGCACCTCGCCGGTGAGCGGGCCTTCGATGGCGGTGTAGCCCTTGAGGTACTGCCGCGCCTGCGCCGGCTGCGTGCGCACGAGCTGGATGCCCTTGGTGTAGGCGGCGATGTACTTGCGGGTGAGCTCGGGGTTCTTCTTGATGAACTCGGTGGTGAGCGTCGCCGAGCCGCCGTGCCAGGGCGCGTTGGCATCGCCCAGGATGTACTTGGCGATGACACCCGCCTCCAGCATGCGCGTGGTGCCGTTGAGCCGGCCAATGGTGCCCGTGGGTTCCAGCGTGTAGACGCCGTCCACCTGCCCGGCCGCCAGCGCCGCCACGTGCTGGCCGATGGGCAGCTCGATGACCGTGGTGCCCGGTGCGCCGGCGCGTTCCAGCACCGTCAGGGCCAGCGTCTTGTTCTGGATGCCGGGGCCCGAGGCCACGCGCTTGCCCTTCAGGTCGGCGATGGACTTGTAGGGGCTGTCCTTGGCGACCAGGAACTGGTCGAGCACGTAGCGCGCGTTGCTCGGGTTGGTGGCGATGATCTTGAAGAGGCCGGGTGAAGCGATCTCGCCCACACCCAGGTTGCCCGAGCCCGTGCCGTTGGAACTGCCGTCGGCGCGGCCGGCCAGCATGGCCTCCATCACCTGCTGCGCACCGGCGAAGCGCAGCGGCTCGACATCGAGGCCCGCCTCCTTGAAGTAGCCCAGTTCCACCGCGGCGTAGAAGGGCAGGCCGGCGGCCACCGGCCAGTAGCCGATGCGGATCTTCGGGCCGGCCTGGGCGCGCAGCAGCACTGGGGCGCCCAGCGCAGCCAGGGCGAGGCCGCCCTGCAGCACTTGGCGGCGGCGCGGCTGGCGCTGCGGCAGGGTCATCAGGGGGCAGGGGCGGGGCAGGCTCATGACGGGGGCTCCAGGCTGGGGTTCGGTGGGGGTTCAGACCCCGGCAGGGGTGAGGGACTGCAGGTAGGCGCGCCAACCGCCGTGGGCGCTGACATCAGGGGCCCCATGCAAGGCGTGGGCCTCGCACAGGAAACCGTGCACGTGGCGGCCATCGGCCAGCAGCACGCTGCCCAGGCCCAAGGGCGGCGGCACCAGGGCGAGGAAGGAGCCCAGCTGGTCGGCCGGCATCTCCCACACCTCCACCGCGATGGCGTGGCCGGGCTCGCCCGCGGCGCAGCGTTGCAGCCCCGGCTTGGGCGGCGTGGTGCCGGGCAAGGCGTGCAGGCGGTAGCAGGGCGCGGTGGTGGTGGCCTCCAGCAGGCGCGCGCCGCGTTCGGTGAGCTGGCTGTTCAGCGGCAGGCCCGAGAGGTGGGCCCCCACCACGGCCAGCGGCAGGCTGGCGCGCACCGCGGGCCGGCGCGCCCAGGCAGGCGCCGGGGCCGCGGCCTGCGCGGGGGTCAGCGCCAGCGCGCCCAGCGGCAGCTTCAGTTGCTGCTGCCAGCGCCCGCCCCAGGCGGCCAGCGCCGCATCGTGCCCGGTGGGGGCGATGGCCGTGATGCCGAAGGGCAGGCCGCCGGCCGCCGTGCCCGCCGGCAGGGCGAGCGCGCACCAGCCCAGGAGGTTGACGAAGTTCGTGTAGGCGCCCAGCGCACTGTTCACGCCCACGGGGTCGGCCGCCACCTCGTCAAAACGCGGGTGGCGCGGCGCGGTGGGCACGAAAAGCAGGTCCACCTCCTGCCACAGCGCCTGGCAGCGTTGCCGCAGCGCCTGCAACTGGTAGAGCGCGCGGAAGGCGTCGGTGGCGCTGTAGCGGCGCGCCTGTTCGATGACGGTGTGCACCACCGGGTCCAGCGCCTGGGGCTGCGTTTCCATCAGCGCCTGCACCACGGTGTGGCGCTCGGCCACCCAGGGCCCGCTGTAGAGCAGCGCCGCGGTCTCGTGCAGGGGCGTGAAGTCCAGCGGCACGAGGCGGTGGCCCAGCGCCTGGGCCTCGGCCAGCGCGGCGGCCCAGGCCGGGTGGCCGGCGGGGTCGAGCAGCAGGTCTTGCGGAATGCCCAGGCGCAGCGGCCCCGGGCCCAGGCTGGGCGGCCCGGGTAGGAAGGCCGAGCCGGGGTCGTCCGCGTCGGCGCCTTCGATCACCGCCAGCACCTGCGCGGCGTCGTCCACCGTGAGCGCGAAGATGCACACGCAGTCCAGCGTGCGGCAGGCCGGCACGACGCCGGCGTTGCTGACGCGCCCCGGCGTGGGCTTCAGGCCGACGATCTGGTTGAAGGCCGCCGGCACGCGGCCCGAGCCAGCCGTGTCGGTGCCCAGGCTGAAGAGCACCGCGCCGCTGGCCACCGCCACCGCAGAGCCCGAGCTGGAACCGCCGCTGATGTGAGCGCTGCTGAACACGCTGGCCGGCTGGCCATAGGGCGAACGCGTGCCCACCAGGCCGGTGGCGAACTGGTCGAGGTTGGTCTTGCCCAGCCACACCGCGCCGGCCGCGCGCAGGCGCGCCACGACGGAAGCATCCTGCGCGGCGATGTAGGCGAAGGCCGGGCACGCGGCCGTGGTGGGCGCACCGGCGATGTCGATGTTGTCCTTCACGGCGTAGGGCGCGCCGAACAGCGGGTACTGGCGCAGCAGCGCGGCGCGGTCGGGGTGCGCCGCGGCC
The DNA here is from genome assembly GCA_001295905.1 of beta proteobacterium AAP51. Classification (GTDB taxonomy): domain Bacteria; phylum Pseudomonadota; class Gammaproteobacteria; order Burkholderiales; family Burkholderiaceae_C; genus Rubrivivax. The sequence goes on along the minus strand of LJHT01000056.1, from coordinate 58,486 downwards.
AAGGCGTCCAGGTGCTGCAGCTGGGCTTCGAAGGCGGCGTCGTCTACGGCATGGATCCACACCGCCGGGGCGCTGGCCTGGCAGCGCGCACGCACCGCGTGCAGCAAGGGCCGCACGTCCACACCGGTGGCCAAGGCGGCCTGCCACGCCGCCAGGGTGGCCGGTACGGCCACGGCTGGCGCAACGGTGGGGACGGTGTTGGGGATCATGCGTGCATGCTGTCTTGTATACAAGCGAGTACACGTTGTCATGCACAAGCCATGCCAGTACGGCAGGCAAGGGGCAGCGCGCCAGGGCCGGCGCGGGTTCGGCGAGGGTTCGTCAGGGCGGCCACCGAGGGCAGCAGCCCTTCAGCGTGGACCTCAGCGTAGAACCTGGCAGCCGCGGCGGCAGGTGCTCAGCGGCCCGGCTGCGGACGGGTCTGCAAGGCCGGGGCTGCGCCCGGCCGGTGCATCACGCACCAGGGCTGCGCGCCGCGTGGATGGCAATGCGCCGCGCCGGCGCGGCGGCGCGTGCGCGCAACTGGCCGCAGCCGCCGTCCACGTCTTGCCCGGCGCTCTGGCGCAGCTTGGTCAGCACGCCGCGGCGATGCAGCGTGCGCGCCATCTCTGCCGCTCTTTCCCAGGACGGGCGCTGCCAGGGCATGCCGTCCACGCTGTTGTAGGGGATGAGGTTCATCATCGCGTGCTTGCCGGCGAGCAGGCGCGCGATGCCTTCCACCTCGTCGTCGCCGTCGTTCACGCCTTCGATCAGCGTCCACTGGTACTGGATGGGATGGCCGGTGGCGCGTGCGTAGGCCTCGCCAGCATCCACCAAATCGGCGGGGTCGAAACGCGGCGCGCGCGGCAGCAGCTCGGCGCGTTTGTCGGCGTGCGTGGTGTGCAGCGAGAGCGCCAGCGCCGGCTTCACGCGCTGCAGCGGCAGGGCCTCGAACACACGCGGGTCGCCCACGGTGCTGAAGACCAGGTTCTTGTGCGCGATGCCGCCGCCGGTGCCCAGCAGCTCGATGGCTTCCAACACCGCTTCCAGGTTGTGCGCCGGCTCGCCCATGCCCATGAACACCACCTTGTTGACGGGGCGCAGCGAACGCGCCAGCACCACCTGGGCCACGATCTCGGCGCTGCCCAGCTGGCGCACCAGGCCGCCGGTGCCCGTCATGCAGAACACGCAGCCCACCGCGCAGCCGACCTGGGTGCTGACGCACACGCCGCTGGCCGGCAAAGCGGGGGTATGGCGCTTCGGGCGGTCGGGCTGCAACAGCACCGCCTCGACCTGCTGGCCGTCGTGCAGGTTTACCAGCAGGCGCGCCGAGCCGTCTTCGGCGTCGTGCCGGCTGTGCAGGCGCACCAGGCCCTGCAGTTCATCGACGATCTCAGGCAGCTGCTCACGCAGCGCCAGCGGCAGGAAGTGTTCGAGCTGCTTGCGGCCGCCCTCCTGCGGCTGCGCCATCGCCCAGCGGCGCAACACGCGGTCTTCGTGCAGCGGCAGCGCGCCCAGGGCGCGCAGGCGTTGGCGCAGGGCGCTGATCTGCATGGTCAGGCCAGGTGGCGCGCGTGGTGTCGAAGGTGGTCTTCGACGAAGCTGGTGATGAAGAAATAGCCGTGGTCGTAGCCGGCGTGGCGGCGCAGCACCAGCGGCTGGCCGGCTTCGCGGCACGCCGCCTCGAACAAGTGCGGGTGCAGCTGCTCGGCCAGGAATTTGTCGGCCTCGCCCTGGTCGATGAGCAGCGGCGGCGCCTTGCGGCCGGCCTGCACCAGCGCGGTGGCGTCGTGCGCGGCCCAGGTGCTGCGGTCTCCGCCCAGGTAGCCGGTGAAGGCCTTCACGCCCCACGGGCACTGCATCGGCGCGGCGATCGGCGCGAAGGCCGAACAGCTGCGGAACAAACCCGGGTGGCGCAGCGCCAGCGTCAGCGCGCCGTGCCCGCCCATCGAGTGCCCGAACACCCCCAGGTGCAGGCCGTCGCGGTATTCCACCGGGAAGTGCTGCGCCAGCACCGCCGGCAACTCGCCCGTGATGTAGCTCTCCATGCGCCACTGGTGCGCCCAGGGCGCCTGTGTCGCATCGAGATAGAACCCGGCGGCGGTGCCGAAATCCCAGGCCGCGTCGGCCTCGGCGATGCCGGTGCCGCGCGGGCTGGTGTCGGGCGTCACCAGCATCAGGCCGAGCTCGGCCGCCACGCGCTGCGCGCCGGCCTTGATGGCGAAGGTCTCTTCGTTGCAGGTCAGGCCGGCCAGGTACAGCAGCACCGGCACCGGCCTGGCGGCCGGGCCGCAGGCCTGCGGCGGGCGGTAGACGCCGAAACGCATCGGCAGCCCGATGACGGTGGACGAGTGCTTGTAATAGCCCTGCACGCCGCCGAAGCAGCCGTGCTCGCTGATCACCTCGAAAGTCATCGGCCGGCCTGCTTCAGAACACCACCACGGAGCGGATGCTCTCGCCCCGCTCCATCAGCTCGAAGCCGTGGTTGATGTCTTCCAGCTTCAGCGTGTGCGTGATCAGCGGGTCGATGCTGATCTTGCCGTCCATGTACCAATCCACGATCTTGGGCACGTCGGTGCGGCCGCGTGCGCCGCCGAAGGCCGAGCCCATCCACACCCGACCGGTGACGAGCTGGAAGGGCCGCGTGCTGATCTCCTGCCCCGCCGCGGCCACGCCGATGACGACGCTCTTGCCCCAGCCCTTGTGGCAGCACTCCAGCGCCTGGCGCATGGTCTTGGTGTTGCCGATGCACTCGAAGCTGTAGTCGGCACCGCCGTCGGTGAGCTGCACGATGGCGTCCACCACGTTCTCGACGTCTTTCGGGTTGATGAAGTGCGTCATGCCGAACTGGCGCGCCATTGCCTCACGGGCCGGGTTGATGTCGATGCCGATGATCTTGTCGGCGCCCACCATCTTCGCGCCCTGGATCACGTTCAGCCCGATGCCGCCCAGGCCGAAGACGACGACGTTCGCGCCCGCCTCCACGCCGGCCGTGAACAGCACCGCGCCCACACCCGTGGTGACGCCACAGCCGATGTAGCAGACCTTCTCGAAAGGCGCGTCGGGCCGGATCTTGGCCAGCGCGATCTCCGGCGCCACGATGTGGTTGGCGAAGGTGCTGGTGCCCATGTAGTGCAGGATCGGTTGCCCGTTCAGGCTGAACCGGCTGGTGCCGTCGGGCATCAGGCCCTTGCCCTGCGTCGGGCGGATGGCCTGGCAGAGGTTGGTCTTGCGGCTCAGGCAGAACTTGCACTGCCGGCATTCGGGCGTGTAGAGGGGGATGACGTGGTCGCCCTTCTTCAGGCTGGTGACGCCCGGGCCCACGTCCACCACCACGCCGGCGCCTTCGTGACCCAGGATGGCCGGGAACAGGCCTTCGGGGTCGGCGCCGCTCAGCGTGTACTGGTCGGTGTGGCAGATGCCGGTGGCCTTGATCTCCACCAGCACCTCGCCGGCGCGCGGGCCTTCCAGATCGACGGTTTCGATGGTGAGCGGGGCGCCGGCCTTCCAGGCCACGGCTGCACGGGTTTGGATCATGGGTAGGGGTCCTTGATGATTCTTCTGCGGTCGTTCGGTGTCCGGGTGGCCGGGGCGGGCAGGCCGGATGGGGCGGGCCGGGCCGACAGCCAGGCCCAGGGCTCACGGCCATTGTGGCCGCAGCCGCCGGGGTTTTCAGGGCTTCAAGTTCTGGCGCCACCTGCCGACATTGCGGGCAGGATGAATCGGCGGCGCACAAGGGGTGGGCGGGGCTGGGCCCTGTTCGGGCCGGCTTTGCTGTGGGCCGGGCTGGCCCTGGCCTCGCCCCGGGTGGACGAGTTGGAGCGCACGCTGCGCGCGCAACCCGAGGCCGCCTTGCAGGCGCTGCAGCCGGTGCTGGCCACCGCCCAGGGCGAAGAGCGCATACGGGCGCTGCTGCTGCAGGCCGCGCTGTACCACCGCATGGGCGACGCCGAAGGCCAGGCGGCCACGGCCGCTGCGCTGGACACCCTGGCCAGCGCCGAACCCCTGGCCGCGGCCGCCGCCCACCTGGTGCGCGGCGAAGCCTGGGCTCGCCAGACCCCGCGCAGCCGGGCCGACCGCGCCCTCGCGGCGGCCGTGGCCGCACTGCCGCCGCACACGCCCGACGACCTGAAGCTGCGCTTCATCGCGGCCCAGGCGGAGGTGCGACAGACCCTGGGCAAGCTGGACGAAGCGGCCGCGCTCAACCAGCAGGCGCTGCGGCTGGCCGACCGCGCCGGCCCGCTGTGGCGGCGTTCCGAGCTGCGCGCGCAGATGGCCTACACCCTGTTCCTCGCTGGCCAGACCGACAGCGCCCAGGCCCTGGTGGCCGAAGCCACGGCACTGGCGCAGCAGGCACGAGACCCCGGCGCCGAATCGAATGCCGCCACGGTGGAGGCCATCCTGCACAGCGCTCTGGGCCGCCGGGCCGAGGAGCTGCTGGCCTCTGAACGGGCCATCACGCTGGCGCGCCAGGCGGGTGACCGTCGCCTCGAAGCGCTGAGCACGGCCAATCTGGCCGATTTCCATCTCCAGCGCGGCGACCACGCGGCCGCGCTGGCCCAGGCACAGCGTGCCTTGCCGCTGGCGCGCGAGGTGCGCGACCCTTCCGGCGAAGCGGTCGCGCTCATCAACGCCGGGCTGGCGCACATCGGCCTGGGCCGGCCCGATGTCGGCACGGCGCTGGTGCGCGAGGCGCTGCTCATCGAAGAGCGCACCTCCGGCTTGCCCGGCGTGGCCGACGTGCACCGCGAACTGGGCCAGGCGCTGGAAAAGGCCGGCCGCCTGAGCGAGGCCTGGGCCGCCCTGGTGGAGTACCGGCGCCTGCGCGACCTGATCTTCCAGCAGGAACACCAGCAGGCCGTGCTGGAACTGCAGGAAGGCCAGGCCGCGGAGGCGCGCTCCCGTGCGCTGGCGGCGCTGGAAACCAGCAACCGCCTGAAGGCCGAACAGCTGCTGGGCCGCGAGCTGCAGCAGGGCCTGTGGCTGCTGGGCCTGCTGGCCGGCGCGCTGCTGCTGGTGGCGGTGGCACTGCTGCTGCGGCGCATGCGCCACACCAACGCGCGGCTGCGCGACAGCAACGCGGAACTGCAGGTGGCCAGCGAGCGCGACCCCCTCACCGGCCTGGCCAACCGCCGCCATTTCCAGGCCGTCATGCAAGCGGCCGGGCGTGCCGAGGGCAGCGGCTTCGAGGGCGCGCTGCTGCTCATCGACCTGGACCACTTCAAGCGCATCAACGACCAGCACGGCCATGCCGCCGGCGACACGGTGCTGGTGACGATGGCGCAGCGCCTGCGCGCCGCGCTGCGCGAGGAAGACCTCGTCGTGCGCTGGGGCGGCGAAGAGTTCCTGGTCGTGGTGCGCCACATGCCCCCCGCCCAGGTGGAAACGCTGGCCGAAAGGCTGCTGGCCCAGATGGGCGGGCACCCGGTGCTGCATGGCGACGAGCGCGTGGCTGTCACGGCCTCCATCGGCTTTGCCAGCTTTCCGCTGCCGCCGGGCCGCGAGCGCGTGGGCTGGGAGCAGGCGGTCGACGTGGTCGACACCGCGCTGTACCTGGCCAAGGCCCATGGCCGCAACCGCGCCTACGGCGTGCGTTCGCTGCCGGCGGGCCTGGCCGCGGGCACCGTGCCCCCCGTGCAGGGCCTGGAAAGCGCCTGGCGCGAGGGCCAGGCCGACCTGGCGCACCTGGCGGGGCCGGCCGTGGAAGCCGGGGAGCGTCCATGAGCGCGCCGGGCCGCGCCCAAGCGCTCATCCCGCAGCACGCCATGCGGCGGGTCGTCCAGTGAGCTGGGCCACCCGCCTGCTGGCCGCGGCCGTGGTCACGCTGGGGCTGTGGAGCGCAGCCCCGGCCGCGGGCCAGGACCGCGCGGCGCTGGCGCAAGAGTTGGACGCCTGGGTGCAGCAGGGCCTGGACGAACCGCAGCGGGCCCTGCAGCGCTTCACCGAACTGGCGGCGCAAGCCACCGCGGCCGAAGACAGGCGGGCGCTGCTGCGCGCGCGCGGGCTGGTGGCGGCCTCGGCCGACCTGGCCGACGAGCTGCACGCGGCGCTGCTGGCGCTGGCCGCGCTGGCGCCCGACCCCATGGCCGCCGCCGACGCCGCGCTGGTGCGCGCCGAAGCTGCCGATGCGCAAGGCCATGCCGCGCTGGCCCTGGAAGCCGCCACCGCCGCCGTGCAGGGTTATGAAGCCGCCTGCACGGCGCAAGCAAGCTGCGACCACCGCGCGCACTGGCAAGCCCTGATGCTGCTGGCGCGCCAGGACCGCCGCCGCGGCCTGAACAGCGCCGCCCTCGAACACGCGCAGGCCGCTGCCGCGCTGGCCGAAGGCGCCGGCGACCGCGCGCGCCAGGCCCAGGCGCTGGCTGCCGCGGCCGACATGGCCGGCCTGCAAGGCGATGCCGCCGCCGAGCAGCGCCTCTTCGCGCAGGCGCTGCGCCTGGCCCGCGCCGACGGCGACCCGCTGCTGCGCTCGCGCGTGCAGGCCTTCGACACCCGCATTCAGCGCCGGCGCAGCGACAACGAAGCCTCGCGCCGCGCCGCCAACGCCGGCCTCGCGCTGGCGCGCCAGGGCGGTTCGCCGCGTCTGGAAGCCACCCACCTGGCCAACCTGTCGGACGTGCTGGTGGCGCTGGGCCAGCCGGCGCTGGCCCTGAAAGCGGTGGGCGAAGCCCTGCCCACGGCGCGCCGGCATGGCGACCACCGCGTCGAGCGCGTGCTGCTGCACAACGCGGCGCTGGCCCGCATCCACCTGGGCCAGCTGGCGCAGGCCCGGCAGCAGATGGAAGGCGTGCTGGTGGCCTACCGTGCCGGCGGCGCCACGGCCGACCTGGCGCTGGCGCTGCGCGAATTCGGCGACGCCTTCGCCGCTGCCGGCGACCTGCCCACCGCGCTGCGGCTCTTCCACCAGGAACGCCAGCTTGCCGCCGAGATCATGGCCGCCAACCGCGAGGCCGCCCTGGCCGAGCTGCGCCGCCGCTTCGACCACGAGGCCCAGCAGCGCAAGCTGGAACAGCTGCAGCGCGAACGCACGCTGGTGACGGCGCAGCTGGCCAACCGCGTCGCGCTGCAAAAGGTGTGGGCGGCCGGCGCCGTCGTGCTGCTGCTGGCCGGCGTGCTGGTGGCGGTGGTCTACCACCGCGTGCGCCGCTTGCGCAGCCGCCTGGAGAGGAACCAGGCCCTGCTGCGCGCCCAGAGCCACCGCGACCCGCTCACCGGCCTGCACAACCGGCGCGGCCTGCACGAGACCATGGCCCCGCGCGGAGGCCCGCCGCATTTCGAAGGGGCGCTGCTGCTGCTGGACATCGACCACTTCAAGCGCGTGAACGACCACCATGGCCATGCCGCCGGCGACGCCGTGCTGGTGGAGGTGGCGCGCCGCCTGGCGGAGATCGTGGGCCCGCCCGGGCTGGTGGTGCGCTGGGGCGGCGAGGAGTTCATCGTCTGCCTGGGGGGCAGCACCGCCGCGCTGGCACCGGCCGCCATGCAGGCACTGGCCCGGCGCGTGCTGCACGCCGTGGGCGGCACGCCCGTGGCGCTGCCCGGCGGCACGGCGCTGCGCGTCACGGTGTCGGTGGGCTATGCCTGCTTCCCGCTGCCGCCGGCCCGGCTGCCGCTGTCGCTGGACCGCGCCATCAACCTGGTGGACATGGCGCTGTACACGGCCAAGAACCAGGGCCGCAACAACGCCACCGGCATCGTGCAGGCCCAGGGCCACGACGCCGCGGCGTTGCAGGCGCTGGAGCTGAACTTCGACCTCGCACGGCACGAAGGCCGGGTGCTGCTGGAGCGCCTGGACGGCCCCGCCGACCCCACCCTGCCGCCAGGCGCAGCGCCGGGCCCCGGCCCGGGTGCAGGGGCGGAACCGGGCCAGCAAGCCGAAGCCCCGGCACAGCGCCTGCCTGCGTGAAGAAAAGCAAACCCGCCCTTCCCGGACGTCCCTGCGCCTGAAACCTCGGGCGCGCGCCACCACAATCGCGCCCCATGCCTTCCTACAAGACCCTGCGCCACCAGCTGGCGCCCTGCCTGGCCCTGGCCGCCACCGGCGCCGCCCTCGCTCAGACCCCCACCGCCCCCAACCGCCCAGGCAGCGCCGCGCCGCCGGCAGCGGCCGCTTCGGCGCCTGCTGCGCGCCCCGCGGCTGCGCCCGCCGCTGCCACGGCGCCGGCCACTGCACCTGCTGCCGGCACGCCGGCCAGCCCTTCGCAGCGCATCGAGATCACCGGCGGCCGCGACAACGAGACCACGCAGCGCCGGCAGTCCACGGCCGCCAAGATCATCATCGGCCGCGAAGAGATCGACAAGTTCGGCGATGCCACCGTGGGCGAGGTGCTGCGGCGCCTGCCCGGCGTCACCACGCCCGGCGCCCCCGGCCGTGGCGGCCCGCCGCGCCTGCGCGGGTTGGGCGGCGGCTTCACGCAGCTGCTGATCGACGGCCAGCGCCTGCCGCCGGGCTTCAGCCTGGAAAGCCTGACGCCCGAGCAGGTGGAGCGCATCGAGATCCTGCGCGCGCCCACCGCCGAAACCGGCGCGCGGGCCATCGCCGGCACCATCAACATCATCACGCGCGAAGGCTTCCGCGTGCGCCTGAACGACCTGCGCCTGGGCTTCGGCATCGAAGACGGCCGCATCTCGCCGGGCGTGAACTGGACACACAACAACAGCGCGGGCGACCTCACCTACAACCTCTCGGGCTCGGTCTTCCAGCGCCGGCAGAACAACGACAACCAGACCCGCACCACGGTGGCCAACGCCGCCACCGGCGCGCTGTTGGAAGACCGCACCACCACCAGCACCAGCAGCGACGAACGCACCGGCGGCAACTTCACCAGCCGGCTGCAATGGCGCCTGGGCGAAGGCACCGGCGACCTGCTGGCGCTGACGCCTTCCATCTTCCACGCCCAGGGCAAGACGCGCAGCCAGAACGTGCTGGTGCAGGCGCTGCAGCGCCCCGGGGCGCGCGTGCTGTACGACTTCGGCAACAGCCAGAGCGAGGTGAGCTTCACCAACGCCCGGCTGAACGCCCAATACCGCCAGCGCCTGGGCGCGGTGCGCGCCGAGCTCAACGGCGGCGGCGGCGTGTTCCGCAGCGAGAACGAGACGCTGCGCAACGACTTCAACAGCGGCGGCACCACGCCCGCGCGCACGCTGCTGGACAACAGCCGCACGCGCCAGAGCAACCTCGACCTGAAGCTGAAGTTCAGCGGTCTGGCCGGCGGCAACGAGCAAGGCGGCGAGCACAACCTGGTGGGCGGCTTCGACATCGACGCCTCGCGGCGCAGCGAGGCCCGACGCTCGCTGCAGAACGGCGCGCCCGTGCTGGCCGATTTCGGCGATGAGCTGCAGGCCAGCACCCTGCGCCTGGCCGCCTTTGCCCAGGACGAGTGGAACATCAATCCGCACTGGGCCGCGCAGGTCGGCCTGCGCTGGGAGGGCATCACCACGCGTGGCGACAGCGCCACCATCGGCGGCCGGCCTACCAACCGCAGCAGCGTCTGGACGCCGCTGCTGTTCGCCGTGTGGAAGCCCGACCCCAAGGGCCGCGACCAGGTGCGCCTGAGCCTGACGCGCAGCTACCGCAGCCCCGACCTGGGCAACCTGATCGCGCGGCCCACCATCAACCGCGACTACGACCCGGACACCGGCAGCAACATCGAAACCGCGCCCGACCGCGCCGGCAACCCCGACCTCAAGCCCGAGCTGGCCACCGGCATCGACATCGCGTTGGAACGCTACCTGCCCCAGGGCGGCGTGCTCAGCGCCAACCTCTTCCATCGCCAGATCAGCAACCTGATGCGCGGCTCCACGCGGCTGGAGAACGTGAGCTGGAGCCCCTTCCCGCGCTTCGTGCGGCGCATGCAGAACATCGGCGACGCCACCACCTCGGGGCTGGAGCTGGAGGCCAAGTTCCGCCTCGACCAGCTGTTCGACGGCGCCGCGCCGGTGGAGATGCGCAGCAACGTCTCGTTCTTCACCAGCAAGGTGAAGGCGGTGCCGGGGCCCGACAACCGGCTCGACCAGCAGGCCAAGGCCACCGCCAACATCGGCGCCGACTACCGCCTGCGCGGCCTGCCCTTCACGATGGGCGGCAACCTGAACTACGTGCCCGGCGGCACCACGCGGCTGGAGGCCGACCAGACCGTCAGCACCAGCAGCAAGCAGGTGTGGGACGCCTATGTGCTGTGGACGCTGAACCCCAACACCGGCCTGCGGCTGCTGGGCAGCAACCTGAACCCGCGTGACAGCATCAACACCACCGTGAACGACGCCGTGGTGGCCGGCATCACCGAACGCAGCACCCAGCGCAGCAGCGCCCCCAGCTACGTGAACTGGCAGCTGCGGCTGGAACTCAAGCTCTAGGGTAGGCCCGGGCGCGCGCGGGGCGGTGGCGGCGGCACACTGCGGCGCTTCTTCCACCACTGCCGACACCTCCGCATGAGCAACCGCCGCCAAGTTCTCGCCTCTGCCTCGCTGCTGGCCCTGCTGGGGCCGCAGGCCTCGACCCTGGCCTTCGCCCAGGCCGGCGGGTGGCCCGCCAAGCCGGTGCGCATCGTGGTGCCGTTCGCGGCCGGCGGCACCACCGACATCCTGGCCCGGGCCATCGCGCCCGAGCTGCAAAAGGCCTTCGGCCAGCCCTTCGTGGTGGACAACAAGCCGGGCGCCGGCGGCAACACCGGCGCGGCCGAGGTGGCCAAGTCGGCCGCCGATGGCTACACGCTGCTGATGGGCACGGTGGGCACGCAGGCCATCAACCCGAGCCTTTACCCGAAGATGCCCTACGACGCGGTGAAGGACTTCGCCCCCATCACGCTGGTGGCGGGCGTGCCCAACGTGGTGGTGATGAACCCGGGCTCGGCGCAGAAGTACGGCGTGAACAACATCGTCGACCTCATCCGCGCGGCGCGCGCCAACCCCGGCAAGCTGAACGTGGCCAGCTCCGGCAACGGCACCAGCATCCACCTGGCGGCCGAGCTCTTCAAGAGCCTGACCAGCACCTTCATGCTGCACCTGCCCTACCGCGGCAGCGGCCCGGCCCTCATCGACCTGATGGCCGGCAACGTCGACCTGATGTTCGACAACCTGCCCAGCGCCATGCCGCACATCAAGAGCGGCCGGCTGAAGGCGCTGGCCGTCACCAGCGGCGTGCGCTCGCAGGCCCTGCCCGACCTGCCCACGGTGGCCGAGGCCGGCGGCCTGATGCTGCGCAACTACGAAGCCAGCTCCTGGTTCGGCCTGCTGGCCCCGGCCGGCACGCCGGCCGAGGTGGTAGCGCGCATCCAGCAGGAAACCGCCAAGGCGATGGCGGCACCGGCCATCAAGGAGCGCCTGCTCGCGCAGGGCGCCATCCCCAGCGGCATGAGCCCGGCCGACTTCGCCAAGTTCATCGAGGCTGAAACGAAGAAGTGGGCGGTGGTGGTGAAGGCCTCGGGCGCCAAGGTCGACTGAACCCGGGGGCGAACGCCGGCCGGGCCGGGCTGGGCTGGGTCAAGCCGGGCCGGTCCGACGGGCCCAGGCGTGACGGCATGTATCAGCCGCGCGCCTGGACGCTCTGTGGAGCCGTCGCCACGCTCCACACCCCGCCATGCACGCCCTGCTTGCCGCCCCCGCCCCGGCCCTGACGGCCCCGCCCCCCACCCCGGAAGCGCACGTTCTGGCCTCGGTATGGCCCGAACCGGAAGAGCCGGCCTTCCTGCGCCGGGTGCCGCCCAGGCAACTGCACTACCAGCTGGGCAGCTGCGACCTGCAGCTGCGCCTGCTGCCGCCGCGCTGCAGCAAGCACACCTACCGCCTGTGCGGCACGCTCTTCGGCGACTACGCCGAGGGTGTGGCGAGCTGGTGGCCGCTGGCCGTGGGCCCCATCCAGACCGCGCTGGACATCGACCTCGGCGGCGGCCTGCACGCCCTGGAGGCTGCCCCCGCCAGCGGCCGCGGCAGCCCGGCGCTGGCGCCCCACGCCGTGGCCACGGCCACCATCGACGACAGCGGCCTCTTCGTGCTGGAGGTGCCGCCCGGCTGCGGCGTGCTGCGGCTGTGCCTGGACGATGAACTGCTGGAGCTTTCGCCGCTGGGCCTGAGCGGCTTCTGAGCGTCCCCAGGGCCGGGCTGCGCCCAGCCCGCCCCCGCGGCGGTGGCATCATTCCCCATCGACAAGCAGATGGGGCTGAGAACGGGATGTGTGCCAGCAAGGTGGCCGAAGGCAAGCAGCGCGGGTGGATCATTCCCATCGGCGGCGCTGAAGAGAAGGAGAACGCGCCCCAGATCCTGCACCGCTTCGTGCAGGTGGCCGGGGGCGGCCAGGCCGACATCGTCGTCATTCCCACCGCCAGCCAGCTGCGCAGCACCGGGCCGCGCTACGAGCGCATCTTCACCGAGCTGGGGGTCCGGCGCGTCACCGCGCTCGATTTCGACACCCGACGCGACTGTGAAGAACCCGGCCGGCTCGACCGCCTGCAGCAGGCCACGGGCATCTTCTTCACCGGCGGCAACCAGCTGCGGCTGGGTACGTTGATCGGCGGCACACCCATCGCGAAGGCCGTGCGCCAGATGAACGCAGCCGGCGTGGCCGTGGCCGGCACCAGCGCCGGCGCCGCCTTCATCAGCGAACACATGATCGCCTTCGGCGACGAGGGCAGCACGCCCGTGGCCGGCAGCGTGCGCCTGGCCGCCGGCCTGGGGCTGACCAACCGCTTCATCATCGACCAGCACTTCCGCCAGCGCGACCGCCTGGGCCGGCTGCTCACCGCGCTGGCCTACAACCCGTTTGCGGTGGGCATCGGGCTGGATGAAGACACCGCCGCCTTCATCGCGCCCGACAACACCGTGCACGTGGAAGGCTCGGGCGGCATCACGGTGGTGGACGCCGCCGGGGTGCAGTTCAGCAGCATGGACACGGTGAACGAAGGCCGGCCCGTGTGCCTGCTGGGCGTGAAGCTGCACATCCTGACGCAGGGCGCCACCTTCAACCTGCACACGCGCGTGGCCGAAGCCGGCGCGTTGAACGTGCCCAAGACCTGAAGCGCACGGGCCGCACCGGCATGCAGAGCTTCCCCACCCGCCTGCCTGCCCTGTGGCGACAGGCCTTTCCGGGCCTCACGGCCGGGGCGGTGGCGGCCAGCGGCTGGTCGTGGCTGCAGGGCGAAGCCTTCTCGTGGCCGCAGACCTGGCCGCTGATGCTGCTGGCGGCGGTGCTGGTGCTGGCGATGTACCAGCTGCTGCCCACGCGCGCGGGGCCCGAGGGGCTGGTGCTGAACGACGCCTGGGGCTGGCGCGGCCGCGTGGCCTGGGAAGACATCGTCGAGGCCCGGCACGCGCGGCTCTTCCCGCTGCTGCCGGCCATCCGCGTGCGCACGAAGCAGGGCCGCGTCTACTGGATTCCGCGCGAAACACGGAACCTGCCCGGCCTGCACACGCTGGCGCGTTCACGAGGCGGCCCCGAACACCCGCTGACGCAGGCGCTGGAAGTGCCGATGTACCAGCTGTGAGCGGGTGGTCTGGCCATCGGCACACGGCAGCCCTGGGGCCACGTGGCATCAGCCCCGCAGCATCAGCCCCGCGCGAGCACGCCCGCGCAGCCGCCGCGACAATGCCCAGCGAAGCAGCGCCGTGCGCCGCCGGCCGCGAACCGCCGTGAAGGAAGGAGCCCCGTGAAGACCCTCGACGAGATGCTCACCCTGCGGCTGCTGTCGCCCGAACAGCACCACGACATCGGCGCCTACATCGCCGAAGCGCGCACGCCCGAGGCCATCCTGCAGATGCCTGAGCCCTTGTGGCGGGCGCTGTCGCTGGCCAGCGTGCTGATGAACCTCGACGCCGAACTGCAGCAGCCGCCTTTGTTCGAAGCCTGAGGGCCCCTGCGCATGCCTGCTGCTCTTCGTGTGGCCGTCATCGGCGCCGGCATCGCCGGGCTGACGGCGGCCGGCCGGCTGGCCGCGGCCGGCCATGCGGTCACCGTGTTCGAAAAAAGTCGCGGCCCGGGCGGCCGTTGCGCCACCCGGCGCAGTGAAACGGGGCCCTTCCACCACGGCGTGGCCAGCTTTGCGGTGCAGGGGCCGGCCTTCCGCGAGGCCTTTCTGCACTGGGCCGCACAAGGCTGGGTACACGGCTGGGAACAAGCCGGCGCCACCGGCCGCGGCCACGGCCTGCCGACGATGAACGCCCTGGCCCGCCAGCTGGCCCAGGGCCTGGCGCTGCGCACCGAACACACCGTGCTGCCGCCCTTGCGTGATGCCGAAGGCCTGTGGCTGCTGGCCACGGCCGAACACGGCGCGCTGCCCGAGCGTTTCGAGGTGCTGCTGCTGGCCGTGCCGGCCGAGCAGGCGCGGCCGCTGTGCAGCGCCAGCGCGCTGCTGCAGCAGGCACTGGCCGACGTGCACGGCCAGCCCTGCTGGACCCTGATGCTGGCCTGGCCGGCCGACCAGGCCCCGGCCCTGCCAAGCCCCTTGGCGTTGCCTGCGCTGGCCGCGCAAGGCGTGCTGGCCGAGGTGGTGGACGTCAGCAGCCTGCCGGGCGGGCCAGCGCACCCGGCAACGCCCTGGCAGCGCTGGGTGCTGCACGCCACCCCCGCCTGGAGCGCAGCGCACCTGGAGCTGACGGCAGAGGAAGCCGCAGCAAGGCTGCAGCAGGCCCTGGCGGCCCACACCGGCCGCGACGGGCCGGCGCCGCATGCCGTGGCACACCGCTGGCGCTATGCCCAGGTGGTGGCCCCGGCACCCGGCGCCTGCGGCTGGGACGCCACGCTGCGCCTAGGCAGCTGCGGCGACGCCTGGGGCGGCGTGCCCGCCGGCAGCCCTTCACCAGCAGCTTCACCCGAAGCTTTGCCCGAAGGCGTGGAACGGGCCTGGCTCAGTGGCGAGGCGCTGGCCCGCCGGGTGCTTCAGGACGGCTGAAGCAGTCGCTCTCTGGGTGAACCGGCTTTGCCGGGCACCTTGAACCCCCGCGGGGGGCGGGCTGGGCGCAGCCCGGCCCTGGGAGCGCTCAGAACCAGGCCCACACGCGGCGCAGCCACACGGGCACGCGCAGGCTGTCGGGGCGGTAGTGCTGGCGCAGGGCAGGTCGCATGGCGGCTCTCTTCTCTGGAATGCAGAACAGGGCCGAACTGTATGTGTGCACAGTACTGTGCACAAGCACAGGGTTACCCGCGGCGCAACACTTCCAGCGCCGCCGCCACCACGGCGGGCGCATCCACCTCGAAATGCCGGCGCAGCCGCGCGCGGGTGTCGCTGCGGCCGAAGCCGTCGGTGCCCAGCGTGACCATCTTCGCGTCGACGTACTCGGTGATCAGCTGCGGCCAGGCGCGCACGTAGTCGCTGGCCGCCACCACGGGTGCCGGGCCGGCCAGCAGGCGCTGCACGTGGCTCAGGCGGCGCGGCGCGTGGGCCTGCAGCGCCTCGGCGTTCAGCGGCAGCGGCTGCGAACGGTCCAGCCGCTGCAGGGCCTGCGCCTCGCGCGCCAGTTCGCTGTAGCTGGTGGCGCTGAACACCTCGCAGGCGATGCCGTGCTGTTCATGCAGCTGCTGCCCCGCCTTCAGCACCTCGCGCAGGATGGCGCCCGAGCCGAGCAGGCGCACCCGCGCCGGGCCTTCGCCGAAAACCTGCAACCGGTACAGGCCGCGCAGCAGGTCGTCTTCCACACCGGCCGGCAGGCTGGGCATGGCGTGGTTCTCGTTGCCCATCACCACGTAATGGAACTCGTCGTGCTGCTGCACCAGCATGCGGTTCATCGCGTGCTGCAGGATGACCGCGAGTTCGCCCGCGAAGCCCGGGTCCCAGGCCACGCAGTTGGGCACGGTGCTGGCCACCAGCAGGCTGCTGCCGTCCTGGTGCTGCAGGCCCTCGCCGCCCAGCGTGGTGCGGCCGGCGGTGGCGCCGAAGAGCAGGCCGCGTGAACGCTGGTCGGCCGCGGCCCAGATGAGGTCGCCCACGCGCTGGAAGCCGAACATCGAGTAGTAGATGTAGACCGGCAGCATGGGCAGGCCGTGCACGCTGTAGCTGGTGGCCGCGGCGATCCAGCTGCTGAGCGCGCCGGCTTCGTTGATGCCTTCTTCGAGCAGCTGGCCGTCGCGCGTTTCGCGGTAGTACAGCATCGTGTCGCGGTCTTCGGGCTCGTAGTGCTGGCCCTCGGGTGCGTAGATGCCCACCTGGCGGAAGAGGCTGGCCATGCCGAAGGTGCGCGCCTCGTCGGCGACGATGGGCACGATGCGCGGGCCGAGCGTCGGGTCCTTCAGCAGGTTGCCCAGCATGCGCACCGCGGCCATGGTGGTGCTCATCTCCTTGCCCTCGGCCTTCACTGCGAACTCGCCCCAGGCCGAGAGCGGCGGCACGGGCAGCACGGGGGCCGCGCCGTTGCGCTTCGGCAGCGGGCCGCCGAGGGCTTCGCGCCGCTGGCGCAGGTAGCGCATCTCGGCGCTGTCGTCGGCGGGTTTCAGGAAGCGCAGCGCGGCCACGTCTTCGTCGCTGAGCGGCAGCGCGAAGCGGTCGCGGAAGGCCTTCACGGCCTCCAGGTCCAGCTTCTTGGCCTGGTGCGCCGTCATGCGGCTTTCACCGGCGCCGCCCATGCCGTAGCCCTTCTTGGTCTTGGCCAGGATGACGGTGGGCCGGCCACGGTGGTCGCGCGCCTCGGCGAAGGCAGCGTAGAGCTTCCTGAAATCGTGCCCGCCGCGCTTCAGGCCATCGATCTCGGCCTCGCTCATGTGGGCCACGAGCTTCTGCACCGCCGGGTCTTGCCGGAAGAAGTGCTCGATGTTGTAGGCGCCGTCGTTCGCACCCAGCGTCTGGTATTGACCGTCCACCGTGCGGCTGAGCGCACGCAGCAGCACGTGCTCGGTGTCGCGCGCGAAGAGCGCGTCCCACTCGCTGCCCCACAGCACCTTGATGACGTGCCAACCGGCGCCGGTGAACAGCGCCTCCAGCTCTTGAATGATCTGCCCGTTGCCACGCACCGGGCCGTCCAGGCGCTGCAGGTTGCAGTTGACGATGAAGGTGAGGTTGCAGAGCTTCTCGCGCGCGGCCAGCGTGAGGCCGGCGATGGACTCGGGCTCGTCCATCTCGCCGTCGCCGAACACGCCCCACACGCGCCGCGTGCTGCAGTCGAGCAAACCGCGTGCGGTGAGGTAGCGCATGAAGCGCGCCTGGTACACGGCGTTGATCGGCCCCAGGCCCATGCTGCCGGTGGGGAACTGCCAGAACTCGGGCATCAGCCAGGGGTGCGGGTAGCTGCACAGGCCGCCTTCATCGGTGCCGTCTTCGCCTTGTATCTCTTGCCGATAACGCGCCAGCTGCCCTTCGCTCAAACGCCCTTCGAGGAAGGCGCGCGAGTAAACGCCCGGCGCGCTGTGCGGCTGGAAGTAGACGAGGTCGCTGCGCTGGCCGCAGGCGCTGCCCTGAAAGAAGTGGTTGAAGCCGACCTCGAAGATCTCGGCCGCGCTGGCGTAGCTGGCGATGTGGCCGCCGAGTTCGCCGTGCGCTTCGTTGGCGCGCACCACCATGGCCAGCGCGTTCCAGCGCATCACGGCCGTCAGGCGCTCTTCGGTGCGCAGGTCGCCGGGGTAGGCGCCCTGGCGCGCCAGCGGGATGCTGTTGCGGTAGGCCGAAAACGGCTGCAAGTGCGGCACCATGCCCTGTTGCTGGGCCAGGTCTTGCAGCTGCTCGATGAGGAAAAGGCCGCGCTCGGGGCCGGCCTCTTCCACCACCGCCTGCAGGGCTTCGCGCCATTCGCGCGTTTCCTCGGGGTCGGTGTCGAGTTCAGGCGGGCTGTGGCCGGGCGGCAGGGCTTCGGGTGCGTTCATGGGGGGCTCCAGGCGCACATTGTGTGGCGCGGCGACATCGGCTGCCTCTACAGTCGCGCCTCATCGCCAAAACCTGAAAGCCCGAAAGACATGGCCTCCATACAGATCCAGTGCACGGGGCCCCGTGACGCGAACCTGATCCTCGAGCTCTATGAAACCGGGGCCGACGGTGCCACGCACACGCTGGTGAAGCGCGGCAAGATCGCTGCGGGGGTGAGCGTGACCGTGAACACCACGGCCACGCAGTTCCTGCAAGTCCACGAAGCGACCAGCGACGCCGCCAAACCGGTCGACAACTGGTGACGCCGTGCAAAGCCTTCCGGCTTTGCACGCGCGGGCTCAGGCATGGATATAGCGTTCGAAGACGGCGCCGTAATCGCGGCGCGTGTAGCGCTCCAGCACGGCGGCGTTGTAGTGCGACAGCAGCGTGTTGAACTGCTGCGCCACGGTGTCTTCGGCGGCCAGGGTGTTGACCTTGTAGATGGAGCCGGCCACCTGCAGGCAGTCACGCGCATTCGCACGCGCCTGTTCGTCGCGCTGCTGGATGCGGCCGATGGTGATCAGCGCCTTGTAGATGTCCTTCAGCTGCTCGATGAAGCTCTTGCGCACGTCGATGCTGAACTTCACGCCGCCATCCACAGTGAACTTCAGCTCGATGTCCATGTCGATGGTGCCGGCGGTTTCCAGCGTCACGTCGGTCAGCGCATGGCTGGCGAAGTCGTAGCGGCGGATGGTGCGCTTGGACGACACGGCCGAATCGCCATCCACGTGGATGAGGGCGAGGTTGGTGAAGCAGTACTCGTCCTTCTTCGACTTGATGAGGAAGAAGATCTTCTCCCCGTCTTCACTGAAGAGGTAGTCGTCGGCGTCGACCTTGTTGTAGTCGGAGGCCGGAACGATGACGCCGATGTCGCTGAGGCCCAGGGCCTCGGAAGCCAGCTTCTTGAACATGACAGCTCCTTCGCGCTGTGTGAAGAGGGGCCCCATGCTAAGCATTGCGGCGTGAAACACTAGCGACCCCGTCACACCCAATGCGTCCCGCCCCATGATGGAATGGATTTCCCAGGTCTCCGACTGGCTGCAGACCTGGATGAGCCCCAGCGCCGGCCTCTGGGGCCTGTTCTTCTCGGCTTTTCTCTCGGCCACCGTGCTGCCTGGCAGCAGCGAGGTGGTGATGACGGCCCTGGTCACCGCCTACCCCGAACTGGCCTGGACGGCGCTGCTGGTGGCCACCTGCGGCAACCTCTGCGGCGCCGTGCTCACCTTCGGCATGGGCCTGGCCGGGCGCCAGGGTTATGAGCGCTTCCAGCGCGTGCGCGTGGACGAAGACAAGCCGCTCATCCAGAAACTGCGGCGCCTGGGGCCGCCGGCGCTGGTGCTGTCCATCCTGCCGCTGGTGGGCGACGCGCTCGTGCTGGCTGCCGGCTGGTTCCGCATGCCCTTCTGGCAATGCCTGTTCTGGATTGCCGTGGGCAAGGGCGGCCGCTACCTGCTGCTGGTGCTGAGCCTCAAGGGCCTGCTGTCCTTCGGCGCTTGAGCGGCGCCCCCTCGCTTCAGGCGGCCTTCCAGAAGATGTAGTCGGCCTGGTACTTCACGATCTCCTTGCGGCCCTTCTCGGCCATGCCGCAGGGCAGCGCCGGGGCGACGCCGCCGCGCGTGGCCACGCGCTGGATGTGCGTCACGCCCACCAGCGCGCCGCTGCCGGTGGCCGGATTGGCCTTCACCAGCTGCAGCGGAATGCTGCCGGCCGCCGCCGGGGCCACGGCCAGCTGCGTGGCAGTGAGGGCCGAGCCGTCG
The DNA here is from genome assembly GCA_001295905.1 of beta proteobacterium AAP51. GTDB lineage: Bacteria > Pseudomonadota > Gammaproteobacteria > Burkholderiales > Burkholderiaceae_C > Rubrivivax. Next base: position 38,931 of record LJHT01000056.1, on the reverse strand, counting down.
TTCAGCGCCCAGGTGGCCGGCGGGCCGAAGTAGCGGCCCAACGCGCGGCCCTGGCGGTCTTGCAGCGTGGCCTCAGGGCCGGCGAAGACCCACTCGAACTGGCCGGCCATCGCCGCCTTCTCGCGGCATTCGTAGGTGATCTGGCCCACGCCCACGGTTTCCAGCACCACGCGGTGTCCGGCCGGCACCTGCACGGCCGCGGGCAGCGCGGCCTGGCTGAACATGGGAATCGAGGTGGGCATGCCGTCCAGGGTGCCGGCACAGGCCGAGAGCAGCGCGGCGGCCGCAAGGCCGGCCAGGGACAGGGAAGACAGCTTGGTTTTCTGCATGGGAAAGGCTCCATGGAAAGTGGAAAGGAAGTCGAACCCGCCCTCTTGCGAAGGCCGGGCGGGTTCGGAAGCAGGGCCGGGCACGGCCCTTGGACGAGCGCGCGCGGTGGCGCCTTCGGGCGTCAGCGCGTCAAGGCCACGGGCTCTTCGGTGTCGCTGACAGGCGGCACCAGCGTGCCCACCACCAGCGGCTCGGTGGTGTCGCTGGGCGCCAGGTTCGCGGCATAGGTGCTGAAGGCCGCCGCATTGGCCGTGGCACTGGTGGGCACCATGGTGGGGTCTTCGGCCACGGGCGGTGGCGGCGGCGCGGGCGCGTAGCTGTCGTTGCCACCGCAGGCCGCCAGCGCGCTGGCCAGGGCCAGCGCCGCCACGGGCCACAGCGCCGTCGCCACCCTCGAACGATGTTCGGGCTTGTTCATGGCGCTCCTTTCAGCGGCTGCCCGGCAGCGGCGTGTTCAGGTAGGGGAAGCCCGGCAGCAGCGGCACCACGGCCTGGTCCACCGCGTCGTGCAGGCGGAAAGCGGTGGCGCCCAGCGGCACCGCCGAAGGCTTGCACGCGGCGCCGAAACCCAAGGCGTCGGTGTCGCCGTTGGCCATGCACAGGCCGCCCATCACGGCCACCAGCGAGATGTCGACCACGTCGTCCTTCGGCCGGCGGCCGTTGGGGTAGCCGGCGTTGTCGCTGCCACCGGCCAGGATGTTGCCGACGATGCCCAGGCGGTTCTGCTGCGCGAAGGGCACGGGCGCGATGGCCGTGTTCAGGCGCAGCATTTCGCTGGCCGTGACGGTGCGCGGCTGGTTCACGCCCTTGATGCCGGTGAGGAAGGTGGTGACGAGGTCGGTGCGCGGGAAGTTCGTCGGCGCGATGCCCGGCGCGCCCAGCGCGATTTCCAGCAGCGCCGGCAGCGTCGGGTTCGTCACGTAGTCGGCGAACTGGCCGTCGCCGCTGGGGCGGCTGGCGTTGAACTTGTCCTTGTCCTTCAGGCCGATGACCACCTCGTTGACCAGCGGCATGCCCAGGCGCGACACCTGCACCCAGGCGCCGCCCGTCTTCTCGCTGGCCTGGTGGCCCGAAGGCGGGCTGCCGTCCAGCACACGCGCCTGGCGCAGGCTGGCGCTCGTCCAGCCGCCGATGACGTCGTCGCCCTGCTCGCCGCTCTTCAGGCAGCTGCGGTGCACTTCCAGCGCCAGCGTGGTGACGTTCTTGTCGGCGATGGTGTTGGGCGCGGCACCGATGAGCGCGGGGTCGGTGATCACGCTGACGGGCGCGTTCACGAGGTCGAAGATGGTGCCCAGGTTCACCGCGAAGGGGTCTTGCCGCTGGCCCACGAACACCTTGGCCGGCATGCTGCAGCCGGGGATGTTGACGTTGTGGATGTGCTTGGCCGCGTAGCCGGCGTAATCGGGGATGGTCTTCACGCCGATGTTGTCCACCGGCTTGGCGAAGGTGGTGGCGCCACCATTGACCGCGGTGATGGCCTGCACCGTGCCGCGACGGCGGTCGCCGCGCACCACGGCCACGGTGTAGGTCTCGGCCAGCTGCAGGTTGGCGTCGTTCACATTGGCCACGGCACCGGCCTGCACCAGCGGTATGCCCACGCTCTTGCCGCCGATGGTCAGGTTCACGCCCGCGCCGTTGTTGGCCAGCGTGTTCCTGAAGCGGAACTGGAAGCTCAGGTCTTCACGCGCATCGCCGTTGTTGTCGATGTGGATCTCGTACAGCGCATTGGGGTCGAGCGCGAAGTAGTTCGGGCCGCCGTAGGCGTCTTGCAGCGGCAGGTAGTTGGCGATCAGCGTCACGTACTCGCTGCGGTTCGCCTCGTAGCTGCGGAACATGTAGAAATCAGTGGCGTCGACCTTGGGCGCCGTGGTGATGAAAGGCGCCTCGCGGTGGCTGGAAGCCTGGGCCAGCGTGGCGCAGAAAGCCAGGGCGGCCAGCGCCAGGGCGGTGTGACGGATGCGGTTCACGGGGGGTCTCCTCATGGGGCCGCGACGGCGGCCACCTGGGGGGAGATACGCAAGCCCGCCGCAACTGGATGCGGCCCGCCGTGAAACTAGATCTGCCCCAGCGAAACGATGGGCCCCGTGGGCGCGCCCGTGGGTGAACCGCCGGCGGGTTCGATGCTCACCGCAAAGGCCGCGGTGCCCTCCTTCACACCCGCCTGCAGCAGCAGCGTGGTGGCGGTGTCGGCGCGTACCAGGCCCAGCGAGCGCGGGCCGCCCTGGGCGGGCACGCTCCACAGTTCCAGCGCCTGCGCGGCGGTGAGCGTGGGCGCTTTCAGGGGCTTGAGCACCAGCGCGCGGCCGTCGGCGCTGAGGCTGGCCACGAAGCTGGCGTTGGTGGCCACGCCCGCACCCGGGTTGGTGGCCAGCACCACCACGATGGGCGGCTGCACCGGCGGCGCCTGCAGCGCCACCACCAGCAGCGCCACGGCAGCCGTGCTGGCCAGCGCGCTGAGGCCGCGCCACAGGCCCAGCGCATTCCACCAGCGCACGGACGCAGCCGCTTCGGCTCTGGCAGCCGCTGCCTCGGCCGGGAACAGGCGCGTTTCGATGCCGGCCCACACGCGTTCGGGCGGCGCCACGGGCGGCACGCTGTCGGCCAGCGGCGAAAGCTGCTCTTCCCAGCGCCGCACCGCGCTGCGCAGGGCCGGGTGCGCGGCCAGCAGCGCTTCAAAGCGCCGGCGCGCCGGGCCACGCAGCGTACCCAGCACGTATTCGGCGGCCAGGCGGTCGGCGAGTTCGGGGCGGCCGTAGTCCATGGTCAGGCTTCTTTCGCCGACGGGTCGGCGGCAAGGCTGCCGCCGCTCGGGGCCTGGCCCGCGGCACGCGCCAGGCATTGCTTCAGCGCCAGCAGCGCGCGGCGCACCCAGCTCTTCACGGTGCCCAGCGGCTGCACCAGGTGTTCGGCCACCTCGGCGTGTGACAGGCCCTGGTAGTAGGCCAGCGCCACGCACTGCTGTTGTTCGGCCGAGAGCTGCTGCACGCAGTGCGCCAGCGCGCGCGCGTCGGCGGCCTGTTCCAGCAGCTGCAAGGGGCCGGCTTCGCCGCTGGGCAGCTGCTCCACGAGGTCGTCGTCGGCCTCGCCATCGTCGCCGGCGAGGTGGCTGCTGACCGTCTTCACGTCGCTCTTGGCGCGGCGCAGGCTGTCGATGGCGCGGTTGCGCGCGATGCTCACGAGCCAGGTCATCGGCTGCGCGCGGGCGGCGTCGAAGCTGCCGGCGGCACGCCAGATGTTCACGTAGATGTCCTGCAAGAGTTCCTCGGCCTGGGATCGGTCGCGGTTGATACGCAGGATCACCCCGAAGAGATGCGCGCTCGTGGCCCGGTAAAGCGCGGCAAATGCCGCACGGTCGCCCAGGGCCGTGCGCGACAGCCAGGCGGCAAGCTCGGCGGAACGGTCAGCGGGCGCCTGGGGCACGGGGTGGGGGGCGAAGAAGGCCGAAGCACATGGAGGCCGCAGTATGCCGCGCAGCCCGGGAAAGCGCCGGGCGCGCCGACGCAGGGCACTGGCTCACGGCGCTGGCATCATGCCAAGCGCGGCGCGTGTCTTGCATGGCAGGACGCGCCTGACCCCAGGCCGCCAACCCAGCAGAAGGAGCCGGCGCGATGCGCATCGTCGAACGCAATGTGTATGTGGGCCCGTCCTTGTACGCCCACTTCCCGGTCATCCGGCTGGTGCTCGACCTCGGGCCACTGGAAGCCTGGCCCACCGGGCGGCTGGGGCCGGCCTATGTGGATGCACTGGTGGCGGCGCTGCCCGGCCTGCAGGAACACGGCTGCAGCTACCGCGTGCCGGGCGGCTTCATCCGCCGCCTGCGCGGCGACAGTGAAGACCCGGAACAGCAGCAAGGCACCTGGCTGGGCCATGTGATGGAGCACGTGGCCATCGAGCTGCAGAACATCGCGGGCGAGAACGTTTCCTTCGGCAAGACGCGCAGCATGGACCCGAATGGAGGCCAGCCCGGCGTCTACACCGTGGTGTACGAGTACGAGCAGCGCGACGAAGGCATCGAAGCCGGCGAGCTGGCGCTGAAGCTGCTGTGCTCGCTGCTGCCCGCCGAGCTACGACCCGAAGGCGTGGTGCCCGACGACTGGGTGTGGGCCGAGGCGCGCGACGAATTCATACGCTACGCGCAGCGCCGTGCGCTCGGGCCTTCCACCGCCAGCCTCGTGAAGGCCGCGGTCGAGCGCGACATTCCCTGGCTGCGCCTGAACGAGCAAAGCCTCATCCAGCTGGGGCACGGCAGGTACCAGCAGCGCATCCAGGCCACGGTGACGGGCCGCACCAGCTACATCGCCGTGGAGCTGGCGCAAGACAAGGAAGAGACGAACAAGATCCTCGCCAACTGCGGCCTGCCGGTGCCGCGGCAGGAGCTGGTGCGCAGTGCCGAACGCGCCGTGCGCGCCGCCGAGCGGCTGGGCTACCCGGTCGTCACCAAGCCCTACAACGGCAACCATGGCCGCGGCATCAGCATCGGCCTGAAAACGCCCGATGAAGTGCGCGCGGGTTTCGCGGCGGCGGCCGAGCACAGCAGCAGCGTCATCGTCGAGACGCTGCTGCAGGGCGAAGACCACCGCCTGCTGGTGGTGGGCGGTGAGCTCATCGCCGCCACCCGGCGCACGCCCGGGCACGTGGTGGGCGACGGTGCGCACACCATCAAGCAGCTGGTGGACATCGTCAACCAGGACCCGCGCCGCGGCATCGGCCACGAGAAGGTGATGACGCGCATCGAGCTCGACGCCCAGGCCGACATGATGCTCACGCGCCAGGGCCTCACCGTCGACAGCGTGCCCGCCGCCGGCCACACCGTCCTGCTGCGCAGCACGGCCAACCTGAGCACCGGCGGCACCGCGACGGATGTGACCGACATCATCCACCCCGACAACCGCGAGATGGCCGTGCGCGCCGTCACCGCCATCGGGCTGGACGTGGGCGGCGTCGATTTCCTCTGCCCCGACATCAGCGAAAGCTACAAGGCCGGCGTGAACACCGGCGCGGGCATCTGCGAGATCAACGCCGCACCAGGCTTCCGCATGCACGTGGCGCCCAGCGAAGGCACGCCGCGCGACGCGGCCGGGCCCGTGATCGACATGCTCTTCCCGCCCGGCGCACCAAGCCGCGTGCCCATTGCCGCCATCACCGGCACCAACGGCAAGACCACCACCAGCCGCATGCTGGCGCACATCACCAAGATGGCCGGCTACACGCCAGGGCTGACGACGACCGACGGCGTCTACATCGACGGCCAGCGCACCGTGGAAGGCGACATGACCGGCCCCGTGGCCACGCGCATGGTGCTGGCCGACCCGAAGATCGACATGGCCGTGCTGGAGGTGGCGCGCGGCGGCCTGCTGCGCGCCGGCATGGGCGTGCCCTTCGTCAACGTGGGCGCGGTGCTGAACGTGAAGAGCGACCACCTCGGCATGAAAGGCATCAACACGCTGGAAGAGCTGGCCGAGGTGAAGCGCATCATCGTCGAGGTGGCGCGCGACTGCGCGGTGCTCAACGCCGACGACGAGAACGTCATCCGCATGAGCGCGCACACCGACGCCAAGCACCTGTGCTACGTGACCACCAACCCCGAGCACGTGGTGGTGCGCGAGCACATCCGCGCCGGGGGCCGGGCCTGTGCGCTGGAAGCGGGCGTGAACGGGCAGATGATCACGCTGTACGACAAGGGCCGGCACATCCCGCTGATGTGGACGCACCTGATACCGGCAACCCTCGAAGGCCGCGCCATGCACAACGTGCAGAACGCGATGTTCGCGGCGGCGCTGGCGTTTTCGCTCGACATCAAGCTCGACGCCATCCGCCAGGGCCTGCGCACCTTCGACACCACCTTCTACCAGGCGCCCGGGCGCATGAACGTGTTCGACGAGCACCCGTTCAAGGTGATCTTCGACTACGCGCACAACGCGCACGCCGTGGGCGTGATGGCCGACCTGGCGCAGCGCCTGGACGTGCGCGGCAGGCGCATCGTGGTGGTGGCCGGGCCGGGCGACCGGCGCGACGAAGACATCCGCGACATCGCGCTGGCGGTGGCCGGGCGCTTCGACCACTACATCTGCCGCCGCGACGATGGCCTGCGCGGCCGCGCGCCCGACGAGGTGCCGAACATGATTGCCGCCGTGCTGCGCGCGCAGGGCGTGCGTGAAGAGCAGATCACCATCATCCCCGACGAGCAGGAAGCCATCGATCACGCACTGCGCATGGGCCAGTTCGGCGACCTGCTGCTGGTGTTTGCCGATGCGCTGACGCGCAGCTGGAAGCAGGTGACGAAGTTCCGGCCCGAGGGTGCGATGGCGCCGGCGGCGCCCGCGACGGCGAGCGCGCCCAAGGCGGTTGCCGAGGGCGGCGATAGCAGCTCGGAAGACCGCCACCGCAACCCGCTCTCCGACGATGGCGCGCTGCTCGCCAGCGGCTTCGTGCGGGATGAGCGCGGGCTGCGCTTCGTCGGCGAAGATTGAAATGAGCCCCCGGGCTCGCTGGCGCTCGCCACCCCCCGAGGGGGCCGTTCGCCTACGGCCCGGCAGAGCCGGTTCCGTGGCTTGGGCTTGATCGAGGCACCGCGGGGTGAGATGGGGGCAGAAGCGCGCCACGTCTTCGAAAGCTCGCGGCGGCTGACCGGGCCGAACCGCTGGTTCGCGGTGCCGGCGGTGGCGCTGACACCGCTGGGCGCGGCGGCGCAAGACCCCGGCGCGCTGGCCGGCTGGGCGCAGCGTGTACAAGCGCTCTGCGCCGCGCTCGGCTGGCCCGCGCCGCAAACGCAGGTGGCCACCGGCGCGGCCGGCACGGTGCTGGCCTTCGTGCCGCCCGAGGCCGCGCTGCTGACGGCCACCGACCTCAACGAATGGGCGTGGGAACGTGCCGCCGACGCGCACACGCCGCTGGCGGTGCAGGGTTTCGCGCTCACACAGCCGGCTTCCGTAGACATGGCCGCCATGGCCCGGCACTTCCGCGCGGAGACCGAAGCCGAGGCCTCGCGCCCGCTGCAGCGCTTGCAAGCCGCGGCCGCCGCGCACGGCCTGCCCTGTTTCGACGACGACGACAGCGTCTCCATCGGTATCGGCAGCGGCAGCCGCACCTGGCCGCGCGCCGCGTTGCCCTTGCCGATGGACGTGCCCTGGCCGCAGCTGCACGCGCAGCCCGTGCTGCTGGTGACGGGCAGCAACGGCAAGACCACCACCACGCGGCTGCTGGTGGCGATGGCCGAGGCCGCCGGCCGCGTGGCCGGCCACTGCAGCACCGAAGGCGTGGTGGTGGGCGGGCAGCGCGTGCACGCGGGCGACTACGCCGGCCCGGCCGGCGCGCGTGCCGTGCTGCGCCACCCAGCCGTGCAGGTCGCGGTGCTGGAAACCGCCCGCGGCGGCCTGCTGCGCCGCGGGCTGGTGGCGCGGCAGGCCGAGGCGGCCGTGGTCACCAACGTGAGCGCCGACCACCTGGGCGAGTACGGCATCGCCACGGTGGAAGACATCGCCGAGGTGAAGCTGGTGGTGGCCCACGCGCTGCGCGAGTACGGCACCTTGGTGCTCAACGGCGGCGATGCCGTGCTGATGGCCGTGGCGCGGCGCACGCCGCACGTGCAGGCCTTGTTCGAGGCCGGCCGCGTGGCGCTGTTCGCGCACGACCTGGCGCACCCGGTGCTGCAGGCGCACCGCGTCAGCCACCCAGGAGGCGCGCCCGTGTGCGGTGCCACGACCGAGGGCGAACTGGTCTGGGCGCAAGGCGATGTGGAAATCCCCCTGGGCGAGGTGGCGCAGATGCCGCTCACCCTGCGCGGCGCGGCGCGGCACAACGTCGAGAACATCGCCGCCGCGGCGCTGGCCGCGCTGGCCAGCGACCTGCCGCTGCCGGCCCTGCGCGCCACGCTGGCGCAATTCGGCGCCACGCCGCAAGACAACCCCGGCCGCCTGGAACGCTGGTCCTGGCGCGGCACCACCGTGCTGGTGGACTACGCCCACAACCCCGACGGCCTGGCGCAGCTGCTGCAGGTGGCGCAGGCCCTGATGACGACCCACCCGCCGGCCCACCCGATGCCCCGCCTGGGCCTGCTGCTGGGCCAGGCCGGCAACCGCGACGACCAGGCCATCGCCGAGCTGGCCCGCACCGCGGCCGGCTTCGCACCCGCGCGCGTGGTGGTGAAGGAACTGCCGATGATGCTGCGCGGCCGCGCGCTGGGCGAGGTGCCCGAGCGCTTGTGCGCGGCCCTGCGGCAAGCCGGGCTGGCCGACGAACGCATCCTGCGTGTGGACGACGAAACCGAAGCCGCCCGCGCCTTGCTGGCCTGGGCGCGGCCGGGCGATATGGTCGTGCTGCCGGTGCACACCGCGGCCGTGCGCGCCGCGCTGGCGGCGCAGCTGATGACCCCAGGGCCCTGAGCCCGCAAGCCCCGTACGCCCCCGTCTGGCCGCAGAATGCGCGCCCATGCGAGCCCACCCCACCCCTGCTTCCGCCCCGGCCCATGCCGGCCTCTCCACCGGCCTTCCCACCGGACTGTCCACCGGCCTGCAGCGCCGCCACCTGCTGATGGCCGGCCCCGCCGCGCTGCTGGCCGCCGGCCTGCCCGGCTGCGCCAGCCAGGGCGGCCCCAGCGCCAGCGCGGCCCCCGATGCCGGCCTGCTGGCCGTGCTGGCCGCCCCGCACCGCAGCGAGGCCAACCGCGCGCGCGACGTCTTCCGCAACCCCGGCCCCACGCTGGCCTTCTTCGGCATCCGCCCCACACTCACGGTGGTGGAGCTCTCGCCCGGCGGCGCCTGGTACAGCGAGATCCTGGCGCCCTACCTGCGCGCCAGCGGCAAGCTCTACCTGGCGCACTTCCCGGCCGACAGCGCCAACCAGAACATGCGCCGCAGCCGCGCCAACTTCGCCGAGCGCATGGCCAAGGCGCCCGAGCTCTACGACAAGGCCGTGCTGGCCACGCTGCCCACCGCCACCGGCGCGCCCGAGGTGCCGGCCGGCAGCGCCGACCTGGTGCTCACCTTCCGCAACGTGCACAACTGGGTGAGCGACAACTCGCTGGACGACAAGCTGCGCGGCTGCTTCGCGATGCTCAAGCCCGGCGGCGTGCTGGGCGTGGTGGACCACCGCGCCAAGCCCGGCACCAGCCTCGAAGCGATGAAGAAGAGCGGCTACGTCACCGAAGCCCTGATGGAAGAGCGCGCCCGCGCCGCCGGCTTCGTGCTGGCCGCCAAGAGCGAAGTGAACGCCAACCCCAAGGACACCGCAGACCACCCCAACGGCGTGTGGACCCTGCCGCCGGTGTTTGCGCTGAAGGACGTGGACCGCGCACGCTACGCCGCCATCGGCGAGAGCGACCGCTTCACGCACCGGTACGTGAAGCCGGCCTGAAGCGGGCCCGAAGCGGGCCCGAAGGCGGCCAGAAACCCGCCGGCGCGGCCTACCCCGGCCGCGCCGCCCCGTCCTTCAGGCGGCCGAGCAGCGGCGTCACCATCGGCACCGTCAGCATGGTGCTGGCCACGGCCATCAGCAGCAGCGCGGTGAAGGTCTCGGCGCTGATGACGCCTTTGTCCAGCAGCACGTTGGCGAAGATGATCTCGATCAGCGCCTTGGTCTGCAGCAGCCAGCCCACCACCCGCGCCTCGCCGGGCGGCCAGCCCTGCACCCAGCCGGCCAGGTGCACGCCCAGCAGCTTGCCGCCCACGCTGGCGGCCAGCAGCAGGCCGGCGGCCAGCAGCACGGTGGTGCCGCCCAGGCTCCAGTCGGTGCGCAGCCCGGTGCTGAGGAAGAACACCGGCATCAGCACCAGCAGCACGTGGTGGCGCAGCGCGTCCAGCTTGCCGTGGTCGAACCAGCGCAGGTCCAGCGCCACGCCCGCCAGGAAGGCGCCCACCATGTAGTGCAGGCCGCACCAGTCGGCGCCCAGGGCCACGAGGATGAGCCACACCAGCGCCACGTACCAGCGGTCGGCTTCGGCCAGGCGCTGCATCAGCCAGCGCAGGCCCCAGCAGGCCAGCACGAACAGCAAGAGAAAGACCACCTGCCGGCCCACGCGCTGCCAGTCCATCAGGATGAGCGCGAGCACGCCCCAGATGGCGATGTCGTCCAGGCTGGCGTAGCGCAGGATGCGCTGGCCCAGCGCCTGGCGGAAGATGCCCATCTTCTCCATCAGCAGGATGAGGATGGGCAGCGCCGTCACCGCGCAGGCCATGCCGATGCCCAACACGAACTGCCAGGTCTGCGCCCGCGGGCCGATGAAGCCCGGCACCAGCAGCAGCACGGCCGCTGCCGCACAGCCCATGAGCAGCGGCGTGAACAGGGCCAGGCCGGCCGTGACCGCACTCTCGCGGCGGTGTTTCCAGGCCTGGCCGAGGTCCAGTTCCACGCCGGCCAGGAAGACGAACAGCGACACCGCCCACCACGCCACGCCGTTCAGCGCACTGATGACCGCGGGCGTGAAGACGGCCTGGTGGTAGGCCGGCAGCGCCGCGCCCAGCAGCCCTGGGCCCAGCAGCACGCCGGTGACGATCTGCACCACCACGAGTGGCGCCCAGTAGTCGGTGCGCCCCAGCCGCCACAGCAGGTAGGGAATGCTGAAGACCATCAGCATGGCCACGAGGAAGAGTTCGGTGGTGTTCATCGGCGGGCGCGACTCTAGCGCGAGCAGGGCCGGGTATCGTCAGGCCGCCCACACCCCCCAGGATGGCCCCGGGGTGGGCTCGCCCCAGGAGGCCCCATGCAAAGACACGTCGGCATCATCGGCACCGGTTCGGTGGGCACCAGCGTGGCCGTGTCCACGCTGCACGCGGGCGTGGCCAGCGCGCTGTGGCTGCACGACCTGAACGCCGCACGCGCCGAAGGCGAGGCCATGGACCTGGCGCACGGCGCCGCCTTCTACCCCGAATGCGAGCTGCGCACGGCCACTCTGGCCGAGATGCGCCAGTGCCGCGTGGTGGTGGTGGCCGCCGGCCGCAACAGCCGGCCCGGTGAAACGCGGCTGGACCTGCTGCGCGACAACGCGCGCGTCATCGCCGAGATCGGCCGCGGCCTGGCCGGCTACACCGGCACGGTGGTGATGGTCACCAACCCCGTGGACGTGCTGACGCTGGTGATGCAGCAGGCCAGCGGCCTGGCGCCCGAACACGTGCTGGGCACCGGCACCATGCTGGACACCGCGCGCCTGCGCCAGATGCTGGGCCGCGAGCTGGGGCCGGCGGTGAATTCCATCCACGCCCAGGTGGTAGGCGAACACGGCGATTCGGAAGTGGTGCTGTGGTCGGGCGCGCAGGTGGGCGGCGTGCCGGTGCGGCAGTGGCCGGGCTGGCGGCCCGAGGCCGAAACCCGCCTGGCCCATGCCGTGCGCGTGGCGGCGTACGAGGTCATCCAGCGCAAGGGCGCCACCAACCACGCCATCGGCCTTGTGACGGCGCGGCTCTTGCGCAGCCTGCTGCGCAACGAGCGCCGCGTGCTCACGGTCTCACGCGTGCAGCAAGGCGCGTTGGGGCTGCAGGGCGTGGCGCTTTCGCTGCCCACCGTGGTGGGCGCCGACGGCGCCACGCAGGTGCTGGTGCCGCAGATGGACGAAGCCGAGACGGCCGCGCTGATGCACTCGGCGCAGGTGCTGAAGACTGCGGCGAGCCATCTGCACGAGTGAGCAGGGCAAGCGCCGAAAACGCCTGCCGACTTGGCAAAGCGCAAGCCGGCTGCTGTCGGACGTGCGGTCCTGCACACGGAGGCGGCTTGAACAGAGCGGGGCGCTCAAGGTGTAAAGACCCTTTCCGAAGAAAGGGGAGGTCTTGTTCAAGACAAACCGCCTCCCCCTACGCCCGAAAAGGAGCCACCCATGATCCGTCGAAACCACTTCCTGATGTTGGCAGCTGCGCTGCTGGTCTCGGTCTCGCTGCCTGCCGCAGCCAATGAGTTCACCGAGCTTCGCGGCCAGCTCAGTGCGGCCCGCGAATCGCTGGTGACCATGCTCACCAACAAGGACAAGCGCGGCCCCGAACAGCAGAAGCTGGTGAAGGACACCGCCGATGCGGTCAGCGCGCGCCTGGACAAGATGAAGGCACCAGCCGGCAAGGACGCGCAGTTCAAGGAACTCAAGGACACCTGGGCTGCCTTCAAGAAGACCCGAGAAACCGAACTGGTGCCCGCCATCCTGGCCGGCCGCGACGAAGAAGCGCGCAAGCTGGCCGGCGGCATTCAGCGCGAACGCATCACTCGCTGCCAGCAGCTCGTCGGGGAACTGGGCGGCTGAGCCTCTGAGGCTGCAAAGCGTCTCGCTGAATCCAGCCCCCGAGGGGACCCGTATGACACTATTGAATCGCCTTTCCATCGCCGCGCGCATCCGGCTCACCTTGGCGCTGGTGATGCTGGCCTTGCTGGCGACCTTGAGCGCCACGGGCGCCGCGCTTTGGCAGGTCTCGCAGGCCACGGCCTCCAAAGCGGCGGACCAGCGCGTGATGGCCATTGCCAGCGCCGTGCAGCACATGGCCAAGGAGGGCGCTGTCGACAGTCTGCAGGCTCTGGTTTCGCCGAGCGCCGAGCAGCAGAAGAAGCTGGTGCAGGGCATTGAAGAGCGCAACCGTCGCATCGTCGAACAGCTGGCTGCGTTGCAGCTGCAACTGTCCCGCGGCGACAGCGAGACTTCAGCCATGGCCGACGAGGTGCAAAAGCGCCAGAAGACCTATGCCGCCGGGGTGCAGCGCATCGGGCAGATGCTGCTGCAAGGCAAGCAAGCCGAAGCCGCCTTTGCTGCTGACGAGGAGATGACGCCCATGATGGCTCCATTCTTCACGGCCCTGGACCAGCTGGCGGCCTTGCTGAACGACCGCGTGATCGCGAGCGAGGCCGTGGTCGTCCAGCGCCTGGCGCAGGTGGGGTGGGTGATGGGCGGTGCGGCGGCGCTGGCACTGTTGGTCAGCGTGGTGGCCGCCAGTTGGTTGGTGGGCAGTGTGCGGCGCCCGCTACGGGAAGCAGAGAGCCTGGTGCGTCGCATCGGTGAAGGCGATCTCAGCACCCGCGCCCGTGCCGATGGCGGCGACGAGCTCTCAGCGCTGCTGCGCTCCTTGAACACCACATGCACCTCGCTGGGCCAGGTCATCGGTGAAGTGCGCTCGGGCGCCCAGCAGGTGGCCGGGGCCAGCGTCGAAATCGCCAGCGGCAACCAGGACCTCTCCACCCGCACCGAACAACAGGCGGCGGCCCTTCAACAGGCCGCTTCTTCGATGGAACAGCTGGGCTCCACCGTGCGCCAGACCTCCGAACATGCCGCGATGGCAGACGAGCTGGCGCAGGGCGCCAGCCAGGCGGCACGGGGGGGCCACGAGGTGGTGAGCGAGGTCGTGCAGACCATGCGCGGCATCCATGAATCATCGCGTCGCATCGCCGACATCATCGGCACCATCGACGGCATCGCCTTTCAGACCAACATCCTGGCCCTGAACGCTGCCGTGGAAGCGGCGCGGGCCGGTGAACAGGGCCGCGGTTTCGCGGTGGTCGCCAGCGAAGTTCGCAGCCTGGCACAACGCAGCGCCGATGCCGCGCGGGAGATCAAGCAGCTGATCCAGGCCAGCGTCGAGCGCGTGGAAAGCGGCACCGCGAAGGCCGACCGTGCGGGCGATGCCATGCAGCAAATCGTCGAAGCCATCCGCCGCGTGACCGACATCGTGCGCGAGATCAGCGTGGCCAGTCGCGAGCAGAGCAGTGGCGTCAGCCAAGTCGGGCAGGCCGTGTCGCAGATGGACCACGGCACGCAGCAGAACGCCGCCCTGGTGGAAGAAAGTGCCGCCGCGGCCGAACGGCTGAAGCAGCAGGCGCAGCAGCTGGCCAGTTCAGTGGCTCGCTTCCGCGTGGAGACGGCCGACGGCCTGGCGTGACGAGGCCCAGGCCCCAGGCAGCTTCAGGCGGCCACGGCAGACCGTCGCTGCACGCGCCACACCACGCCGGCCAGGCCCAGGCCCATCAGCAGCCAGGTCCCGGGCTCGGGCACGGGGCTGGCCGGGCGCAGGCCGATGGCCTGGATCAGCGTGCCGAACTCGGCATAGGAGAAGTCGCGGTCTTTCGTGCGCTCGATGCTGGGCATCAGCGAAGGCGAGGCGCCGGTGGCCATCACCGACCACAGGCTTTCGCCCGGGTTGGGCGCCTGGCCGTTGGGGTGCACCAGGCTCAGCCCGTGGCCGATCTCGTGGGTGACGGTGCCGGCCAGCAGGTTGATGCGCTGCGCGTTCGTGGTGGCCAGGCCCAGCAGGCCCGAGATGCTGTCGGTGAGCGTGGAACCGAAGATGGTGCCCACCGGCACGCTGGCCGTGCCGCTGCTGTTGCGCACGCAGCCCAGGCAGGCCTGGCCCAGGAAGCCCTGGTTCGGGTTGGCGTCGCCGATGGCCATGTAGTAGTACTCGGGGTCGCCGTTGCTCGGCGCGCTCAGGCCGTTGCTCCACTCGAAGTTGATGTTCAGCTCGAAGCCGGCGGGCAACGGGCTCTGCGCATTGGTGGCGAAGCTGGGGTAACCCAGGTAGTGGTTCTGCACCGCGGCCAGCGTGGCGTTGCGCACGTCGTTCAGCGACATGCCGGTGAAGCCCCAGCTGGCAAAGGCCTCGGGCAGCGTGCCGACGCCGAAGCGGTCGGTGGTGGGCGCATTGACGAAGTTCAGCAGGATGGTCAGCGCCTCGGCCTTTTCCGTGGCCAAGCCCAGGCTCATCGCCAAGGCCGCGGCGATGGCGCCTTGCTTGCAAACCTTCAGCGCCTGGGCGGCGGTCTTCTTGCTCATGGGGGTTCCTCCAGCCGGCCCCGGAAAAAGGGCCCACGCCAACTATGGCCTAGCAGGCAAGCTGCTGGCCAGAAAAGCCCGCCCCCAACCCCTTGGATGAGGGGTTCGTGGCCTCAGGCGGCCACGCTGTCCCAGGGTGCGACGTCCGGGTTCCCACCCGGGCCGGTGCTCTGCGGCGCACGCTGCGGAGCGCTCGACGGGCTCTCGGGCCCGGCCGGCACGCCGGCAGGCCGGGCCTGCAGGCCGCCCAGTGCCTCCACCAGCGCCGGCACCAGCTGGCGCAGTTCGCCGGTGAAGAGCGCCACGTCGGCGTCGAAGCCGCCTTCGTCCTTCTGCGCCACACCGGCGTCGGCGCCGCGGCCTTCCAGCACCACATCGAGCAGCTTGATCTTCTTCAGCGTCAACGCTTCGGTCAGCACGAAGCTCACGCGGTCGGCCCAGCTCAGCGCCAGCTGCGTGGGCAGCTTGCCCTGGCGCACGTGTTCACCCACTTCGTCGATGTCCAGCGTGTGGCGCGCATAGCGCACGGTGGCCTTCTCGCTGTCGGGCTGCTTGAGTTCACATTCGCGGTCGATGCTGAAGCCCGGTGGCGCTTCCTTCTCGGCCAGCCAGGTGGCCATGGCGGTGGCCGGGGCCAGCGCCGTCTGCACCAGGCCCAGCTTGAGGCGGCCACCCATCAGCTCCACCAGCCGCGTGACCACGGCGTCAGCCTTCTTGACGCTGCCGGCGCCCACCAGCAGCCAGTGCACCTGCGGGTCTATCCACACCACGGTGTCGCTGCGTTTCGGAAAGGCGCGCGGCAGCAGCTGGTGGATGACCTCTTCCTTGAGCTCCTTGACGATCTTGCCCTTGGGGCGGCGGCCGGTGTCCTTCTCGATGGCGTCGAGCTTCTTGCCCACCTGGTCCCTGATGACGCCGCCGGGCACGGCCTTGGTCTCGGTGGCCAGGCGCAGCACCCACTGGCCGCCGATGCTTTCCACCATCGCGCCGTGGGCCTCGCCGCGCGGCTCCACCCAGCCCACCGATTCCGCCTGGCTGGCACTGCATTCCACGAAGCGGGCGGCCTGCAGGCGCTGGTCCAGCTCGGCCAGGCCGGGCGCTTCCCAGTGTTCGATGCGGTAGACGAGGGCGTTCTTGAACATGGACGGCCAGCGCGGCCGGGCAAGGGCCGCGCTGCGGGTTGGGGGCAGGGGCGCGGATTATGGCGGGGGGGCCGGCTGCAGCACCCGCGCCAGTTCGGCGCTCAGCGAGCTCAGGTCGAAGGGCTTCTGCAGCCGGCCGCTGAAACCGTGCGCCTCGGGGCGCGACAGCACGTCGTCGTCGGCGTAGCCGCTGGAGACGATGGCCCGCACCTGCGGATCCAGCGCCAGCAGCTGGGGCAGTACCTGCGCCCCGCCTTCGTGCCCGGGGATGGTGAGGTCGAGGATGACGGCCGCATAAGGCTGCCCGGCCTGCTGGGCCGCGCGGTACCGCGCGAGGGCCTCCCCGCCGTGGTTGCAGGTGTCGACCTCGTAACCCAGGCGCTCCAGCATGCGCCGGGCCACCACGCAGATGGTCTCGTCGTCATCCATCACCAGGATGCGACCGGTTCCGCTGACCACGCTGGCATCGCGCGCCGGCGACGGCGCGCTGCCCGAAGCCGGCAGGTGCAGGATGAACACGGTGCCGCGGCCCGGCGTGGAAGCCACCGCGATGCGCCCGCCGTGGCGGACCAGGATGGAGTAGGAGGTGGACAAACCCAGGCCGCTGCCGGAAGGCTTGGTGGTGAAGAAGGGGTCGAAGATGCGCGGCAGTACATCCGGTGCGATGCCTTGGCCTTCGTCCTCGACCGTGATGCGCACATAGGGCCCCGCCGGCAGCCCGGAGGGGTCGTCACTGCCCAGGCGCACATTGCCCGCGCCGATGCGGACGGTGCCGCCTTGCGGCATCGCCTGTATGGCGTTGAGAACGAGGTTGCCGATCACCTGGCTGAGCTGCCCCACGTCGGCGTTCACCGCCGCCAGATCGTCGGCGATGCTGAACTGGCAGCGCGCCTTCGAGCCGCGGGCCACGAAGGTGGCCGAGTCGACGAGCAGTTCGCTGATGGAGGCGACCTCCCGTACCGGCGCGCCTCCCTTGGCGAAGGTGAGCAGTTGCTTCGTGAGCGCCGCGGCCCGTCCCGAGGCATCGTCCAGCGCCTTCAGCAGCAAGGCGGCCTCGGGCGGATCCAGCAGCATGTCGCGCAGCAGCGAGACGTTGCCGCTGACGGCCGTGAGCAGGTTGTTGAAGTCGTGGGCGATGCCGGCGGCCAGGGTGCCCAGCGACTCGAGCTTCTGGGCCTCGCGCACCCGCTCCTCGAGCCGCTGCCGGTCGGTGATGTCGATCTGCGAGCCCACCATCCGGTGCGGAATGCCACTTTCGTCGCACAGGACCGAGCCCTGCCCGAGGATGGTGCGGTAAGAGCCGTCCTTGTGCCGCATGCGGAAGACCACGTCGTAGGGACGGCGGGGGTCCTTGATGGTGGCCTCCACCCTGGCCAGCGTGGGTGCCAGGTCCTCGGGGTGCACGCGTGATCGCCACTCCTCGAAACAGTCGTCGATCTCCTCGGGTGCGTGGCCGAGGTGGCGCTTCCACTCGTCGGAGTAGTGAACCGCGTTCGTCCGCAGGTCCCAGTCCCAAAGCCCCACGCCACCGGCCTGCGTGGCCTGCGTCACGCGTTGCAGCGCGTGCTCCAGCTCCAGCTGGCGCGTTCGCTCCGAGGTGACGTCGATGCCCGTGCTGACGAAGCAGTCGCCCCCGGGGATGCTCACCATCCGCAAGGTCTGCGCCGTACCGGCGAAGGCCACCTCCCATTGCTTGGGCTGGCCGCTGGCCATGATCTCCTCGACCACGGGCAGGAAGGTGCGCACGGCATCGGCATCCGGGAAGATCTCGTCGGTGGTCTTGCCGACCACGTCTTCGAGCCGGCACCCCCAGGAGGCCAGTGCCGTGGGGTTGGCCTCCAGCAGGCGCCAGTTGACGATGGCACCCTGCCCATCGCGGACCAGCGACCACATGTGCACCTCCATCGGCGAGTGCTCGAAAAGGCTGCTGTAGAGCAGGTCGCGAGGCGCGCCGGCGGGCCTGAGGGCGAGCCCCTGCGGTGCTGGGGCAGTTCTTCCGGGCATGAGGCGCTCCGATGCAGAAAACACGAATACAAAGGCGGCGCTGACCCGAACCAGGGTGGCTTGCTCCGGGAACCGACCCTTGATCGCGCACGACGAACCAAGGTGTCGACTGGCCCTGCGGCCAGCTTCAGGCCTTATAGCGGCTCCACCGCATGGCGCGCCTTGATCGAAGTCATCGGATGGCGAGCAGGCGCGGCCCATCTGCCGAGGCGCATCGGCCGCAAGTGCCAGTCACACGCCCCGGGCACACGCCCTGGGCACACGCGCGCTGGCTAGCCTTCCAGCGCGCCGCGGATGCTGCCCTGGGCTGCCGAGAGCCGGGCTTCGGCGGCCGACGCATCGAGGCCGGCCCTCAGCATCACGACGGCCAGCTTCACGCTGCCGTGGCAGGCCGCCAGCGCGGCCTGGGCGGCGGCTTCGTCTGCGCCGCTGGCCAGCATCGTGAGGCGCAGCGCGCGCTGCACCAGCTTGGCGTTGCTGGCGCGCACGTCCACCATCAGGTTGCCGTAGACCTTGTGCAGCTTCACCATCACCGCACTGCTGAAGGTGTTCAGCGCGATCTTCTGCGCCGTGCCAGCCTTCAGCCGCGTGCTGCCGCTGATGACCTCGGGGCCGGTGTCCAGCAGCACCGCCACCTCGCACGCAGCCAGCAGCGGCGCGCCCGGGTTGTTGGCAAAGCCCACGGTGTAGGCGCCGGCAGCGCGTGCCGCTTCGGCCGCGGCCACCGTGTAAGGCGTGCCGCCTGAAGCCGCCAGCAGCAGCACCACGTCGAGCGGGCCCACGGCCGCAGCGGCGATGTCGGCGGCGCCGGCCTCGCGGCTGTCTTCGGCGCCTTCCACGGCGCGGTGGAGCGCGCGCTCGCCGCCGGCCAGCAGCGCCACGGCGCGCTCGGGCGGCCAGGAGAAGGTGGGGTGCAGCTCCACGCTGTCCAGCAGGCCCAGCCGGCCGCTGGTGCCGGCGCCCACGTAGACGAGGCGCCCGCCTTCACGCAGCCGGGCGGCCGCGCCTTCCACCGCCTGCGCCAGCGCCGGGCCTGCGCGCTGCACGGCGGCGGCGGCTTCGGCCTGGTCGGCGGCCAGCGCGGCCACCAGGGTGGCGGTGTCGTAGCCGTCCAGCTGCGCGTGGGCGGGGTGGGGCTGTTCGGTGTTCAGTGGCATGGCGGTGCGCTCCGTCGGTTCACAGGTGCACGAGCGCGCGCGGGCCGAGCTGGCCCACGCGGTTCTGTCCTTGCACCCACACGAGGTCGGCGCCTTCGGGGTCGATCTCGCGTTCAGCCGGGCCCAGCGCGCTGAAAACCCAGCGCGGCGCGGTGGCCGTGCCGGTGGCTGGCAAGCGCCGCCACACCGCCCAGCGCTGCGGCGCGGCGCCGGCCTGCGCGGCCTCGATGCGCACGCGCAGCCCGGCCGGCCCGTTCATGCGGCGCAGGCCGGGCAGGCCCACCGCGGGGGCGCTGAGCCAGGGCGTGGCCGGCACCAGCGCCGGCGTGGTGTAGGTGCCCTGGCGCAGCAGCGTGGCCAGGCCGTCGCGGTTCTGGTGCAGGGCGATGAGGCTGAAGTGGATGTGGCCGCCCGCCGCCGGTCGGCTGCGCAGCAGCGCCAGCTGGTCGGCAATCTCGCGCGCCGGCCAGATGTTGCCCGGCACGCCCTGCGCCGCCACGCCGGCCGTGCCCACACGGCTGGTGAACAGCCCCGGCCAGAGGTGGCGCTGCTGCGGGTTCTGCGCCAGCCAGTAGTCCAGCAGCACGGGGAACTGCTGGCCCACGCGGGCGATGGGCCAGTACAGCTGCGGCACCCAGTAGTCGAGCCAGCCGTTCTCCAGCCACTTCTCGGCATCGGCATAGAGCTTGTCGAACTGGCTGAAGCCGGTGATGCCCGCGGGCCGGCGGTCGGGGCGCGGCAGGCCGAAAGGGCTGATGCCGAAGCGCACGTCGGCGCGGGTTTCGCGCACGGTGCGCTGCAGCGCCTGCACCATGTGGTCGACCTGCGCGCGCCGCCAGTCGTCGCGCGCCAGCGTGCCGCCACGGGCCTGGTAGCGGGCCCAGGCCGCGTCGTCGGGGAAGGGCAGTTCGGCGCCGTCGCGCGCACCCGGGGCCGGCACCGGGTAGGGGTAGAAGTAGTCGTCGATGTGCACGCCGTCGATGTCGTAGCGGCGCAGCACGTCGGCCACCACGGCCAGGGTCTGGGCCACGGCGGCGGGCTCGGCGGGGTCCATCCACAGCATCTCGCCATAGGCCTTCACCACGCCCGGCTCGCGCAGCGCGATGTGCGGCGCGACCAGCGGGCTCCTGGCCGCCGAGTGGCGCGCGCGGTAGGGGTTGAACCAGGCGTGCAGTTCCATGCCGCGGCGGTGCGCCTCGTCCACCCAGAAGGCCAGGGGGTCCCAGGCGGCTTCGCCCGGCAGCCACGGCGGGCGGCCCTGTTCGCCGGAGAGGAACTCGGTCCAGGGCTCCAGCGTGCTGGGGTAGATGGCGTCGCCCGCCGGGCGCACCTGCAGCACCAGCGCGTTCAGGCCCAGGCCCTGCGCGGTGTCCAGCAGGGCCAGGGCTTCGGCGCGCAGGGCGGCGGCGCTCAGGCCGGGGCGGCTGGGCCAGTCGATGTTGGCCACGGTGGCCACCCAGGCGGCGCGGAACTCGCGTGGCGCCGGTGGCGGATGGTCAGGGCTGCCGGGTGGGGTGGGCGGGGTGGCTGTGGCGTCGGAAGGCTCGGAAGCTGCTGCTGCTTCAGCGGCCGCCGGGCGGCCCGCCGGCTGCAGCGCACAACCGACGCCGCCCACCACCGGGGCGGCCAGCGCGGCCAGCGTGGCGGCGCCGAAACGGCGGCGCTTCACGGGAGCGCTGCGAGGGCCGGAAGGCGGCCACGAACACAGGAGCAAAACAAGAAGGTGCAGGTCATGCGGGCGATGCTACTGCCCGCCCCAGCACCCGCCCGCGCGGCCAGGGCACTGCCCCGTCAAGCCGACAGCTCGTAAAGCACATCGGGGCAGCGCTCTTCGTTGCCCTGGCCATCACTGAATTCGCAGGCCACGAAACCGTGGGCCTCGTAGAAGGCGCGTGCGCGTGCGTTGGCCTGGAAGGTGTACAGCCGAACCGGCCGTGGCAGTTCGCCGAGCGCCTGCGCCAGCAGTGTGCGGCCCAGCCCCCGGCCCACCTGCGCGGGGTGCACGTACAGCTGCTCGATCCACCCCATGCCATCGGCCGCCACCGTGGTGGCGAGCACCGCCTGCACGCAGCCGGCCACCACCGCCAGCGTCACGCGGCAGCGGGCCAGCAGCGTGTGGCCCACCCAGGCGGCCACGTCATCGGACGGGTGCAGCGTGGGCAGGAAGGGCAGCAGCTGCGCGCGGCTTTCGCACAGCACGCGCGCGATGTCGGCAGCATCGGCCGGGGTGGCGCTGCGCAGCTCGGGCGGGGCGGCCGGCAGGGGGCGCGCGGTGGGTTCCACGCGGCGGCCCGGTCCGTGGTCCCTGGGCCTAGAGGGCCGCGGCTGCGCTGGCGGCGCTGCCGGGCGGCGGGGGGCTGGCGGGAGCTGGCGCGGCAGGCGAAGGCGCCAAGGGCGGCTCAGGGGCCGGCGCCGAGGGCAGGGCCGGCGCGGCTGGCGGGGCACCCGGCGTGAACGGCACGGCAAACGGCCCGGGCGGCTGCGGCGGCACGGCCGGGGCGCCGCCTTTCGTCAGCACCCACAGCAAGGCCGAGGTCTCGGCATCGGGCAGGCCGCTGTAGCTGCTGGGGCGGTAGCGCATCTGGAAGTTCATCAGCACACGCTCGGTCTGCTTGTCGAACTGCCCGGTGGGCTCGATCACGTAGCCGTGCTGGGCCAGGCTGCGCTGGATCCACAGCATCTCGGGCGGCTGGGCTTCGAACACCGCACGCTGCGCGGCCACGGCGGCGGGCTCGGGCAGGGGCGGGGTGATGCCGAGTTCGCTGAACAGCTTCCAGGGGAAGGTGGGGCCGGGGTCGACCTTGTTGTGCGGCGACACCTCGCCATGGCCGAGGATGAACTCGGGCTTGATGCCGTGGCGCTGCACGATGTCCTTGACCAGCGGAATCAGCACGTCGATCTGCGCCTGCGGGAAGGGCGGGAACACCTGCTGTCCGTTGGGCAGGCGCACATACCCCGGGTGCACGATCTCGATGCCGATGCTGCTGCTGTTCAGCCGCCGGTTGGGGCCCCAGCCGCTGGCGCCGGAATGCCAGGCGCGGCGGTTCTCGTCCACCAGGCGGAAGATGCGCGGCTGCGGTTCGTCGCTCAGCAGGTAGTGGGCCGAGACGTTCTGCTCGGTGAGGATGCGCATCGAGGTGGGAAAGTCGGCCACCGTGTAGTGCAGGATGAGGAACAGCGAGCGGCTGTCCTGGCCCTTGGCGGTGCGCGTGGCGTCGATGGGCACGCCGCCTTCGGTGGTGGTGGGCGGGCCGCTGGCGCAGCCGGCCAGCAGGGCCGCGGCGGCCAGCAGCGCCGCGGCGGTGCGGGCGTATGGGGAGGGGCGGGGCTTCATGCGGCGCATTCTGCCGTTGCCGGTGCAGCGCGCGAACAGCGACCGACGGCCACAGCTCAGGAACCAGGCTGCAGAATGGCCCCATGCCCCTGAAAGCCCCCGCCCTGGCCGCCGCACTGCTGCTGGCCGCTGCCAGCACCGCACCTGTTTCGGCCCAGGAAACCCTGCCCCCCACCGTGCAGGCCACGCTGGCCCGGCTGGGGCTGCCGGCCGATGCCTTTGCGGCGGTGGCGCTGCCGCTGGCGCACCGCGCACCGGCCTGGGAGCACCGCGGCCGCGTGGCCATGCAGCCGGGTTCCACGATGAAGCTGGTCACCAGCGTGGTGGCGCTGGACGTGCTGGGCCCCAACCACCGCGGCCACACCGAGCTGCGCAGCGCCGCCCCGCTGGTGCAAGGCCGCCTGCAGGGCGATCTGGTGCTCAAGGGCGGCGCCGACCCCGAGCTGGGCGCGCCGCAGCTCTGGGCCCTGCTGCTCGACCTGCGCCAGCGTGGCGTGCAGCACATCGAAGGCGACCTGCTGCTAGACCGCACGCACTTCCGCCCCGCGCGCTTCGACCAGGGCCTGCCGCCCTTCGACGACGCCCCCGAGTTCCCCTACAACGTCATCCCCGACGCGCTGTTCACTGCCGGCAACCTGCTCAGCTTCGAACTGAGCGCGCAGCCCGACGGCCGCGTGAGCGCCAGCGCCGTGCCGCCGCTGCCCGGCGTGAACTTCACCAGCACGATGACGCTGAACAGCCAGCCCTGCACGGCCTGGAGCAGCGGCTGGCTGCCGGCTGCGGTCACGGCGGCGCCAACACCGGCCACCGCGCCGGCCGTGGCCTCCACCGAAGGGCCCGCAGGCACGCAGATCGAGCTTCGCGGCAGCTTCCCGCGCGACTGCACGCGACGCGTGGCCCTGCAGCTGCTGGACCGCAGCGAGCTCACCGCCGCGCTCTTTAGTGCCCTGTGGCAACAGCATGGCGGCACCTGGGCCGGCCGCATGCGCGAAGCCCCGGCCCCCGCGGGCACGCAGCTGCTGGCACGCCGCGAAGCGCGGCCTTGGGGCGAGCTGCTGCGGCCCTTGAACAAGACCAGCGACAACGCCCTCACGCGCCTGCTTTACCTGGAGCTGGGCGTGCCCGCGATGGCCGCGCAGCCGCAGGCCAGCACCTTCACGCTGGCCGAGCAGGCGGTGCAGGGCTGGTTCCAGCGCCACGGCATCCCCACCGAAGGCCTGGTGATGGACAACGGCTCGGGCCTGAGCCGCAGCGAGCGCATCAGCGCCTGGCAGATGGCGCGCCTGCTGCAGGTGGCCTGGGCCGGCCCGCAGGCCAGCGAGCTGCATATGAGCCTGCCCACCGCGGGCGTGGACGGCACCATGCGCAACCGCCTGAAGGAAGGCCCCGCCACCGGCTGGGCGCGGCTGAAGACCGGCACGCTGCGCAACGTGGTGGCCCTGGCCGGCTATGTGCGCGACCCCCAGGGCCGCCCCTGGGCCGTGGCGCTGATGGTGAACCACGAGCAGGCGGCCGCAGCCCGCCCGGTGCTGGACAGCTTCGTCGACGACTTCGCCCGCCACGGACCCTATGTGCTGTGGCCGGCCTCGTTCATGCAGCAGCCTGATCTGCACTGAGCGCCCGGCAACCCACCGGCTGCAAGCCGGCGGGCCCGCATGGACAGGCACATTGTCGAGGGCTTCGCAAGGCCTGGCCCGGTCCGCCAACGGACCGGGCCAGGCTTGATTGCGTCAGAAGCTGTACTCGCCCGTCACGCGCCAGGTGCGGGGACGCGGGGTCCAACCGTCGCGCAGGTTCACGGGCGGCTGGTCGCCCATCAAGTTGCCGATATCCAGACCCAGGAGGGCATTCTTGAAGCCGCGGTAACGCACGCCCACGTCGAACCGCAGGTCTTCGCCGCGGAAGCAGGGCAGGCTGCCCGGGTTCAGGCGAGAGGCACAACGGCTGGGGTCCCACGACGCGGCGTCGGTCTCGTCGTTGTTCAGCGAGGTCTTCGAAGTCAGGTTCATGCGCGCCGTGTGTGTCCAGTTGCCCAGCGACCAGGCGGCCGTGGCGGTGGCACGCACGCGCGGGGCGTTGCGCAGGCCCACCCGGTTCGGGCGGTACCGGTTCAGCGTGACGTCGTACTCCTTGCGCTGCAGGGTGTAGGTCACCGTCAGGCCCAGGTTCACGCGGCCGTACTCGCCGCCGTTGATGCGGCCACGCACGTCCAGGTCGATGCCCGACGAGAAGGTCTTGCCGAAGTTCTCGTACTGCAGGATCAGGCTGGTCAGGTCACCGGCTTGCCAGGTCAGGCCGGCGAGCGCGGGGTTCAGCTGCTGCGCACGGGCCAGGCGGGCCTGGTCCGTGGCGCTGACCGGGGCACGCGCGACGAGCGCTGCATAGGTCGGGTCCGTCAGCTCGCGGGCCAGCACGAAGCTGGGTGAGCGGAAGGAAATCTCGTCACGGCGCTCGATCTCGAAGTAGTCCACCGCGATCGAGAGGTTCGGCAGCGGGTCGAACACGAAGCCCAGGGTGTACGAACGCGAGAGCTCGGGCTTGATCTGCGGGTTGGCGGAGATCATGGCCGGCAGCGACACCGAGCAGCCCGAGTTGAAGGTGGCCGTGGCGTCGGCGCGGTCGTTGGCGTTGCCGGTGTTCAGCGCGTTGCGGATCTGCGTGGCGGTGTCGCAGCGGCGCGGGTCCACCGTGCCGTTGAAGAAGCCCGTCAAACCGATGCGGCCGCGGCTTTCGGGGATGTTCGGCGCGCGGAAACCGCCGGCGGCCGTGCCGCGCAGCAGGAACTGGCCCGGCACCAGTTCGTACTTCAAGCCGAGCTTGGGCGACACGCGGCCGTCGAAGCCCGATGCCTCGTCATAGCGCAGCGCGGCGTTGGCCGTCAGGCCCTTCAGGGGCTTGTGCTCGAGTTCGGCGAACAGTGCCGCCAGCTTGCGCTTGCCTTCCACCCACACGGCGCCCCGGCCGACGATCTGCGCCTGAATGACGATGTCGTCCGACTTGATCTTCACGAACTCGTCGCGGTACTCGGCACCCACGGCGGCCATCACCGGCGAACCCAGCAGCTTGAACAGCTCGCCGTTGGCCTTGAAGTCGATGACGTCCTGCTCGTTCTCGCCGTTGAGACCGAACTTGGGGAACATGCGCTCGAGCAGGGCGCGGCTGTTGTTGGTGCCGCCGATGACGTACTGCCCCGACTCCACCGCGTTGACGTACTCGGTGCGGTGCGCGCCACGGCCGTTGCTCACGCCGTCGGCGCCGATGCGGGCGATCGTGGTCTCGTAGTCCCAGCCGCGGAAACTGCCCTTCAGGCCCGCCAGGAAGTGGTACTGCGTGGCCTCGGCGGGGCGCGACCACATGTCGAGGTAGTCGGAGAAGCGGTACTCCAGGCCGGCCCGGCCGCCCGTGTTGTTGGCAGGGTTGTTGGCTGCCAGCAGCGGCTTCTGTGCTTCTTGCACCGTGCGGGTGTTGCCGTCGAACCAGCGGTTGGGCGTGGCCGGCGCGTTGATGCCGAAGGGCAGATCGAGGTATTCGGTCTCGGTCTTCGAGTAGGAGGCCTCGGCGAAGGCTTCCATGCTGCCGACCTTGGCGCGGCCGGCGAGGAAGGCGTTGATGCGCGTGGACGGGTCGGACTGCTGGTTCAGGCCGTTGATGTCCATCACGCAGGCATTGGCCGAGTTCAGCATGCTGGCCGGGCACAGCGGGCTGGCGCGGCGCGTGCCCTGGGTGCGCGCGCCGGTGGTGGCGTTCACGGTCACCGGGAACAGGTTGCCGGGGTTGGAAATCAGGCTCGGGTCGCCGTAGGCGGCGTTCACGAAACGCTTCTGGTAGTCGGGCGCGTAGTCCTTGATGTCGCTGAGGAAGTAGCCCTCGCGCTTGTAGAACTCCAACGTGCCGAAGACGTTGAAGCCCTGCTTGTCCATGTCGCCGAAGCCACCCACGATGCTGGCGGTGGTCTGCTTGCCGATCTGCGGCTCTTCGCCCTGCTGGTAGCTGGCGCTCACGCCCACACCCTGGTAGTTCGAGCGCGTGATGATGTTGATCACGCCGGCCATGGCGTCCGAGCCGTAGACGGCGGAAGCGCCGTCTTTCAGGATCTCGATGCGTTCGATGGCGTCGGCGGCGATCGAGTCGATGTTGACGAAGGTGATCTGCGCGCCGTTGGCCAGCGCATAGTTGGCGATGCGACGGCCGTTCACCAGCACCAGCGTGCCGGCCAGACCCAGCCCCCGCAGCGAAACCCCCGTGGCGCCGGCGGCAAAGCTGGCGGCCGAGCCGTCGTCACGCAGTTCGTTGGCGGTGGTGGCGGTGATGGTGTCCAGGATCTGGCGCACGGTGTTGGCGCCGGTCTGCTGGATCTCGGTGCGCGTGAGCACCTGCACCGGCGATGAGGTTTCGGCCTGGAGGCGCTTGATGTTCGAGCCCGTGATGGTGATGCGCTCGGGCGCGGCCTGGGCGGGCGGCGCGGTTTGCGCCAAGGCCTGGGAAGCCAGCGCCATCACTGCAGCGGCAATGAGCGTGGGCCTGAGGTTCCGATTCGTCATGAATGCTGCTCCAAAGATCTCGTGTGAAAGGTCGCTTGACCGCCTCTGTGGGCGGGTGCGGCAGACAGGCTAGGGCAAGCCGGCTGCAATCGCCCTCCGCGGTTTCCAGTTATGGGCCCAATGGCCGCGCGAACGAGGGGCCCAAAGCCGACCCAACGCACCAAAGCGCGCCCACGACACGCACTTTCCGTTGTTCGCGGGCAACAGCTGCCAAGCCAGAACTGCGCCAGCCGCTGGCAATGCGGGGTCAGTGCCACCTTCATGCCGCAGCCGGGCCTGCACTGAAGACCGCTCGGCCATGAAAAACGAGGCCCGCGGGCCCCGTGTTCCTGGATGCCGAGGGCCAGCCGGCCCCCCGAACCTCAGAAGAACTTGTAGTTCGCGCTCAGGCTGAAGCGGCGGCCCAGCGCGCTTTGCAGACCCGGGTCCCAGTAGGTGAAGGCCGAAGGAATGCCGTTGCTGCGGTTGTAGTCGTTGGCCACGTTGAACACCGTGCCGCTGAGGCTGAGGTTCTTGATGCCGGTGTAGGTGAGGCCCAGGTCCACCGTGCGCTCATGCCGCACCTTGCAGCGGCCCAGGGCGCGCAGCTGCTGTTGCTGTGCGCTCAGCGTGGCCGGGTTGGCCGCGTTCAGGCAGTTGGCCGAGGTCGTGGTGGAGATGGGGTCGGTGTGGTTGTGGCGCACGAAGCCGCTGAAATCGCCGCCATTCCAGCGCAGCGTCAGGCTGCCGCGGCTCTGGGGGATGTCGACCGTGGAGGTGCCCACCAGGCGGTCGACGGGCGCCGAGGCCAGCACCTTGCGGTCGAAGCGGCTGACGTAGGTGCCCTGCAGCTTCACGCTGAACTTGCCGATGGGCGTGGCCGGCAGGCGCACGGTCAGGTCGTAGTCGATGCCCGAGGTCTTGGTCCACTCGAAGTTGCCGTAGCCCCGCGTGAACAGGATGATGGGGCCGCTGTTCGGGATGACGTTACCTTGCGCATCGCGCAGCCAGGTGGCCGGGTTGGGGTCGCGCGTGATCTGCGGCGCCGGTGCCGTCGGGTTGGCGTTGTAGGCGTCCAGGATGTCGGCACTGCGCTGCACGCGAATCTCGTCGTCGCGCTGGAAGTACCACATGTCGATGGCGAGGTCGATGTCCTTGGTGGGCTCGATCACCATGCCCA
Source organism: beta proteobacterium AAP51 (assembly GCA_001295905.1). Taxonomy (GTDB): domain Bacteria; phylum Pseudomonadota; class Gammaproteobacteria; order Burkholderiales; family Burkholderiaceae_C; genus Rubrivivax. Next base: position 10,536 of record LJHT01000056.1, on the reverse strand, counting down.
ACGTGAACGAGCGCGAGGTCTCGGCCTTCACCTCAGGGTTGCCGCTCACCACGGTGGCGATCGCGCCCGGGCTGGTCGTGCCCGCCGGCGCCGGGGTGAAGCCCAGCACGTTGCAGTCACGCGGCACGTTCTGGTTGATGGCCGGCGAGTTGAAGGTGACGGGCGGCGTCGCGGCGTTGTTGCTGGTGTTGTTGTTGCAGCGCAGGCTGTCGATGATGCGGCGCTCGCCGAAGCTGTTGAACGACGACGCGAAGGAGTTGCTGATCTGCGAGATGGAAGGTGCGCGGAAGCCCGTGGCGGCCGTGCCGCGGAAGACCAGCATCGACGGCAGCGGCGTCCACTTGAAGCCCAGCTTGCCGGTGTTGGCGTTACCGAAATCGCTGTAGCGCTCGGCACGCAGCGCAGCCTGCAGCTCCAGGCTCTTCAGCACCGGCAGGCTCAGTTCGGCGAAAGCGGCAAAAGTGTTGCGCTTGCCCGAAGTACCGTTGGCCACCAGCCCGACGTAGTCGCCCTGGTTGTAGACGTCGTCGGAGGCCGCCGTGAGCTCCTCGCGGCGCGATTCCGCGCCCAGCGCCACCGCCGCCATGCCGCCACTCATCTTGAACAGGCTGCGGCTGGCACGCACGTCCAGCGAGAGGATGCTCGACTCGCCTTCGTTGACGGCCGTGCCGGCCACGCTGGCAATGGCTGCAGGCGTGTTGTTGCCGGTGAAGCGGTAGGTGCCCGAGGCCAGCGAGGAAGTCAGCAGCGAAGCCCGCACCGTACCTTCGCGCTCGCGCTTGTTGTCCTGCTTGCTGTACAGCAGCGCGGCTTCGAAGTCCCAGTCGCCGAAGCTGCCCTCCACGCCCGTGGTCAGGCGCAGCGATTCCAGCGTGTTGATGTCGCCGCGCGGCAGGTCGGTGAAGCGGTAGATGAGCTGCACTTCCTGCGGCGTGGCGTTGTTGCGGGTGGGGTTGTCGGGGTGGTTGGTGGGCAGGATGAGGGCCGGCTGCTGGCGGAAGCTGCCGTTGAGCAGCGGCCAGGTGACGGCCGTGCGGTTGCCGCTGGAGACCAGGGTCGTTGTCAGCGCATAGGGAATGCGCTGCTCGGTGGTCTTGGTCTTCGAATACATCAGGTCGGCAAAGGCCGTCAGGCTGCTGCTGATGGCGAAGGTGCCGCGCACCGTGGCGTTGAAGCGGTCCTGCTCGGCGATGGTTTCGTCGGCGTTGTCGAAGTTGAAACGGCACATGCCGTTGGGCAGCGTGGCCGTGGTGGCCAGGAAACCCGCCGGGCGGTTGGGCACGCCCTGGCCCACGGTGTTCTCGGCCGGGCAACCCGGGAAGGTGCCCAGGTAATTGGCGCCCGACAGGTTCGTGTTCGCCACCGTGCGGCCGTCGATGACGGTGCTGCCCGTCAGGCTGGCCGGCACGCGGTAGTAGTTGGGGAACGGCGAGGCGGTGGAATCGGGTGTGAAGCGAGCCAGCGAGCCCGTGGAGTTGAGGAAGGCGTCGTAGGCGGTCTGGTTGCCGCGGTCCTTCAGCTCGCTGAAGTTCACGGGGTCGCGCTTGCTGATCTGCACGCCACCGAAGACGTTGAAGCGCTGGCTGTCGATGTTGCCGAAGCCGAAGGTGAAATCGGCCTGCTTGGTGACGCCCACGCCCTTGTCGTTGGCGCTGTACTCGACGCTGCCTTCGGCGCCCTGGTAGTCCTTGCGCAGCACGTAGTTGATGACGCCGGCCATGGCGTCAGAACCGTACATCGCCGAGGCGCCGTCCTTCAGCACGTCGATGCGGTCGATGGCGCCCTTCGGGATGGTGTTCACGCTGATCAGCGAACCGCGGCCGAAGTTGATGTCCACCGCAGCCACGGGCGCGATGCGCCGGCCGTTGATGAGCACCAGCGTCGCCTGCGAGCCGAAACCGCGCAGCGAGATGGTGGACAGGCCGCCCACGAAGCCCGAGGCGGCGGCGTCGCCGATGGAGCTGGTGTCCACCGCGCCCAGGCTGCGCAGCAGTTCTTCCGAGTTGGTGTAGCCCGAGCGCTGGATGTCTTCCCGCGTGAAGCTCTGCACCACCGAAGGCGTTTCGCGGTCGGTGCGCTTGATCAGCGTGCCGGTCACTTCGATGCGTTGCGGGGCCGGGGCTGCAGCGGCAGCCGGCGTGGCGGGGGCGCTGGTCTGGGCCAGGGCGGGCGTGATCGCGGCGATCGCGGCCAGCGCGATGAGGTGGTGGCGTGCTTTCAAGAGATCCCTCGTGTGTGTGTGAGTAGCCGCTCGCCGGGAGCAGCATCTGTGCCATCGATTTGTTGCAGCGCTGTGTCTGCGTGCACCAAGCTGTGTTGCAAATTGCATCACCGGCCGGCCCTGCGCCGCTTCCGGGCTTGCCCCATTTGTGGCGCGCGCGCATCGCTTTGGGGCGCTGGCTGAGGCTCGGTCGTGATTTCTCACCACCCTCGGCGAAGCCGGCTCAGGCCTGCCGGCACTGTTAGATTCGCCAGCTTTCTTCACCGGCCTCCGCCCATGACCCCCATCCCCTGCCGCCCGGCCCTCCTGGGCGCAGCCGCGCTGTGCCTGACCCTGGGCGCTGCCGCGGCCCTCGCGGCCAGCGACGTGGCCGACACCGCCTACCTGCAGCCTTCGGCCGAAATCCGCGCCGTGCTGGATGCTCCCGGCCTGCCGCAGCACCAGCTCTCGCCCGACCAGCGCACGCTGGCCGTGGTGCAGCTGCGCCGCCACCGCACGGTGGCCGAGCTGGCGCGGCCGGCGCTGCGCCTGGCCGGCGAGCGCTTCGACCCCGCCAGCAGCGGCCCGCAGCTGGTGGCGCAGATCGAACGCCTGTCGCTGCGCAGCCTGGCGCAGCCCGCGGCCGCCGAACGGGTGGTGGCCCTGCCCGAGGGCGGTGGCTTCCACGGCATGCGCTGGTCGCCCGACGGCCGCCGTTTCCTGCTGCAGCGCCGCACCGCCAGCGCCACCGAGCTGTGGCTGGGCGACGTGGCCAGCGCCCGCGTGGCGCTGCTGAAGGGCGTGCGCCTGAATGCGGTGCTGAGCGACGACATGGCCTGGCTGTCGGCCGACGAGATCGTCGTGCTGGCCGTGCCCGACCAACGCGGCGCCGCGCCGGTGTTCGCCGCGCCCACCGGCCCGGTGGTGCAGGAGTCGATGGGCCGTGTGTCGCCCGAGCGCACGCGGCAAGACCTGCTGCAGAACCGCCAGGACGAGGCCGTGTTCACGCACCACGCCACGGCGGTGCTGCGCCGCGTGAACCTGAAGACCGGTGCCACGCGCGAGATCGGCGCACCGGCGCTGTTCTCGCAGCTGCAGGTCACCGGCAACGGCGGGCTGCTCACCGATCGTCTCGTGCCGCCCTTCAGCTACCAGGTGGGCTGGGACGACTTCGCCACCGTGGCCGAGCTGCGCGACGCGCAAGGCCGCGTGCAGCGCGAGCTGGGCCGCGTGAAGATGGCCGTGGGCCTGCCCATCGGCGGCGTGGTCACCGGGCCGCGCAGCTTCTGGGCTTCGCCGTTGGCGGATGGTGCCGTGTACTGGGTGGAAGCGCTGGACGGCGGTGACCCCAAGGCCCAGGTGCCGAACCGCGACCGCCTGATGCGCCTGGAAGCGCCCTACAGCGGCCCGGCGCGCGAGGTGCACCGCACCGCCGGCCGGCTGGCGCAGCTGCAGTTCCTGGAAGGCCCGGCGCCGGGCAACACGCCCGCCGCGCCGCGCGCGCTGGTGGTCGACTTCGACCGCGACCGCCTGTGGGTGACGGGCGCGCTGGTGGCGCTGGACGGCAGCGCGCCGGCCCGCACGCTGCAGGACCGTTCGATGCGCGACCGCTACCGCGACCCCGGCACCCCCGTGACCCGCCTGCTGCCCAACGGCCGCAGCGTCGTGCGCGTGGACGAAGCTGCACTCTGGCTCATCGGCAATGGCGCCAGCCCGCAAGGCGAGCGGCCTTTCCTCGACCGGTTGGACCTGGCCACCACCAAAAGCGAACGCCGCTTCCAGGCCGGCACCACGCACTTCGAACGCCCGCTGGCCGTGCTGGCCGATGGCCGCGTGCTCACCAGCCGCGAAAGCGCCACCGAGCCGCCCAACATCGTGCTGCGCAGCGGCGAAGGCCTGGCGCAGATGCAGGCCCTCACCGCCCACACCGACCCCACGCCGCAACTGCGCAACATCCGCCGCGAGCTGGTGAAGTTCAAGCGCGCCGACGGCGTGGAACTCTCGTTCTGGCTCTACACCCCGCCCGACCAGCAGCCCGGCGAACGCCGGCCCGCCTTCGTCTGGGCCTACCCGCTGGAGTTCACCGACGCCAGCACCGCCGGCCAGGTGAGCGGCGCCAACAGCCGCTTCTCCACCTTCGGCGCCAGCAGCCCGCTGATGCTGGTGCTGGACGGCTACCCGGTGCTGATGGACGCCACCATGCCCGTGGTGGGCAAGCCCGAGACGGTGAACGACAGCTTCGTCGAGCAGATCACCGCCAACGCTCAGGCGCTCATCGACAAGGCCGTGGAGCTGGGCGTGGCCGAGCGCGAGCACATCGTCGTGGGCGGCCACAGTTACGGCGCCTTCATGACGGCCAACCTGCTGGCCCACACCGACCTCTTCAAGGCCGGCATCGCGCGCAGCGGCGCCTACAACCGCACCCTCACGCCCTTCGGCTTCCAGAGCGAACGCCGCAGCTACTGGGAAGCGCAGGACGTCTACCTGCGCCTGAGCCCCTTCAACTACGCCAACAAGCTCAAGGAGCCGGTGCTGCTGATCCACGGCGACAGCGACAACAACTCGGGCACCTTCCCGATGCAGTCGCAGCGCCTGTACCAGGCCCTGGCCGGCACTGGCGGCAACGTGCGCTACGTGGTGCTGCCTTTCGAATCACACGGCTACACGGCGCGCGAGAGCGTGGGCCACACGCTGCGCGAGATGAGCGACTGGATGAAGCGCCACACCCGGGACCCGCGCGACGCGCGCCCCGCGCCGGCTAGACCGTGAGCCTCGCGGCGGAGGTGTAGTGCTGGCGGAAGGTCTCGAAGTCCACCGTGTCTTCCGCCTCCAGCGCCTGCTGGCGGCGCCATGACACGGCCGCCATCGCCTCGAAGTTGGCCTGCTGCTCGGCCGGCCAGGGCAGCGCCAGCATCTGGCTGCGCGTGGCCTCGGCCTGGTGGCGGATGAAGGCGGTGTAGCGCAGGTCGAAGTCGTTCTCGATGGCGGCCAGCACCCGCGCCGACGGCAGCGTGGAAGGCCGGGCCAGCGCGGCCTGGGCCGCGGCCACGGCGGCGCTGTAAGCCTCGCTCTGGGCCGTGCTGTGGTGCGCGGCGTCCAGCGCCTGAGCGATGGGCACGCACTCGGCCAGCAGCTCGTGCGCCCAGTCGGCCAGCAGCACGGCATGGCCGCCGCGTTCCAGGCGCAGACCCGGCTCGCGGCCGTGGGCGGCCGTGTGGTGCTGGTTGCGGCCGAGTTCGGCAATCTCGGCCGGGGTGTCGGGCGGGCTGTCCTGCAGCAGGCAGTGCAGCAGGAAGACATCCAGGAAACGCAGCGTCTGCGCATTGATGCCCACCGGCTCGAAGGGGTCGAGGTCCATGCAGCGCACCTCGATGTACTCGACGCCGCGCTCGCGCAGCGCGTGCAAGGGGCGTTCGCCGCTCTTGATGACACGCTTGGGGCGGATGGTGCCGTAGAACTCGTTCTCGATCTGCAGCAGCGTGGTGGCGAGCTGGTTGTACTCGCCGCCCAGGTTGCGGATGCCGATCTTCTCGTAGGCCGGGTAAGGCTGCGTCAGCGCTTCGTGCAGGCTGGCGGCATAACCTTCCATGCCGTTGTAGCTTACGGCCAGGCGGGCCTGCGCCTCGCTCTGGTAGCCCAGCCGGCCCATGCGCAGGCTGGTGGCGTAGGGGTGGTACAGCGTGCCGGGGCTCAGACGTTCCAGGCCGTGGTCGCGCCCTTCCACGAAGGTGGGGCATACCGCCGGGCTGGCGCCGAACAGCGTCAGCAGCAGGAAGGCATGGCGGCGGAAATTGCGAATGAGCGCGAAGTGCTCGTCGTTGGAAAGCCCCGGCATCGACCAGTTGTAGTGGATGCCGCTGATCGTCTGCATGCGCCGGCCGTAGCGATGCCCGAGCCCCATCCGGTAGACGCTTTTCGCGCGGCCGATGTTGCTGCTGCCGTAGCGGCCCAGCGGAATGGTTTCGTCGGTGGGCAGGCCGCAGGGCATGCTGCTCACCCACAGGCGCTCGTCACCGGCCTTGGCCAGTTCGCGGTAGACGTACTGGTGGATGCGCGTCAGCTCGTCCAGGCAGCCCTCGGGGCTGGCGTGCACGCCGGTGATGAGCTCGAGCTGGCTTTCGCTGTAGTCGGTGGTGATGTGCGGGTGCGTGAGCGGCGAGCCCAGGGCCGCCGGGTGGGGCGTGAGCGCCAGCCCGCCGGTGGGCAGCGCGCGCAGGCTTTCCTTCTCGACGCCACGGCGGATGCCCAGCAGGCGCTCGGGCGGCAGTTGGCGCAGTCGTTGGGCCAGGGTCATGGGGTCTCTTCCAGGGTAGCCGGGACAAAGGGAGCCGGCCGCCAGGCGGCCGGGCCCGAAAGGTTAAGGCCTGCCGTCTGTTCGTGCATGAGACTGGTCAAACCCTTGACGAAAACCCCCTTCACGCCGGCCCTCAAGCCGCAAGGTGCCTCGTCTACGGTGACACGGTCCTGCGACAGCTCTTTGACAGGGCGCGCTGGGGCGAACCCTGTGAGGCGTCAGCTGACTTCGTCGGCCTCGATGTGCAACGTGCGCCGCCGCACGCCCTGGCCGGCCACTGCCACCGTCACGCGCAACGGCCGGCCCACGGGCACGCTGCGGCTGAAGCGGAAGTCCAGGCCGTCGAACTCGCCCGGGTTCTGCGCAGGCAGGCGGCGCTGCCACTGCTGCGCGCCATCGGCCAGCACCGTCATCTGCAGCCAGGGCGCCGGGCCGGCTTCGGGCACGCCCACCGTGATGGCGCAGGCAATCTCGAAACGCCGCTCGCGCTTCAGGTCGGCGGGGATCAGCAGCGTGGCCGTGGCGGCGTCACCGGCCTGCAGGGCCCAGCGTTCGGGGGTGGGGGTGGGCAAGGGCTCGGTGGGCATGGCGGCCGGCATTCTGGCCCGGCCACGCCTGGCAAGGGCGGACATGGCCAAACCCCCGCGCTGCCCGGCCGGGCAGCGGCCGTTGTAAGGTGCGGGGCGGCTGCACGACCCCCCGTGTGGCCACCCCAGCGCCCACGGAGACCCCCCGCCCATGCACGCCACCCTGCCCTTGCTGGCCGCCACCGACTTCCCCGCGCTGCAGCGCCGCGCGCTGGAGACCCTGCAGGTCAATCTGGGCTACAAGTGCAACCAGAGCTGCCTGCACTGCCACGTGAACGCCAGCCCGCAGCGCACCGAGATGATGAGCGCCGAGACCGCCGCGCTGGTGCTGCAGGTGCTGCGCCAGCGGCGCGTGAAGACGCTCGACCTCACCGGCGGCGCGCCCGAGCTGAACCCGCACTTCCGCGAACTCGTCATCGGCGCGCGCGCTGCGGGGGTGCGCGTCATCGACCGCTGCAACCTCACCATCCTCTCCGAACCCGGGCAGGAAGACCTCGCGCAATTCCTGGCTGATCAGGGCGTGGAGGTCACCGCCTCGCTGCCCTGCTACTCGGTGGCCAACGTCGACCGCCAGCGCGGCGAAGGCGTGTTCGACCGCAGCATCGCCGGCCTGCAGGCGCTGAACGCGCTGGGCTATGGCGTCGAGGGCACGGGGCTCGTGCTCAACCTCGTCTACAACCCCCAGGGGGCCGTGCTGCCGCCGCCGCAGGGCGCGCTGCAGGCCGACTACAAGCGCGAGCTGATGGCGCACTTCGGCATCGTCTTCAACCAGCTGTTTGCGCTGACCAACATGCCCATCCAACGCTTCGGCAGCACGCTGGTGAGCAAGGGCAGCTTCCAGAGCTACCTGCAGCTGCTGAAGAACAGCTTCCAGGCGCACAACCTCGACACCGTGATGTGCCGCAGCACGCTCAGCGTCGATTGGCAGGGCGAGCTCTACGATTGCGATTTCAACCAGATGCTGGGCCTGCGCGCGCAGCTGGGCGCGCTGCAGCAGGCGCATGTGCGCGACCTGCTGCCCGGCGAGGGCGGCCCCGACCACGGCGACGGGCGCGGCAGCCCCATCCGCGTGGCCGAGCACTGCTACGGCTGCACCGCCGGGCAGGGCAGCAGCTGCGGCGGGGCGCTGGCCGAATGAAGTTGAGCGTGGTGATGCCGGCGCTGAACGAAGCGGCCGGCATCGCCGCCACGCTGCAGGCGCTGGCGCCGCTGCGCGAGGCCGGGCACGAGCTCATCGTCGTGGACGGCGGCAGCACCGATGCCACCGCTGCGCTGGCCGCGCCGCTGGCCAGCCACGTGCTGCACAGCGAAGCCGGGCGCGCGCGCCAGATGAATGCCGGCGCCGCCGTGGCCCGCGGCGAGGTGCTGCTCTTCCTGCATGCCGACACGCGCCTGCCCGCGGGCGCCGCCACCGCCATCACCCAGGCGCTGCAGCGCGGGGCACGCTGGGGGCGCTTCGACGTGCACATCGAAGGGCGCTCGCGCTGGCTGCCGATGGTGGCCTTCATGATGAACTGGCGCTCGCGACTCAGCGGCATCGCCACCGGCGACCAGGCCCTGTTCGTGCAGACGGCGCTGTTCCGCGAGCTGGGCGGCTTTGCGCCGCTGCCCCTGATGGAAGACATCGAGCTCACGCGCCGCCTGCGCGAGCGCGGTCGCCCGGCCTGCCTGCGCGAACGCGTGCGCACCTCGGGCCGGCGCTGGGACACGCGGGGCGCCTGGCCCACCATCTGGCTGATGTGGCAGCTGCGCTGGCGCTACTGGCGCGGCACCCCGGCCGAAGAGCTGGCGCGGGCCTACCGCTGAAGACCCGCCGGCGCCCCATCGATGACCAACCCGCCCCTGCACATCGCCCTGATGGCCAAGGCCCCGGTGGCCGGCCTGGCCAAGACACGCCTGGCCCCGGCGCTGGGGGCCGAGGGCGCCGCAGCGCTCGCCGCCGCCTTGCTGCGCCATGCCGTGGCCCAGGCCAGCGCGGCGGCACCCGGCCGCGTGACGCTGTGGGCCGCGCCCGACACCAGCCACCCCGTCTTTGCCGAACTGGCACGCCAGCATGGCGCGGCGCTGCGCGCACAACCGGCCGTGCCCGACCTGGGCGCGCGCATGGCGGCGGTGTTCCAGGGCGGCCTGGCCGAGGGCGCCAACGCGCCGCTGCTGCTGATGGGCAGCGACATTCCCGCGCTGGACGCCGCCTTGCTGCAACAGGCCGGCGCTGCGCTGCGCACGCACCCGGCGGTGTTCGTGCCGGCGCTGGACGGCGGTTATGCGCTGGTGGGCCTGCGGGCCGACGCGGAGGCCCGCCACCCCGGCCTGCACGCGGCGTTGTTCCAGCAGATGGTGTGGAGCACGGCGCAGGTGATGGCGCAGACACGCGCGCGCCTGGCCGTGCTGGGCGTGGTGGCCGCCGAGTTGCCGGCGGTGTCTGACATCGACGAAGCGGCCGATCTGGCCCACCTGCCCGCAGCGCTGGTGGCGGCGCTGCCGGCCGATCTGCGAGCCTTGCTGGGTGCCCGGGCAAAACATTGACAATCGCCCCCCTGCACTGCCGCAGAGCCTTGTTCCTGGCCATGTCCGAACCCAACGCGCCCACGCCCCCCGAAGACCACGTGCCTTCCGTGCCTTCCGTGCCTGCCGTGCCTGCCGTCCCTTCCGCACCCGCAGAAGCCGGCGCGCTGCCGCCTGGGGCCGACGAACCCGCTGTCGAGGCAGCCGCTGCGGTGCCGGCCGATGCCACGGTGGCGGCAGTAGCCAGCGCTGAAGGCGCCGCAGAGTCACCAGCCGCGCCTGCGGCCGATGCCACGGCCGAACAAGCCATCGAGGGCCCGCCAGAAACCGTTCCAGAAGCCGCGCCCGAAACCGCGCCGGAAATCACGCCAGAAGGCGCGCCAGCAGCCGCTCCAGACGGCGCTGCGGCAGCAGCACCCGAATCCGCGCCGTCGCGCCCGGCCGTGCCCGAGCTCAGCCCGGCAGCGGTGGCGCAGCGGCTGGCCGAACACTTTCCGCTGCTCTTCGGCGCGCCGCGTGCGCTGCCGCTGAAGCTGCGCATCCAGGCCGACATCCAGGCGCGGGTGCCAGGGGTGTTCACGAAGAAGTCGCTGTCGATCTTCCTGCACCGCCACACCACCAGCACCGCCTACCTGCGCGCGCTGGCGCAGAACCCCACGCGCCACGACCTCGACGGCCAGCCGGCCGGTGAAGTGGCCGAAGAACACCGCGTGGCCGCCACCGCCGAGGTGGAACGCCGCCGCGCCATCGTCGAGGCCCGCCGCCAGGCCGAACGCGCGGCCCAGCGCCAGGCGCCCCGCGGTGCCGCGAAGCTTGAAGGTGCTGGTACAGGCTCTGGTGAAGGTGCCGGCGAGGGCGCTGCACCGCAGGCACCGCGCCCCCCGCGGCCTGACCGCCCGCCCCGCCCCCCACGGCCGCCACGACCGGCCCCGGGCGAAGCCGCACCCCAC
>LJHT01000055.1 GCA_001295905.1 beta proteobacterium AAP51 | reverse complement strand
AGAGATGACGGGGCTGGGTGGGTGGGCTCAGGCTTCATGGCGGGCAGCAGGCAAGCGGGCAGTCAGTCGGGCGATCGGGCAGTCGGGCAACCGGGCGGCGGTGGCGGGTGGGCTGAGGTGATCGTCACCAGCGCTCACCGGCGCGGGTGTCGAGCAGGGGGCGAAGGCGGGTGGCGATGGCTTCCCTCGCCCTGAAGATGCGCGAGCGCACGGTACCGATGGGGCAGTTCATCATCTCGGCAATCTCTTCGTAGCTCAGGCCTTCGATCTCGCGCAGCGTGATGGCTTGCCGCAGGTCTTCCGACAGCGCCGCAATCGCCGCGTTCACGGCCGCGGCGATTTCCTTGCTGGCCAACAAGGCTTCGGGTGTCTCGCCGTCGGTTAGTTCATTCTCTGCGCGTGAAGTTTCCTCGCCTTCTTCACCGCTGCTGCGGGAAGACTCCAGTACCAGCGGGTCGCGCTTCATGTCCATCAGCGCCTTCTTGGCGGTGTTGACGGCAATGCGGTACAGCCAGGTGTAGAAGGCGCTCTCGCCGCGGAACTGCGGCAGCGCGCGGTAGGCGCGGATGAAGCTTTCCTGGGCGATGTCCTGCACCAGGTCGACGTCGCGCACCATGCGGCCGATGAGGCGCTCGACGCGGCGCTGGTACTTCACCACCAGCATCTCGAACGCACGCACGTCGCCCCGCTTGACGCGTTCAACGAGCAGGGCATCGGCATCCGCGTCAGACATTCAGTCGGTGTTTCTTTCGGGGCTGAGCACGCGGGGGGTGGCGCGAGGCGGGCGCGAATATACCGCGGCGCGCAAGGCGGGCCAGGCAGGGCCGGCCTCGGTGGCGCTGATGGCGAGCCAGCGCTCACCTCCGCCGTCCAGATGCAGGCGCAGCACCAGCAGGAAGCCGGGGTCCACCATCAGTTGCAGGCGGCCCGGTGCGCCATCGACGGCCCAATGCTGGCCCGTCCATTGAAGTTCCACCACGGGCGGCAGGCGCCGCCAGGCCCAGCCAGCCAGCACGAGGCCGGCAGCAGCGGCCAGCGCCGCCGTCGTGGCTTCAGAATTGCCCGTCAGCGCTGCCGCCCAGGCCACGAAGGCCGCCGCCGCCAGTGCCGGCAGGCCGGCGTGCAGCGCACTCCAGAGCCAGCCGCCCCGGCCCCGCACGGCCACCGCCGGTGCCGCGCGCATGGCGCTTCAGACCCGCCGGAAAACCAACGTGCCGTTGGTGCCGCCGAAGCCGAAGTTGTTCTTCACGGCGACATCGATCTTCATCGGCCGCGCCTCGTTGGCGCAGTAGTCCAGGTCGCACTCGGGGTCCTGGTTGAAGATGTTGATGGTGGGGGGCGAGACCTGGTGGTGCACCGCCAGCACCGTGAACACCGACTCGACGCCACCGGCGCCACCCAGCAGGTGCCCGGTCATCGACTTGGTGGAGTTCACCACCATCTTCCTGGCGTGCTCGCCGAAGGCCAGCTTGATGGCATTCGTCTCGTTCACATCGCCCAGCGGCGTGCTGGTGCCGTGCGCGTTCAGGTAGTGCACCTGATCGGCGTTCACACCGGCGTTGCGCAGCGCCGCCTTCATGCTGCGCTTGGGCCCGTCGACGTTGGGCGCCGTCATGTGGAAGGCGTCGGCACCCATGCCGAAGCCGGCCAGTTCGGCATAGATCTTGGCGCCGCGGCGCTTGGCGTGTTCGTACTCTTCCAGCACCAGCACGCCGGCACCTTCGCCCAGCACGAAACCGTCTCGATCCTTGTCCCAGGGGCGCGAGGCGGTCTTGGGGTCGTCGTTGCGCGTGGACAAGGCGCGCGCCGCCGCGAAGCCGCCGATGCCCAGCGGGCTGACGGTGCTTTCGGCACCGCCAGCGATCATCACGTCGGCATCGCCGTACTCGATCAGCCGGCCGGCCTCGCCGATGCAGTGCAAGCCGGTGGTGCAGGCCGTCACGATGGCCATGTTCGGGCCGGTGAAACCGTACTGGATGGACACGTGGCCGGAGATCATGTTGATGATCGAGGCCGGCACGAAGAACGGCGAGATGCGGCGCGGGCCGCGTTCGCGGTAGTCGCCGTCGGTCTGCTCGATCATCGGCAGGCCGCCGATGCCCGAACCCACCAGGCAACCGATGCGCTCGGCGGCTTCTTCGCTGAGGGCGTCGCCGGTGGGCAGGCCGGCATCACGCACGGCCTGCATCGAAGCCGCCAGGCCATAGTGGATGAAGGTGTCCATGTGGCGGGCTTCCTTCGCGGGGATGTAATCCTCGATCTGGAAACCCTTCACCTCACCGGCAAAGCGGCAGGCGAAGGCCGTGGCATCGAACTTCGTGATGAGGTCGATGCCGGTCTGGCCCGCCACCAGGCGCGCCCAGCCTTCGGCCACGGTGTTGCCCACCGGGCTGACATGCCCGAGCCCGGTGACGACGACGCGGCGCCGAGTCATGCGGGCTTCAGGCCTTCTGGTGGCTGCTGGCGTAGTCGATGGCCAGCTGCACCGTGGTGATCTTCTCGGCTTCTTCGTCCGGGATCTCGATGCCGAACTCGTCTTCCAGCGCCATCACCAGTTCCACGGTGTCGAGCGAGTCGGCGCCGAGGTCGGCCACGAAGGCCTTCTCGTTCGTGACATCGGATTCAGGGACGCCGAGTTGTTCGGCAATGATCTTCTTGACGCGTGCTTCGATATCGCTCATGACTCCTCCAGGAGTGGGGTCGGTTCAAACAGCCCGCGATTCTACCGGCGGGGCCCGTACCGGATTTTTGGCCTGCCGGCCATCGCCAGCAGGGGGGAAACTTCTGTGGTCTTCTGCCGTGAAGCGTGCGCGGGCTAGGCCATGTGCATGCCGCCGTTGACATGCAGTTCGGTGCCCGTGATGTAGCCGGCGGCCGGGCTGGCGAGGAAGGCCACCGCGTGCGCCACCTCTTCGGCGGCACCCAGACGGCCCAGGGGAATCTGCGCCAGCAGCGCGGCCTTGGCGGCTTCGGGCAGGCCGTGCGTCATGTCGGTGGCGATGAAGCCCGGCGCCACGCAGTTCACCGTGACGTTGCGGCTGCCCAGCTCGCGCGCCAGCGCCCGCGTGAGGCCCGCCACGCCGGCCTTGGCCGCCGCGTAGTTGGCCTGGCCGGCATTGCCGATGGCGCCCACCACCGAGGTGATGTTGATGATGCGGCCGTAGCGCTGCTTCATCATCGGGCGCGTGGCGGCGCGGCAGGCGCGGAACACGGCCTTCAGGTTGGTGTCGTGCACGGCGTCCCACTCGTCGTCCTTCATGCGCATGGACAGCGTGTCGCGCGTGATGCCGGCGTTGTTCACCAGCACGTGCAGGCCGCCCTGGGTCTTGACGAGGGTGTCGATGGCGGCGTCGAGCGCCGCACCGTCGGTGACGTTCAGCACCAGGCCCTGGCCGCCGTGCGGCGACAGCGCTTCGCTGATGGCCGCGGCACCGGCCTCGGTGGTGGCGGTGCCGGTGACGCGAAAGCCGGCCTGCGCCAGCGTCAACGCGATGGCTCGGCCGATGCCGCGCGAAGCGCCCGTGACCAGGGCCACCTGGCCCGCAGCATTGGAAGACGTGGGTTCGCTCATGCCAGCAGTTCCTGAGCACCCTTCAGCCCGGCCGGGGTGTTGATGGTGGTGGAGACGATGTCGGCATCCACCCGCTTCACCAGGCCCGAAAGCACCGTGCCCGGGCCGCACTCGATGAGGTGCAGCAGACCGCGCGCCTTCAGCGCCTGCGTCACTTCCACCCAGCGCACCGGGCCGAAAGCCTGGCGGTAGAGCGCGTCGCGGATGGCCGCGGGCTCGGTCTGCACGGCGACATCGATGTTGTTCACCACCGGAATGCGCGGGCTGTGAAGTGCCACGCTGCCCAGTTTCTCGCGCAGCGCTTCGGCCGCCGGCTTCATCAGCGAAGAGTGGAAAGGGGCCGACACGGGCAGCAGCAGCGCGCGCTTGGCACCGGCGGCTTTCAGTTCGGCACAGGCGGCGTCCACCCCAGCCTTGCTGCCGGCGATGACGGTTTGTTTGGGGTCGTTGAAATTGGCGGGCTCCACCACCTCACCGCTGCGGGCAGCCACCTGGGCGCAGACCTCGCGCACCACGCTCGCCTCCAGCCCCAGGATGGCGGCCATGGCGCCGGCGCCCACAGGCACCGCTTCCTGCATGGCCTGCGCGCGAAAGCGCACCAGCGGCAGCGCGTCGGCCAGGCTCAAGGCACCAGCGGCCACCAGCGCGGTGTATTCGCCCAGCGAATGGCCGGCCACGGCGGCGGGTTCGGCGCCGCCTTCGGCCAGCCACGCGCGGTAGCAGGCCAGGGCCGCGGCCAGCATCACCGGCTGCGTGTTGGTGGTGAGGCCCAGCGCTTCGGCCGGGCCTTCGTGGATCAGGCGGCCCAGGTCTTCACCCAGCGCGGCCGAGGCTTCTTCCAGCGTCTGGCGCACGGCGGGGTTGTCTCCCCAGGCGTCGAGCATGCCGACGGTCTGGGAGCCCTGGCCAGGAAAGACGAAGGCGAATGCAGGCATGGCTGTCTCGGATGTCTTGTTCTTGGAAAAAAACAGGCGGGCAGGGGCTCAGAAATCGAGCAGCACGGCACCCCAGGTGAAACCGCCACCCACGCCTTCCAGCAGCACGGTGTCGCCCCGCTGCACGCGGCCGCTGCGCACCGCGGCGTCCAGCGCCAGCGGCACCGATGCGGCCGAGGTGTTGCCGTGCTCATCCACCGTGACCACCAGCTTTTCCGGTGGCAGCTTCAGCTTCTTGGCCGTGCTCTGCATGATGCGGATGTTGGCCTGGTGCGGGATGAGCCAGTCGACGTCGGCTTCGGTGCGGCCGGCCTTGGCCAGCACGGCGCGCGCGGCGCTGTCCAGCACGCCCACGGCGAGCTTGAAGACGGCCTGGCCGTCCATCTTCAGCAGCGGGTCGCCCAGCACCGAGCCGCCCGACACCGTGCCCGGCACGCACAAGATGCCCACGTGTTTGCCGTCGGCATGCAACTCGGTGGCCAGGATGCCGGGCTCTTCGCTGGCTTCCAGCACCACGGCGCCGGCACCGTCGCCGAACAGCACGCAGGTGGTGCGGTCGTTGAAGTCGAGGATGCGCGAGAACACTTCTGCGCCCACCACCAGGGCGCACTTGGCGGTGCCGGCGCGGATCATCGAATCGGCCACGGTGAGCGCATAGACGAAGCCCGAGCACACGGCCTGCAGGTCGAAGGCCGCACAGCCGTTGGCACCCAGCCGGTTCTGCAGGATGCAGGCGGTGGAGGGGAACACCATGTCCGGCGTGGACGTGGCCACGATGATGAGGTCGACATCGTCGGCCGTCCGGCCGGCTGCCTGCAGCGCGGCCTGTGCCGCCGGCAGTGCCAGGTCGCTGGCGTTCACACCCTCGGCGGCGAAGTGGCGGGCGCGGATGCCGGTGCGCTCGACGATCCACTCGTCGCTGGTTTCCAGGCCCCGTTCAGCCAGCATCGCCGCCATGTCGGCATTGCTCAGGCGGCGCGGCGGCAGGTGGCTGCCGGTGCCGGTGATGCGCGAATAGCGTGAGGGCATGGCCGGGGCCTGTGGGTTCATGCGGCCTGCTGGGACGACGCAGCAAGGCCGGCAGGGGGCGCTGGGGGTGGGGAAGCGGCAGGGCCGCCGGCCTGTAGGGTGTCGCCGATGCGGTCTTGCACGCGGTCGAGCAAGCGGTTGCGCGCCGCATCATAAGCCCGTGCCAGGGCGTGCTCGAAGGCGTAGGCATCGGCCGAGCCGTGGCTCTTGAACACCAGGCCGCGCAGGCCCAGCAGCGCCGCGCCGTTGTAGCGGCGGTGGTCCACCCGGTGCTTGAAGCGCTTGAGCACCGGCAGCGCCACCAGGGCGGCCAGCTTCGCCAGGGGCGTGCGCGTGAACTCCTGCTTGATGAAATCGCCCAGCATCGAAGCCAGGCCTTCGCTGGTTTTCAGCAGCACGTTGCCGACGAAGCCGTCGCACACGACGATGTCGACGGTGCCCTTGAAGATGTCGTTGCCTTCCACGTTGCCGTGGAACCTGAGGTGCCCGGCCTCCCCGGCCGCTCGCAGCAACTCGCCGGCGCGCTTGATGGTTTCACTGCCCTTGATGGCTTCTTCGCCGATGTTCAAGAGGCCCACGCTGGGCTCGGCCTGGCCGTCGACGGCAGCCACCAGCGCGCTGCCCAGCACGGCAAACTGCAGCAGGTGTTCAGGCGTGCAATCGACGTTGGCTCCGAGGTCGAGCACCGTGGTGTAGCCATCGCGCCGGTTGGGCATGACGGTGGCGATGGCGGGGCGGTCCACGCCTTCCAGCGTCTTCAGCAGATAGCGCGAGACCGCCATCAAGGCGCCCGTGTTGCCCGCCGAAACGCAGACGTGAGCGCCTTCCTTCAGCTGCTGCAGCGCGACGCGCATGGAAGAGTCGCGCTTCTTGCGCAGGGCCACTTCAACGGGGTCGTCCATCGTCACCACCTCGGTGGCGTTCACGAGGGTGCAGCGCGGCCAGTTGCGCGCCGGCTCCAGCGAGGCGATGACACCCACCAGCACCAGCTCGGCCTGAGGGTGTTTGTCGAGGAAAGCGCGGCAGGCAGGCAGCGTGACGCTGACGCCATGGTCGCCGCCCATGCAGTCGACCGCCAGGCGAACCAAGGGCAGCGGCGTGAAGGCGCTGTGGGCAGACACGACGGGGCTCAGGGATTCAGCCCGAGGCGCGCGCCAGCCAAGGCGCGCGACATGCAGACCGGCGCACGGTCTGCATGGGGTGTCAGGCGTCGGCCTTGGTCTTCAGGACCTTGCGGCCACGGTAGAAGCCGGTCGGGCTGATGTGGTGACGCAGGTGCACCTCGCCGGTGGTGGGCTCCACGGCCGTGCCGGGGGCGGCAACGGCGTTGTGCGAGCGGTGCATGCCGCGCTTGGAGGGCGACTTCTTGTTCTGCTGAACGGCCATGAAAATCTCCTGGAGGCGGCGCTGACACCGTGCTGAGGGGGCGCCGAGGGGGTGCTGCTGCGCGGGTACCGGAGAGGTACCCTAAGGCGTACTGCCAGCTTCCGCAAAGCCCGCGACTATAGCACTGGGCGCGCCGGGCAGCCCCACGGGTGCCTGTGAAGCCGTTCACGTGGGGCGGCCGCCCCCTGCCCCGCCGCCCTTCAGCGCCGCCAGTGCGGCGAAGGGGTGGGGGGCCTGCGGCTCTTCCACCTCGTCGGTGGGCCCGGGCATGGGCAGCGGGCTGGGGCAGGTGTCGTGCCGCGGCACGATGGGCAGCGCCAGGATGAGCTCGTCTTCCAGCAGTTCCAGCAGGTCCAGGCGCGCTGGCAGCACCAGCACATCGTCTTCGCTTTCCTCGTCCAGGCGCAGGGCTTCCTCTTCGCTGCGCACGAAGAGGAAGCGGCGTTCCACGTGCAGGGCTTCCGTCATCGGCTGCAGGCAGCGCTGGCATTGCAGGGGCACGTCGGCACGGGCCTGCAGTTCCAGCCAGAGCTCGGCCTCGCCACCCAGCACCGGCACCAGGCTGCCCTGCGCCTGCCAGCTGGCGCTGCCGTCCGAAGCCGCGCAGAAACTGGCCGCCAGGCGCGGCATGGCCGCCAGGGGCTGCTGGCCGTTCAGCTGCCCGGAGGCCTTGCACAGGGCCGCAACGTCCAGGGCCTGCGGGTCGAGGGGCCGTTCTTTCATGGCTGCGCGCTTCAGGCCCGCGCATCGGTCGTGGGCCCTGATGGGAAAGGGAAAGCGGCGCAGTGTAGCGAGCCGGGTGGGCCGCGCCCGCCGAGTCTCGATGTCCGGCCCGTCGACAATCCCGGCCATGCCCACACCGCCCCCGCTCATCCTGGGCTCGACCTCGCGCTACCGGCGCGAGTTGCTCGAGCGCCTGCGCCTGCCCTTCACCTGCGTGGCGCCGCAGGTCGACGAAACACCGCTCCCCGGCGAAGCCCCGGCCACGCTGGCCTTGCGCCTGGCCATCGCCAAGGCCCAGGCCGTAGCGACGCTGCACCCGCAAGCCGTGGTGATCGGCTCAGACCAGGTGTGCGACCTGCACGGCGAGGCCCTCGGCAAGCCCGGCACCCACGAGCGCGCCGTGGCGCAGCTGCAGCGGCTGCGCGGCCAGCAGGTGGTGTTTCAAACCGCCGTGGCCGTGGTGTGCCAGGCCCGCGGTTATGCCCAGGGCCTGCTGGCGCCCGTGACGGTGCAGTTCCGCGCGCTGAGCGACGCCGAGATCGAACGCTACCTGCGCCTGGACGAACCCTATGACTGCGCCGGCAGCGCCAAGAGCGAAACCCTGGGCATCACGCTGCTGTCGGCCATCCACAGCGACGACCCCACGGCGCTGATCGGCCTGCCGCTCATCCGCACCAGCGAGCTGCTGCGCGGCGCCGGCATCGACCCCCTGGCGGGCCCCACCGCGAGCACGGCGCCATGAACCCCGGCACGCTGCTGCTGGTGCCCAACACGCTGGACCTGGGCGCCGATGAAACCGAGCTGCGCGAGGTGCTGCCCGAAGGCGTGATGCGCCGCGCCGCCGCGCTGCAGCACTGGGTGGCCGAAGACGCGCGCAGCACGCGCGGCTTCCTGAAGCGCGTGGGGGCGCTGTTTCCGCTGGCACTGCCGCTGCAGGCCATCGCCATCACCGAACTGCCGCGGCCGCGCAAGGGCAGCCACGAGCCCGTGCCGCCTGCGGCCTGGCTGGCGCTGCTGCAGCCGGCCCTGCAAGGGCACGATGTGGGCCTGCTGTCAGAAGCCGGCCTGCCCGCCGTGGCCGACCCCGGCGCTGCGCTGGTGCAGGCCGCACACGCAGCAGGCGTGCCCGTGCTGCCCTTGCCGGGTGCAAGCTCGCTGCTGCTGGCGCTGGCTGCCAGCGGGCTGAACGGGCAGACCTTCGCCTTCGTGGGTTACCTGCCGCAGGAAGCCGGCGCGCGCACGGCGCGGCTGAGGGAGCTGGAAGCCCTGTCGAGGCGGCTGCAGCAAACCCAGCTGATCATTGAAACGCCCTACCGCAATGCCGCGCTGCTGGCCGCCCTGCTGGCCGGCCTGCAGGCCGGCACCCGCGTGGGCATCAGCTGCGGCCTGACGCTGGCCGGCGGCTGGAGCCGCACGGAGAGCGTGGCCGCCTGGCGCGAACGCCCGCCGCAGCTGCCCGACCGCTGGCCCGCCGTGTTCAGCCTGCTGGCGGGCTGAAGCGGGGCTTCAGCGGCTGCCGCCGAGCAGCGACGCCACCTTCTTCTTCGGGCGGATGTTCGGCGACAGCCCGGCGCGCGCTGGCACGGCGGCCTTGGGCGCGCTTTCCCAGGCGGGCGGGGCTTCCCGGGCGGGCGGCTCGTAGGGCTGGTCGAAGAAGGGGTCGCGGGAAGCGGCAGGCGCACGGCGCGCGGGCTCGGCGCTGCGCTCGCGCGGGGCAGCACTGACGGCGACATCCTCGCGTGCTTCCCGAGGAGCACGCGGCTCGCGAGGCTCGCGCGGCTCATCGCCCTCTTCCCGCCGCGGGCGCCGCGGCCGGTCGTCTTCCAGCTCGAAAGGCTCGATGTCGAGCTTCTTCTTGATGAGCTTTTCGATGTCGGCCACCATGCGCGCATCGTCGCGCGTGACCAGGGTGACGGCCAGACCGGAAGCCCCCGCGCGGCCGGTGCGGCCGATGCGGTGCACGTAGTCTTCGGCGTGGAAGGGCACGTCGAAGTTGAAAACGGCCGGCAGGTCGGTGATGTCGAGGCCGCGCGCGGCCACGTCGGTGGCGACGAGCAAATCCACCTCGCCGGCCTTGAAGGCGGCCAGCGCCTTCAGGCGCTCGTCCTGGCTCTTGTCGCCGTGCAGGGCTTGCGTGCGCAGGCCGTCGCGCTCGAAAGAACGCGCAAGGCGCGCGGCGCCCAGCTTCGAGTTCACGAAGACGATGGCCTGCGTGAGGCCGCGCTGCTTGATGATCTGCCGCACCACGGCGCGCTTGTCGTCGTCGTTGGTACCGAAGAAGCGCTGCTCCACGGTGGAAGCCGTGGCGTTGGGGCGCGCCACTTCCACCAGCACCGGATCTTGCAGGTAGCTGTTGGCCAGCTTCTTGATCTCGGGCGAGAAGGTGGCCGAGAACAGCAGCGTCTGCCGGCCGGCCTTGGGCAGGTAGGACAGGATGCGCTGCAGGTCAGGCAGGAAGCCGATGTCGAGCATGCGGTCGGCTTCGTCCAGCACGACGTACTCGACCTGGTTCAGCACGGCGCTCTTGGCCTCGATGTGGTCGAGCAGGCGGCCGGGCGTGGCGATCAGCACCTCGACACCCGCCTTGAGCTGCAGCGTCTGCGGCTTCATGTCGATGCCGCCAAACACCACCGCCGAGCGCAGGTGCGTGTGCTTGGCGTAGTTCTTGACGTTGTTGGCCACCTGGTCGGCCAGCTCGCGCGTGGGCGCCAGCACCAGGGCCCGCACGGGGTGGCGGGCCGGCGACATGCTGGCGTTTTCATGCCGCAGCATCTTCTGCAGCAGCGGGATGGTGAAAGCCGCGGTCTTGCCCGTGCCCGTCTGCGCCGCGCCCATCACGTCCCGCCCCGCCAGCACGATGGGGATGGCCTTGGCTTGGATAGGGGTCATGGCCGTGTAGCCACTGTCGGCCACGGCTCGGAGGAGCTTAGGGTCTAGGGGGAGGGTGTTGAAGAGGGGGGCGTCAGTCGAGGGTTCAGTAGTGGTCGCGAATGACGGCGCCGGGTCAGTGGGGAAGCTCATCATCGGCATTATCCGCTCTCAGGGATAGACGGCTAAGGCGCAGCCTGTGGCGCCTTCGGAACGGTGACTTGAATCACACGACTTCCCGTTACAGCCAAATGCGGGTCAGCGCGAGATGGAAGCGCGCCATCAACGGCATACTTCTCGAGATCACTAGCACGCTCCAATAGTGGAACGCGCTACAGCGACAGGTATGGAGAGGTGATCAAGTTGCACCGAGCCATTGTCTGGACTTTGCGGTCATTCTCGGCCCAGCTGTGCAGAGGCCAATGGATTGGTGTGGCAAGGTAGATGTGTCACCCAGTGTCCTGTGTAGGCACCGCGCGAAGACTCAGCGCCGATGATTCAAGGCGGCCGGGAAGCTCCTGACAAAGAATCCGAGTACGGGCGAAGATGTCGTTCAGCTCGATGGCAAGCATGACCGGGCAGCCAAACTGTCAGGCCACGCAGGCCGCGCAGGCCAAGTCGTCGAGGGCGCAGGGTTCCCAGATCAAAACAAAGCCTATTTCTCGATCAGCTGAGCCGGGCTCATCGACGATACCAGGCACGGCCGGTGGGGGTTGAGGAGCCAGGAGCCGACACAAGTGGCCGTGAACCAGTCGAGCCAGAGGATGTCGGTCGTGGCGGAGGAAGGCATGCTTGCGAGCCGTACGCACGACGAGCGTGATGGCGTAGAGCGACAGTGCTATCGCCATCAGCAAGTGAGCATCGGCACGCCTTCGCGGGAGCGGCCTAGGGCGTCTACACCCTGTGGCTAGAATGAATGCGTGATTTTCCAAGGCGCGGCCGCAGCCAACTAGGGACGAGCCGCAATGATGTCGTCAGAGTTCTCCTACGTTCGCCGCGCTTAAAGATGCCACCTTTTTCCTGGCCCACCCGAGCGCTTGGGCTGATCGCCTCAGCCAGCGCCATGCTTGCCCTAGCAGCCTTCTGGACAAGTGCGCAGGCGCAGACTTCTCTCAATCCAGGCCTGCCCAGGATCGGCGCGGAGATGACGGAGTCCCAGGCCGTCGGCAGTGGTCCGTTGCGTCTACGCAATCCTGCGGACGATCGCTTGGGTACGCGCGAGGTTGGAAGCCAGCCCAGGCTGGCAACCCCTTCTCCGCCCTACGTTCCAGGCGAGTTTGAGCGCCACGTGCAGCAGCAGGCCGGCACCGAGCCCGCTGTGCGCCGCCTCGGTGCCGAACTCGTAACGGGCGATCTCGATATGCAAGGGACCGAGCTGAGTCCTCTGGCGCCAGCCGACTACATCATCGGCCCCGGTGACGAGGTTATGGTCGGTCTTTGGGGCTCGGTGGACGCCGACCTGCGCTTGGTGGTGGATCGCGGCGGCCGGATCACCATTCCGCGAGTAGGCACGGTGCAGGTTTCGGGCGTGCTGCTTAGCGAGTTGCAAGAGGTGGTGAAGCGCCGCGTCGCCACCGTTTTCCGCAACTTCGAGATTAGCGTCACTCTGGGCCAGCTTCGCGGCATCCGTGTTTTCGTGACGGGATTCGTCGTCAACCCCGGCGCCTACACAGTGACCAGCCTCTCCACTGTGGTCACCGCACTCATGCGCGCGGGCGGGCCCTCGGCCGCCGGCAGTTTCCGAGCAGTCGAGCTGCGGCGCGGCGCCGAAACAGTGGCGAAGTTCGATCTGTACGACCTTCTGCTGAACGGTGACCGCTCAGCAGACCGCGTGCTACGAGCGGGCGATGTGGTGCATGTGGGGCCGGTTGGGACGCAGATTGGCTTCATCGGCAGCGTCAACAAGCCCGCCGTCATTGAGTTAAAGCCCGGAGAAACGGTGAATGATGCGCTACGCATGGTGGGCGGCTTTACAGCAGTGGCCGACCGCACGCGACTAGCGGTGGAACGGCTGGCTGAACGCAACACTGACCGTATCTCGCAACTGGAGCTACCTCGAGACGGGCAGGCCGGCTTGGCTCAAGGCGACCTGCTACGGGCCTTCAGTGCCGTCAGCGCTGTGCTGCCGGTACAGCGTCAAGCCAAGCGGATCACTGTCGAGGGCGAGGTTCTCCGTCCGGGCCAGTATGTTCTGCCTGCAGCGAGTAGCTTAAGCGATGCCATTCGCGCTGCGGGCGGCTACGCGCCGGGCGCCTACTTATTTGCCGCCGAGTTTTCCCGTGTGAGCGTGCAGAGAGCCCAGCAGGAGAATTACGACCGCGCACTGCGCGACCTCGAAACTGATCTTGCGCGATCTTCCGGTGCTCAACGGGTGTCTAGTAGCGAAGACGCGGCAGCCCAGCAAGCGCGCGCCGCTGGCGCACAGCGGCTGGTGGAGCGTTTGCGTGCACTCCGCCCCACAGGCCGAATTGTGATGCAGCTTGGTCCGAATGCCACCGAGTTGCCAGACCTGGCGCTGGAAGACGGCGACCGCATCCTCATTCCTGCTCGCCCCTCGACCGTAGGGGTTTTTGGCAGCGTCTTCAACGCAGCGAGCTACCTGCACCTGCCCGGGCGAAGCATCGGCGACTACGTAGAGCTCGCCGGCGGACCAACCAAGGGAGCCGATCGCCGCAGTGTGTTCGTGGTGCGAAGCAATGGCAGTGTAGTGAGCACCGCACAGCGCGGCAGCACGTGGTTTGGCCAGTCTGCAGGGCTGGACCAACTGCCGGCTGAGCCAGGCGACACCGTCTTCGTGCCCGAAGAAATGGACAAAACCACCTTCCTGCAGGCGGCAAGGGACTGGACCCAGATCGTCTTTCAGTTCGGGTTGGGCGTGGCAGGCATCGTGAGTGCGACACGATGAGGACCGAAGCCCAACCGCCGACGCTCACCCAGGGCAGCATCGACGCCAATGAACTAGGCCTGATCGATGTCATAGTTGCGCTGGCGCAGAGTTGGCGGCTACTCATGGGTGGGGCTTTCGTTGCGGCGGCGGCAGCTGCAGCAATTTCGTTCGCCATCCCGCCCGTATACACAGCGCGCACACTGTTCCTTCCACCACAGCAGCAGCAGAGCGTCGCGGCGTCCGCGCTGGCGTCTCTCGGGGCGCTTGGCGGGCTAGCGGGTGCTGCTGCTGGCCTGAAGACGCCTGCTGATCAGTACGTCGCGCTGCTGCAGAGCGCCACCGTGCAGGACCGGCTTATCCGGGACTTCAAGTTGCTTGAGGTGTACGGCAACGAGCTCCAAGTCGATGCACGGCGCGAGCTCGCCAGCAACGTACGCATCGCAATCGGCAAGAAGGACGGACTGATTGCCGTGGAGGTCGACGACAGATCGCCTCAACGTGCCGCCGACCTGGCCAACCGGCACGTTGATGAACTGCGGCGCCTGACTTCTCAGTTGGCACTTACGGAGGCGCAGGAACGTCGGCAGTTTTTCGAGCAGCAACTCGCGCAGACCCGGGACCGGCTGACGAAGGCACAGATTGCACTGCAGGCTAGTGGCTTCAACCCCGGGGCTCTGCGGGCTGAGCCGCGCGCAGCGGCGGAAGGGTATGCACGCCTGCAAGCGGAACTTACCAACGCGGAAGTGCGGCTTCAGGCGCTTCGCAAGACGCTCACTGACAATTCGCCCGAAGTGCAGCGCCAGTCTTCAATCGTCTCAGCGCTTCGGGTCGAGTTATCGCGCCAGGAGACAAGCTCGCAGACTGGGCAGAGCTCGGACTATGTTGGCAAATTCCGCGAGTTTAAGTACCAGGAAACATTGTTCGAACTCTTTTCTCGACAGTATGAATTAGCCCGGCTCGACGAGGCCAAGGAAGGAGCGCTGATTCAGGTGGTTGACGTGGCAGCGCCGCCAGAACGCCGCTCGTGGCCGCGACGAGCTCTGGTTGTAGCCGTCACCGCGACGAGCGCCTTCATTGGCCTAGCCTTGATAGTGGTCGGCCGAGCGGTCTGGCGGTCCTGGGCCGCCAATCCGGCCAACGGCGAGGACCTGCAACTCCTTACATCCGCATTGTCGCGCAGCCGCTCTGCTGCCTCTTGAAAAGCGATCCCCTCATGGCCCACAGTGAGACCTCGACGATCGATGCCTCAGCGTCGGTTGGTTTCGGTGCCTGCATAGGCGAACACTGCGTCGTGGAAGCTGGCGCCCGCATTGGCGCAAAGGCGCAAGTCGGAGCCGGCTCGCGGATCGGTCCGAACGCAGTGCTCGAGGCTGGAGAAGACGGGCAGCCGGCGGCGGTGCTCGGGGAGCGCGTACGGGTGGGCGCCAGCGCCACTGTGCTGGCGGGTGTAACCGTCGCAGCCCAAGCCGTCGTCCGAGCTGGAGCCGTCGTGACACGTTCGGTACCCCCGAGGGCCATAGTCGACGGCAACCCGGCGACCATCGTCGGATACGTCGAGACCGAGAGTGTCGGCCGCAATCCGACCGGGCTGGCGGTGTCAGCCGCACGAGGTGTCGAGCCCACGCAAGTGAGAGGCGTCACGCTACATCGGCTGCCGGTGATACCCGACCTCCGGGGGAATCTGACGGTAGGCGAGTTCGCCAAGGACATCCCGTTCGTCCCTGAGCGATACTTCATGGTGTTCGGTGTGCCTAACCGCGAAGTGCGGGGTGAGCACGCGCACCACGAGTGTCATCAGTTCCTAATCTGTGTGCGCGGTAGTTGCACTGTGGTCGCAGACGACGGGGAACGTCGCGTTGAGGTACTGCTCGACGCGCCGGAGAAGGGTCTTTACCTACCGCCCATGACCTGGGGCATCCAGTACAAGTACACCAGCGATGCGGTGCTACTGGTGTTCGCCTCTCATTACTACGACGCCGCAGACTACATTCGCGATTACGCACAGTACCTCGAGTTGGTTGCGGCGCGGAATTGATGCGGCGTGACCGCTGAGGAGTTGCTCACTTGATTCATCCATCCGCTATTGTTTCGAGTCGGGCGAGGCTGGGCGTCGGCGTACGCATCGGCGCGTTCTCGATTGTTCACGACAACGTCGACCTTGGTGACGGGTGCGAGATCGGCTCCCATTGCGAAATCGGTCATCCCAGCGCACGGTCCGGCGGAAGACCGCTCGTGATCGGCGCGAGCTCGCTCGTGCGGTCACACAGCGTCTTTTACGAAGGATCAACCTTCGGTGAGCGACTAGTCACTGGCCACAGGGTCACCGTCCGCGAAGGCACAGAAGCGGGCGTTAACCTTCAGATAGGCACGCTGGGCGACATCCAAGGCACCTGCCGCATTGGCGACTATGTGCGCTTTCACAGCAACGTCCATATCGGACAACACTCCACCGTGGGTAGCTTCGTGTGGATTTTCCCTTATGTCGTACTCACCAACGATCCGCACCCCCCTAGCGAGGTGATGCGTGGTGTGACGCTTGAAGACTACGTCGCCGTCGCCACGATGTCGCTTGTTCTACCTGGAGTACGCATCGGCCGAGGTGCGCTTGTCGGGGCACACAGTTCCGTCAGCCGTGATGTCGACGTAGATACCGTGGTTGCTGGTGCGCCGGCCAAGCCTGTATGCCCTACCGCCGACATCAAGCTGCGCGACGGCTCAGGCCAGCCGGCCTACCCCTGGCGCCGCCACTTTCACCGCGGCTACCCTGACGCTGTTGTAGAAGCTTGGCTGGCCGAGTTCGGGCACGGCAAGGCAGCACCAACCAAAGACCACGAATGATCCCGTTCCTCGATCTGAAGGCAGTCAACCTTACGCACGCGGAGTCTCTACGCGCGGCGTTTGACCGCGTCCTCGCCTCAGGCTGGTTCATTCTCGGTGCCGAGACGGAAGCCTTCGAGCAGGAGTGGGCCACCTATTGCGGTGCTAGGCACGGCGTGGGCGTGGCCAACGGCCTCGACGCGCTGACGCTCTCGCTCCGGGCCCTCGATATCGGCGACGGCGACGAAGTGCTGGTGCCATCGAACACCTACATCGCCTCATGGCTGGCCGTGACTCAAGCCGGGGCACGCCCAGTACCTGTAGAACCTGATCCGCGCACTTACAACCTCGACCCTTCGCGCCTTGAGTCAGCCATCACTGCGCGGACGCGGGCAATCATGCCTGTGCACCTGTACGGACAGGCCGCCAATCTCGACCCAATTTTGGACATAGCCCGCAAGCACGGTCTGAGAGTGATCGAAGACGGTGCCCAAGCCCATGGTGCCACCTACAAGGGGCGGCGCATCGGTGCGCACGGTGATGTCGTGGCCTGGAGCTTCTACCCTGGCAAAAACCTCGGGGCGTTAGGCGACGGAGGCGCCATCACCACCGACGACCCCGAGCTCGCTGAACGCATTCGCGTGCTGCGGAACTACGGTTCGCGGGTGAAGTACCACAACGAAGTTATCGGCTGGAACTCGCGGCTCGATGAGTTGCAGGCTGCCTTGCTGCGCGCGAAGCTGCCTTCCCTTGATCGCGAGAACCGCCATCGAGCCCTGATCGCTGACTTGTACACCCAGGGGCTGTCCGGCCTAGACCTCGTGCTTCCCTACATTGCCCCCGACTGCGTCAGCGCGTGGCACTTGTATGTGGTGCGTCACCCCCAGCGAGATCGCTTGGCGCACGCGTTGAAGGAGTCGGGCGTTGGCACAGTGATCCACTACCCGGTTCCTCCGCATCTGCAGCCCGCGTACACCGGTCTGAAGCACGGAACCGGCGACTTCCCGATCTCCGAAGCCATACATCGCGAAGTGCTGAGCCTTCCACTGGGGCCAACGCTTTCCTTCGCGCAAGCGGAAAAGGTAGTAGCTGCCATTCGAGCAGCTGTTTGAGTCCGCTACTGCAACGCCTTCGCAAGGGGTGCTGACCCATGAACTTGGCGCGCACCAGTGCGCTGAACGGTCTGGGAGTAGCGACTCGCATTGGCGCAGCGCTCGTGCTCAACAAGGTACTCGCGCTTCATCTCGGTCCCACCGGCTATGGAGTGGTCGGACAATTCCAGAGTGCCCTCACGCTGATCGTCGCCATTGTCGGTGGCGCGCTTAGCGCAGGAATGACCAAGTACACAGCCGAGTACTCCGCCGATCCAGTCCGTCGAGACGCCGTCTGGCGTACTGGAGTCACGATATCTGCTTGTGGCGTCATTTTGGCCTCGGCGCTCCTACTTGCACTCGCACCATGGCTTGCGACCAACCTGCTGGCTGACCGAGCACTGGTGGGCGTCTTCTTTCTGCTGGCTGCCCTGACGCCATTGCTCGCAGTGAATGCATTCGTACTGGCTGTACTCAGCGGACTAAAGAAGGTGCACGCATTCGTGGGTGCAAACATAGTTGGAAGCCTGCTGGGAACAGGCATCGCTGTCGTCCTGGTTTCAACCTGGAGCTTGTCGGGCGCTCTCGTGGCGACAGCCGCCAGCCAGGCCATAGCTGGCGTGGTGGCCATGGTGTTCTTTTGGCGCGCCTGTCCTGGCCATTTGAGCAGGCTCTTTGGACCGCCGGACGTTGCTAGCGCCCGGGCCCTCTCGGGCTACGTACTGATGGCAGCAACCACAGCCATTGTCGTGCCGATCGCGCACATCGCGATCCGCGAAGGTGTCAGCGCGACCCTTGGACCGAGCGCCGCCGGACTGTGGCAAGCCATGGCGAAACTCAGTGAGATGCACCTCCTGCTCCTAACAACAACACTTGCGCTGTACTTCCTGCCACGCTTCTCGGAGATCAAGGATGGGGCGGAATTGCGTCGAGAGGTTCGTCGCGGCTACAGGTTTGTGCTGGGAATCGTCTGTGTAACGTCGGCCAGCATCTTTCTGCTTAAGGACCCGCTGGTTCGCGTTTTGTTTTCAAAAGAGTTTGCTCCGATCGCCGATGCGCTCGCATGGCAATTGGTCGGAGACACACTCAAGGTAGCGAGTTGGGTCGCTGCATTTACCATGATCAGCCATGCTCGGGTGAGGCTCTTCATCGTGATTGAAGTTGCATTCGGAGTCCTGTTAGCGGTACTCACGGTGGTGTGCACACGGGCGTGGGGCTTGCAAGGAGCAGCAGCAGGTTATGCACTTACCTACGCCGCATACTGGATTGTGGTACATCTGCAATTGAACAGGCTGGCGAGAACGCTCAATCAGGCCATAAACTCCCAATAAACTAGAGCCGAATCCCACGCCAGCCCAGAATCATGACAACCGCCACCAACACCCCCCCCCGGATTCTGATCCCCATCAGCTCATTCGGGAACTCCGGGGGGTATCGCGTTCTCTCTGAGCTGGCCAACCACTGGACGGACCTCGGCGCTCGTGTCGACTTTCTCGTCGACCAAAGAACAACGGCTCCGTACTTTCCTACGCGCGCTGGGATCCGCTACTTCGACACACGCGGCAGCGAAGTATCGGAAAGCGAACGCAAGGGTTCCTTCTCCGCCTCGAACAACGCGTGGTCCATCTACGCAGGAATGACTCGCGCCATTGCGTCGATCGGGCGGCGGTACGACGTCATCATTGCAAACCAATCGCTAACTGCATTGCCAGTGTTTCTTGGGTCACGCGGCCAAGCAACCAAAAGAATCTACTACGTTCAGGCGTACGAGCCCGAGTACTACGCGCTCGAAAAAGGAGTCAAGTCGGTTATACTCCGGTTGCTTTCTTGGCTGAGCTACAAGCTGCCGATGCTGCAGATAGCCAACGCGCCCATTTATATGCGGTACAAAGGCATTCGTGCAGCTGAATGGATGCCTCCGGGTGTAGATGGGCACATCTTCTACCAGCGCCGCGAGATCCCGCGCTTCGACCACAGAGGCGCACTGATACTAGGCGTTATTGGTCGACGCGAGCCCGCCAAGGGCATCATCTATGCCCTCCAAGCGTTCGAGGAACTCGCAAAGCGCCACGAAAACATGCGCCTGAAAGTCGCGTTCGGCAATCTTCCCGAAGGCTGGAGCCACCCGCGCTGCGAGGTCGTTCACCCGAAGGGCGATCGCGAACTTGCGGACTTCTATCGGTCCGTAGACGTGATCGTGGCGCCCGGCACCGTTCAGCTAGGAGCATGCCACTACCCAGTATTGGAAGGTATGTCATGTGGAACCCCCGTGATCACAACGGGTTACCTGCCGGCCAATGACCAGAATGCATGGCTCGTGCCAGTTAGGGACAGCCACGCAATTGTCGACAAAGTCGAAGAACTACTGCAGGCGTCGCACAGCACACTAGCTGCAAAGATCGAAACGGCATGCAAAGACGTCTCGCATTTTCACTGGTCTGTCGTCGCACCCAGATTCCTCTCGCTCATGATATCGGGTTGATCGGCAATGCTGGCTTACGGCACCCTGATGACAACCGGTGCACTGACCTATTTGTTCGGTCAGTTGGCCCCTGCTTCTCGTCGACTCCTGGGGTGGCTTTTCGCATTGCTGCTGGCAGGCTTTGCCGGGCTACGGTCCACGAGTACTGACTTTGAAGAATACGAGGTTCTCTGGAACTTGATGCTAGAGTTAGATGTCGAATTTCCTGCAAGACTCTTTCTCGGCAAAGACATCCTGTTTGGCGCGATCATGGACGCTCTGCAACGCATGGGCGCTGGACTTCAGGCTCTGATGCTCGCAGCAGCCATCATAAGCGTTTCGCTGAAGCAGATTGCCTTTTCACGCGTCCTTGATGGCAACACTGCACCCGCCTGGCTGGCAATCCTGTGCACGACATTCTTCCTTCATGAATTCACTCAGATTCGGATTGCGATCGCCATCTCCTTCTGCTTTCTGGCGCTGCTTGAGCTGCTCGAAGGACGGCGCCTTTCGTGGCTGCTGATCACACTGATCGCCGCCGGTTTCCATGCATCCGCGCTGATCTTCATTCCACTCTCGGCGATGTTCCCGCTGCGGGGCTTGCGCGATACGACACTCTGGCTAGCTAGCGTAGCGGCGACTACTGCTCTCGCGACAGCATTGTTCCAAGGGTTCCAGGACACTGACGGTCGAATCGCGATGCACGCTGGTGAGCTTGGCACCAACTGGACAGCAGTTATGATCGGTATTGTCAAGCTGTCTGGCCTGATCCTGATCGCCAAGACCCTAGGTCCAGCTGGGCGGACGGAGCGTAAGCATCAACTGGTTAGCAGTTGCCTGCTGCTTGCGGCTTGCGGACTGATTATGCTCGTCGCTTTCCGCAACGTGTCTGCGGCACTCGCCTTTCGCATATACGAGTTTTGCGACGCATTCGCAGTACTTGTTCTTGCTGTCTCTCTCGCGTCGGGCACCAATCTGTCGAGGATTCTGACGGTGGCCTACTGCCTGTTAGGACTCATTTTGCAAGTACGGGTTGGATTGCTGTCGATGCCATACGAATTCGCGCCAGTGACTCGATTTGTCCTTTAGCATCCGTTCGCTCCTAGCCGACGCGCGCCGCCCAGTAGGATGAGGCATTGCGCACTCGCGGAGTTGCCGATGGGACGTTCGCTGCTCTCGGACCAAGAACTGCAACCTTCATTCCAAATGAATCAGAGTACCAGTGCAGCCTCTACACACAGCTTGAGCATTGTCATCGTCAACTGGAATACCGGCAACCTACTTCGAGAATGTTTGTCATCGATTTCGACCGCCTGTCTGCCCGTTGGTTGGGCTCTAGAACACGTTGTCGTGGTAGACAACGCATCGTCGGACGATTCCATCGAACAGATAGAGCAGTTGGAACTCCCGCTTGTCATCGTCCGAAATCAAGTTAACCGGGGGTTCGGAGCAGCCTGCAATCAAGGTGCGCGATACGGCAACTCAGAAATCTTGCTTTTTTTGAACCCTGACACGCGACTATTGGAGCGATCGCTGGTCGAGCCTATCCGGACGCTCACCGAGGCGCACGACGCTCCGGGAATTGTGGGTGTTCAATTGCTGGACGGCGAAGGGAAGATATCCGTCTCTTGCGCTCGCTTTCCTCGTGCCAAGCACTTCGCGGCGGGAGCACTAGGCCTTGACCGTATATGGCCGAAACTGGCACATCTCATGATTGACTGGGACCATAGAGAGACGCGCTTCGTCGATCAAGTCATGGGGGCGTTCTTCATGACCAGCAGAAAACTGTTTGAAAAACTCGACGGGTTCGATGAGCGGTTCTTCGTGTATTTCGAAGAAGTTGACTTTGCTCTGCGAGCGAGGGACATTGGTGCGACCAGCCTCTTCCTTGGAGGAACTCAGGTACACCACATCGGTGGCGGAAGTTCGAGCAAGGTTCGTGATCGAAGATTGATGTACCAACTACGCAGCAGAATCCTCTACGCCCGCAAACACTTTAGCGTCACAGAACTTGCGCTCACCCACCTTACCGTTTGGCTTCTGGAACCGCTATCACGCACAGTATTTGCACTTTGGCGTGGGCGCATTGACGATGTTGTCTCGGTCTGGCGGGGGTATCTTCTTTTGCTTCGCGCGCTGTGGGCAAACTCAACGACCTCACCGTGACGACGAAACAGAAGCGGCTTTACGCCTTTACCCGGTATTCGACACTGGGAGCTTCGTCCCGGATGCGTCTGTTTCAGTATCTACCCAGCCTCTCTGCAGCGGGATGGCGCGTCGAAATCAACGCCCTGCTTGATGACAAGTACCTCCGTCGCCTCTACTCGGGAAGCAGGGCGCCATATAGCGTTGTCATGGGCTATGCCACAAGGCTTTTGACTATCCTGTCCCTTCTTCGGCCTTGGTCGCGGCCAGACTGCGTGTGGATCGAAAAGGAGTTGTGGCCGTGGGCACCTGCATGGTTCGAACGCTGGCTTCTGTCGGGCCACTCGTATGTTCTCGACCTCGATGACGCAACTTTCCACTTCTACGACACGCATCGAGTGATGGTTTTGCGCCTGTGGTTTGGCAGAAAAATCGATAGCCTGATGCGGCAAGCCACCGTTGTGACTGTCGGAAGCCCATACTTGGCGGAACGCGCCATTGCTGCTGGCGCGAAGGATGTGCGCGTGATCCCTACGGCCGTCCAATTGGAACGCTATGCGGTGAAGCATCAGCGCAGTCTTTCCGTCGGCGGGGAGCTAGTCATTGGCTGGATCGGCACACCCGCTACAGCGCACTACCTGAAGGTAGCGCTTCCCGCGTTACAAGAACTCGCCACCAAACATCCCATTCGATTCAAGGTCATCGGCGCCCGAATACCGCCAGTAGCTGGGGTTGCAATTGACTGCGTCGACTGGAGCGAAGAATCAGAAGCAGATCAGATTGCGCAGATTGACATTGGGATCATGCCCCTCATCGACTCACCTTGGGAGCGCGGCAAATGCGGCTACAAGCTCATTCAGTACATGGCTTGTGGCCTCCCGGTTGTTGCGTCCCCCATCGGAGTGAATTCGACGATTGTCGTACCGGGCGTGAATGGCGAGTTGGCTGCTAATGACGAGGAGTGGGTGACCGCTCTCTCTAAGCTGATGGTAGAACCTTGGTTGAGGGCAGACTACGGACGCAGCGGCCGCAGCATGGTCGAGCAGCGGTACTGCACCACGGCCACAGCCACAGCGGTGGTGGATTCGCTGTTCGACTCCGCCGCCTGACAAACAGGCGCCGTGCCCGATAAAGCAAACATGGAGTAAATCAGTTTGTCACTTGATAACCCAGAGCCTAGCTCCACTGCGGGGCGACCCGTCGCACATCAAGCACCGCAGGACAGGAGCGGAGTTCTCGCGAAAGTCAAGGCGGGACACCAGGTTCGCCTTGAGTTGGGATGCGGCCCCCGTAAAGTCGACCCCAGCGCAGTAGGAGTCGACCTGCTACCGTTTGAAGGCGTCGACCTAGTTGGCGACGTGTACGAAATCCTAGAATTGCTTCCCGACGGCTGCGTAAGCGCAGTATTTACATCCCACTTTCTTGAACACGTAAGCGACCTTCCACGCTTGATGAACGAA
The DNA here is from genome assembly GCA_001295905.1 of beta proteobacterium AAP51. Classification (GTDB taxonomy): domain Bacteria; phylum Pseudomonadota; class Gammaproteobacteria; order Burkholderiales; family Burkholderiaceae_C; genus Rubrivivax. Next base: position 33,682 of record LJHT01000055.1, on the reverse strand, counting down.
CTCGGGAGGGTAATGTCAATAGGAGCCACTCTTCGCGTCGTGGTTCCACACTTCTCCAATCCTTTTTATTACTCCGACCCAACTCACCGGGTGCCTTTTGGGCTGTACACCTTTTCGTACTTCTGCGATCAAGACATCTTTGTGCGGAAGGTTCCGCAGTACGCGCTGAGCGCTCCCTTCAGGTTGATTGACGCCAGACTTGGCTTCAAGTCCTACCGCCCGCGCTATGTTCGCCATGCATTCAAGCGCGCGTTCGGTATCTTGATCAACTCGAGCACTTTTCTTCGCGAGTTCTATGAAGAGAACCTCTGCTGGCTAGTTAGTTGCTACGAGATTGAGTTCGAAATCCGCCGCGTCTAGATTTCCGCAAGGACCTTCAGAGGAGCGTCGGATGTACCTGCCGTACCGCACAGTAAATCTCTGGATCGCATTGGTTCCAATGCGCCCACCCGCGACGACGGCGGCCTTGTACCGTTCGCGAGGCTACAACCAGGGCCCGGCCTAGGGTCCGTCTACTGAACATGTGTGGAATTGCAGGCTTCCTACCTCCTCCTTCCAGGCCAGATGCCGATCCGGCGGCAGTCGCGCTGACGATGTGCGCACGAATCGCACATCGCGGGCCCGACTCACAAGGCGTCTGGACCGATCCCGACAGCGGGGTGACGCTTGGGCACCGCCGGCTGGCCATCGTCGACCTGTCGCCTCAAGGCCGCCAGCCGATGACCTCAGCCAGCGGTCGCTACGTCGTGGTTTTCAACGGCGAAATCTACAACCATGCCGAACTCCGCCAGCAGTTCGGACCCCTGCCCTGGCGCGGTCACTCCGACACCGAGACGCTGCTCGCCTGCTTCGATCGCCACGGCGTCATTGCCTCGCTGCCGCTGCTCGTGGGCATGTTCGCTGTCGCCGTATGGGATAACCACGAAAAGGAGCTCACGCTCGCGCGCGACCGCCTCGGCGAGAAGCCGCTCTACTGGGGCGCGCTGCCGTCCGGCGACTTCGTGTTCGGTTCAGAGCTCCGCGCCCTCGAGGCGCACCCACGCTTCGAGGGCGCTATCGACCGCGACGCCATTGCCGACCTGCTGCAGTACTCGTGCATCGGTGCTCCGCGATCAATCTACGCGCACGTGCGCAAGCTTGAGCCAGGCAGTTGGATGACGCTGCCGTTATCGCGCCAAACGCGCAGCGGCCGCTACTGGAGCTTGATGGAGGTCGCCGCCGCTGGCCGGCAGCGCGCCGCCGGCCCCACGCTGAACGACACCGACGCATCGGACGAACTCGAGCGACTGCTCGGGCAGGCAGTTCGCGGTCAGATCATGGCCGACGTGCCGGTGGGCGCGTTTCTCTCTGGTGGCGTCGACTCCTCCGCCGTCGTGGCCATGATGATGCGACAAAGCAGCACGCGGGTACGTACCTTCTCCATCGGATTCTCCGAGCCCGGTTTCAACGAGGCCGAGTTCGCCAAAGCGGTAGCCCAGCACCTCGGTACACAGCACACCGAGCACTACGTGACCGAGGCCGATGCACTGGCGGTGGTCGAGCAGTTGCCTGATCTTTACGACGAGCCGTTTGCCGATCCGTCACAGATTCCCACCTACCTGGTAAGCCGCATGGCGCGCCGCGACGTCACGGTGGCGCTGTCGGGCGATGCTGGCGACGAGCTCTTTGCCGGCTACAACCGCTACCGCCTTGCGGCGAGAACCTGGGGTTCGCTGCAGCGGTTTCCGCTGCCTCTGCGCCGAGCGGCGGCCAGCGCGGCTATCGCAATCTCGCCGGGTACCTGGGACCGCCTGTTCGGCGTGCCGAACGCCTTGCTGCCGCCTCAGCGGCGTATCGGCAACGCGGGCGACAAGGTGCACAAGTTCGCTACTCGCGTGATGCGCGCGCCGACGCAGTTGGCCATGTACGAGACTCTTCTGTCCCACTGGGAAGAAGTCGAGCAGGTGGTGCCCGGTGCTGGCGCGCGACGACCTCGCATAGAGGCTCTCGCTGCCACGCTGCGGGCCGATGCGAACGGTGTCGACTGCATGTGCCTCGCCGACCAACTGGGCTATCTCCCTGACGACATTCTCGCCAAGGTCGACCGCGCAGCCATGTCCGTCAGCCTGGAAACGCGGGTACCGTTGCTCGATCACCGCATCGTCGAGTTCGCCTGGGGCGTACCGCTGCACCAGAAGCTTCGCGGCAAAGAGTCAAAGTGGCTGCTGCGGCAGGTGCTCTACCGGCACGTCCCGCGCGCGCTGATCGAACGCCCGAAGCAGGGCTTCGGCGTGCCGCTGGATCAATGGCTGCGCGGGCCGCTGCGCGCCTGGGCCGAGGAACTGTTGCAAGAGTCGCGCCTGCGCGCAGAGGGCTTCCTCGATGCGACCGCGGTACGCGCACGCTGGCGAGAACACCTGTCCGGTCAGCGAAACTGGCAGTACGCGCTGTGGAATGTGCTGATGTTCCAGGCTTGGCTGAACCGCCGCCCCGGGCTGACCACCCCGAGAAGCCCGTCCTTGGGACCGAGGCCATGAGGAGTATCCAAGAAGGCTACGGCCATGGCGTCCGCCTCCCTTGAGGTGGCAATCGCACTTTTTCCTATGTTGCTCGCTTCCGCCGGTCTCAGAACGAACTTGACACCTCGATGAGCGACTCTATGGCGGCTTCTGGAACCTCTAAGCGATAGCTATAAGATACGCAGTGTGCTCTAGACAGGTGGAGAGTTTTGGCAGGAAGCGCTGAACCTAGGTTTCACGTCGAGCTAGGAGCGTTTACGGTCCAGCACCTTGCCGCTGCCTCGCGGCGCCACACCAGAATCGGAAATGTCACCTCTGCAACTCAGACCCTTCCTGTCGAAGGATCAACCCCTGATCCTCTATGAACTGAATGAGGTTCCCTGGCGCGTGGTGGACTGGTATGTCGCGCGGCGGCCAAAGTCGGCCATGGCACGGTTGCTGAAACAGTCGCGCACCTTCACGACCTTCACCCGAGACGAAGGGGAACTGCACCCCTGGACGACTTGGCCGACGCTGCACCGCGGCGTGACAAATCGTGAGCACAACATTCGTTTCATCAACCAAAGCCGAGACGAGTCGGCCAATGCCTACCCACCGCTGTGGCACACCCTCAGACGGGCCGGAAAACGGGTGGGAGTCTTCGGCAGCCTGCAGTCCTACCCGCCCAGCAGCGACGAAGGCTACGAGTTCTATGTGCCTGACACCTTCGCACCTGGTGCAGAGACTTGGCCACCCAGGTATATGGCTTTCCAGCGGTTCAATCTGCGCCAGACCAAGCAGGACGGCGCCCAAGCCGCGCAGGTGCAGCTGAATTCGAGCATCGCGCGAGACCTGCTCGAAATGTTGCAATCAGGCCTGCGCCTCAAGACGGTAGTATCCCTGTCGGCTCACCTAGCCAAGGAACGCGCCAACGTCCTGCATCGCTCGCGCCGTTCGGTCCTGCAGGCTTTGGTGGCGTTCGATTTCTTTGAAGACGCGCTGAAGCGTTCACAACCCGAGTTCTGTACGTTCTTCACGAATCACGTCGCGGGCATGATGCATCGCTACTGGAAGCACGCCTTTCCGGAAGACTTTGGTACGAAGCTGAGCACTCCGGAAGAGTTATTCCACGCCGAAAGCATCCTTTTTGCCATGGACATCGCAGATACCCAGATTGACGCGCTGATGTCCTACGTGCACGGCCGGCGGGGCCGACTCATGCTCGCTTCGAGCATGGGCCAGGAAGCCATCGATCGAGGTAGCTATCGCGGCGAATGGCGCATTACCGACATACCGCGATTTCTGCATGGTATCGGCTGGAATGAACCGGCGCAGGATTTGTTGGCCATGCAGCCTGACTTTAATTTCGCATTCCCTTCCGAAGCTGAGGCCAGACGCTTCATGCAGACCACGGCCCGCCTCACCGATGCCAACGGCGAGTCGGTTTGGAAGCGCGCACAACGTACCGGTACGACGATCAACCTTGGCCTGTCCCCCAGCGCGCAGGCGATCGACGAAGGTGCGGCGTGGTTAACCCGCGACGACGGCCCCGCAGCAAAGCTGACCATCGCCGATCTCGGCATCGAACTGCTGCACCGTGACCCCGGCACTGGTTACCACCAGCCGCACGGCGTGTTGATGGTATTCGGTAGTGGCATAGACCCTGCCGATCTCCGCGATCAGATCGACTCCACCGAGGTCAGGCCGGCAATTCTGCAGATGCTTGGGCTTGAGCCCTTTCCAGACAGGACCGGGCGCCCGTAGCTGGCAGTTTGAACGAGCACGCGACGCACGTAAGCAGGCCAGGGCAGTCGCTTCAGAGCACATGGCCTCAGCGTGCCCAGGGAAGTCAGGCATGTAGTCATTCCATCCGGAACAACCCTTACGGGGCGCTACTCAGCCGCACTCCGCTGCTGCTTCGACGACGTTACCCCGATCCGCTTCAGTAGGATCATCACGAACAGGGGCAAGAGAAGCACCCGCAGGCGCGCCTGGATCCCATCGCTCACGGAGCAAGCCGGTGCTGCCCAGACTGCAGCGGGCCGAACCTTCTAGCCACATTCTCGAAGTGCACGTCCACCATCACGCTGTCGCACTTGTCTGTGGCGACACTCACGGCGTAGCGGCCCTGAGCCATGTAGCCATTCCCACCATCGACCGCACGCAGCGCTACCGGTGCGCCAGTGGTCGCGCAGGTTACCCGCACGGCGCGGCCATGCTGGTTACGCCTTCCAGTGCGATCGACCACTTCGAACTCGAAGCGATAGCGCGCAAGGCGTGCCGCCGACGGCACTCTGTAAACCTGCGGCTCCTGCGAGCGAAAGTAAAGGTCGGGCGACTGCGCAACAGCGTTGTCGATGAATAGCAACAGGTCCTGCCTGGCCGCTATGGGGCGGAACGGCTGTAGCAGGCAATCGAAGTGGCGCGGCGCAGCGTGTAGGCAGAGGATCGGATTACCCTGGTTTGAATTGCCCCCGGACAGAGCCAGATCGAGCAATCCATTGCCAGTGAAGTCAGCCACTGCAAGGCCGAAAGAACTGTTTAGCAGCCCGCCCATTCCCAAAAGCAGTTCAGAACGCTCAAACGTCCGCCTTCCCGGCTGGCCCCAGAACAAGCGTGGGCCATCCGTGGGGTGATGCTTCACGATGTCGAAAAAGCCGTCGCCATCGACGTCCGCCACAGACAAACCCTCGTCGAACAAGAGCTCTTCGCCGAAAGGCTGTACTAGGCGCATGAAGCGGGCGTCACCGACGTTTAGCAAGATCTCGTTGCCAACGACGATGTCGACGTTCCCATCCAAGTTAATGTCGACGACAGCCGCGCCCTCAGGAGCCGGGCTATAGATCGGGAAGTCAATGCCTCGCTCGATGGCTACGTTGACGAAGCGACGGCCGCCCTGGTTGAGCAGCAGGTCGAAACGTTCGTAGAAAGGAATGAAGATGTCGAGGCGTCCGTCGCCATTGAAGTCGGCCACCAGGATCGTCTCGCCGTGACCGGCTAGGCAGGTGCCGTCCTCGCGCGTGGGCCTCACGTATGTGTAATGCCCTCCGCCCTCGTCGAAGGCGATCAGCGTGCAGTTGACTGGGTTGGCGTCAATAGACCTGTATACGTTACTGATTACGTCCTCGCGCCCGTCACCATCCAGATCGGCCAGTCGGATGTCGCGCAATACGCGGCCCTTGTCCACCAGCCCACCCAACCCCATCGCCTGCAAAGGCTCGAGCACGTTCAGCGCCCCTGGGAACGCATAGGAAGCGCCAAAGAACTCATCGCGCTCGCTCGCCGAGGGCCTACCGACTGCCATGCCAACAAGTGGGCCGATCGCTTGAGTCTTCAGCGCCTCGACGGGGCGAGCCTGGGAGACGAATTCATTCGACCCGACTCTCGCCACCCACTGCACCGCCGTCACGCGCTCGCCGCTCGGCGGCACGATGCGCACCAATGCGGTCGGAGCTTCGACCTCGATCACCGTGCCAGAGCCGAGCGAGGCGCGCACCCGCAACTGCACGCCGGCAAGCCCGCGCGCGTAGGCGTCCTTCAGCACGTATGTCGTCGATGGTAGACCCAACACCAGCGGCTCGCGCAGTTGGGAGGCCGATGTCGCCAGCGGCTCGCCGGACGGCGTGCGCAGCGCCCAGTCCGACAGTCTCCAGTCCAAGGCCAGCCGGAGCTTGAACGGACACAACACTAGGCCCTGGCTCACGCCGTCGCGCGCCATCACCACCTCAAGCGGTCGAGCGACCGAGCACTCCAGTTCGGTACCGTGGTCAGACACCTCGGCACGCAACGCTACGGGTCCTATCGGCTCAGAGCCTGCTCCAGAGCCACCGCCGCAGCCGACGACCGCAGCCATAGCGCCCAACGCGAGGGCCGCGAGCCAACGCCGTGCAGCACGCGTTGCTCGGCTTCGGCAAGCAGCGGCTGCGGAACCGATCGCTGCGCTGGGGTCGGGCGCGAGATGTCGTTGCACGAACATGGGCTTACTCCTACGTCGCCGAAGGCGCGAGGCGCCGTCAACCGGCGATCTCGGGCGGATGAACGCGTCTCGAGTATCTCCGGACCGCAAGCCCGCCTGACTCGCAATAGCTCGGCCAAAGCGCCCCAACCCCGCGGACCGCAGCGCCAACGGCCCGCGCCATCCGGACTTCGTTATGCTCGCCAGATATGAGGCTACTGCGCCCAGCCCGCCCGATGGCAGGCAACGATCAACAACCCCAGCCCAAGGTAGCCCCGAGACGTCGACTCGCAGCGCACCTCCATCCATGACTGATCTGTCGCGACCGTGCAGCACGGACCCTTCTGCCAAGACTCCGAATCGACCCGATAGCCTCTGCACCTCTAGGTCTGCGCCGTGAAGGTCGCCATCGTCGCCAATTCTTCCTGGTACCTGGCCAACTTCCGTCTGAACCTGATCGAGCGGCTGAAACAGTCAGGTTGCCAAGTGCTGGCTATCAGCCCGGTGGACCGCCACGTGGGCAGGCTTAGCGCCTGCGGCGTGCGCCATGCCGAGTGGGTGATGAACGCCGCCAGCCGCAGGCCATGGGAAGAGCTTCGGGCGGTGCGCCACCTCGGCGGACTGCTGCGCGATTTTGGTGCAGATGTAGTTTTCAGCTACACGCCCAAGGCCAACATCTACACCGGCTTAGCCCTTCGAGGCGAAGGACGCACTTTCGTACCCAATGTCTCAGGCTTGGGCTACGCTTTCGTCAAGCGCAACCCGCTGGCATGGCTGGTCAAGCGCCTCTATCGGCGATCGTTCGGGGACGCACGCCGCGTCTTCTTCCAGAACGAAACCGACCTCGGGATGTTCGTTCACGCGGGGCTCGTAACACCTGGACTCACCAGGCGTTTGCCCGGCTCCGGTGTAGACCTATCGCGCTTCACGCAGATGCCACTACCGCTCGAACAGCGGCGTGTGCTGCTGTTCGTCGGACGCCTGCTGCTCGACAAGGGCGTGGCCGACTTGGTCGAGGCCGCGCGCAGACTCGTTGCGCGGCGGGATGCCTTCGAGGTGCGACTCCTCGGCCCGATGGGTGGGGATCATCCGAACGCAGTGCCGCGTACCCAGATCGAGGCATGGGTGCGCGAGGGGCTAGTCGCATACCTGGGCGAGACGGACGATGTCCGCCCGGCGATGGCGCAGGCCGATGTGGTGGTCCTGCCTTCGGTTTACCGCGAAGGTGTACCCAGGTCGCTCCTGGAAGCATCGGCTATGGGCCGTCCTTCGATCACCTACGACATGCCTGGATGCCGCGACGCCGTGCAAGACGGCGAGACCGGCTGGGTCTGCCGGGCCGGCGACGTAGATCACCTAACCTACGCAATTCGGTCCATGATCGACTCGACGGGCGATCAACTTCGGGCCATGGGCGAGGAAGCCCGACGCAAAATGGAACGAGAGTTTGATGAAGAAATTGTGCTGCGGGCATACCTGGAGGTGGTAGACGAGTTGTCACAGCGCAAGCCCAACGCCGCCTGAGCGCCTGTGGTGTCCACGTCGGAACTTCATGTGGTTCCTGGAAGCTCATCGCTAACTGGCATGGCGGGCCCCGGTTGTCTTCCTCGTTCGGCTCCACCTGCTGATGGATCCGCTTGAACTTGAGGTTCCCGGTCGTGCCGCCTGAGTGCAGGATGAAGCGCAGGTGCTGGACGTGCAGCTTCTCGCAGATGCAATCGACGCGCTCCGTCTAGAATAGTGAAACCCGGAGCTTTATGCCGTGGAACTCCTGCCACCGATAAGCAAGAGATCGGTACGGGAGTTACCTTCAGATCCTGTGATGCCTGCGACCAGTACCTTTTTGCCCTTCATCCAGCGCTTTATCGGAAGGCTGGTATTCCGACACCCACTCGCGCAGCAGTGCCCGGGCTCCGTCGTCGTGGCGCGCCAGCGTCTGGGCGCGCTCGATCCAGACGCGCAGTTCCGCTTCACTCCCCGCGGCAATGCGGGCTACACACAGCCGATCCACCGGCGTCGAAACAGTGGCTTCGGCCCCTGCCAATAACTCCTCAAAAAGCTTCTCCCCCGGCCGCAACCCACTGAAAACGATGGGTATCTCTTCCAGAGTGTGCCCAGCCAGCCGAATGAGATCGCGCGCCAGCTCTACGATCCTCACCGGCTCCCCCATATCCAACACCAGCACCTGCCCACTCTCCCCTATCGCCGCCGCCTGCAGCACCAGCCGCGCCGCCTCGGGTATGGTCATGAAGTAGCGAATGATGTCGGGGTGCGTCACCGTCACCGGGCCGCCCTTGGCGATCTGCTCCTTGAACTTCGGGATCACGCTGCCGCTGCTGCCCAGCACGTTGCCAAAGCGCACCGCCATGAAGCGGGTGGCCGCGTGCTCGGCGGCCATGGCCGAGACCACCATTTCTGCGGCGCGTTTGGTCGCCCCCATCACGTTGGTAGGGTTCACCGCCTTGTCGGTGCTGATGAGCACGAAGCGCTCGGCCTTCACTTCGGCCGCCGCCAGCGCTGCGTGGTAGGTGCCCAGGGTGTTGTTGCGCAGCGCGGCGGCGGCGTTGTGCTCTTCCATCAGCGGCACGTGCTTGTAGGCCGCGGCATGAAACACCACCTGCGGCCGCCAGCGGGCGCAGGTGTGGCGCATGTGGGCCAGGTCTTTCACGTCGCCGATGAGCCGCACCAGCTCCAGGTTGGGGTGGCTCTCTGAAAGCTCTTGTTCGATGGTGTACAGGTTGAACTCGCTCAGCTCGTACAGCACCAGGCGTGCCGGCGCAGAGCGTGCCACTTGGCGGCACAGTTCGCTGCCGATGCTGCCACCCGCGCCGGTGATGAGCACGGTCTTGCCCTGCAGGGTGTGCGCAATGCCGGCTTCATCCAGAACCACCGGTTCGCGGCCCAGCAGGTCTTCGGGTTCGATGTCGCGCAGGCGCTCCACGCGGGTCTGGCCGGTGCGCAGTTCGTCGGCGCTGGGTACCGTCAGCACCGGCAGGCCGGTGGCCGCCGCCAGGTCGAAGGCACGGCGGCGCTGCGCCGGGGTGGCCGCGGGCATGGCCACCACCACGTGGGTGGCGGTGGCCGTGGTGGCCTTGTCGGCCAAGGCTGCCAAAGGGCCCAGCACGGCCACGCCGTTGATGCGCGCGCCTTTCTTCGCGGGGTCGTCGTCCAGCAGGCCCAGCACCGTCCAGCCTTGCTGCACCAGCCCGGCCAGCAGCAGCCGCGCCGCCTCGCCGGCCCCCAGCACCACGGCCCGGCGCACCTGCCCGTCCTGGCCCGCAATGCGGCTGCGGGCATGCTCGTAGGTCATGCGGTAGACGATGCGAACCACCGCCAAGCCCATTAAAGACACCACCGGGTGCAGCGCAAGCACGGCACGCGGCACCTTGCTCAGGCCCAGGCCCATCACCACGGCGGCCGAGGCCAGGCCGGCCAGCAGGCAGGCCAGCAGCAGGCGCTGAATCTCGCCGAAGCCGCTGAAACGCCACATGCTCTGCGGCACCTTCAGCAGGCGGCTGGCGGCGGCGTAGGCCAGCACCACGCCCAGCAGCACCCAGCCGTCGTAGCTGGGGCGCGCGCTGATCCAGCGGTCGAAGCCCAGACGGAAGAGGTAAGTGATGTTCCAGCAGGCGGCCACCACGGCGGCGTCCACCAGCAGCGTCAAAGGCTCGCGGTGCGGGCGCAGCCGGGCCAGCCAGATGTCCAGCCGGCGCCAGAAGATGGTGGCGGCGTCGCCCTGCGGCTTCATGCGCAGGCACCCAGGTCGCGCCAGCTCAGCACGCGGTGGTCTTCGCGCTCGTGGCTGTTCTCGCCGCCATACAGCAGCAGCGGCGCCGCCGCCTGGGGGCCGGCGGCTTCGCGCCAGCGCTGTGGGGCTTTCAGCCAGTCGGGCACGTAGGTGGTGCCGCTCTTGCACTCCACGCTGTGCAGGCGGCCTGCGTGTTCAAACACCAGGTCGACTTCCAGGCCGTGGTTGTCGCGCCAGAAGTACAGGTCGGGGGGCAGCGCGCGGTTGTGGCGGTGCTTCAAGGCCTCAGCCACGGCCCAGGTCTCGAAAACGGCACCGCGGGCCGCGTGCACCTGCAGCTCTTCGGCGCTGGCTATGCGCAGCAGATGACAAAGCAGGCCCGTGTCCAGGAAGTACAGCTTGGGTGTCTTCACCAAGCGCTTACCGAAGTTGCGGTGGTAAGGCGGCACCAGTGCCACCAGGTGGCTGGCCTGCAGCACCGTCAGCCACTGGCGGGCGGTGGGCTGGCTGATGCCGCAGTCGCCGGCCAGGCTGTTGAGATTCAGCAACTGGGCGCTGCGCGCTGCGCACATGGCCATGAAGCGCTGGAAGGTCAGCAGGTTGGTGATGTTCAGCAACTGGCGCACGTCGCGTTCCACGTAGGTGGCCAGGTAGGCCGCGAACCAATGCGCAGGCACGGGTTGGCGGTGCGCGGCGTGCAGCGCGGGGTAGCCGCCGCGCCACAGCACGGCCTCCAGCGTGGGCTGGGTTCGTGGGGCGGCTTCGAACTGCTCGCGCCAGGCCAGGGGCAGCAGCGTGAGCATGCCCACGCGGCCCGCCAGGCTCTGGCCAATGCCATCCATCAGGCCGAACTGCTGCGAACCGGTAAGCACCCAGCGGCCCATTCGGGTGGCGGCATCGGCAATGCCAAGAAGGTAAGACAACAAGGCCGGCGCGCGCTGGGCTTCATCGAGGATGGCACCTTCTGCATGGCGGGCCAGGAAGCGGCGCGGGTCGGACAGGGCCAGTTCGCGGGTGTCGGGGTCTTCCAGGTTGATGTAGGGCAAATCTGCGAAGACCGTACGCGCCAGCGTGGTCTTGCCCGACTGGCGCGGCCCTGTGATGGCCAGCACGGGAAAGCCGGCGGCCAACTGCTGCAGAGTGGCGGCGGCATGGCGCGGCACCAAGCCCATGATGTGTACTATTTCAAAGTGGGATTTTGAGATTGTACAGATCGGCCTGCACCCAAGAGCCGCGCTGCGGTTTGCAGCAGCAGGGCCAGGTCGGTGGCCAGCGTGGCCCGGGCCGCATAGGCGGCTGAAAGACGCAGCTTGGCCGGCATCAGGTGTTCGATGTATTCGCGCTCGGGGTCGGCAGCGGCAGCCAGCACCTGGGCCTCATTGATGTTCGCCAGCGAAGCCGGGTCCGTGAGGCCGGGGCGCATGGCCAGCAAGGGAGCGCGCAGTTCAGCGGGCCAGTGCGCCACGTAGCGCGGCACCTCCGGGCGCGGGCCCACCAGGCTCATGGTGCCGCGCAGCACGTCCCAGAGTTGCGGCAGTTCATCCAGCCGTGTGCGCCGCAAAAAGGCGCCGGCACGGGTGATGCGCGGGTCGGCGCCCACGGTCAGTTGCAGGCCGCGGGCGGGGGCGTCCACCCGCATCGTGCGGAACTTGTAGATGCGAAAGGGCACGCCATGCCGGCCCACGCGTTCTTGCCGGAAGAACACCGGGCCTGGGGAATCGAGCTTCACCCAGAGTGCCACCACGGCCAGCACTGGGGCCAGCAACAGCAGGGCCAGGGCGGCGCCGATGATGTCGAAGAGGCGTTTGGCCAATCTGGGCGGGGGTTCAGACAGTCGCAGGCGGGTCGATGCCGGCGAAGATGTCGGCCAGGCGCACTGCGCAACCCAGGCTCGCCACCTGCATGCTCAAGTCTTCGCTCATGTCGTGCAGCACCCATTGGTCGGCCGGCGTGCGGCGGAAGGCTTCCACACGGCGCGTTTCCGGGTCCACGAGGATGTATTCCTGCAGGCTGGCCAGGCGGCGGTAGAGCGCAAACTTTCTGCTGCGGTCGTAGGCCTGGGTGCTGGGCGACAACACCTCGATGACGAGATTGGGTTCGCGGAAGATCTGATCGGTAGCCAGGTCGGCCGGGCTGCAGGTGACGAAGACGTCTGGGTAGAGGATGGTGTCGTCGGCAACCTGCAGCTTCATGCTGTCGGCAAACACCTGGCATGGCGTGCCATCCAGAGCCTCAGAGAGGTACCGGGCCAGATTCAGAAGCACCCGCCCATGCGCCCGGCGCCCGCCTGTCATGGCGAAGATCTCGCCCTGTACCAGCTCGTGCTTCTCGACCTGGGCGCTCTCCCATTCGAGGTAGGCCTCTAGCGTCATCCTTGGCTGCAACACGGCGTTCATGGCGGGGCCTCGGTGGTCGTGCCAGGCCTCATTCTGCGCCCAGCGCCTGCCGCACAGCAGCTGCCACGCGCTGCACGTCGGCCAGCCCCATGCGCGTGTACAGCGGCAGGCTCAGCATGCGCTCGTAAGCGCGCTGGCTGTGCGGGAACTGCGCCGGCTGCAAGGCGTAGCGCTCGCGCCAGTAAGGGTGCAGGTGCAGCGGGATGTAGTGCACGCTGCAGCCGATGCCGGCGGCAAACAGGTGTTCGATGAGCCGGTCACGTTCGATGTGCGCGCCATCGGCCAGACGCAGCACATACAGGTGCCAGGCGTGCTGGTCGCCAGCCCGTGGCTGCGGCGGCAGGATGACCGGCAGCCCGGCCAGCGCCTCGTCATACGCCGCGGCCAGCCGGCAGCGGTGTTCGTGGAAGGAAGGCGAGCGCCGCAGCTGATGTATGCCCAGCGCCGCCGCGATGTCCGTCAGGTTGTACTTGAAGCCCGGCGCCACGACTTCGTAGTACCAGCTGGGCACCTTGGCGGTGTAGCGGTCGAAGGCATCGCGGTTCATGCCGTGCAGGCGCATCAGCCTGGCGCGCCTGGCCAGCGCATCGTCGCGCGTCACCAGCATGCCGCCTTCGCCGGTGGTGATGGTCTTGTTGGCGTAGAAGCTGAAGACGGCGGCGTCGCTGTCCAGCGTGCCCACGAGGCGGCCTTCGCAGGTGGTGGGCAGGGCGTGCGCGGCGTCTTCCACCACCTTCAGGCCGTGTTTCCTGGCCAGCGCCAACAGCGCCGGCATGTCGGCCGCCAGGCCCGCGTAGTGCACCGGCATGAGGGCCTTGGTGCGCGGCGTGATGGCGGCTTCCACGGCCTTCGGGCAGATGTTCAGCGTGGCCGGGTCGATGTCGACCAGCTTCACGTCGGCGCCCAGGTAACGCACCACCTCGGCCGTGGCGGTGAAGGTGTGGGTGGTGGTGATGACTTCGTCGCCGGGGCCGATGCCCAGGGCCTCCAGCGCCAGGTGCAGGCCGGCGGTGGCGCTGTTGACGGCGATGCAGTGCACACGTTCACCGCGGGTCTCATCGCCCAGGAAGGCTGCGAAGTCGCCTTCGAACTGGCGCGTCTTCGGGCCGGTGGTCACCCAGCCGCTGCGCAGGGCGTCGACGACCTCGGCGATCTCTTCCTCGCCGATTTCGGGCAGGGCGAAGGGCAGAAATGGCAGGGCAAGCGAGGTCTCGGCAGGCATGGCGAATTATCAGGGCGGCGCGGACTTGAGGCGGGCGGCTCAGGGCTTGTGCACCCAGGCCAGCACGTGCGTGCGCAGCAGCGGCAGGCTGTTGAAGAGCGTGTAGAAGGCCGGATTCCAGCGGCACACCAGCCGCGCCAGCGGCGGCGCGAGCGTGACCCGATGCGCTGTCACCTGCCCCTGCGGAAAAAGCTGGCGTACGCGGCGCAAGGGCACGCCGCGCACATCGGGGTTGCGGGGGTTGTTCACGGTGAAGTCGTACCAGAGCACCGCGCCGCCCGGCTTCAGCCAGCCCCACATGGCATCGGCCAGGCGCTGCTGGAAAGCATCGTCGAGCAGGCTGCTGAAGACCGTGCTCTGCAGCACCACGTCCTGGCTGGCTGGCGGCAGCAGCGTGGCCGGGGCCTGCAGCGCGTCGCCCAGCCACACAGTGGTGGCGGCGGGCAGCGCGCGGCGTGCGGCCGCGTGGCGTTCGGGCAGCAGTTCCAGGCCCGTCAGGCGCGCCGGGTCGGCGCCCAGGCGCAGCAGTTCCAGCAGGTTGCCGCCACTGCCGCAGCCCACCTCGGCGATGTGCAGTGCGGCCAGGTCGGTGCAGCCGCGCGCCGCAAAACCGCGCAGCATCGCGCGCTGGCGTTCCTGCAGGCCCTGCCACACCTCGGGGCGCAGCGGGCTGTAGAGGCCGGCGCCGCCGGCGGCGGCAGCGCGGCGCGCATAGCGCTGCATGACAGCGTCGGTCTCGGTGGGCTTGTGCGAATCGTTCACGTCACCGCCTCGATGAAACGCCGCGCCAGCACCGGGTAGGTGTGGTGCGCCTGCACGAAAGCGCGGCCGCGTTCGCCCATCGCCGCGCGTTCGGCGGCGGGCAGCGCGGCCAGCCGGCGCAGGCCCGCGGCCACGGCCGCAGGGTCTTGCGGCGGCACCGTGAGGCCACAGCCGGCTTCGGCCACGGGGTCGTTGCCGGCCTCCACGCTGTGCAGCACGGGGCGGGCGGCCATCATGTAGTCCATCAGCTTGTTCGGCGCGATGCCGAAACGGTAGAGCGAGACGCGCTGCCAGCCGATGTAGGCGATGTCCACCTGCGCCAGGAAGCCGCGCACCTGGGCCTTGGGGATGGGCGGCAGCATCGTCACGTTCGTCAGGCCCTCGGCCTGCACGCGCGCGGCCAGGCGCGCCTGTTCGTGGCCGCTGCCCACCAATACGAAGCGCAGCGGTTCACCGCGCAGCTGGGCCGCCGCGTCCAGCAGCACATCCAGCGCGTTGGGCTCGCCCATGCTGCCCGCGTAGCCCACCACGGGGCCTGCGCCAGCGGCCGCGCGTGCCGCGGCCAAGGCCTGCGCGGCATCCTCGCGCAGCGGCTCGGGCACGCCCTCCCATTCGTCCAGCGCGATGCCATTGGGCACGATGTGCAGCTTCTTCAGGTCGAGCCCGCGGCTGGCCATGTGGCCGTGCACCTTGGGCAGCATGCTCACCACGACATCGGCATCGCGGTAGGCCGCGTCTTCCGCCGCCTGGCACAGCACGATGAAGGGGTGCCGGCGCGACATGCCCGAGAGCTCGATCGGGCTCAGCGGCCACAGGTCGTGCACCTCGTAGACCAGCTTCGCGCCCGCGCGCCGCGCGATGCGCCGCGCGACCCAGATATCCATCGGGTAGGTGCTGCTGGCGATCACCACGTCGGGCTGGGCCTCCGCTATCAGGCGCGGCGTGTCGGCCCAAAGCTGGCGCAGGAAGGCCCCGATGTTCTTCACGCGACCCAGCCCGTTACCCTGGTAGGCGGGCGTGGGGTAGTAGCGGTAGCGGATGCCGTCGACCACGCTGTCGCCCGGCGGCGGCTGCACCGCGCGCACATGGGAGAAGTCGGCCGCGACGATCTGCACGCGGTGGCCGGCGCGCACCCATTCACGCGCCAGGTAGTAGGGGCGGAACTCCATGCCCAGCGCCGGGCTGCCGGCGTAATGGTTGACGAGCAGGATGTTCACGGTGGGCCCGGTGCCATCACGGCAAGAGCTGCGCGTAGAGCGCCAGCAGTTCACGCTCGGCCGCGGGCCAGTGGTAGGTGTGCAGCACCGCGCGGCGCCCGGCACGGCCCGCGGCGAATACGCGCGCCGGGTGGTCCACGTAACTCAGCACCGCCTGCGCAATGGCGCGCGGGTCGGCCGGGTCCACGCACAGGCCGCAGCCGGTGCTTTCAACGATGCCCTGCCACAGCGGGAAGTTCGAGGCGATGACGGGCAGCTCGGCCGACATGTACTCGAACATCTTGATGGGCAGCGAATCCAGGTAGCTCGGCATGGGCAGCAGTGTCACCAGCCCGGCGCTGCAGCGCGCCAGCACGCTGCGCACGGTGCTGCGGTCCACCTGGCCCAGGTACTGCACCTGCGCCCAGCCGGGCTCGGCGCGCAGTTCGGCCTCGAAGGCGGCGTCTTCGAAAGTGCCGCACAGCACCAGCGTCACGCCCGGCGCCTGCGGCATGGCGCGCACCATCTGGAGCAGGCCGCGGGTGCGCATCAGGCCGCCTACGTAGCAGACGGCGCGCTCGCGCGGCACGGCCTCGGCCGGCGGTGCCAGCTCGTCCGTGCGCGGGAAGTTGCTCACGTTCACCGCGCGCGGCGCCACCTTGGCGAAGCGCGCGGCGATGTGCGGCGTGGCCGCAGCCACCGCCGACAAGCGCGCCACCTGGCGGTTCTCGTACCACTCGAAAGCTGCCGAGACCACACCGCGCAGCGCGGCCGGGATCCACTGCTTGGTGAGGATCTGCCGCGGCACGTCTTCGTGCGCGTCGTACACCACCGGCAGCCCGCGCCGCGCCAGCTGCACGCCCAGGGGCAGCAGCTCGGGGTCGTGCAGATGCACCAGTGCGGGCTGTGCCGCCAGAACGGCGGCCAGGGCGGCGCGCGGCTGCTGGTGCATGCGCGCCAGGCGGCCGGCCGGGCGCGGGCCGATGTCGACGATGTGAACGCCGTCAGCATCTGCATCGCCCAGACCATCGCCCACCACCTGCGTCACGCGGTAGCCCGCACGGGCCAAGGAAACGCACTCCTTGCGGAAGATGCGGATGTCGTCGCGCGGGTGCACGGTGGTCACGTGCACCACGTGCTGGCCGCGGCCGCGCGCGGGCTCGGCCTGCTGTTCGAAGTGCTCGCTCACGGCGGCCTGGTTCATGCGGCCCCCAGCAAAGGCATGCCACGGCCCAGCACGCGGCCGGGGCGGCCGGCTTCGTCGAAGAAAAGGCGGTGCCAGACCGCCAGGTTCAGCAGGCGCAGGCGCTGGGGCAGCGAAGCTTCAGGGATGTTCAGGCCGGCCGATGCAGCCAGCTGCTGCGCAAACGCGCTGCCCTGCAGTTGCTGCTGCAACC
The DNA here is from genome assembly GCA_001295905.1 of beta proteobacterium AAP51. GTDB lineage: Bacteria > Pseudomonadota > Gammaproteobacteria > Burkholderiales > Burkholderiaceae_C > Rubrivivax. Next base: position 16,529 of record LJHT01000055.1, on the reverse strand, counting down.
ACGCGGCCAGCGGGGCCTGCATGCTGCCGAACCACGCCGGCTCGGGCACGGCCCAGCCCATCTTGTCGCGCCGCCACGCCACCTCTGGCGGCAAGTGTTCGCTGAGCGCCTGGCGTGCCAGCCACTTCGTCCAGCCGCTGTGGATCTTGTAGGCCGGCGGCACGGTGGCGAGGAACGCCACCAAGCGGTAGTCCATGAAGGGCATACGCGACTCGACCGACCACGCCATGGCCGTCTTGTCGGCATAGAGCAGCAGGTTCTGCAGGTGGGTCCCGAAGTCGGAGGCCAGGGCCTCGGCCAGCGTGGGCGACGGGTCGGCGCCCATGCGCAGGCGCTGTGCCAGCGCATGCACCGCACCACGCCCCGCCACCCGGCGCAGCAGCCCGCCACCCAGGCCGATGCCCACCGCCGAACCGAAGCCCTGCATCGCGCCCAGTAGCGCGCGCGACTCGGCCAGCGCCGCGCCCAGCGGCGCGTGCACCAGCAGGTTGCGAACGTAGCGGGTGTAGCCGGCCAGCTGTTCATCGGCACCCTGCCCGTCCAGCGTGACGACGACGCCGCGCTGCGCCACCAGGCCGAAGGTGTGCCAGCTCGACATCAGCGTGTTGGCCGGCGGGGTGTCCAGCGCCCAGGTCATGCGCTCGTGTGCTTCGGGCACATCGTCGGCGCGAGGCTCGATGGTGTTGCTGCGCACCTCCAGCCGCTCGGCCACGCGGGCGATGAAGCTGCTCTCGTCGGCAGCGCGCACGCCTTCGCCGCGGTAGACGCTGGAGAACGTCTCCTGTCGCGCGTCCTTGCCGCTGCGGCGCAGCGAGCGGTTGACCAGCTGCGCGATGCTCGAGCTGTCGAGCCCGCCCGACAGCGCCGTGCCCACGCGCACGTCGGCGCGCAGGCGCAGGCGCACGGCGTCGTCCAGCAGTTCCACGTACCGGGCCGAAAGCTGTTCGGCGCGGCGGGTGTCGAAGGGCTCGGCAGGGTCGGCCGCCGGCGGGCGCTGCCAGAACGGCTGCGGGCGCAGCGGCACCGGTGCGTCGAGATCGAGCTCGGCCCAGTGCCCGGCCGGGAAGCGCGTGATGCCCTCGAACTCGGTGCCAGCCTCCCAGGCGCGCGGGCCGTCGCGCAGGAAGGCCACGCAGCGCTCGGCCGACGCCGCGGCACGCACCTGCGGGTGCACCAGCAGCGCCTTGATCTCGGAGGCCATCAACAGCGAGCCGTCGCCGCCCTGCCACAGGTACAGCGGCTTGACGCCGAAGCGGTCGCGCGCGACGAGCAGCGTGCGGCGCTCGGTGTCCAGCACCGCGAAGGCCCACATGCCGTTGCAGCGCGCCAGGGCCTGCGGCCCCCACTGGGCCAGCGCGGCGAGCAGCACCTCGGTGTCGCTGTGGGTGAGGAAGGCGTGGCCCAGCGATTCCAGCTCGGCCCGCAGTTCGAGGTGGTTGTAGATCTCGCCGTTGTAGACGACATGCCAGCGCCCGGCGCGCGACATCGGCTGGTGGCCCCAAGGCGAGAGATCGACGATGGCCAACCGGCGGTGGCCCATCACCAGCGGCGCTGCGCGCTGGGGCTGCTCGGCCACCCGGGCCTGCGGCTGCCAGGGCGTGGCGGCCTCGGCCACCTCGCGCGGGGTGTCGTCGCCGGCCAGCCGCAGCGTGGCGCCATCGGCCGCGGGGTCGAACATCAGGAAGCCTTCGTCGTCGGGGCCCCGATGGCGCAGTGCCCGCGCCATGGCGGCGACAACGCCAACCGTGGTGGGCTCGCGAGGGGTGAAGGCCAGCACGATGCCGCACATGCTCAGCCCTTTGCCGGGGCCGAGGGCGACCCCGAGCGCGATGCCGAGCGCAACGCCGCAGGCCGCAGCAGCCCGAAGCCGATGCAAAGCCCGGTCAGCGCAGCCAGCAGCACCAGCTTCAGCGCCCACGCAGCCGGCCACGCGAACGCCTGGTCCAGGGCCGGACCGGCAGCCGTTAGCGGCAGCGCCGCCAGTGTGCAGGTGGCCAGCGCCCGCCAGCGCAGCGGCAGCGGATACAGGCGCTGCCCGGCCACGATCCACGCACCCAGGAACAGCAGCGCCGACAGCACGCTGGCCGCCGCCGCCCCGCGCGCCCCGGCCAGCGGCACCAGCAGCAGATTCAGCAGCACCGCTGCCAGCGCTGCTGCCAAGGTGATGACCAGCTGCCAGCCGGTGCGCTGTGCGATAGGGATGCCGGGCGCGAAGACGTACATCTGCCCGAGCAGCGCCGCCACCGCCAGCCACACCAGCAGCGGGGCCGCCGCGGCGTAGGCCGGGCCGGCCAGCAGCGCAAGCAGCTCACGCGCGAAGAGCGCCATCGCGCCGCAGGCCAGCAGGGCCAGGCACCAGAAGCCCTCGGCCAGCCGCGCCAACGCCGCCGGCGTGCCGGGCTCGCGGTGATGCGCGTAGACCAGCGGCGTGATCGCCGTCTGCACGCCGATCAGCACCAGCGTCACCGCGCCGCCCAGCCGCGCGGCCACGCCGAAGAGGCCCACGTCGTCCAGCGACCCCAGCGCACCGAGCATCCAGCGATGCAGGTAGGTGGCCGCGAACAGGGCCACACCGGCCGGCACCAGCGGCAGCGAGTAGCGCAGCATGACGCGCAGTTCGCCGGCGTCGACGCCCCAGCCGAGCGTGCCGCGCAGGCGCACCCGCGCGCCCGCCGCGACTAACAGCGACGCCGCCGCGTGCGCCCACAGCACATCGGCCGCATCGGCCGTGCCGCGCCATGCCAGCAGGGCCAGCAGCGCCAGCGTGCCTGCCCCGTAAGCGATGCTCATCGCGGCATAGGCGCGCGGCCGGCGCTCCCAGCGGAACTGCGACTGCAGCAGCAGCATCACGCCATTGGCGCCGATGAACACCGCCCCGGCCTGCCAGGCCTCGATGTAGCCGGCGCCGAACACGCGCGGCGCCAGCCAGGGCGCCGCCGCGTAAGCCAGTGCCACGAAGCCCGCATAGCCCAGCACCCCGAAGGTCCACGCCGTGCCCGCCAGCCGCCGTTGTGCGTCGCCAGGTTCACGCTCGTTCCACATCCGCGCCAGCGCCTGGGGGGTTTCCAGCGGCACGAGCAGGTTGGCCAACACGCCAGCTGTGACCACGAGGTCGAACACACCGTACTCGGCCGGCGCCAGCAGCCGGGTGACCAGCGGCATCAGCAGCAGCGCGAGGCCCCGCGAGACGATGGTGCCGGCGGCGTAGATGGCGCCGTCGCGCCAGAGTTCGCGGATCACGCCGCGACCCCGCCGCGCGCGAAGGCCACGAAGGCCGCGCGCAGCGCTGGCTTGTCGTCGAGCTGCAAGGCGCTGGCGCCGCAGCGTTCGACGAGCGTGCGCACGCGCTCGCGGGCCACGGCCTCGGGCAGCCCGCAGCCCTGCAGGTAGGCGATCTCGGCGGGTTCGACCCACCATGCATCGGGCACATCACCCTCGATCATGCGCATCAGGCGCGCGGCGACCACCTCGGGCGCCCAGTGGGCAGCGACGAAAGCGCGGCCCTCTGCGGCGACACGCCCGCGCGCCGGGGCATCGGCCAGCAGGCGGGCCAGCTCGGCCTCGAAGGCCTCGGGCTCGACGAAGGCCGTAGGGGGCAGCGGCAGGCCGTGGCGCGCAGCCTCGGCCGCGATGGAGCGCGCCGCATAGCCGCCCACCAGCACGGCGCGGCCCAGGCTCGCGCCCTCGGTGGCGAAGGCGGCCATCGGCGTGTCGCTGTAGAGCTGGTCGAGCACGAGATCGCTGTCGGCCAGCGCGGCCATGACTTCGCTATTGGGTCGGCCCTCGATGGTGGCGAGCTCGACCTCGACGCCGCGCTCGCGCAGCGCCTGCACCGCCGCCCGGATGTGCGCCGTGCCCTTCAACACCGGGTGCGAAGGGCCGTGCAGCGCGCGCAGCAGGTCGCGCGGCGCGTGCGCCGGTGCCTGGGGCAGCACCTCTCGCGGGATGCCCAGCGCCAGCCAATGCACGAAGCGCCGGGCGTGGAAGTGGCCCGTGGCCGGTGCGTTGACGCACAGGCTCGCACCCCGCTCCAGCCTGCGCACCTTGGCGCACTGCCGGCGCGCGCCGCGTGCCGCTGCGGGGGGGTCGAACGGTCGGTCAGCCGGGAACCAGCCGCCGTCGACATAGGGCGGCCGGCTGTCCGAGCCCAGGAACACGACGACCGTGCGCTTGCCCAGCAGGCGCAGCAACCACAGCTCCAGCGCGGTGTTGGTGATGGTCTCGCCATAGAGGAAGACAAAGGCGTCGTAGCGGCGCGCCGCCCAGGCCAGCACCGCCCAGCCCAGCAGGTGCTGCAGTGCGAAGGCGAAGGCCTTGCGAAGTGGCTTGCTGCGCGGCAGCGCCTGGCGCCAGCGGCCGGCCCGGGCCCACCAGGACGCCAGGCCGCCCTGCTCGCGAACGCCCGCGTAGGCGAAGCGATGCGCGTACGCGAAGACGAGATCGGCTTCGTGGCCGTGTGTGCGCAGCCCGCTGGCCAGCCCGGCGGCGATGCCCGCGACCTCCAGCGGGCCGATGAACACGCGCACGGGGCGCTCCTCAGGGCTTCGCCGCGCGCTGCGCCTGCAGCTCGGCGCGCAGCCGCTCGACGAAGGCCTCGTCGACCTGCGACTTCACCTCGGCCGGCGAACCGGCGACCACCGCTCCCGCGGGCACGTCCTTCGTCACCACCGACATCGGCAGCACCAGCGCGCCGTCGCCGATGGTCACGCCCGGATTGATGACCGACGGGCCGACGATGTAGCAGCGGCTGCCCAGCTTCACGGGCCGGCGGATCACGTGCGCCCCGCCCGGCTCGTTGGCGCCCAGCAGATTGGCCAGCACGCTGGTGTGGGTCCACACGAACACGCCGACGCCGACGGTGGCGTGGTCACCGATCTCCAGCCCGCCCGAGGCGTCGAGGTAGGCGTTCTCGCCTATCCACACATGTTCGCCGCAGCGCAGCTTCTCGGGCATCAACACCTTGGTGTTCTCGCGCACGCGGCAGCTCGCGGGCAGCCCCAGCAGCTTCGCACGCTCGTCATCGGTGAGCAGCTGCGCCAGGAAGCGGCGCACGATATCGACACGCAGGCCGCGGTTGCGCTCGCTGTCGATGTGCGCGCCCAGCACCTCCTGCAGCTGGCTTTGCCAGCCTGGGGCCAGGCCGTCAAGCAGGCGATCGAGGTCGGACATCGCCGGTTCAGCCCAGAGCCGCTGCCAGGGCCTGGGCGACCCGCGAGACCTCGCCCGGTCCGTATTGCTCGCAGAAAGGCAGCGCCAGGCCCTGCCGGAACAGGCGCGCCGCCACCGGCCCGCCACCACAGCCTTCGAAGGGCGGCAGCACCGACAGGCACTGCGCGCCGAGGTTGGCCTCGATGCCCTGCGCGGCCAGCGCGCGGATCACGGCCGCACGGTCGATGCCATCGGCCAGCACGGTCATGAAGGTCTGCCAGCTGTGGCCTTCGGCCCGTGCTGGCAGCGTGAGGCGACCCGCGCCGACCAGCGGCGCCAGCGCTTCGCGGTAGGCCTCGGCCAGCGCGCGCCTCGAGGCGATCCAGCCGTCTAGCTTGGGCAGTTGCGCACGCCCCAAGGCCGACTGGATGTCGGTCAGGCGCAGGTTGTAGCCCGCCTCGACGAAGTGCATGCCCGAGGCGTCGCGCTCGATGCCGTGGCTGCGCAGGCGGCGCAGCCGGCGCGCCAGCGCTGCGTCGTCGGTCGTAAGCACGCCGCCTTCGCCGGTGGTCAGCGTCTTGCGCGGGTGCAGCGAGAAGCAGCCGATCTCGCCGAAGGTACCGAGCTTGCGGCCCTGCAGCGTGGCGCCGATCGCGCAGGCTGCATCCTCGACCACGGCCAGGCCGTGCCGGGCCGACAGCGCGACGATGGCGTCGATGGCCGCAGGCTGGCCGAACTCGTGCACAGGCATCACGGCGCGCAGGCGCTCGGGCCCGTGGAAGGCGGAGATCGCGGCTTCGATCCCTTCGGGCGTGATGCAGTAGGTGGCGGGGTCGACATCGACCAGGACCGGCCGCGCACCGACCAGGCGCACCACGTTGCCGGTGGCCGGGAAGGTGAAGTCGGGCACCAGCACGGCATCGCCGGGGCCGACGTCCAGCACCACCAGCGCCAGGTGCAGCGCGGCCGTGCCCGAGGCGACGACCACCGCCTCGCGCACGCCGAGGTAGGCCGCCAGTTCGGCCTCGAAAGCGTTGCCTTCGGCGCCGTGCACGAGCTGCCCGCTGCGCAGCACCGCCACCGCGGCGGCGATGGCGTCGTCATCGACGTGGGGCAACGACAGGCGCAGCATCGCAGTGCCTCCCGGTCTCAGCTGCGGAAGATCGGCGCCAGCGCCGGCAGGTCGGCCTCGTGGCCGGCGATCCACGCCGCCGTGCGCCGCAGGCCGTCCTCGAGGTCGACTTGCGCGGCGAAGCCGATCAGCTCGAGCGCCTTGTCGACGTTCGGTATGCGCAGCTCGATGTCGGCCGAAAGCGCTTTGCGGAACTGGATGCGTGCGGTGCTGCCCGTCACGCGAAGCACGGCCTCGGCCAGGCCGTAGATGGTGGTCACGGCACGCGCGTTGCCGATGTTGAACGACTGCCCGATGGCGTTGGGGTGCTCCAGGCAGGCCATCACGCCCTCGACCATGTCGTCGACGAAGCACCAGGCCCGGATCTGCGTGCCGTCGCCGAAGATCAGCAGGTCTTCATTGCGCAGCGCCTTGCGGATGAAGATGGACAGCGCCCCCTCGCCCGTCTGGCCGGGGCCGTAGACGTTGAAGGGCCGCACCGTGACGGTGGGCAGGCCGTACTGCTTGAAGTAGGCGTGCGCCAGGTGCTCGCCGGCGAGCTTGCTCACGGCATAGGTCCAGCGGGCCTCGCCCACCGCACCGGTCACCGTCTGCGCCGCCTCGTCGACCTTGAAGGCCTGGGAGCCGAAGACCTCGGAGGTGGAGAACTCGACGAAGCGCTCGATGCCGCCGGTCTGCAGCGCCGCTTCCAGCGTGTTGGCGGTGCCGATCATGTTGACGCGCATCGTCGTGACCGGGTTCTTCACCGTGCTCTCGATGCCGGCGATGGCCGCCGCGTGCACCACGATGTTCGCGCCGGCCATGTGCGTCTTCAGGCGGTCGAAGTCGAGCACGTCGCCTTCCACCTGCGTCACGTTGGGGTGGCGGTCGAAGGGCGTGCCCTTGAGCGTGTTGCGCGTGTAGTTGTCGTAGACGACGATGCGGTTGCGATCGGCCAGCCGTGCGATCAGCGTGCTGGCGATGAAACCGGCACCGCCGGTGATGAAGATGGTCTTGCCTTCGATCATGCGAGCTCCTGGGTGCGGGCGGCGGCGGCCACGGCCTCGCGCAAGGCCGCCACGACTTCGTCCTGCTGCGCCTCGGTGAGGTCGGGGCTCATCGGCAGGCTCATCACGTGCTGGCTGGCGTGCACGCTGGCAGGGCAGCAGTCGGGGCAGCACAGCGCCTCGTAGGCCGGCTGCAGGTGCAGCGGGCGCGGGTAGTGCACGGCGGTGGGGATGCCCCGTTGCTGCAGTTCCTGCTGCACGCGCTCGCGGTGGTCGACAAACACCGTGTACTGCGCCCACACGCAGTCCCGGTCGTCGCGCACCGCCAGCAGGCCCACGCCGGGCACGCCCTGCAGCAGCGCGTGATAGCGAGCGCCCAGCGCGCGGCGGCGCTCGAGTTCCCAGTCGAAGCGGTCGAGCTTGGCCAGCACGATGGCGCACTGCAGGGTGTCCATGCGCCCACCGACGCCCACGCGGGTGTGGAAATAGCGCTTGCTCTGGCCGTGCACGCGGATCTCGCGGCAGGCCTGGGCGAGGCGGTCGTCGTCGGTGAAGATCGCGCCGCCGTCGCCGTAGCAACCCAGCGGCTTGCTGGGGAAGAAACTGGTGCAGCCGAAAGTGGACAGCGCGCCGCTGCGCCGGCCGCGGTAGCTGGCGCCGAAGCTCTGCGCGGCATCTTCGATCACGGGCAGGCCGTGACGGGTGGCAAGCTCCTGGATCGCTTCCATGTCGGCCACCTGGCCGTACAGGCTCACCGGCATGAGGGCCCGCGTGCGCGGGGTGATCTTCGCCTCGATCTTCGAGGCATCGATGTTGCAGGTGTCGGGCTCGATGTCGGCGAAGACGGGCACGCCGCCCAGCAGCACGATGACCTCGGCCGTCGCGATGAAGGTGAAGGGCGAGGTGATCACTTCGTCGCCGGGTTTGAGGTCGAGCGCCATCAGCGAGATCAGCAGCGCCTCGGTGCCGCTGGCCACCGTGATGCAGTGCTTCGCCCCGCTGAACGCCGCCAGGCGCTGCTCGAGCTCGGCAACCTCGGGGCCCATGATGTACTGGCCGTGGTCGAGCACGCGCTGGATGCGCGCGTCGATCGCAGGCTTGAGGGCCGTGTACTGCGACTTCAGGTCGATGAAATGCATGAGGTCAAAGCAGGGTGAGGGCTGCGCCTTCAAGGCGGTAGCGTTCGCCGGTGGCCGGGCAAGCGGTTTCCAACGGTTCGTCGGCAGACACCGGCAGCGCCAGGCGCTCGCCGTTGCGGCTCATCCAACCGACCTGCCGGGCCGGCACGCCCACCACCAGAGCGTAGGGCGGCACGTTGCGGTTGACCACAGCCCCCGCGCCGACGAAGGCGTACTCGCCGATGGTGGCGCCGCAGACGATGGTGCAGTTGGCGCCGAGCGTGGCCCCGCGGCGCACCAGCGTGCGCCGGTACTCGCTCTTGCGCGGCACGGACGAGCGCGGGTTGTAGACGTTGGTGAACACCATGCTCGGGCCGCAGAAGACGTCGTCCTCCAGGGTGACGGCGTCGTAGACCGAGACATTGTTCTGGATGCGCACGCCGTGGCCGATGTGCACGTCGTTGCCGACGAAGACGCCCTGCCCCAGCGCGCAGTTCGCGCCGATGCGCGCGCCGCCCGAGACATGAACGAAGTGCCAGACCTTGGTGCCGGGGCCGAGCATCGCGCCGCCGTCGACGATGGCGCTCGGGTGGGCCCACCAGCCCTTGTCTTGCGCCATCGCTAGAACACCAAGGGCAGCCCGACGCGAGCGCCGTCGCGGGCGCTGCGGTAGCCAGCGATGATGACTTCCAGCGAGCGCAGGCCGCCGTAGCCGTCCACCTGGGCCTGGGCCTCGCCGCGCAGCGTGTCGATGACGTTGGCGTAGTACAGCGGGTGGCCGAACCCGTAGACCGAGGGCGTGGCGTAGCTGGCGTCGGCGACCTTCTCGTCGTCGGGGTGCGGGGTGTCGAACTGCCAGGTCTGGATCTGGTTGACCGCCACGCCGCCGACACGCACCGTGCCGCGTTCGCCGAGGATGGTGATGCTGCCTTCGTAGTTCCTGCCGTGGGTGAGCATGGTCACGTTGATCGACGCCAGCCCGTTGCGGCGCAGCCGCATCGACATCACGCCGGTGTCCTCGGCCTCGATGTCGCGCGCCAGCGTGGCGGTGTAGGCGTGCACGTTGTCGACCGGCCCGACCAGCCAGTCGACCATGTCGACGTAGTGGCTCGCCTGGTTCAGGAACGCACCGCCGTCCATGTCCCAGCGGCCGCGCCAGGGGGCGTCGTCGTAGTAGCTCTGCGGCCGCGTCCAGAAGACGTTGACCGTGGTCATGTAGATCTGCCCGAAGCGGCCGGCGTCGATGGCACGCTTGAGCAACTGCATCGTCGGGTTGAGGCGGTTCTGCTTGACGACGAAGAGCTTGACGCCAGCCTCGCGGCAGGCACGCACCATCTGCATGCCTTCGTCCCACTTGGTGGCCATGGGCTTCTCGCTCAGCACATGGCGGCCCGACTGCGCCACGCGCATGGCCTGGCGCGGGTGCAGCCCGCTGGGCGTGGCGAGCACGACGATGTCGGCCGCGGTGCCGCTGCCGTCTGTGGCCAGCAGGGCTTCCAGCGAGGCGTAGCCCCGCGCACCGGTACGGGCCTCGGCGGCCGCCAGCGCTTCGGGGCGGTTGTCGCACACCGCCACCAGTTCTGCACGGCCGGCGTGCTGGCGAAGAGCCTCGAAGTGGTTGGCCGCGATGCGGCCGCAGCCCACCAGGGCAAAACGAACAGGGCGGCCCAGGATGGGCAGGGCAGCAGTCATCAGCGCATTCTACGGGTGCGCCTAAAATTCAAGCAGTTCCACACTCCCCGAGCAAAGCAGCCCCGCATGTCTGAAGACAACCAACTCATCGCCGAACGGCGCGAAAAGCTGCAGGCGCTGCGCGCCCAGGCAGCGCAGGACGGCAAGGTGGTCTTCCCCAACGACTACAAACCCCAGCACCACGCGGCCGCGCTGCACCAGCGCTATGGCGAGGTGCCCAACGAGGAACTCGAGGCCCAGGGCGTGGCGGTGGCCGTGGCCGGCCGCATGATGCTCAAGCGCGTGATGGGCAAGGCCTGCTTTGCCACCGTGCAAGACGGCTCGATGGGTGACAAACACGGCCGCATCCAGCTCTACATCACGCAAGATGCGGTGGGTCCGGAACTGCTGGCCGCCTTCAAGCATTGGGACCTGGGCGACATCGTCGGCTGCGAAGGCACGCTCTTCCGCACCAAGACCGGCGAGCTCAGCGTCAAGGCCACCCGCATCCGGCTGCTGACCAAGAGCCTGCGGCCGCTGCCCGACAAGTTCCACGGCATGGCCGACCAGGAACAGAAGTACCGCCAGCGCTACGTGGACCTCATCACCGACGAGCAGGCCCGCGCGCGTTTCGTGGCGCGCAGCAAGGCCGTCTCGAGCATCCGCGGCTACATGGTCGAGCACGGCTTCCTGGAAGTTGAAACGCCGATGCTGCACCCCATACCCGGCGGCGCCAACGCCAAGCCCTTCGTCACCCACCACAACGCGCTGGACCAGGAGATGTTCCTGCGCATCGCGCCCGAGCTCTACCTCAAGCGCCTGCTGGTGGGCGGTTTCGAGCGCGTGTTCGAGATCAACCGCAACTTCCGCAACGAGGGCATCAGCGTCCGCCACAACCCCGAGTTCACGATGATGGAGTTCTATGCGGCCTACTGGACGCACCATGATCTGATGGACTTCACCGAGAACCTGCTGCGCCACGCCGCGCGTGCGGCTACCGGCAGCGCCGAGATCAGCTACGCCGGCAAGCCTGTGGCGCTGCACCAGCCGTTTGCGCGGCTGAGCGTTCGGCAGTCGCTCGTGCAATATGCGGGCCTGAGCGAGGCCGAGGCCGACGACGCCGGGCTGCTGCGCGCGCGCCTGAAGGCCACCGGCGAGGAAGCCCCGGCGCACTGGGGCCTGGCGCAGCTGCAGTTCGGGCTCTTCGAGGCGGTGGTGGAAGCGCAGCTGTGGCAACCCACCTTCATCATCGACTACCCGGTGGAGGTGTCGCCGCTGGCGCGTGCTTCCGACAAGAACCCGGCCATCACCGAACGCTTCGAGCTCTTCATCACCGGGCGCGAGTTCGGCAATGGCTTCTCTGAGCTGAACGACGCCGAAGACCAGGCTGCGCGCTTCCACTCGCAGGTGGCCAACAAGGACGCCGGCGACGAAGAGGCCATGTACTTCGACGCCGATTTCATCCGCGCGCTCGAGTACGGCATGCCGCCGGCCGGCGGCTGCGGCATCGGCATCGACCGGTTGATGATGCTCATCACCGACAGCCCGAGCATCCGCGACGTCATTCTCTTCCCGGCCTTGCGCCGGGAATCGGCATGAACCCGGCCCTGCGCCGGGAAGGCTGAAGCCGCCGCCTATGGAAGACGCACGGCGCCCTCACGACCTGGACGCCGTGCACGCGGCGCTGTGGCAAGAGCTCACGCGCGCGCCGCACGACAAGCACCACGAGTGGCGCACCCCCGTGCTGGCCACGGTGGACGGCGATATGGCCGATGCGCGCACCGTGGTGCTGCGCGAGGCCGACGCTACGCAGCAGGCGCTGCTGATCTACACCGATGCCCGCGCCGGCAAGGTAGCCCAGTTGCAGACGCACCCGGTGGGCATGCTGGTGCTGTGGTCGCGCCGGCTGTCCTGGCAGTTGCGCTTGCGCGTGCGCCTGAGCGCACAGACCGATGGCCTGGCGGTGACTTCGCGCTGGGCGCGCCTGAAGCTTGCGCCCGCGGCCCAGGACTACCTGTCACCACTTGCGCCGGGCCTGCCCTTGCAGGCCACGACGGAACCTGCCGCAGCCCCCGTGGCCGACGAGCGGGGTCACTTCGCGGTGCTGCAGGCAGCGGTGCTGTCCTGCGACTGGCTGGAACTGCACCGCGCCGGCCACCGCCGCGCGCGCTTCGACAGCGAAGGCGCGCGCTGGCTGGTGCCTTAAGCCGGGTGGCGTAAGCCCGCGCCGAACTCAGCGTGCGCTGCGCTCCAAGGCGTCGCGCTGCGCCAGCACCACCGGCGTGGTGGCACCGGTCTCCACCAGGCTGGCGTAGAAGAACGGACCCACGGGCTCACCGCCCACGTTGGGCAGGAAGGGCGCACTCTTCAGGCCGGCCACCATCTCGGCACGCACTTCGGCGCGCGTGCGCAGCGACTTCGCGTCGGCCAGCGGGTTGTAGCTGTAGCTGGCGGTGTCCACAGGCGCGGCCAGGCGCTCACCACGCACCACCACCGCGGGCAGCCGGGCCACGCGCGGGGTTTTCGCAGCGGCCTGCGCAGCCGGCACCATGGCCTTCTGGCCGCTGCTGATGAAGTCGTAGTCGGCGCCTTCACCGGCGCGCGCCGTCGTGGCTGCGGCGGCCAGGGCCAGGGCGGCGACAACCGGGAAAACGAGGTTCTGAAGCTTCTTCATGATCATTCCTTGAAAGCATCCGAAAAGGCTGGCAGACCGGATTCGGTGGATGCGTGACCGGGTCTTCCGTGAGTGGAGACTTTAAGTACTTACCCGAGATTCGTGAACTCATCGTTCACGAATACACCGTTCTGGTTTCAGAAATGATCGGGGCGGATGTGGGGGTTTGGCACGCAGGCTGCGCAACTGCCGGAAGCGCAGCCTCGTCGGCTCAGCGCCGCGGGAACTTCGGCGCCCGCTTCTCGATGAAGGCCTGCATGCCTTCGACCTGGTCGGCGGTGCCGAAGAGGCTGTGGAAGACATGGCGCTCGTAGGACACCCCGTCGGCCAGGCCGGTTTCGAAGGCGCGGTTCACGCAGGCCTTGGCCAGGGCCACGCTGGGGCCGCCCAGGGCGCAGATCAGTTCGCCGGCGGCCTGTGCCTCGGCCAGCAGCTTGTCGGCCGGCACCACGCGGCTCACCAGGCCCGCGCGGTCGGCTTCGGCGGCGTCCATCATGCGGCCGGTGAGCACCAGGTCCATGGCCTTGGCCTTGCCCACCGCGCGCGGCAGGCGCTGCGTGCCGCCCGCGCCGGGAATGGTGCCCAGCTTGATCTCGGGCTGGCCGAACTTCGCGCTGTCGGCGGCGATGATGAAGTCGCACATCATCGCCAGCTCGCAGCCACCGCCGAGCGCAAAGCCGGCCACCGCCGCGATGACGGGCTTTTGCACCTGGCGCACGGTTTCCCAGTTGCGCGTGACGAACTGCTGCTGCTGCGCCTGCACGAAGGTCTTGTCGGCCATCGCGGTGATGTCGGCCCCGGCCGCGAAGGCCTTCTCGTTGCCGGTGATGACGATGCAGCCGATGCCTTCATCGGCATCGAGCGCCAGCAGCGCAGCGCCCAGTTCGTCCATCAGCGCGTCGTTCAGCGCGTTGTACTGGCGCGGCCGGTTGAGGGTGAGAAAGCCGACCTGGCGTTCACCTTCACCACGACGTTCGATGAGGATCAGGGCTTCGGACATGACAGGGCTCCTTGCAGGGCTGTGGAATGAAGATGGAAGTCACCGGAATCGATGCTTATTCTCGGGGTCGGCCCTGTCAGCTGGCGTTAAGCTCCACGGCCTTCAGCTGCCGGCCGGTCTGTTCACCCCTTGCCGGCTCACCGCATGCCCACACTGTTCCGAAAAACCGCGAAGGGCCAAACCGAGATCGAGACCCGGGCCCACCGGCTGACGCCGCGCCTGCGCGGGCTGCTGATCCTCGTGGACGGCAAGCGCGACCGCGCCGCACTGGCCGCCATGGTGCCGCAGCAACTGGATGAGCTGCTGCAGGAACTCAGCGCCCAGGGTTTCATCGAGGCCTTCGAGGGCGCGAAGAGCTCGGCGCCCGCAAGCCCTCCGCCACCACCGCCCGCCCCGCCGCCTCCGCCGCCTGCCGCGCTGTCGCCGCAGGCCGAATTCGAAAAGCTGCGTCGCGACGCCGTGCGCGCCCTCAACGATGCCTTGGGCCCGGCCGCCGAAACGGTGGCCATGCGCATCGAGAAGGCCCGTTCGATGGAAGAGCTGCGCCCGCTGCTGGGCCAGGCTGCCCAGGCCATGAACAGCATGCGCGGGCGCGCAGCGGCTGAGGCTTTCGCTCAGAAGTTTCCAGCTGAATGAATTGAGCGAACCGAATAACTTGCAGTCCTAGTAAATGGGCGCTCAAGGGAGAAAGGCGCACCCGAGCTTGGGCAGGTCGTTGGGTTGGGGTTGAATCGCTTGAGCCCGCCTTCTGGGCGAGGAAGAGCGCACCATGCGCGTGCCTAAAATGCCCTCATGCTCACCTTCCTGTTGGCACTAGGCATTTCGCTGGTTGCAACCTTGTTGGTCGTGCGCTCGGCCAGGGCGCATGGCCACTTTTCTGCAGACCACGATTTCTCAGGGCCGCAGAAGTTTCACGCCCAGGCGGTGCCGCGCGTCGGTGGTGTGGGCATCATGGTCGGGCTGGTCGCGGCCACCGTCTTTCTCGCGTTCACCAGCCTGCCCACGGCGAAATGGGCTGCGCTCCTGCTGATCTGCGGCTTGCCTGCTTTCGTGGCCGGGCTTGTGGAAGACGTCACCAAGCGCGTCAGCCCCCGATACCGCTTGCTGGCCGTCGCAGGCTCGGCGCTGATGGCCGTGTGGCTGATGGACGCGTCGGTGACCAAGGCCGATGTGCCGGGGCTCGATTTCCTGCTCGCGATACCGGTGGTGGCTGCCGCACTGACCATCTTCGGCGTGGCGGGGTTCGCCAACTCGATCAACATCATCGACGGCTTCAACGGTCTGGCCTCGATGTGCGTGATCATCATGCTGGGCGCGCTGTGTTACGTCGCCTTCCAGTCCGACGACCTGGTGGTTGCCACGCTGGCCTTGGCCGGCATCGGTGCGGTGCTGGGCTTCTTCATCTGGAACTTTCCGGCCGGCCTCATCTTTCTCGGCGATGGTGGCGCCTACTTCCTCGGGTTCTTCGTCGCTGAAGTCTCCATCCTGCTGCTGGCCCGCAATCCAGGCGAAGTCTCGCCGCTGTTTCCGCTGCTGGTCTGCATTTACCCGGTGTTCGAAACCCTGTTCTCCATTTACCGCCGTCGTTTTCTGCGCGCCATGCCCCCCACCATGCCCGACGGCATCCACCTGCATTCGCTCATCTACCGCCGCATGATTCGCTGGGCGGTGGGCAACCAAAGCGCCAAGGCCCTGACACGGCGCAACTCGATGACGTCGCCCTATCTCTGGTTTCTGTGCATGCTGTCCGTGGTGCCGGCGGTGGTGTTCTGGAACAACACGCCCGTGCTGGCGCTGTTCCTGCTGCTCTTTGCCGTCACCTATGTGGGGCTCTACTGGCGCATCGTCCGCTTCCGTGCGCCACGCTGGATGATCTTTCCCGGAAACGGCCGCCCGGATGCCCCGAAAGACACCTGAGCTTCAGCGCCCGCGCTCGGCCTGCTCGGGCAGCCGCTCCAGCGCGAGGTCGATGTAGGTCTCGGCATCCTGGCGCACCAGGATGCGCACAGGCAGGTTCTGCAGGTTGGGGGCCACCCACAGCTCGGCGGTGTAGTCGCCGCGCGGTGCGGCGCGCACCGGGCGCACATGCACCGCCTCCACCGGGCCGGCCTGGGTGTAGAGCGTTTCGGTGCCCATCACTTCGTAGGCCCAGGGTTCGATGCGGCGCGGCAGGGCCAGCGGCAGCTCGATGCGGCGGCCGGCCACCAGCAACTCGGGCTGCAGCGTGAAGAGCCAGGTGAGGTGCACGAACTGGCTCACCGCGTCTTGCAGGCCGGCCGGCCGCGGCAGCACCAGGCCGCCGGGCAGGCGCACGGCGTCGGCGTCCATCACGATGACGCTGCGCCGCGGTTCGCGCAGCAGCACGCGCATCTGCATCTCGTAGCGGCGCGGGCTCAGGCCCTCGGGCGTGATGTCGCCTTCGCTGCTCTCCCGGCGCGTCATCAGCGGCGCGAAGGGCGGGCCGACGCTGGCCTCCAGGAAGACCTGGTAGCGCTGGCCAGAACGCAGCCACTCCACCTGCGCCTGGCCTTCCACCGGGCCGCGCGCGTTGCCGGTGAGGCGGTAGCTCAGCCGCGTGGAAGGCGGCCATTCGAAAGCAGGCTGGGCGGCTAGCGCTTCCGGGGCCACCATGGCAAGCGGGGTGGGCAGCTCGGCCAGGCCGGGCAGGGCCGAGGTGTCGATAACGGGCTCGACGGCCGCTTCGGTGCGCTGCGCTTCGGCCAGTGGGTCCACGAACTCGTCCGTCGGTGCCGACGCGGCAGCGGCCGCCGCCAGCGCCGGCCCCGCCGCGGCCAGCCGG
>LJHT01000054.1 GCA_001295905.1 beta proteobacterium AAP51 | reverse complement strand
CCAGCGCCCGCGCCGCGGCGGCCAGGGGCTCGCGCAGGTCCAGCGCGCGCGCCAGGGCCGGGCGCCCGGGGCCGTGCAGCCAGTGGCCGGCGGTAGTGGTGATGGTGGAGGAGCCGCTCGTGGTGGCGGCGTTGTCGATCAGGCTGCGCAGCGCTTGCGCCACCTGCATCTCGCTGCGCTGGCTGCGGCGGGCCAGGGCTTCGATGCCGTGCAGCGTCTGGTCGCGGCTCTTGTGGTGTTCGGCGGCGAAGAGGGCATCGCCCAGCATCAGCTGCGTCACCGGGCTGCTGCGGGCCACGATGGCGGGCCAGTCGGCGTCGTTCACGGCGCGCAGCGCGCCGACGGCGTTGCTCACGCTCAGGTTGTCGGCGGTCTGCTCGGCCTGCTGGCGCGCTGCCAGCGTGCCGGCCGCGGGCAGGCGGGCCTGCAGCTGCACGGCCAGCCACAGGCGCTGCGCGGCGGGCACGGTCTCAGGGCTGGCGTGGTGCGGCTCCAGCCACTGCTGGCCCAGCTGGGTGAGGAAGACGTCTTCCACGCCGCGCAGCGCCAGCGGCACACACAGGGCCTGCAGCACGGGCAGCGGGCAGGCCGCCGGGTTCTCGGCACAGCGCCGCGCCAGTTCGCGCGCGGCCTGGTGCGTGGCCAGCCGTTCGGCGAGGCGGCGCAGGTTCTCCACCAGCACCACGCGCAGCGTGGTGGGCAGGGCCCACATCTCGGCCAGGTCGAGCTCGCGCGTGGTCTGGTAGCCGGCAAGGTAGTGCACCAGCAGGTCTTCGTCGAAGGCGCTGTCGCTGTGCGCCACGAAGGCCCAGGCCACGCCGTAGACACGCGGCAGCCCGGCCAGGGGTTCGCCTTCCAGCACCGGCAGGCTGCGAAAGTAGCTGCGCGGCAGGCCTTCGTGGATGGCCAGCAGCTGCGCTTCGATGAGGCCGAAGTTGTCCAGCAGCCACAGCGCCGCGGGGCCGGGCTCGTCGCCACCGCCGGCCTGCAGCGCCAGCACGGCCTGGGCCTCGCGCAGCATGCGGATGTTGTCGCGCAGGCGGGGAAAGAACTTCGGGAAGCTGCCAGCCCCGCGCCAGGCCGGGCGGCGCGCGGCGTGGGTCACGCCCAGGCTCTGGCCGTGCTGCGCAAAGCGCTGCGGCCCGAAGACCTCGGCGCGCACCGCCGGCAGCAGCGGGCCGGCCTCGGCGCGCAGCAGGCGCGCCAGGGCGGCCGGCAGGCGCGCCAAGATCGCCTGCGGCGCCATCGCTTCGGTCGTGGCCGTCAAAGCCGCAGCAACAGCCAGGCCGCCAGCGGCAGGCCCAGCACCAGCGCCACGCTGCTGACCAGCCGGCCCAGCACGAAGCCGCGCAGGCGCAGCACTTCACCCTGGAAAGCGGCCATCCGCGTGTGCGCGGCCGCACACTGGTGCAGATGGCTGCGCAGCGCGTCCAGCTCGGTGGGCTTGGTGTCGGCACATTCGCCGTCGGCCGAAGTGGCCCACAGGGGCGGCGCGCTCACAGGGCCCGCCCTAGGGGGGCGCCGGTGGCGGGGCAGGGGGTTGGTGGCAGGGTAGGCGTCATGGCGGGCTCTCCAGGGGTCATGCTGCGTTGTAGGCGCCGCCGGGCGCTTCGTCTGTGCGCTGCATGACAGCCGGCTGGCGGCGCTGGTGGGTGCGCACCGCCCCACGCGCTGCTGCGCGCCCCAGCCCGCGACTGCTCCCGCGTCCGTGCGCTGCCGAACATACGGCCCCGCGTGTCGGCTTTTACAGTGGCAGCGTGTCGGCTCCCTGGCTGCACCCCGCCCCGCCTGACTTGCCGCGGCGCGATTCGCCGTTCCTTCAGCTCCGCAACGCCATGGCAACACCCGCTGTCCCTCCCAAAGCCCCCGCCGTCGAAGATGCCCGCCGCAACCAGCTGATTGCCGCGCTGCCCGACGAGGAATGGCGCCGCTGGCAGCCGCTGCTGGAATGGGTGGAAATGCCGCTGGGCCAGGTGATGTACGAATCAGGCCGGCCGCTGAGCCACGTGTACTTCCCCACCACGTCCATCGTCTCGCTGCTGTACGTGATGGAAGACGGCGCTTCGGCCGAGATTGCCGTGGTGGGCAACGAAGGCGTGGTGGGCATCTCGCTGTTCATGGGTGGCGAAACCACGCCCAGCCGCGCCGTGGTGCAAAGCGCCGGCCAGGGCTGGCGCCTGCGCTCGCGCGCCGTGAAGACCGAGTTCGACCACCCCGGCCCGGTGATGCACCTGCTGCTGCGCTACACGCAGGCCCTCATCACGCAGATGGCGCAGACGGCGGTGTGCAACCGCCACCACAGCCTGGACCAGCAGCTGTGCCGCTGGCTGCTGCTGAGCCTGGACCGCCTGCACGGCAACGAACTCGTGATGACGCAGGAGCTCATTGCCAACATGCTGGGCGTGCGCCGCGAGGGCGTGACCGAGGCGGCGCTGAAGCTGCAGCGCCGCGGCCTCATCCGCTATGCGCGCGGCCGCATCACCGTGCTCGACCGCCCGGGCCTGGAAACCAGCAGCTGCGAGTGTTATGCGGTGGTGAAGAAGGAATACGACCGCCTGCTGCCCGACCAGCCTGCCGTGTAGGAGTTTGTGCGGCAGATGCCGCGCATTGCTGCCGCTCCTGTGTACGCTGCTGCACGGAAGGCCGGTGCCGGCACCGCCCAGACTGCAGCGCTGCACCGGAGATGGCCTTGAGCGCTGCCCACAACCTCTTGATCGAAAGCCTGCCCGTGCGCGACCGTGCGCGGCTGCTGGCGCTGTGCGAAACGGTGCAGCTCGGCCTGAGCGAGGTGCTGGGCGAGGCGGGCGTGAAGTCCAGCCACGTCTACTTCCCCACCGAAGGTTTCATCTCGCTGCTGGCGCGCGTGGACGAGCACCCGGGCCTGGAAGTGGGCATGGTGGGGCGCGAGGGCATGGTCGGTACGGCCTTGCTGCTGGGTGTGGCGCAGGCGCCCACGCGCTGGCTGGTGCAGGGGGCGGGCCGCTCGCTGCGCATCACGGCCGCGGCCTTCCGCTGCGAACTGAAGGCCAGCCCGGCGCTGCAGCGCCAGCTGGCGCTCTACCTTTACGTGGTGATGGCGCAGATGGTGTCTTCGGCCGGCTGCCTGCGCTTTCACCTCGTGGCGCAGCGCCTGGCGCGCTGGCTGCTGATGAGCCAGGACCGCGCGCAGGCCAGCCACTTCCATGTCACGCACGAGATCCTGGCCTACATGCTGGGGGTGCGCCGGGTGGGCGTGACGGTGGCCGCCGGCGAGCTGCAGCGCCGCGGCCTCATCCACTACCACCGCGGCGAGCTCACCGTGACCGACCGGCCAGGGCTGGAAGCCGCGGCCTGCAGCTGCTACGCGGCCGACCGCGCCGTGTATGCGCTGCATCTGGGTTGAGGCGCCGAAGGGCCGCAACACATCAGGCGTTCAAGGGCTCAAGGCTCCAGCCACTGCTGCGGCAGGTAGCCGGCACTGCGCGGCAACTCGCCGCGCAGCAGGCCTTGCCAGCCGCAACGGCCGCTGCGGCAGGCGTAGCGCAGCAAGGGCAGGCCCGAGGGCTGCCACAGCGCGCGCAGGCGGTCGGTGAAGCGGCGCGGGCGGCGCTGCAGGCCTTGCCCGCACAGCGGGCAGACCAGCGTGGGCGGGCGGGGTGTGGGGGGCAGGGGCGGGGTCGTCATCAGCGCCTCACTTTGCAGGGCCCTTGGCGCTGCATCGGTACGGCAACGCACCGAAAACGCGGCTTGCGCTGCCTAAGCTGCACGCATCGCCCTCACCTCGGGGGCAGGAGAACGCCATGAGCCTGACCACCATCGTGTTGATCGTCCTGGTTCTGCTGCTCATCGGCGCCGTGCCGGCCTGGCCGCACAGCCGCGGCTGGGGCTACGGGCCCAGCGGCGTGCTGGGCCTGGTGGTGGTGGTGCTGCTGGTGCTCTTCCTCACCGGGCGGCTGTGATGTCGGCGGTGCCCGAGCTGCGGCAGCCGCAACAGCCGCAACCGCTGCAACAGCAGCAGCCCCCCCGCCCGCCGCGGCAGCGCGCGGGCGCGCTTCAGGCCACGCCGGCCAGTGCGGCGCGAACGCGTGCCGTACCCGCGCCACTGGTCGGGCTGCCCGACCACGCGCTGCTCGTCACCGCCATCGCCGAGCGCCTGCACGCCGGCCTGGGCCTGCCCGAGTTGCCGGAACAGGCGCTGCGCGGCCTGGTGCAAGACTGCGCCCATGCACTGCACCAGCTGCGCCCGGGCCTGGCCCAGGCGCATGGCGAGCGCGCGCGCATCGAGCAGGAACTGCAGGACGTGCGCGCCGCTTTGGCGCGGGCGCGCCACGAGCTGGCCGGCACGCGCGACGGCGAACGCCGCGCGCTGCACCTGGCCGAGCATGACGGCCTGACCGCACTGCCCAACCGCGGCTGCTTCCAGGCGCGGCTGGACGCCGCCCTGGCCCGCCGCAGCACCGATGCCCACGCCACGCTGGCGGTGCTGTTCCTCGACCTCGACAACTTCAAGCCCATCAACGACCAGCACGGCCACCAGACCGGTGACGAGCTGCTGCGCATCGTGGCCCAGCGCCTGAGCCGCGCCGTGCGTGGCGGCGACATGGTGTGCCGCCTGGGCGGCGACGAATTCGCCTGCCTGCTGGCCACGCCGATGGGGCGCGGCCAGCTCGAACAGGTGGCGGCCAAGCTCTTCGACGCCATCTCTGCACCGCTGAGCGTGGGCCCGCTGGAATTGAGCGTGCGGCCCAGCATCGGCATTGCCGTCAGCCCTTCGGACGGCAGCACCACTGCGCTGCTGCTGCGCCATGCCGACACGGCGATGTACCGCGCCAAGAAGCGCCAGCTGGGCTACACCTTCTTCGACGGGCGTGTGGATGCCTGAAGGCCGCGGTGCCGGCCTGGGGCCGGAGGGCCCGCAAGGCCTGTGGGCCGGCCCCGGCAAGGCTTCAGTCGTGCGAACGCGGGTGGCGCGCCAGGAAGCTGGCCACGGCCATCAGCGCGGCGCCGGCGCCAGCGGCGATGAGCAGGGCCTTCATGGGCTGGCTGCGCACATAGGCCACGGTGCTGTCGTTGGCATGCTGGGCGCGGTCCAGCAGCTGGTGCGAGCCATCACGCAAGGCGCTGACGCCGCGCTGGGCGGCGCCCAGGGCCTGGGCGGTGGCGTTGTCGGCCGTGGCGGCAGCACGGTCCAGGATCTGGTGGTTGGCTTCGGGGTTCATGGCGGGCCTTTCAGGGCACTCGAGGGGGGCACACGCGGCGCGCGGCTGGGGCCAGTGTGGGCGCCCTGCGTCCCAGGGGCCAGCGGCCGGCAGGCCCTGGCGCCGTGGGGCCGGGCAGGGCTGCGCTGTAGGACAGCGCCCCGTCCGCTGCGCGGCGGGGCCGGGCCTTCAGGCGCGGGGCGCGCCTGCCGCCATTTCAGCCCCTTCCGCCCCTTCCGCCCCTTCAGCATCTTCACCGGCTTGGGCGGCTTCAGCGCCACCAACGCCATGGCCCTGGCGCCCGGTGCTGGCCGCCACCGCCCGCAGGGGCAGCGTCACGGTGATGCGCGTGCCGCGCCCTGGCGCGGAGAACAGCCGCAGCCGGCCCTGTTCAGCCTCGGCGCGGATGCGCATGCCGGCCAGCCCGTAGCGGCGCGCGCGCGGCGTGGCGGTGTCGAAGCCGCGGCCGTCGTCGCGCACCACCAGCAGCGCGCATTCGCCCTGGCGCCCGAGCGAGATCCACACCTGCCGCGCCTGGGCGTACTTGCTGATGTTGGTCACCGCCTCCTGCACGATGCGGTAGGCCGCCGTTTCGGCGGTGGGCGACAGCGGGGCCTCGCCCAGGTCCAGGTGCACCTGCACGCCCGCCTGGGCGCCGAACTCGCGCGCCAGGATCTGCAGCGTCACCGCCAAACCCAGGTGGTCCAGCGACGAGGGGCGCAGGTCTTCGGTGATGCGGCGCTTCAGCGAGATCACGCGGTCCAGCGTGTCGTTCAGGTGGGCCAGGCGTTCCAGCGCGTCGCCGGCCGGCGGCTGCACCGCCGCCAGGCGCGAGCGCAGGCGCGCGGCGTCCAGCTTGGCCGAGGTGAGCAGCGCGCCCAGTTCGTCGTGCAGGTCGCGCGCCAGGCGGGCGCGTTCGTCTTCGCGCGCGGTCTGCAGGTGTTGCGTCAGCTCGGTGAGCTGGCGCGTGCGCAGCTGCACCTCTTCGGCCAGCCGGTGGTTGATGGCCTGCAGCCGCACGGTGGCCTGCAGGCCGGGCCGACGGCGGCGGCGCGCGTTCATCTTCACCGGGTGCCGCCTTCGGGGCCGGGGGCCGCATGATCCGCATCGCGATCGTCGATGACCATGCGCTCGTGCGCGCCGGGCTGCGGCAGTTCTTCGCCGAGCAGGCCGACTTTGCCGTGGTGGCCGAAGCCGCCGACGGCCGCGAGGCGCTGGAGATCGTGCGCCGCGGCGAGGTCGACGTGGTGGTGCTGGACATCGCCATGCCGGGCCAGAGCGGCGTGGATACGCTGGCCGCCATCCGCGCGCGCCAGGCCACGCTGCCGGTGCTCATCCTCAGCGGCCATGCCGAGGCGCATTACGCCGTGAGCCTGCTGCGCCTGGGCGCCAGCGGCTACCTCAACAAGGCGGGCGACCCCACGGAGATCGTGGCCGCGGTGCGCACGCTGGCCTGCGGCCGCCGCTACGTGAGTGCCGAGACCGCCTCGCGCCTGGCCGAAGACCTGGCCGACAGCGCCCGCGGCGCCGAGACGCGCGCGCCGCACGAGCAGTTGTCCGAACGCGAGCTGCAAGTCTTCCTGCGCCTGGCGGGCGGGCAGACGGTGGGGCAGCTGGCGCTGGGCCTGTCGCTCAGCGCGAAGACCGTCAGCACCTACCGCAGCCGCGTGATGGTAAAGATGGGCCTGGCCAGCAACAGCGAGCTGACGCACTACGCCCTGCGGCACGGGCTCATCAACTAGGCAACCGGGCGGCGGTGGCACGGCAGTAGCACAGCAGGTCTTCGATATCGCCCGACTTGTCGAAAACGCGCTCGACGCCCAGTTCCAGGCAGCGCTGGCGCACCTCGGGCGTGGCGTAGTTGCTCAGCACCACGGTGCGCAGCGGGTGGGCGCGGCCGTGCATGGCGCGCAGCACGCCCAGGCCCGAGCCGCCCTCGAGAAAGATGTCGACGATGACGAGCCCGGGGCTGTGCGCCGGGTCGGCCAGCCAGCCGACGGCTGCGCTTTCGCTGCTGGCCCAGCCCACCACCTGCACATCGCCCAGTTCCTCGAGCGTGGCGACGAGGTCCTGGCGGATCAAGGGGCTGTCTTCGACGAGGTAGGTCTTCAGCGCTTGCATGGGCGGCCGGTAACTGCAGGGCCGCTGCGGAATGCCGGCCCTGCGCTGCAGTGTCGACGGCCGGGCCCGTGCGGCGCCATCGGCGTATGGCGGTGCCGCTTGTGGGCCCTGTCCTACAAGCCACGGCCTGCCAGCATCGGGTTGCATGTGGGCCGTGTGCACGCCGTTTTCAGTCGGTGCGGGCGCGCGCCCGACGGCCCTGCAGGCCGCCCATCAGCAAGAGCGCCATGCCCGTGAGCGCCAGCGTGGCCGGCTCGGGCACCGGCGTGCCGGTGGGCGCACTCACCAGGCCGACGTTGGCCGCCACGGTGCCGGCCGAAAGGCCGCTGTTCTTGAAGCCGCGCGCGGCGTAGCTTTCCAGTTCGGCGTTGCCGTAGATCGACTGTGCGCTGAAGAGCCCCAGGCTCACCCCATTGGGCTGGCCGCTGATGTCGGGGCCGCTGGCGTAGTGCCAGGTGACGTTGGTGATGCCCGGGTCGTCGTCAGGCATCACGTCCGAAGGGCGGTAGCCGACGTTCTGCACCAGGCAGACCCAGCCGCTGGGGCTGGTGCAACTGCCGGCCACGTAGCCGGCGAAGTCGAAGATGGTGAGGAAGCTGCCGAAGCCCAGGGCCTGGCTGGGCACCACGGGAACGCCGGGCAGCGGGCCGCTGCGTACATCCTGGTCGGCCGAGAGCTCCAGCGCGTAGGCCCAGGTGAACGCCGGGCCCACGGCGGTGATGCTGGCCACGGATGGAATGATGTTGGCCGCCGCCGCCAGGGGCAGCAGCAGAGGCAGCAAGGCGGCAACGCGGTGTAGGCGCAGGGGGTTCATGGCGGGCTTTCTTCGTGGTTGAGAGGGCTGGTCAGGGCGTCCGCTCACGAAGCCGGGGCCAGACGGGGCAGAGCGTGCCCAAGGCCCCTCAAGCGCTCGGTGCGCCAGGCCACACAGGGGTGCTGCGCCCCCCGCGCCAGGGTGCAGCGGCGCGCGCCTTGGCCCGTGCGTTCGCCAGCGCACCGACGCCGCCGGCCGGGCTTCAGCTTCTCAGCGGCGCGGCTTGAAACAGCTGCTGGGCCATCGCCAGCCGTGCGAAGCCTCCCGGCTTCGCACCCGCGGGCTCAGTGCGTGCCGTGCCCGATGCAGAAAGCGTGGTTGTCGGTGGCCAGATGCCGGCCCGCCGCGTTCTCGAAGAAAAACGGCGTGCGCGGCCGCGTGCGTGACACCACCTCGTTCAGCGTGGCCGCTTCGTACAGCCGGCCGTTCTGCATCACGTGGGTGATGCGGTCGCTGAGGCGGATGTCCTTCGTGACGTCGCCGTCGATGATGACCAGATCAGCCAGTTTGCCCACGTCCAGCGTGCCCAGGTCGGCATCCAGCCCGAAGTGGCGCGCCGGGTTCACGGTGGCGGTGCGCAGCGCTTCCAGCGGCGTCATGCCGCCCAGGGCGAACATCCACATCTCCCAGTGGCTGCCCAGCCCTTCACGCTGGCCGTGCGCGCCGATCATGGCCGGCACGCCCGCGCGCTGCAGTATGGTGGCGGTCTTGGCCACGCGGATGACGTTGTAGTCTTCCTCGGGCGCGGTGGGCCGGCGCACGGCGCGCGCCTGCAGGTTGCCGGCAGGCACGAACTTCGTCAGCAAGGGGTGCTTCCACACGTCGGTGCGCGCGTACCAGTAGTGTTCGCCGTCCAGGCCGCCGTAGGCCACGTTCAGCGTCGGCGTGTAGCCCACCTTCGTCTGCTGCCAGAGCTGCACCACGTCGTCGTACACCTCGGCAATGGGCAGCGCGTGCTCCAGGCCGGTGTGGCCGTCGATGATCATGCTCATGTTGGCCTGGAAGACCGAGCCGCCCTCGGGCACCACCATCATGTTCGTCTGGCGGCCGGCTTCCATCACCATCTGGCGCTGCTCGCGCCGCGGCTGGTTGTAGCTCTTCACGCTGATGGCGCCGGCGCTCTGCTGGCGCTTCAGGTGCGTGAGGGCATCGCCCAGGCTGTTGACCAGCGCCGTGGCGCCGCCCTTGGCGCCGTAGAGGATGTGGCCGGTGCTGTAGATGCGCGGCCCCAGCACCTTGCCGGCACGCTGCAGTTCTGCCTGCGTGAAGATGTGGCCGTTCTGGTTGCTGGGGTCGTGGAAGGCCGTCACGCCAAAGGCCAGCGAAGCCAGATTCACCCAGCTCTGCTGCGGCACCAGGCCGTCTTCGCCCATGCCACCGTGCCAATGCGCGTCGATGAAGCCGGGCACGATGGTCTTGCCGCTGGCGTCCACGCGGCGCGCATCGGCCGGGATGGCCACGCTGCCCGCCGGCCCGATGGCGGTGATGCGGTGGCCTTCCACCACGATGACGGCGTTCTCGATGACCTCGTCCATCGTCGCGCCACGCATCGTGGCCACGCGCGCGCCGGTGATGGCGATGCGGCCGCGCGGGCGGTCGCTGGCCTGCTGGAAGCCGATCTTCACCCCCGCGGCCGGCGCCTTGAAGGCAGGCGGCTTCTCGCCTGCCTGCACCGGCGGGAAGGCCTCGGCCAGCGTGGCGGTGAAGAGCTCGTCGCCGGCGCTGAAGTGCACGCGCTGGCTGTCGCCGCTGAACTGCAGGTGCAGGCCGGTGTTCAGGCTCAGCTGGCGCACCGGCAGCGCTTCCATGCGCGGCCCGACGGTGATGGCCTTGCCGGTGGCCGGCATGGGCGTGGCGTAGGCGTGGAAACGTTCCACCCAGCCCAGCCAGCGGCCGTCGGGCGAGAGCGCGTATTCGCTGACGAATTCACCGCGTGCCACCTCGGTTTCCTGGCGCGTGGGCAGCGTGATGCGCCAGAGCGCGCGGCGCACGTCCACCTCGCTGGGCTGGCTGGTGCGCGTGATGAACACCTCGTCGCTGCGCGCGCCGAAGATGGGCGCGTCGCCGTCCTTGCTGATGCGCTGCGGCTCGCCCTGGCCGTCGGCCTGCGCGGTGTAGATGCCGGTGTCCAGCCCCTGCCAAGGCGAGGTGAGGAAGCTGCCGCGTGACTTCACGTAGGCCACCGTCTTGCCATCGGGGCTGAGGCGCGGGCTCAGGTACTTGCCGGGCGTGGGCGTGATGATGGTGTCGCGCCCGCTGGCAACGTCGAGCTTGCGCACCTGGCCCAGGCGCTGGTCGTGCCAGCTCACGTAGATCAGCTCGCGGCCGTCGCGGCTGAAGCTGGGGAAAAACTCGAAGTGGTCTTCCTGCTTCGTCAGCCGGCGCGGCGCGGTGTGGGCCTTCAGGTCTTTCACATAGAGCTGGCCCAGGGCCGAATACACCACGCGGCTGCCGTCGGGCGACACCGTGGCCCAGCGCAGCTGCTTCACGTCGAACTGGTCGGGCGACACCACCTGCGGCACGCGCTGCGCCTCGCGAATTTCACGCGTGTGCTGCACACGGAAGGGGATGTCCTGCGCCGTGCCCTTGAAGGGGTCCACGCGCCAGAGCTTGCCCTGGGCCCACACCACCACGTGGCGGCTGTCGGGTGTCCAGGCGAAGCTGGGGTACACGCCGTAGATCGACCAGGCTTCCTGCAGGTCGCGCTCGAGCTGGCCCCAGGCGGGCTTCTCTTCGCCGGTCTTCAGGTTCTTCAGGAACAGCGTGCTCTGGTTGCGCACGCGGCGCACGAAGGCCAGGTACTGGCCATCGGGCGAAGGCACGGGCCGGATGGCGCCGCCGGGGCCGGTGACGAAGGGCTCGACGCTGCCGTCCTTCAGGCTCTGGCGGAAGATGCGGAAGATCTCCTTGTTCGAATCCTTGTTGTACTCAAAGGTGTTGCCCGGCGTGGTGTCGCGCGAGTAGTAGAGCCACTGGCCGTCGGGCGAGAGCGCGGGTTCGCCCAGGTCTTTCTGCCAGTTCGGCTTCTCGTTCAGCTGCACGCCCTTGCCACCGTCCAGGTGGTAGAGCCAGATCTCGCCGCTGCCGGCGCTGCGCGTGCCGGTGTAGTGCTTGCGCGCGGCGATGTACTGGCCGTTCGGGTGCCACACCGGGTTGTTGAGCAGGCGGTAGTCCTCGCTCGTGACAGCGCGCGCGCCGGTCCCGTCAGCGTTCATCACCCAGACGTTGTCGCCGCCGCCGGCGTCCGTCACGAAGGCGATGCGCTGGCCGTCGGGCGAGAAGCGCGCCTGGTGGTCCCAGGCCATGCTGGTGGTGAGCGGCCTGGCGTCACCGCCGGTGATGGGCAGCAGGTACAGATCGCCCAGCAGGTCGAACACGAGGGTCTTGCCGTCGGGGCTGACATCCACGCTCATCCAGGTGCCGGTGCGGGTGTCGATGTTCACCGTGCGCGCGGGGCCGGGGGGCTTGTTCACGTCCCACTTGGGCGTGGCCGGCGCGGCTGTGGCGGTGGGCGCGGGTGCCTGTGCCTGGGCTTGCAGGGCGGCGGCAAGCACCAGGGGCAGCAGTGAAAGGAGTCTGGGCACGGCGTGGGGTTCCCTTGTCGACAAGCGGGTGATTCTGAACCCGGCTGCCCGGTCTTGCTGTCGCCTGCGGCGCAGGGGCCCGAGAATGGACGCCAGGCCATCGCTGCCGCAGGAGCTTGCATGCCTTTCCTCTGCCCCACCCGCCCGCGACTGGCGCTGCCGCTGCTGGCAGCCACCCTGCTGCTGGGCGGCTGTGCCGCCACGCAGGTGGCCATCGAGAAGCGCAACCTGGATGTGCAGACACGCATGTCGGCCACCATCTTCCTGGACCCGGTGCCGGTGGAAGAGCAGACGGTGTTCGTGCAGATCCGCAACACCTCAGACAAGCCCGAGCTCGACCTCGCGCCCGAGGTGGTGGCCGCGATGCAGGCCAAGGGCTACCGCGTGGTGACCGACCCGCGCCAGGCCAAGTTCTACCTGCAGGCCAACGTGCTGGCCGTGGGCCGGAGCGACCCCTCGGCCATCCGCCAGGTGATGGGCGGCGGCTTCGGCGCGGGCGTGTCGGGCGGGGCCTCGGGCATCGTGGCGGCCAGCGCGGCCGGCGGGGCGCTCGGGCCCACGGGCCGTGCGGTGGCCACGGGCGCAGCCGCGGGCGGCTTCACCGAGGTGGTGATCGGCTCGCTGGTGAAGGACGTGTACTACTCCATCGTCACCGACGTGCAGATCAAGGAACGCTTGCCCGCCGGCCGCGTGGCCAGCCAGGAATCGGCCCTGGCCAACCGCCAGGGCACGAGCGGCGGCGACACGCTGAGCTACACCGACCGCGTCGACATGAAGACCTACCAGACGCGCGTGGTGAGCACGGCCAACAAGGTGAACCTCGACTTCGAGGAAGCCGTGCCGGCCTTGCGCGCCGGGCTGGTGCGGGCGTTGACGGGTTTGTTCTGAGGGGGTGTGCCCCGCTGCGCGGCGGCAGCTCAGGCCGGTGCGGCAGCCGGTGCCAGCATGGCCGCTGGGGCGCCCCCATCGCGGCCTGCGCCACCCAGCAGGGCCTCTGTCTGTGCCAGGGGCTCCGGTCGGCCAATGAAGTAGCCCTGGGCCACGTCGCAGCCCAGCGCCTTCAGCCGTTCGAGGGTCGGCCCGTCTTCGATGCCTTCGGCGATGACGCGTCGGCCCAGGTTGTGCGCCAGGTCGATGATCGAGCGCACGAGCACGGCGTTGTGCTCGTCGCGCAGCATGTCGGTGACGAAACTGCGATCGATCTTGATGTCGTCCACCGGCAGCCGCCGCAGGTAGGACAGCGAGGACATGCCCGTGCCGAAGTCGTCGATGGCGATGCGCATGCCCATGGCCGCCAGCTTCTCGAAGGCGGCGGCCGCGCGCCCGACGTCGGCCATCGTGGCGCTTTCGGTCAGCTCCAGCTCGAGGCAGCTGGCCGGCAGGTCGGCGGCCCGCAGCCAGGCGCCGAGGCGCATGGGCAACTCGACGTCCAGCAGGTCCAGCGGCGACAAGTTCACCGCCACGCTCAGCTGCCACCCCCGCGCACGCCAGCGTGCGGCGGTGCCGATGGCCTCGCGCAGCACCCAACTCGTGAGCTCGCGGATCAGCCCGCTCTGCTCGGCCAGAGAGATGAAGCGGTCGGGGGCGATCCGGCCCAGGCGCGGGTGCTGCCAGCGCACCAGCGCCTCGACGCCCTCCACCCGCCCGCTGTGCAACGACAGCTTGGGCTGGTAGTGCAGCTCGAACTGACCTTGCTCGATGGCGGTGCGCAAGTCGTTGGCGAGCGTGAGCCGCTCGAGCGAGTTCGGGTCGGCGGCGGCCGCGTAGACCGCGTGCCCGGCCTTGCGCCGCTTGGCGTCGTACATGGCGACGTCGGCGCGCTGGATGAGCGTGTCGGTGTCCTCGCCGTGTTCGGGGTAGACCGCGATACCGACGCTGGTGCCTAGCCGCAGCGACACGCCGTTGATGATGAACTCCTGGCTGAGCGCCTGCTGTATCTCGTGCGCGCACTGCACGGCGCCATCGCGTGCGGTCTGCAGCAGCACGATGGAGAACTCGTCGCCGCCGAGGCGTGCGCAGCTGCCCACCGCAGGCAAGGACTGCAGCAAACGCCTCGCCACCTGCCGCAGCAGCTCGTCGCCGCTGGCATGGCCGAGCGTGTCGTTGACGTCCTTGAACCGGTCCAGATCCATGATCAGCAGCGCCAGCGGCTGGCGCTCGCGCGCCGCCAGGAGCAGCCCGTGGTCCAGGCGGAGATGGAGCAGGTTGCGGTTCGGCAGCCCGGTGAGTTCGTCGTGCTGGGCCTGGTGAACCAGTGCCGTGTTTTTTTCGTCGAGCCGGCGCCCGATGGTGGAGGCGATCACCAGCGCGGCCCATACCGCCAACCAGATCACGACGACGGCCAGCGCAAGCAGCTTGAGTGCGAGCGACTCCATGAACCGCGAGCTCGCGGGCCCGGCGGCGCCCGCGGCCAAGGCTGCAGTGCCACCGGCTGACCGTTCGGCCGCTGGGGCCGCTGGGGCCTGTACCGGCACGGCCTTTTGCGACGAGGCTTCCTCGGCGATGCGGTAGGCCATGACGCCGAAAAGGGCGAGAACGAGGATCGATACCCCGATGGTGGCCAGCAGCATGCGGTTGCGCAGCTCGGCGCTCGATGCTCCGCCGGTCTCGTTGCAGGCTGGGCAGGTGTTCAGGCCGGCGACGCGGTAGACCGGGCAGAAGGCCAGTGGTGCGCAGAGCAGGTTGACGATGCCGAAGGCGCCGAGGATGGCACCGGCCAGCCGGTCCGTGATGAACCAGTCGTCGAAGAAGCCGAACCAGATCAGCCCCAGCCCGATGCCGCCGCGCAGCACCTGGTCGAGCGGGCCCATGTTCCGGCATGAAAGCAGCGACCAGCCCAACCGGCCTGACGGACGTGAGCCTGTGGCTCGCCTTGTGTTGTTCTCGTCCATGGTTCTCGGGGAGTTGCGACCTCGCCAGGCCGGCCTCGGCACTGCAGCCACCCGGCGTGCATCCGGCAGGCACGGTCTCGGCCGCGTTCGTTCTGTATCGGCCTGTTACAGCCAGACTTGAGCCGGCCGCTGGGCGTCTGCGCGTTCGTTCTGCTCGTGTCAGCCGCCTGCCCTCGCATCGGGATGCCCGGAGGCAGCGTCAGGCCTCGGTTGCGGAGGCTGGATTCCCCCAGACGCGCGTGGCGAGCACGGCCAACCAGGTGAACCTCGACTTCGAGGAAGCCGTGCCGGCCTTGCGCGACGGCCTGAACCAGGACCGCGCGTACCGCCTAGCGCCTGCACCCCTCGTTGACCTGGGGCAGGAACTTCGCGTTCAGAAAATCCCGCACCAGATTCAGGTGGCGCATGGGTGCGCCATGGCCGCCTTCGATGGCGGTGTGTTCGTGCGCGTGCGGGAATCGTGCCCGTTTGAGGGTGGCCATCATGTCGTCGGACATTTCTTTCGACGCCCACAGTTCGTCCTGGGTGGCCGAGAGAAAAAAGATGGGGCCGTTGATCCTTTCCACGGGGATGCGGGCGCGGGCGACGGCGGCCTGGTCCTGCATCAAGGTGTCGAACACCTTGCGCTTGTCGCCGGCGATGAGCGCGGGCACGGCCTGTTCCGTCATGGGCACGTAGGGCAGCTCGACGCCGTTTTCGCTGAAGGAGCTGGTGTCGAATTCATCGGTGTGGCCCACGAACACCGCGCTGCCGGGCACCACGGCGGCCACGGCCTTGATTTCCGGCGTGCGGCTGGCGAGCAGCAAAGTGAGCTCCGCCCCTTTCGAGCCGCCCATCATGGCGATGCAGCGGCCCTCGATGGCGGGGTGCTGGGCGGCTTCCAGGATGGCGTTGCGCACACCTTCCAGCGCGATGCGATCGAGCCGGGCCGGTGTGTCGGGCATACCGAAGTAGCCGATGGCGAGCACCGCGTAGCCATCGGCGAGGAAGCGGTTGCGCATGGCCTGCGCGCGCGGGCCGGCCCAGGCATTGCCGCCTTCCGCACCACCGACGGCCACCAGCAGCGGGCGCTTCGGGGCGCCTGCATGGGCCAGCGTGCCCTCGGGGGCCAGGTAGAGCTGCGTGGAGACCCTGGCGTGGTGGGGGGGCAGGGGCTTGCTGGCACGGCTGGCGAGCGCGGTGGCGCCCAGGGCCAGGGTCAGGAGCAGGGCCAGGGCAGGGCTGAGCTTGTGCATGGACTTGGCGCCTCGGGTTGGGGGTGGTGGGGGCAGGTCGCTGTTTCGCCGCTTTACCCCGCGGCGCGCCGGAAGAACACCTCATCGACCTTCTTGCCGAACACCTCGGCGATCTTCATGGCGAGTTCGAGCGAAGGGGCGTAGCGGGCAGCTTCGAGTGCGATGACGGTCTGGCGGGTGATGCCGACGGCATTGGCGAGCGCCTCCTGCGTCATCTCGCCGTGGTCGAAGCGCAGACGGCGGATCTGGTTGTCGATGGGTTGGGTGGAGGGTCGGCCCGGTGTCATGTCAGACCGCGGCGCGTTGGTCGGCCTGACGGCCCAGGTCACGCGCATCGCGCCAGTAGGCGGCCAGCTGCGCCACGTACTGCGCCAGGCAGGAAAACATGATGAGGTTGAGCAGCGTGTTGGCGATGAGCCAGTGCGTGAAGCGCGCCATGGCGGGCTTGGGCGCGAAGCCCAGGGCCAGCAGGAACACCAGCAGCAGCGCGATCAGCGTGGTGTAGCCCACGCGGTTGGCGAAGGCATCGATGGCGCGGTCGCGCTCGTCCTGCGTGGTGCTGCCGTCGTGCACCAGCCACCAGGCCAGCGCCCCGCAGGCGAACATGATCCAGCTGTCGTAGCCGCCCGTGCCGCCCGTGGCGCGGTGCACCTCGGAGCCGGGCGTCATCAGCACCACGGCCACGAAGCCGCAGATGAGCGCAGTGCCGGCCATGTAGAGCCAGGCGCGGCGCTCGGTGGCAGAGGGGTCGTGGCCCAGCGCCGCGCGCTGTTGCCAGTGCCAGCGCGCCCAGGCGGCGGTGGCCAGCAACAAGGCGCCGCCCACCAGGCCGTCACGCACCGGCAGCGGGTTCCAGCCCGCGGCCAGCGCCGCGCCCAGGCCCAGGAAGCCGAAGAGGACGAGCAGCACTTTGGTCATGGCAGGTACGTCTCAGCGAACATAAAGTAAACTGTACATTACAATTGGGATGGTTTGCAAGACACCGCAGGTTTCAGCCCACTCGCATGAACTCGACGGTGTGGCCCTTCCGGCCAGGGGTTCAGCCGACGGGGCTGGAGCTGGGGCCGGAGATTGGCCCGGGGCTCGGGCCGTTGCTCGCGCTCGTGCCCTCGGACGGCTGCAGCAAGGCCGCGAAGCGCTGCTCCAGCTCACGCCGCATCTGCTTGCGCACCAGCGCCGCGGCCCAGCGGCGGTGTTCGTCGGGCGTTTGCGGCTGCAGCGGCGGCACGGCGGTGGGCTTGCGCTCGTCGTCCACCGCCACCATCGTGAAGAAGCAGCTGTTCACGTGGCGCACGCTCTGTTCGCGGATCTGCTCCGCCACCACCTTGATGCCCACTTCCATCGACGAGTTGCCGGTGTGGTTCACGCTGGCCATGAAGTGCACCAGCTCGCCCACGTGCACGGGCTGGCGGAACATCACCTGGTCGACGCTGAGCGTCACGCAGTAGCGGCTGGCATAGCGGCTGGCGCAGGCGTAGGCCACCTGGTCCAGCAGCTTGAGGATGGTGCCGCCGTGCACGTGGCCGGCGAAGTTGGCGGTGTCGGGCGTCATCAGCACCGTCATCGTCAGCTGGTGCGCGGGCAGCGGCATGGCGGCGGGGTGCATCGCGGCGCTCACATCGGGGCGTCGTCGGCGTCGGCCGGGGCGGCGGGCGCGGCGGTCTTGCGGATGCGCACCGCGGCCTTCTTCGCAGCTGCCGCGGCTGCCGCGGCCGGCGCGCCCTCGGCGGCGGCCACGAAGGCCTGCGTGGCATCAGCCTGCGCAGCCACGCCGGCCAGACCCACGGCCGCAGCCGACAGCGGGCCTTCGGCCGGCGCGTCTTCCTTGATGACGCGCGTGTAGGGCGCCAGGATCTGCACCATCTGCCCGTACACCTTCGGGTTGCCGGCGACGATCTCGCGCTGGTAGAGGAAGTCGCTGTCGCCGGTGAAGTTGCCCACCAAGCCACCGGCCTCGGTGATCATCAATGAGCCGGCAGCCGCGTCCCAGGGGTTCAGGCCGGTCTCGAAGAAACCGTCGTAGTAGCCGGCGGCCACGTAGCACAGGTCCAGTGCTGCAGCACCCGGGCGGCGCAGGCCGGCGCAGCTGGCCATCAGCTCTTCGAACATCTTCACGTAGCGCTTGAAGTTGTCGCCCTTGCGGAAAGGGAAGCCGGTGCCCACCAGCGCATCGCTGAGGCGCGTGCGCTTGCTCACGCGCAGGCGGCGGTCGTTGAGGAAGGCGCCGCGGCCCTTGCTGGCGTAGAAGAGGTCGTTGCGCGTGGGGTCGTACACCACGGCCTGCTGCACCTGGCCGCGGTAGGCCAGCGCAATGCTCACGGCATAGACCGGGAAGCCGTGGATGAAGTTGGTGGTGCCGTCCAGCGGGTCGATGATCCAGACGTAGTCGCTGTGCTTGGCGCCATGGGTGCGCCCGCTTTCTTCGGCCAGGATGCCGTGGCCGGGGTAGGCCTCCAGCAGCGTGCCGATGATGGCCTGCTCTGCCGCCTGGTCGACTTCCGAGACGAAGTCGTTGGGGCCCTTGCTGCCCACCTTCAGCACTTCGAGGTCGAGTGCGGCGCGGTTGATGATGGAACCTGCGGTGCGGGCCGCCTTGATGGCGGTGTTGAGCATGGGGTGGAGCGCTGCTTGCGACATGGGGCGGCCTGCGGGCAAAGAAGGGGGGCGTTGAAGGGGATAAAGAGCGCGGGCGGCGGTGACAATGCCCGCGCCCAAGCCTGCGAGTTTACGTCCTTGCCCCTGCCGAACCCCCCTGCGGGCGCTGCCGAAGCGCCCGCCGCCTTGCCAGACCCGACACGTTTTGTGCTGGTTCGCACCAGCCATGCCGGCAACGTGGGCGCGGCCGCGCGGGCCATGAAGGTGATGGGCTTCTCGGAACTGGTGCTGGTGCAGCCGCGCTTCGACGACGTGCTCAGCCGCGAGGAAACCGTGGCCATGGCCAGCGGCGCGGCCGATGTGCTGACGCGGGCCCGCATCGTCGACAGCCTGTCCGAGGCGCTGGAAGGCAGCAGCTGGGCCTGCGCCACCGCGATGACGCCGCGCGACTTCGGCCCGCCCACCTACGCCCCGCGCGAGCACTTCGCCACGCTGGCGGCCAGCGCCCACCGCGTGGCCTTCGTCTTCGGCCCCGAGCGCACCGGACTCTTGAACGAAGACGTGTACCGCTGCCACGCCTGCCTGTCGATACCGGCGCCGGCCGACTACGGCTCGCTCAACCTCGCGCAGGCGGTGCAGCTGATCGCCTACGACTGGCGCCAGGCCCTGGGCGGCTATGCCGTGGCGCCGCGCACCACCGATGCCGCCCTGGCCGACGGCGCGGCGCTGGAGGGCCTGCTGCAGCACTGGCAGCAGGTGCTGCATGACGTGGGCTTCCTCGACCCCGCTTCGCCGAAGAAGCTGCTGCCGCGCCTGCACCAGCTGCTGAACCGCGCGCAGCTCACGCAGGACGAGGTGCACATCCTGCGCGGCATCGCTCGCGCCGTGGACAAGGCGCGCCGCTGAAGCGCGGCCCCAGGCCCGCCGCTACACTGCCGCGCATGTTCGAACGCCTGCGCGAAGACATCGCCTGCATTCTTGAGCGCGACCCTGCGGCGCGCTCCCGCTGGGAGGTGCTGACCTGCTACCCCGGCCTGCACGCGCTGGTGCTGCACCGCCGCGCGAACTGGTTCTGGCGTCACGGCTTCCGCTGGCTGGCGCGGTTCACCTCGCACATCGGCCGCTTCCTCACGGGCATCGAGATCCACCCCGGCGCCACCATCGGCCGCGGCGTGTTCATCGACCACGGCATGGGCGTGGTGGTGGGCGAAACCGCCGAGATCGGCGATGGCTGCACCATCTACCAGGGCGTCACGCTGGGCGGCACCTCGCTGAGCAAGGGCGCCAAGCGCCACCCCACGCTGGGCAAGGGCGTCATCGTCGGCGCCAACTCGCAGGTGCTGGGCGGCTTCACCGTGGGTGACGGTGCGCGCATCGGCAGCAGCGCCGTGGTGGTGAAGCCGGTGCCGCCCGGGGCCACGGCCGTGGGCAACCCGGCGCGCATCATCCAGCGTGACGCCGAGGCCGCGCGCGAGGAAGCCGCGGCGAAGATGGGCTTCAGCGCCTACGGCGTGACGCAGGGCGACGACCCCGTGTCGCTGGCCATGAAGGGCCTCATCGACAACGCCTCGGGCCACGAGCACCAGATCGCGCTGCTGTGGGCGGCGATCGAGAAGCTCTCCGCGCGTGCGCGCGAACTGCCCGTGGGCGACTGCGTGCCGCAAGACGCCAACACCACCGAAACCTTCGACGCCGAGCGCCTGAACCGGCTGGTGAAGTAGCGGGCCCGAGCCCCTAGTCGGCCAGCACCCAGGCGTCGGCGTTGGCCACGCTCTGCAAGGGCCCCACGTTGCGCGCCAGCCCGGGGCGGCCGAACAAATAGCCCTGGCCGTGCTTGCAGCCCAGCTGCTGCAGCATCTGCGCCTCGTCTTCGGTTTCCACGCCTTCGGCCACGGTGTCCACGCCCAGGCTGCGCGACAGGCCCACGATGGCGGCCACGATCTTCGCGCTCTCGGGCCGGCTGCGCAGCGTGCGCACGAAGCTGCGGTCGATCTTGATCTTGTCGAAGGTCATCTCGGCCAGGTAGCTGAGGCTGCTGTAGCCGGTGCCGAAGTCGTCCAGCGTCACCGTCATGCCGGCGCGCTTCAGCGCCATGATCACCTCGCGCGCGCGGGCGGTGTCGTTCACCAGTGCGGTTTCCGTCAGCTCCACGTCCAGGCGCTGCGGCGGCACGCCGGCTTCGCGCAGCTGCGCCAGCAGCGCCGGCACCAGGGTCTCGTCCTGGATCTGCTGTGGCGCCACATTGAAGGACAGCCGCCAGTGCGCCGGAAAGCGCGGCAGGTCCTTGGTGGCCTGCCGCAGCAGGCTCATCGTCAGCGGGCCGATGAGGCCGGTGTCCTCGGCCACGCGGATGAACTTGTCGGGCGACAGCAGGCCGCGTTCGGGGTGCTTCCAGCGGCACAGCAGTTCGACCGAGCGCACCTGCCGCGTTTCGAGGTCGACGATGGGCTGGTAGTAGGGCACCAGCTGCCCGGCGGCGATGCCCTCGCGCAGGGCCACTTCCAGCGTGTGGCGCTCGGCCAGGGCTTCGTCCAGCGCGGCGTCGTACAGGCACACGCTGCCGCGGCCTTCCTGCTTGGCACGGTAGAGCGCGCTGTCGGCCTTGCGCAGCAGTTCGTCGTCGGTGGTGGCGTCGTGCGGGAAACGGGCGATGCCCACCGTGGCGCCGATGTTCACGGTGATCTCGCCGAACTGCATGGGCCAGGCCAGGCTCTCGACGATGCGCTCGGCCGCCGCACGAGCGGTGCCGGGCCCCTCGCGTTCGTCGACCACCACCACGAACTCGTCGCCGCCGTAGCGCGCGCGCAGGTCGCTGCCGCGCAGGCAGCGCGAGAGGCGGCGCGCCACCTCCTTGAGCACGAGGTCGCCCACCATGTGGCCGTGGCGGTCGTTCACGGGCTTGAAGCGGTCGAGGTCGACCATCAGCACCGCCAGCTCTTCCTGGTGGCGGCGCGCGCGGCTCATCAGCGTGTGCATGGCGTCGTGCAGTGCGGCGCGGTTGTCCAGGCCCGTCAGCAGGTCGCTCGCGGCCAGGCGCTGGATGCGCACTTCGGCCTCCAGCAGCGTGTGGCGTGAACGGCCCAGGCCCAGGGTGAGCCAGCGCCACAGCCCGCCACCCACTGCCAGTGCCAGCAGCAGCACGGCAGCGGTGCTGGCCAGCGCGGCGGTGTGCTGCCGGTTCACCTCTTGTTCGGTGGCGGCCAGCGAGGCCCTGGTGAGCTCTTCGGTGGCTTCGCGCAGCAGGCGGGTCTGGCTGAGGTAACGCTCGCTGTCGAAGAGCGCCCGCGCCGAATCGGCCGCGCCCGACTTCAGCGCTTCGGTGGCCGAGGCATGCATGCGTGCCAGCAGCGCCGTGGTGTCGCTGGTGCGGGCCTGGTAGCGCTCGGTGTCCACCTGCGGGGCCAGCAAGCGTGCGTGCTCGATGGCCAGGGCCAGCTCGGGCACCAGCTTCTCGTAGCGGTCTATCCAGGCGGCGTCGCCGGTCAGCGCGGCCATCTGGGCGGCCATGGCCAGTTGCTGGTCGGCCGTGCGCACATCGCCAGCCAGCTTGTGGGCCTGGGCATGGCGGTCGGCAGCGCGCTGCAGCGCGGCGGCCGACCACTGGTGCTGCCCCAGCAGCAGGGCCGCCATGAGCCCGGCCCCCAGCAAGGCCACGGCCACGGCGCGCCGCGCGCGCCGCATCGTCTCTTCGACGATGGACACGGTGGGCAGCAAGCGGGCCGGGGGGCTGTGGGCTTCAGACATGCGGGTGCCGATGACAGGGCATCGGGTGGGTATCGGCCCCCCGTGTTGAAGCTTGAGCTGGAAGCTTCAGGCCGCCGGCTTCGGCCGCTGTGCGGATTTCGGCCTGAAGGCCTGGCAGAGCTGGCCGTCCGTTTCCAGGTAGGGGCCGCCGATGAGGTCGATGCAGTAGGGCACCGCCGCGAAGATGCCATGCACCGGTGGGTTGCGCTCGGGCAGGCCCTGCAGGGTTTCGGCAATGCTCTTGGGCTGCCCCGGCAGGTTGATGATGAGCGCGCGCCCGCGCACCACCGCCACCTGGCGCGAGAGGATGGCCGTGGGCACGAAGGCCAGGCTGATCTGCCGCATCTGTTCACCGAAGCCGGGCATCACCTTGTCGGCCACCGCCAGCGTGGCCTCGGGCGTCACGTCGCGCGGGGCCGGGCCGGTGCCGCCGGTGGTGAGCACCAGGTCGCACTGCACTTCGTCCACCAGTTCGCGCAGTGCCGCGCTGATGCCGGCTTCTTCGTCGGGAATCAGCCGCGTGTGCCACTGCACCGGGTTCAGCAGCGCGCGGCCCAGCCAGTCTTGCAGCGCGGGGATGCCCTTGTCTTCATAGACGCCCGCAGACGCGCGGTCGCTGATGGACACCACGCCGATGCGAACGGGGTCGAGTGCGCTCATGCTTCCTCCGTCGGTTCAGGGGCGGCGCCCGGCGTGCGGTCGGGCGACAACATCGGCTTGATGTACTGGAAGAGCTCGCGGAAGCTCTTGGGCTGGCGCGCTTCCGGGGCCAGGCCGGCGGCGTCCTTGCGGGCCTGGCGCACCAGGCTGCGCAGCTCTTGGGTGTCGGTCTGCGGGTGCTCTTGCAGCCAGCGCGTGAGGGCTTCATCGCCGGCGATGAGTTCGGCGCGCCAGCGTTCGGCCTCGTGCAGCGCCAGCTGGTTCTGCGCCGTGCCCAGCGTGGCCGCGGCCACGGCTTCGCGCAGGGCTTCCTCGTCGGCACCGCGCATCAGCTTGCCCACGTACTGCAGCTGGCGGCGGCGGCCTTCGTGGCTTTTCGTGCGGCGGTATTGCTCGATGGCATCGCGCAGCGACTCGGGCATCTCGATGGCCTTCAGCGCCTCGGCCGACAGCGCGGCGGCTGCTTCGCCCAGGTCTTGCAAGGCGTGCGATTGCTGCTTGCGCTGCGTCTTGCTGGGGCGGTTGTCCTGCGCGTCTTCGGCGAAATCGCCGTAGTGCACATCGGTGCCGCGGTGCGGGGCGGCGCGTCGGGCCATGGTTGCTTGCCGCTCGTGCCGAGCTGGCCGGGGTAGGGGGGTCGGTATCATAAGTGTGGACTTCGGAAGACCACCCGCTCATGAGTAACGACCGCGCCGACACCGGCTTCGCGTACCGCCAGGAACAGTTTCAGCAGATCGTCGAGGACACGCTGGCCCTGGCCCAGGCCCTGGGGGCCAGCGACGCAGGAGCCGAGGTGTCCGAGGGCGTGGGCTTGAGCGTCAGCGTGCGCAAGGGTGAGCTGGAGAACGTGGAACGCAACCGCGACAAGAGCCTGGGTGTCAGTGTCTACCTGGGCCAGCGGCGCGGCAATGCCAGCACCAGCGACTTCTCGGCCGCCGCCTTGAAGCAGACCGTGCAGGCGGCCTACGACATCGCGCGTTTCACCGCCGAAGACCCGGCCGCCGGCCTGCCCGAGGCCGAAGACCTGGCCAGCCCGCAGGAAGCGGCCCGCGACCTGAACCTCTTCCACCCCTGGGCCATCGATGCCGCGGCCGCGGCCGAGCTGGCGCGGCGCTGCGAAGACGCGGCGCTGAAGACGCACAAGCTCATCACCAACAGCGAAGGCGCGGGCGTCTCGGCGCAGCAGGCGCATTTCTGGGCCGGCAACTCGCGCGGCTTTCGCGGGGGTTATGCCAGTTCGCGGCACTACCTGTCGGTCTCGGCCATCGCCGGCAAGGGCAAGCAGATGCAGCGCGACGGCTGGTACACCAGCATGCGCGACGCCGCCGACCTGGCTTCGCCCGAAGCCGTGGGCCGCTACGCGGCGGAGCGCACGCTGGCGCGCCTGAAGTCGCGGCCGGTGGTTACGGCCGAGGTGCCGGTGCTCTTCGAAAGCACCGTGGCCGCCGGCCTGCTGGGCGCCTATGTGCAGGCCACCTCGGGCGGGGCGCTGTACCGCAAGACCAGCTTCCTCGTCGACAGCCTGGGCCAGCGTGTGCTGGCCCCGCACATCGACGTGAAGGAAGACCCGCACCAGCCCAAAGGCAAGGGCAGCGCGCCTTTCGACGACGAAGGCGTGCGCACGATGGCGCGCCAGGTGGTGAAGGCCGGGCGGGTGCAGGGCTACTTTCTCTCCAGCTACTCGGCGCGCAAGCTGGGCATGAAGACCACCGGCCATGCGGGAGGCTCGCAGAACCTGGTGATGACCAGCCGGCTCACGCAGCCCGGTGACGACCTCGACGCCATGCTGCGCAAGCTGGGCCGCGGCC
The DNA here is from genome assembly GCA_001295905.1 of beta proteobacterium AAP51. Taxonomy (GTDB): domain Bacteria; phylum Pseudomonadota; class Gammaproteobacteria; order Burkholderiales; family Burkholderiaceae_C; genus Rubrivivax. The sequence continues at coordinate 28,823 of LJHT01000054.1, read as the reverse complement.
TCTTCGTCACCGAACTGATGGGCCAGGGCGTGAACTACGTGACGGGCGACTATTCCCGTGGCGCCGCCGGCTTCTGGGTGGAGGGCGGCCGCATCGTGCACCCGGTGCACGAGGTGACCATCGCCGGCAACCTGAAGCAGATGTTCAAGGACATCGTGGCCATCGGCGCCGACGTCTACAACTCGGGCAGCAAGTCCGTGGGCTCGGTGCTCGTAGGCCGCATGAAGCTGGCCGGCGGCTGAAGCGCCGCGCGCGCAAGGCCGAGCGGGAAAACCCACCCGGAGGTCTGCGGGCTGACTTCTAGAATTTCCTGAGAAGCCGTGGTGGCTTCCACCTCGAGACCACAGGAGATTCCATGGAGCGTCGTTCCTTCGTACAAGGCGCAGGGCTGGCCGGTGTTCTGGCCGCGGGCACGGCGCCGGCCGTCGTGCATGCGCAAGCCAACCTGCGCTGGCGCCTGACCTCGGGCTTCCCGAAATCGCTGGACACCATCTACGGCGCGGCCGAAAGCTTCGCGCGCAAGGTGAAGGACATGACGGGCGGCAAGTTCGAGATCTCGGTGCATGCCGCCGGCGAACTGGTGCCCATGCCCGGCCTGGTGGATGCCGTGCAGAACGGCACCGTGGAGATGGGCCACACCGCGCCCTACTACTACTTCGGCAAGAACGACGCCTTCGCCCTGGGCTGTGCCGTGCCCTTCGGCCTGAACAGCCGCCAGATGACGGCCTGGATGTACGACGGCAACGGCCTGAAGCTGATGCGCGAGTTCTACAGCGCCTACGGCTTCACGAGTTTCCCCATGGGCAACACCGGCGCGCAGATGGGCGGCTGGTACCGCAAGGAAATCAAGACCGTGGCCGACATGAAGGGCCTGAAGTTCCGCGTCGGCGGCTTCGCCGGCAAGGTGACTTCGCGCCTGGGCACGGTGTCGCAGAACATCCCCGGTGGCGAGATCTACCAGGCGCTGGAGAAAGGCACCATCGACGCCGCTGAATGGGTGGGGCCGTACGACGACCTCAAGCTGGGCTTCAACAAGGTGGCGCCCATCTACCACTACCCCGGCTGGTGGGAAGGTGGCCCGCAGCTCGACCTGTACGTCAACCAGAAGGCCTTCGACGGCCTGAGCGCCGAGTACAAGGCCATCATCGAAAGCGCGGCGGCTTTCGCGCACACCGAGATGCAGGCCAAGTACGACGCCCGCAACCCGGGGGCGCTGCGCACGCTGGTGACGAACAAGACGCGCCTGGTGGCCTTCCCGCGGCCGGTGCTCGATGCCGCCTACAAGGAAGCCATGGCGCTGTACAGCGAGGTCAGTGCCAGCAACCCCGCTTTCAAGAAGATCTACGCCGACATGTCGGCCTTCCGGCGCGAAGCGAACCTGTGGTTCCGCTTCACCGAGGCGCGCTTCGACAGCTACATGCAGGCTGCCAAGCTGTAGCGGGCGGCGCCGGTACTGGCGCGCCGGCACTCGAGCTACTTGCCGGCGTCTTTCTTGATCGCCTCTTCCAGCGCCTTCATCGGGTCGTCGTCATTGGTCCCAGGCTCGCCGGGTGCGCTGGCGGCCGCGTCCATCGGATCGGCCTCACCGGCCGCCGACGCGGCATCGGCCGCTGGGTCGGTCGCGGGCGCTTCCTCTTCGGGCAGGCCCATGGTGCGGAAGGCTTCGTCGGCGTCGATGGTTTCGGTCTTCTCCAGCCCGCCCGATACCAGGCCCGGGAAGGTGATGACCGTGGCCACCATGCACAGCTGCAGGATGATGAAGGCGATGCTGCCGCGGTAGATCTGCGCCGTGGTCACCGCGGGGATGGTGGCGCCGGTCACGCGGTCTTGGTAATCGGCCTTGGCCGCCACGCTGCGCAGGTAGAACAGCGCAAAGCCGAAAGGCGGCGTGAGGAAACTGGTTTGTAGGTTCATCGCCAGGATGACGCCGAACCAGATGAGATCGATGCCCATCTTCTCGGCCACGGGTGCCAGGATGGGCACCACGATGAAGGCGATCTCGAAGAAGTCGATGAACATGCCCAGCACGAAGACGAGCAGGTTCACCACCAGCAGGAAGCCGAGTTCGCCGCCGGGCAGCTTGTCGAACAGGTGCTCCACCCAGTAGTGGCCGTCGGCGGCGTTGAAGGTGAAGCTGAAGATCGTGGAGCCCACCAGGATGAACATCACGAAGGTGGAGAGCTTGGCCGTGCTGTCCAGCGCCTGGCGCATCAGCGCCAGCGTCAGGCGGCGGCGTGCGAAGGCCATCACCAGCGCGCCCAGCGCGCCCATGGCGCCGCCTTCGGTGGGCGTGGCCACGCCCAGGAAGATGGTGCCCAGCACCAGGAAGATCAGCACCAGGGGCGGTATCAGCACGAAGGTGACCTGCTCGGCCAGCTTCGACAGCAGGCCGAAGCGCAGCACGCGGTTGGCCAGCGCCAGCAGCAGCGCCAGCAGCGAGGCGACCGTCATCGACAGGATGACGATCTCGTCCCGCGGTGCAGGCGTGCTGCGCTCCGTCCAGCCGTTGATCAGGCCTTCGTGCACCTGTGCCCAGGCCAGGCCGGCCACCACGCACACCAGCAGCAGCGCCAGCAGCGAGCGGTGGCCGCTGGCGCCGTTGCCTTCGCGGTAGATGCGCGCCTCGGGCGGCAATGCCGGCACCCAGTGCGGCCGCACCAGCGCCACGCCAGCGATGAACAGCAGGTACAGGCCCACCAGCATCAGGCCAGGAATGAGGGCGCCGGCGTACATGTCGCCTACCGAGCGGCCCAGCTGGTCGGCCAGCACGATGAGCACCAGCGAAGGCGGTATGGCCTGCGCCAGCGTGCCGCTGGCCGTGATGGTGCCGGTGGCGATGCTGCGGTTGTAGCCGTAGCGCAGCATGATGGGCAGCGAGATCAGCCCCATGCTGATGACCGCCGCCGCCACCACGCCCGTGGTGGCCGCCAGCAGCGCGCCCACCAGGATGACGGCCACGGCCAGCCCGCCGCGCAACGGCCCGAAGACCTGGCCCACGGTTTCCAGCAGGTCTTCGGCCATGCCCGAGCGTTCGAGCACGATGCCCATCAGCGTGAAGAAGGGTATGGCCAGCAGCGTGTCGTTCTGCATGATGCCGAACACGCGCAGCGGCAGCGCCTGGAACATGTTCAGCGGGAACAGCCCCGCTTCCATGCCGATGTAGCCGAACAGCAGCCCCGTGGCCGCCAGCCCGAAGGCCACTGGAATGCCGCTGAGCAGGAAGAGCAGCAGCCCCGCGAACATCAACGGCACGAAGTGCTGGGCGATGAAGGCGCTCATGGGTGCGGGGCCGCCGCGGCCGCCACTTCGCTGGTGGGCTGGGCGCGGTGGCCGGTGAGGAAGGCCACGCGCTTGATGAGCTCAGAAGCGCACTGCAGCAACAGCACGGCGAAGCCCGCCGGGATGAGCAGCAGCGCCGGCCAGCGGATCAGCCCGCCAGCGTTCTGGCTCATCTCGCCCGAGACCCAGGCACGTTCGAACACCGGCCAGGACAGCTGGATGAGGATGAGGCACAACGGCACCGTGAAGACCAGCATGCCGAGGATGTCGATCACCGTGTTGGTGCGCGGGCTGAGCTTGCTGGCGATGAAGTCGATGCGCACGTGCGCGTTGCGCAGCCACACGTAGCCCGAACCCAGCAGGAACACCGCCGAGAACAGGTACCACTGGATTTCCAGGTAGGCGTTCGAGCCGATGTCGAAGGCCTTGCGCATGATGGCGTTGCCGGCGCTGATGAGCACCGCGGCCAGCACCAGCCACATCACCAGCTTCCCGAGGCCTTCGTTGAAGGCGTCGATCCAGGCTGAGACTTTCAGCAGCAGGCGCATGCAGGGGGCTTTCTCGGGCAGAACAACCCCGAAAATTCTAGGCCCTGCCGTGCGGGGCGGCGGGCCCGGAAAACCCGCTGCGCCCCGCTGGGGCTTACAGCGCCTGGGCCTGCATGTACAGGTTGGTGGAGCGTGCGCCCGAGCGGCAGAAGGCCAGCAGCGGCCGCGGCAGTTCGGCCAGCAGCTGGGCGAAGGCGGCGATTTCTTCAGGCGACTGGTAGGCACCGCTCACGGGCAGGAAGCGGTACTCCAGGCCCGCGGCGCGCGCGGCGGCTTCGATCTGCGCGTTGGTGGGCTGGTCGGGGTCGTGCTCGAAGTCGGGGCGGTTGTTCACCACGCTCTTGAACCCCATCGCGGCCGCTTCGGCCATCGCTTCGGGCGTGAGCTGCGGGGCGACACAAACGTCGGCGGCGATCTGGCGCAGGGGCAGTGGGCTCATGGTGCTTGCTTCGAAAGTGCGGATTTGACGGCGGCGGACACCTGGCCCATCTCGGCCTTGCCGGCCAGGCGGGCCTTGGCGGCGCCCATGAGCTTGCCCATGTCGGCAGGGCCCACGGCGCGGCCGAGTTCGGCGCCGACTTCGGCCACCAGCCGGGCGATCTCTGCAGCAACTTCCTCGGCACCCAGGCGCTGCGGCAGGTAGGTCTCCAGCACGGCGAGTTCGGCGCTTTCCTTGGCCACCAGGTCTTCGCGCCCGCCTTGCTGGAAGGCGGTGATGCTGTCCTTGCGCTGCTTTACCAGCTTGTCGACGAGCGCCACGACGGCGGCGTCGTCCAGCACGATGCGTTCGTCCACCTCGCGCTGCTTGCACGCGGCCAGCAGCAGGCGGATGGTGCCCAGGCGTTCGCTGTCCTTGGCGCGCATGGCGGCCTTCATGTCTTCGGTGATGCGGTCTTTCAGGGGGGACATGGCGTCAAGGTCCTGCAGTTCGGTTCCAGGGTCTCGGCAATGAAACAAGCCCGTCGCGGCGTCCCGCACGGGCTTGTGTCTGGGTGCGTGTGACGCTCAGTACATCTTCTTGGGCAGCTGCATGCTGCGCACGCGCTTGAAGTGGCGCTTGACGGCCGCGGCCTTCTTGCGCTTGCGCTCGGCGGTGGGCTTCTCGTAGAACTCGCGTGCGCGCAGTTCCGTCAGCAGGCCGATTTTTTCGATGGTGCGCTTGAAGCGGCGCAGGGCGACGTCGAACGGCTCGTTCTCTTTGACGCGGATGGTGGTCATGGGGGTCAGGAATCCTGAAGTTTCGCGCTCGGTGTCTGCACGGGGAGCGGCACGGGTGTGCCGCGGTTATCGGGGGCCATGTTCCGGAACGGCCCCGACCAAAAGGCGGTGCATGCACACCGCCCTTCGACGAAACCGCATGCAGATCGACACGCAGGTTTGCCAGCAAAGCCAAAGATTATAGACCGGCTTTCAGCGGCTGCGGCCACGCCCGCGAGTTGCGGGCGCCTGCAGACGCTTCATGCCTGGCGTTCCAGGGCGCCGGGCTGCGCGCGCGGCTGGCCTTGGGGCCGCGTTTCCAGCTGTGCCAGCGTGGCGCAGATGAGGGCCACCTGCCGCGCCAGCGGGCTGGGCGCCGGGCGCGAGCCGCTCAGCACTTCCTGGGCGTACATGGCCGTGCTGGCGGCGTCGGTTTCGCGCGGCAGCAGCGGCAGTTCGGCCAGCACGCCCTCCTGTGCCGGCGCCGACAAGTCCGGCCGGTGCACGCCCCCCAGCCAGGTGTCGATGCGCGGCATGCGGCGGGGGTCGGCCACCGGTTCGCCCTCGGTGCCGCGCAGCAGCTGGGCGTCGATGGCGTGGCGCTGTGCCCAGGCGCTCATCAGCTGGCCGAACTCCGGGTGGGTGTGGTTCACCAGGCGCAAGGCCGGGGCGCCCTGCACGGGGTTGAGCATCTTGGCCACCGTGTGGCCCGGGCCTCGCAGGCCTATGAGCTGGCGCAGATCGAGCAGGCGCTGCAGCTGCGGGCACAACAGTTCGGTGGGCACGAAGGCGGGCTCGCGGCGGGCCCAGGCGTGTTCGATGTCCTGTGGTTGCTGCGCGGGTGGCAGGCCCAGGTCGGCCAGGATGGCGGCACTGGCCACGCGCTGCGGCGCTTGCAGCGGGCCGTGCACCAGCACGTTCAGGCCCTCGCGGGCCAGCGACAGGGCCAGCAGGGGCGTGAGGTTGGGCAGCTTGCGCGAACCGTTGTAGGAAGGGATGAGCACCACCGGCCGCTCGCTGTGCACCGGCATGCAGCGCTCGTGCGCGGCTTGAAGAAAGCCGACCAGTTCGTCCAGCGTCTCGCCCTTCATGCGCATGGCCATGACGAAGGCGCCGGTTTCGGCGGCGCTGGCCTGCCCGTCGAGCACGGCCGCCATCAACTGCTGTGCAGCACCCGCCGACAAGGCACGGGCACCGACGGCGCCGCGGCCGATGTCCTTGAGGTAGGGGGCGATGCTCATGCGTCGAAGAGTGATCCAGCCGCACTTCGCAAGTTCCGGGCCGCCAGTGAACGGCTTTGGGGGGGCAGGCCGCGAGGAAGAGGGGTCTGAGCGTGTTTTCCCTGCCTTTTTCCGCCCAGTTGCGGGGCCGGTCGCCACAAACTAGGGGCCAGAATGGAGAGGTCGCTTGATCTGGCCCTGCCGCACCACCAAGATAGGGCGCCGGTCGCAGATTGGTGCAGTCGCCGAGTTGCTTTTCGAGGCTCGCTCATCCCCACATGACCACCACGCTCGAAATGCCCGCCGAGGCCTTGCCTGCCCATGCCGACCTGCATGAGGTGCTGGCCGGCCTGCTGCCTGCCGTGCTGCAGCGCCAGGGCGATTTGCTGTCGGTGAAAGACCTGCAAAGCGGCCATTGCGCGCACGCCAACGAGGCCATGCTGTCTTTCCTGGGCCTGAGCGCGGCCGAGGTCGTCGGCCGGGCCGACAGCGAGCTGTTCGAACCTGCCGTCGCCACCGTGCTGCGGGCGGCGGAACACACGGCCTTGTCGCACGAAGGCCCGCTGACCAGCGAACACCGTTTTGAGCTGCGTGGCAGCCGGCGCGAGTTTTCGGTGCTGCGCTGGGCCACGCCGGCGCGGGCCGATGGCCGGCGCTGGTTGTGCAGCGTGTGGCACGACCTGGCCCCCGAGCGCCAGCGTGACGCCCAACTGCGAGCCGCGCTCGATCAGATCGAGCAGCAGCAGCGCGCCAATGAACTGCTGCAGCGCGAGCTGGCCGACCAGGCCCTGCGCGACCCCGCCTCGGGCCTGTACCGACGCGCGCACTTCGAAGACCAGCTGCGGCGCGAGGTCGACCTCTCCACGCGCGAACACCGCGAGTTCGCCATTGTCTTCATCGAGCTCGACCCCCTGGGCGGCCAGGCCCTGGCGCTGGGCTCGGCCGGGCGCCAGCGCGTGTTCGAGGCCATCGGCCGCCTGCTGCGGGGCGGCACGCGGGCCATGGACGCTTCCTGCGTTTACGACGAGCACCGTTTTGCGGTGCTGCTCTCGGGCGTGGGCCTGGCCACGGCGCATGCGCGCATGGAAGGGCTGCGGCGCAAGTGTGCGGCGCAGATCGTCGTGCACGAAGGGCGCGAGCTGGGTTTCACCGTGGCGATGGGCGTGGCCAGCTTTCCCCACACCGCGCAGACGCAGGAAGCTCTGCTGTCGGCCTGCGAGGCCGCCCTGCTCGAAGCACAGCGGCGCGGCGGCAACCACGTCACGCTGGCCGCCATCCGTTTCGACGCGGGCTGAACCGCGGCTCCCTGCGGGGCTGTTGCGGGCTCGCTCTGGGTCCGGCCAGGCCGTGCCGCGACAGGCAAGCCCACCCGGGCCGGCCGCCAACCTTCAGCCGGCCAGCCCGCGGTGCAGCATGCTGGCCGCCAGCGCCATCAGCAGCAGGGCAAACAGCCGCTTGAGCACCACCACGTTGATGCGCTGCGCGGTGCGCGCGCCCAGCGGCGCCAGCAGCACGCTGGTGGCCGCCACGATGGCCAGGGCCGGCAGGTAGAGATAGCCCACCGCGCCGGGCAGGGCGGTAGGCAGGTGCCAGCCGCTGATGACGTAACCCGCCGTGCTGGCCAGCGCGATGGGGAAGCCCAGTGCCGCGCTGGTGCCTACCGCATGGCGTGGCGGCACATTGCACCAGGTCATGAAGGGCACCGACAGGAAGGCACCGCCGGCCCCCACCAGCGCCGAGATGAAGCCCACGCAGCTGCCCACGCCCACCAGGCCCCAGGCACCGGGCAGTTCGCGCCCGGGGCGGGGCTTGCGGTCCAGCATCATCTGCAGCGCGGTGTAGCCGATGAAGGCCGAGAACAGCAGCGCCAGCCCCTGCCCCTTCAGCACCGAGAAGGCCCCCGCGCCAGCCAGCAGGCCGCCGGCCAGGATGCCCGGCGCCATGCTGCGCGCCACCAGCCAGCGCACCGCGCCCAAGCGGTGGTGCGCGCGCACGCTGGACAGCGAGGTGAAGAGGATGGTGGCCATCGACGTGGCAATGGCCATCTTCACCGCCAGGCCGGTTTCCACGCCCCGCTGCGTGAGCAGCCAGGTCATCACCGGCACCAGCATCATGCCGCCGCCCACCCCCAGCAGCCCGGCCAGGAAGCCCACCACCGCGCCCAGCGCCAAGAGCTCCAGCACCAGCGCGAGGCCCAGCTCCATCAAGGCGCGGGCCTGTCCAGCAGCGCCAGCACGGCCTGCCACTCGGCGGGGGTAACGGGCGTGATCGACAGTCGGTTGCCGCGCTGCAGCACCTGCATGCCGGCCAGTGCCGGGGTGGCACGCATTTCGGCCAGCGACAGCAGCCGCGTCTTGCGCACCAGGCTCACGTCGCGCAGCAGCCAGCGCGGGGCGCCGGGGGTGGCCTTGGCGTCGAAGTAGGGGCTGCGGGCATCGAACTGCGTCGGGTCGGGCTTTACTTCGCCTGCCACGCGCGCAATGCCGGCGATGCCGGGTTCTGCGCAGGACGAGTGATAGAACAGCACGCCGTCGCCGGGATGCATGGCGTCGCGCATGAAGTTGCGTGCCTGGTAGTTGCGCACGCCGGTCCAGGGCAGGGTTTGCTGCGGCGCCTGGGCGAGGTGGTCGATGGAAGCCTCGTCGGGCTCGCTTTTCATCAACCAGCAGCTGCGCATGGGCCCGGGGGTGGAAGGCATCGGGGGAAGAAGGTGTCCGCCGCAGTGGGTGAGCCCGGTGCCTGAACCAAAGGGGAAGTTCAGGTGGGCGAGGTCAGCCACACATTGGGTTCATCTGACGCGAGACGATCACGCCTGCGTGGCGATGTTCCAAGCCCTTGGTCATAGACCATCGGCTCAAGGACATGAAAGGCTCACACCACTGCAACGGACAAATTCATTCTAGACCTCGGCCCCTGGCCGAGGGGGCGCGCAGACCCACGGGCGCGGCAGGGTCGCGCCTGAACTCACAGAAGCTGGCCGTCTTCACCCAGGGCCGCATCGACCCGGCGCACCAGCGCGGCGATGTCGGCATCGAATTCGGCCTCCGAAGCGCCGTTCGAAGCCGCTGTGGGCGGCGGCTCGGCGGCGGGCCGGGGGCTGGTGCTGGCTGCGGCTGGCGCCGCCGCCTTTTCGGCCAGCTGGTAGGCCAGGTTCAGCGCGGCGAGCACGGCGATGCGCTCACGCGCCTTCACCTTGCCCGAATCGCGGATGGTGCTCATTTCCTTATCGACCGCTGCCACGGCCGTGCCCAGCAGGGCTTCGCCGCCTTCAGGGCAGCCCAGCACGTACACCTGCCCGAGGATGGAGACTTCCAGCTGTTTCATGCGCCCGGCTCTTTGTGCGGCGCGGGGGCCGCTGTCTCGGCGGGCAGGCGCGCCAGCAGCGCGTCGATGCGCGCGCGCGCGGCGGCCAGGCGCGAACGGAGGCTGTCGCGCTCCAGCGTCACGGCCTGCAGCTGCTGTTCGATGATGGCACTGGTGCGCTTGAGCTCCTGGTGCCGCAGCACCAGGCGATCCACGCGTTCGGCTAGGTCTTCCAGCTTGGCCATCTCAACCCGTCTCACCCCGTTTGCCTGGCTGGCATTGTAGGAGGCGCTTTCCGCCGGCCGTGGTCGCAGTGCACCCGCACGCTGCACTCGCCGCAGCGCGGCGCGCGCGCCGTGCAGACGTAGCGACCATGCAGGATGAGCCAGTGGTGGGCGTCCACGCTGTAGCGCGCCGGAATGCGTTTCATCAGCTGGTCTTCCACGCCCCGCACGCTGCTGCTCTTGGCCAGGCCGGTGCGGTTGCTGACGCGAAAGACATGGGTGTCCACCGCCATCGTGGCTTCCCCGAAGGCCACGTTCAGCACCACGTTGGCGGTCTTGCGGCCCACGCCAGGCAGCGCTTCGAGCGCTTCGCGCGAGCGCGGCACCTCGCCGCCGTGCTGTTCCATCAGGATGCGGCAGGTGGCCACCAGGTTCTTGGCCTTGTTGCGGAAGAGGCCGATGGTGCGGATGAGTTCGGTGACGCGCTCCAGCCCCAGGTCCAGCATCTTCTGCGGCGTAGGCGCCAGCGCGAAGAGGCGGCGCGTGGCCTTGTTCACCCCCACGTCGGTGGCCTGGGCCGACAGCAGCACCGCCGCCAGCAGTTCGAAGACGCTGGTGTAGGCCAGCTCGGTCTGCGGGCGCGGGTTCGCCGCCGCCAGCGTGGCGAAGAAACCTTCGATGGCTTCAGGCTTCATCGGCGGGCTCCTCGGGTGTGGCCGGAGGCTGGCGCTGTGCAGCGGCGCGCTTCAACGCGGCTTCCACCACGGCGCGCTTGGCGGCCAGGGCATCGGGGTCGGTGATGCCGCTGGCGGCCGCCAGGTCGGCCAGCTTGGCCTGCGCCTTGGCGGCCAGGCGCTCGTCGTTCTCGCGCTTGTCGCGCTGCAGGCGGGCGGTGCGGAAGACATAACGCTCGCGGGCCTCTTCGGCCTGCGCCGGGCTCCAGGCCTGCCAGCCGGTGAGGCTGCCGGTCACGGGCTTCATCGAGATGCAGTCGACCGGGCAGGCCGGCACGCAGAGCTCGCAGCCGGTGCATTGCGCGTTGATGATGGTGTGCATCAGCTTGGAGGCGCCGACGATGCAGTCCACCGGGCAGGCCTTGATGCACAAGGTGCAGCCGATGCACCAGGCCTCGTCGATGACGGCGAGCTGGCGGGGGCCTTCGTGGCCGTGGTGGGGGTCCAGCGGCAGCACGGGCCGGCCGCTGATCTTCGCCAGCCTCTCGATGCCCTCGGTACCGCCGGGCGGGCAGCGGTTGATGTCGGCCTGCCCTTCGGCCATGGCTTCGGCGTAGGCGCGGCAGTCGGGGTAGCCGCAGCGCGTGCACTGCGTCTGCGGCAGCGCGGCGTCCAGCAGGTCGGCCAGCGTGTAGGGGCGCGCGGTGGCGCCCGCTGCGCTGCCGGGCGTGTAGGTATGCGGTGGGGGGTTCACCTCTCTGATTATCGGCTGCGCTTCTTCTTGGGCAGGGCGGTCACGTTGTCCTGCTGGGCAACGCCGGCCTCGTTGAAGCGCGTGATGAAGCTGCGCACTTCGGGGTAGACCTTCTCGCGCCAGCGGCGGCCCGAGAAGATGCCGTAGTGGCCGGCTCCCGCCACGTCGTAGTGGAACTGGCGCGACTTGGGAATGCCGGTGCAGAGGTCGTGCGCGGCGCGGGTCTGGCCGGCGCCGGAGATGTCGTCGAGCTCACCTTCGATGGTGAGCAACGCGGTGCCGGTGATGTCTTGCGGCTTGACCAGCTCGCCCTTCACCTGCCACGTGTGGTTGACCAGGGCGAAGTCCTGGAACACGGTCTTGATGGTGTCGAGGTAGTACTCGGCCGGCATGTCCAGCACCGCGTTGTACTCGTCGTAGAACTGGCGGTGGCTTTCAGCGCTGCCGTCGTCGCCCTTGATGAGATCAGCGAAGTAGTCGTAGTGGCTGCTCAGGTGGCGGTCGGGGTTCATGGCCACGAAGCCGGTGTGCTGCAGGAAGCCCGGGTAGACGCGCCGGCCCGCGCCGGGGAAGTTAGCCGGTACGCGGAAGATGACGTTGTTCTCGAACCAGCTGTGGCTCTTGTTCATCGCCAGGTTGTTCACCGCGGTGGGGCTCTTGCGGGCGTCGATGGGGCCGCCCATCATCGTCATGGTCAGCGGCGTGGTCTCGCCGCGGCTGGCCATCAGCGACACCGCAGCCAGCACCGGCACCGTGGGCTGGCACACCGAGATGACATGCACGCGCGGGCCGCAGTGGCGGATGAACTCCTGCACGTACTCGACGTAGTCGTCGAGGTGGAAGGCGCCTTCGGTCAGCGGCACCATGCGGGCGTCGGTCCAGTCGGTGATGTAGACCTTGTGGTCGTGCAGCAGGCTCTTGACCGTGTCGCGCAGCAGCGTGGAGTGGTGTCCCGACAAGGGCGCCACCACCAGCACGGTGGGTTGCTCCTTCATGGTTTCGAGCGCCCGCGCGTCGTCGGTGAAGCGCTTGAAGCGCAGCAGGCGGCAGAAGGGCTTGTTGACCGCCACCTGTTCCTGCACGGCAATCTCGACCCCGTCCACGGTGGCGCTGGTGATGCCGAAAGGCGGCTTCTCGTATTCCTTGGCCAGGCGGTGCAGCAGATCGAAACCGGCCGACACGCGCTGGGCCATCGGCAACTGGGCAAAGGGCGACAGCGGGTGTTCGTAGAGCTTGGCCGTCGCGCTGGCGAATTCGGCGAAGGGCGACATCAAGGCGCGCTGGGTTTCGTAGATCTGGTAAAGCATCGGGGCGCTCCGTCTTACAGCGCCGGCAGGAGCCGGTGCCTGAATGTATCTTCAATCATGCTGCAGTGCAGCATTTTTCGCTGCGTGTCGACATCTTGCCCGCCCGCCGGGCGACGCACAGCGCGAAAAGCACGACTTCCCGGCCGCAGGCCTGCCTCACGCCTGCCTCACACCTGCATCACGCGCGCCAGCGCGCCCGCCACCGCACCGAGGTTGCGCGTGTTCAGGGCGGCCACGCAGATGCGGCCCGAGTCCAGCCCGTAGATGCCGAACTCGCTGCGCAGGCGCTGCATCTGCGCCGCGCCCAGGCCCGAGTAGCTGAACATGCCCACCTGCGTGGTGATGTAGCCGAGCTCACTCTGCACCCCGGCGGCCTGCATCTGCGCCACCAGCGCGTGGCGCATGGCCTTGATGCGCTCGCGCATGCCGGCCAGTTCTTCCTCCCACATCGCGCGCAGCGCGGGCGTGGTCAGCACCGTGGCCACCACCTGTGCGCCGAAGGTGGGCGGGTTGCTGTAGTTCGTGCGGATGACGATCTTCAACTGCGAAAGCACGCGGCTGCACTCTTCCGCGCTGGCGCAGACGACGCTGAGCGCGCCCACGCGTTCGCCGTAGAGCGAGAAGCTCTTGCTGAAGGAGGTGCTGACGAAAAACTGCTGGCTCGTCGCCACGAAGCACTGCACGGCCGCGCCGTCTTCCGCAATGCCGCTGCCGAAACCCTGGTAGGCCATGTCGAGGAAGGGCACCAGGCCGCGCGCGGCGCAGGTGCCGGCAATCTGTTCCCACTGCGCCAGCGTGAGGTCGTAGCCGGTGGGGTTGTGGCAGCAGGCGTGCAGCACCACTACCGTGCCCGCCGGTGCCGCGGCCAGCGCGGCCAGCAGGGCTTCGAAGCGGATGCCGCGGGCGGCAGCGTCGTAGTACGGGTAGGTTTCCACCACGAAGCCGGCGTTGGTGAAGAGCGCGCGGTGGTTTTCCCAGCTGGGGTCGCTGATCAGCACCTTGGCTTCAGGCCGCAGCCGCTTCAGGAAATCGGCACCCAGCTTCAGGCCGCCCGTGCCGCCCAGCGCCTGCACCGTGGCCACGCGGCCGCTGGTGACGGCTTCGCTCTGCGCGCCGAACACCAGGCCTTGCACGGCCTTGTCGTAGGCGGCAATGCCGTCGATGGGCAGGTAGCCCTTGGCCTTGGGGCTTTCCAGCAACTGCTTTTCGGCGGCGGCCACGCAGCGCAGCACGGGCAGCTTGCCGGCGTCGTCGAAGTACACGCCCACGCCCAGGTTCACCTTGGCGGGGTTGGGGTCGGCGTTGAATTGCTCGTTCAGGCCCAGGATGGGGTCGCGGGGCGCCATCTCGACGGCGGCGAAGAGCGATGCAGACATGGGGCAGCTTTCGTAAGGCAAGGGTGGGCAGCGCTGGCGTGTGCGGCCGCGGGCCGGCTGCGCTACGCTCAAGGGTTGCCTGCTGGCGGAAAAGACCCCGCAGCGGGCGCGCGAATTCTAGATGCCGCACCCCGGGGAACTTCCATGCCAGCCAACGCCGCCGTCCATGCCGCTGCCGATGCCGCCGCCCGTGCTGCTGCCCACGCCGGCGGGCCCGTCGACGCCACCGCGCAGCCCGCTGGCGAGTTCATCACCTTCCCCGATTCGCCCTTCCAGCTGCTGCAGCAGTTCGCACCGGCCGGCGACCAGCCCACCGCCATCGCGCAGCTGGTGGAAGGCATCCAGGACGGCCTGAGCTACCAGACGCTGCTGGGCGTCACCGGCTCGGGCAAGACCTTCACGATGGCCAACGTCATCGCACGCATGGGCCGGCCGGCCATCGTCTTCGCGCCCAACAAGACGCTGGCGGCGCAGCTGTACAGCGAGTTCCGCGACTTCTTTCCGAAGAACGCGGTCGAGTACTTCGTCAGCTACTACGACTACTACCAGCCCGAGGCCTACGTGCCGCAGCGCGACCTGTTCATCGAGAAGGACAGCGCGATCAACGAGCACATCGAGCAGATGCGCCTGAGCGCCACCAAGAGCCTGCTGGAGCGGCGCGACGTCATCATCGTGGCCAGCGTCAGCGCCATCTACGGCATCGGCAACCCGGCTGATTACCACCAGATGGTGATGACGCTGCGCGTGGGCGACAAGCTGAGCCAGCGCGACGTGATCCAGCAGCTGATCCGCATGCAGTACAAGCGCAACGAGGTCGATTTCAGCCGCGGCGCCTTCCGCGTGCGCGGCGACACCATCGACGTCTTCCCTGCCGAGCACAGCGAACTGGCCTTGCGCATCGAGCTCTTCGACGACGAGGTCGAAAGCCTGCAGCTGCTGGACCCGCTGACCGGCCGCGTGCGGCAGAAGATCCCGCGCTTCACCGTCTACCCGAGCAGCCATTACGTGACGCCGCGCGAGCGCGTGGTCGACGCCATCGAGAGCATCAAGGAAGAGCTGCGCACGCGGCTCGATGAGCTGGTGAAGAGCGGCAAGCTGGTGGAAGCCCAGCGCCTGGAGCAGCGCACGCGTTTCGACCTCGAGATGCTGCAGGAGGTGGGCCACTGCAAGGGCATCGAGAACTACACGCGCCACCTCAGTGGCGCCAAGCCCGGCGACCCGCCGCCCACGTTGGTGGACTACCTGGCCCCCGATGCGCTGATGTTCCTGGACGAGAGCCACGTGCTCATCGGCCAGTTCGGCGGCATGTACAACGGCGACCGCGCGCGCAAGACCACGCTGGTGGAGTACGGCTTCCGCCTGCCGAGTGCGCTGGACAACCGGCCGCTGAAGTTCGAGGAGTTCGAAGGCAAGATGCGCCAGAGCATCTTCGTCAGCGCCACGCCGGGCAGCTGGGAGAAGGAACACACGGGCGCGGTGGTGGAGCAGGTGGTGCGCCCCACGGGCCTGGTCGACCCCCAGGTGGAAGTGCGCCCCGCCGGCACGCAGGTGGACGACGTGCTGCAGGAGATACGCGAGCGCGTGAAGATCAACGAGCGCGTGCTCGTCACCACGCTCACCAAGCGCATGGCCGAGCAACTCACCGAGTACCTGTCTGACAACGGCGTGAAGGTGCGTTACCTGCACAGCGATGTCGACACCGTGGAGCGCGTGGAGATCTTGCGCGACCTGCGCCTGGGCACCTTCGACGTGCTGGTGGGCATCAACCTGCTGCGCGAGGGGCTCGATCTGCCCGAGGTCAGCCTCGTGGCCATCCTCGATGCCGACAAGGAAGGCTTCCTGCGTGCCGAGCGCAGCCTCATCCAGACCATCGGTCGTGCGGCACGCAACATCAATGGTCGCGCCATCCTGTACGCCGACAAGATGACCGACAGCATGAAGGCCGCGATCGGCGAGACCGAGCGGCGGCGCGCCAAGCAGATTGCACACAACCTCGCGCTCGGCATCACGCCCAAGAGCGTGCACACCCGCATCCGCGACATGATCGACGGCGCCGTCTCCGACAAGAGCGCCAAGGACGACCTGAAGGCCGCCCAGGCGGCGGCCGAGGTCGAATCGATGAGCGAGAAAGACCTCGGCAAGCGCATCAAGCTGCTGGAAAAACAGATGCTGGAACACGCCCGCAACCTGGAATTCGAGAAGGCCGCCCGCGTGCGCGACCAGCTGGCGCTGCTGCGCGAACAAGCTTTCGGCGGTGCCGGGCACGACGTGGTGCCCTTGATTCCCGCCGCGGTGGGCCCGGGGGCGGCTTGATGATCGGGCGCTTGAAGGGCTGGCTGCGGCGTGGCGCTGCCGGTGCGGCTGCCGTGGGCGGTGGCGTGGAGGCGGCGGCCGCCGCCGAGCTGCGCGTGCTGATGGTGTGCACGGGCAACATCTGTCGTTCGCCCACGGCCGAAGGCGTGCTGCGCGCGCGCCTGGCGCGGGCAGGCCTGGCCGGCCGCGTGCACGTGGATTCCGCGGGCACGCAGGGCTACCACACGGGCGAGGCGCCGGACCCGCGCGCCGTGAAGGCCGCCGCCGCCCGCGGTTACGACCTGAGCCCGTTGCGCGCCCGCCCGGTGCTGCCCACCGACTTCCACCGTTTCGACTGGCTGCTGGCCATGGACGAAGACCACCTGGCCTGGCTGCAGCGCAAGGCACCGCCCGGCTCGCGCGCGCGCATCGAGCTCTTGATGCCGCACGGCCGGCGCTACGCTGCCGAGCGCAACGTGCCCGACCCCTACTACGGTGCAGCCGCCGGCTTCGAGCGCGTGCTCGACCTGGTGGAAGACGGCTGCGACGGCCTGCTGGCCCAGGTGAAGCTGCAGCTGCAGCGGCCCCGGGCTTAACCCCCACGGCAACGCGGTTCCAGGCAATGGGCGACTGAAAAAGTCAACTTCCGCTAAACTTGAGCAAATCAGTCGGGCAACCCGCCACCCTGCGGGCCCCGACCGGCGCAAGCCGGTGCCGGGGTCACCCCCGGCCGCTACAGGTTTGGCGCCCAGAGCGTCTGGAGAACGAAGATGCGACTCACGACCAAAGGCCGTTTTGCCGTCACCGCCATGATCGACCTGGCCCTGCGCTCGAACGCCGGCCCGGTGGCCCTGGCGGCCATCAGCCAGCGCCAGCAGATCTCGCTGTCCTACCTGGAGCAGCTGTTCGGCAAGCTGCGCCGCCACGAGCTGGTGGAAAGCACCCGCGGCCCCGGCGGGGGTTACTCGCTGGGCCGCAATGCCGGCGAGATCTCCGTGGCCGACATCATCGTGGCCGTGGACGAGCCCATCGACGCCACCGGCTGCGCCGGCAAGGAAGGCTGCATGGGCGAAGACAGCGGCAAGTGCATGACGCACGACCTCTGGGCCAGCCTGAACACCAAGATGATCGAGTACCTCGACTCCATCTCGCTGCAGAAGCTGGTGGACGAACAGCTGGCCAAGGGCGTTTCCATCGACGCCGCGCCCATTAAGCGCGCCATCAGCACCACGCCCGTGGTCAAGCCCATCAAGGTGACGGCGCCGAATTCGGTGTTTGCGCTGGGCAACGCCTTCAGCAAGTGATCAGGCGGCACTCCGCTCCCGCCACCGCCACCGGCCCTGACGCCTGAACCCGCACCCCACCACGAGCTTCCTGCGATGACCCCGCACTTCCCCATCTACCTCGATTACGGCGCCACCACGCCCTGCGACCCCCGCGTCGTCGACGCCATGATTCCCTGGCTGCGCGAGCACTTCGGCAACCCCGCCAGCCGCAGCCACGCCTGGGGCTGGGAGGCTGAAGCCGCCGTCGAGAAGGCCCGCACCCAGGTGGCCGGCCTCATCAACGCCGACCCGCGCGAAATCGTCTGGACCAGCGGCGCCACCGAGTCCATCAACCTCGCCATCAAGGGCGCGGCGAACTTCTACGCCAGCCGCGGCAAGCACCTCATCACGCTGAAGACCGAGCACAAGGCCACGCTCGACACCATGCGCGAGCTGGAGCGCCAGGGCTTCGAGGTCACCTACCTCGACGTGCAGGAAAACGGCCTGCTCGACCTGGACAAGTTCAAGGACGCGCTGCGCAAGGACACCATCCTCGTCTCGGTGCTGATGGTGAACAACGAGATCGGCGTCATTCAAGACATCCCGACCATTGGCGCGATGTGCCGCGAGCGCGGCATCGTCTTCCACGTCGACGGCGCCCAGGCCACGGGCAAGGTGGCCATCGACATGAACCAGTTGCCCATCGACCTGTTCAGCATGTCGGCGCATAAAACCTATGGGCCGAAAGGCCAGGGCGCCCTGTACGTGCGCCGCAAGCCGCGTGTGCGCCTGGAAGCGCAGATGCACGGCGGTGGCCACGAGCGCGGCATGCGCAGCGGCACGCTGCCCACGCACCAGATCGTGGGCATGGGCGAGGCCTTCGCCATCGCGCAGGCGGAAATGCCGGTCGAACTGGAGCGCATCCGCGGCTTGCAGCAGCGTCTGCTGGACGGCATCAGCACCATCGAGCAGGTGTTCATCAACGGCGACCTCGAGCGCCGCGTGCCGCACAACCTGAACGCGAGCTTCAACTTCGTGGAAGGCGAGAGCCTGATCATGGGCGTGAAGGGCATCGCCGTCAGTTCGGGCAGCGCCTGCACCAGCGCCAGCCTGGAGCCCAGCTACGTGCTGCGCGCCCTGGGCCGCAGCGACGAACTCGCGCACAGCAGCCTGCGCATGACCATCGGCCGCTACACCACGGCCGAGGAAATCGATTACGCCATCAGCACGCTGCAAGCCAACGTGGGCAAGCTGCGCGACCTCTCCCCTCTGTGGGAGATGTTCAAGGACGGCGTCGACCTCAGCACCATCCAGTGGGCGGCGCACTGACCCGCGTCCCCAGAACAACAAGGAGCACACACCATGGCCTACAGCGAAAAAGTCGTTGAGCACTACGAGAACCCCCGCAACGTCGGCAGCTTCGACAAGGGTGATGACACCGTCGGCACCGGCATGGTCGGCGCGCCGGCCTGCGGCGACGTGATGAAGCTGCAGATCAAGGTCAATCCGGTCACCGGCCTGATCGAAGACGCGCGCTTCAAGACCTACGGCTGCGGTTCGGCCATCGCCTCCAGCTCGCTGGTGACGGAATGGGTCAAGGGCAAGACGCTGGACGAAGCCGTCACCATCAAGAACACGCAGATCGCCGAGGAACTGGCGCTGCCGCCGGTGAAGATCCACTGCAGCATCCTGGCCGAGGACGCCATCAAGGCCGCCGTGAACGACTACAAGTCACGGCACGGCGAGGCCACGGGCGAAGCTTCGGCGCACTGAGCAACGCCATGGCTGTCACCCTGACCGAAGCCGCAGCGCGGCACGTCACACGCTACCTGGGCCGGCGCGGCAAGGGCGTGGGCGTGCGCCTGGGCGTGAAGACCACCGGTTGTTCGGGCCTGGCTTACAAGCTGGAATACGCTGACGACGTGGCGCCGGAAGACGTGGTCTTCGAGGACCACGGCGTGAAAGTGCTGGTCGATCCCAAAAGCCTGCCCTACATCGACGGCACCGAACTCGACTTCGTGCGCGAGGGCCTGAACGAGGGCTTCAAGTTCTTCAACCCGCGCGAGAAAGACCGCTGCGGGTGCGGAGAGTCTTTCCGCGTCTAGGCGCGCACCCCGTTCGGGGTCATTGTCCGGGGCTATCACTTCGGGGCATCCGGCACCGGGCGCGGCCACCCAGCCGCGCCTTGCCTTTTTTTGATCTGGCCATGCAACTGGGCGACGACGATTTCACGCTTTTCGGCCTGCCCGCGCGGCAGGCACTGGACCGCGCCGAACTCGACGCGCGCCGGCGTGAACTGCAGGCCCAGGTGCACCCCGACCGCTTTGCCCACGAAGGGGCCGCCGCACAGCGTGTGGCCATGCAGTGGGCCGTGCGCGTGAACGAGGCCTACACCCGGCTGAAAGACCCGCTCAGCCGCGCCACCACCTTGTGCGCACTGCGCGGCGTGGCCGTGGACGCCGAACGCAACACCGCGATGCCGGCGGCCTTCCTCATGCAGCAGATGGCCTGGCGCGAGGCCCTGGAAGAAGCCGGGTCGCTGGCCGCCGTCGAGGCCCTGGATGCCGAGATGGCCGCCGAAGAAGGCAAGATGCAGGCCGAACTGACCCGCCTGCTGGACGAAGAGAACAACGCCACCGCTGCGGCGGCCCTGGTGCGCGCGCTGATGTTCCTGGCCCGTTTCCGCCAGGACATCGAAAACCGCCTGGAAACCCTGGACCCCACGCGCTGAAGCCCGGCGCCCAAGAAGCACACGAACATGGCCCTGCTGCAGATTTCCGAACCCGGCCAAGCGCCCGACCCCCACCAGCGCCGCATTGCGGTGGGCATCGACCTGGGCACCACGCACTCGCTACTGGCCGCCGTGCGCCACGGCGTGGCCGAATGTCTGCCGGATGCACAAGGCCGGCTCCTGCTGCCGTCGGCCGTGCGTTACCTGGAGGGCGGCCGCCGGCAGATAGGCGCCGAGGCCCTGGCCGCACAGGCCGAAGACCCGGAAAACACCATTGTCTCGGTCAAGCGTTTCATGGGCCGCAAGCTGGCCGATGTGGCGGGCACCGAGAAGCTGCCCTACCGGTTTGTCGACGGTGCCGGCATGCTGGCCATCGAAACGCGCGAAGGCGCCAAGACGCCGGTGGAGGTGAGTGCCGAGATCCTGGCTGCGCTTCGCCAGCGCGCCGAAGACAGCTTCGACACCGACGAGATCTTTGGTGCCGTCATCACCGTGCCAGCCTATTTCGACGACGCCCAGCGCCAGGCCACGAAAGACGCCGCACAGCTGGCCGGCCTGAACGTGCTGCGCCTCATCAGCGAACCTACCGCCGCCGCCGTGGCCTACGGGCTGGACCACGGCAGCGAAGGCCTCTACGCCGTCTACGACCTGGGCGGCGGCACCTTCGACATCAGCCTGCTGCGCCTGACCCAGGGCGTCTTCGAGGTGGTGGCCACCGGCGGCGATGCCGCGCTGGGCGGCGACGACATCGACCACGCCGTGGCCGACTGGGCGCTGGCCCAGGCCGGCGTGGCCGCCACCAGCGCCCACGACAAGCGCGCCGCGCTCGTGGCCGCGCGCAGCGCCAAGGAAACACTCAGCAGCGCCGACAGCACGCTCTGGCAGGCCCGCCTGGCCGGCGGGCCGGTGGAAGTGCCGCTCACGCGCAGCCAGCTCGAAACGCTGGCGCGTCCGCTGATCGACCGCACCCTGGCCGCCGTGCGCAAGGTGCTGCGCGATGCCAAGCTCACGCGCAACGAGGTGCAGGGCGTGGTGATGGTGGGCGGCAGCACGCGCATGCCCGCCGTGCGCGCCGCGGTGCAGGAACTCTTCGGCGCCGAATGGCCGGGCCAGGTGCTCACCAACGTGAACCCCGACGAGGTGGTCGCCATCGGCGCGGCCATCCAGGCCAACGCGCTGGCGGGCAATGCCAAGGATGGCGAACTGCTGCTGCTCGACGTCATCGCGCTCAGCCTGGGGCTGGAAACGATGGGCGGGCTGGTCGAACGCGTCATCGAGCGCAACACCACGCTGCCGGTGGCCAAGGCCCAGGAGTTCACCACCTTCAAGGACGGCCAGACGGCCATGGCCATCCACGTGCTTCAGGGCGAGCGCGACCTGGTCAGCGAATGCCGCAGCCTGGCGCGTTTCGAGTTGCGCGGCATCCCGCCCATGGTGGCGGGCGCGGCGCGCATCCGCGTCACCTTCCAGGTCGACGCCGACGGCCTGCTGCAGGTGAGCGCGCGTGAACTCACCAGCGGCGTGGAAGCCGCCGTCACCGTGAAGCCCAGCTACGGCCTGGGCGACGAACAGATTGCACAGATGCTGAAAGACAGCTTCGTGCACGCCGAAGGCGACATGGCCGCACGCAAGCTGCGCGAGGCGCAAGTGGAAGCCGAACGCATGGTGCTGGCCACGCAAGCCGCGCTGGCCGCCGACGGCGCGCTGCTGAGCGAAGCCGAACGCGCCGAACTGCAGGCCTTGATCAGCGCCTGCCAGACCGCGGCGCAGGGCGCCGATGCCGAGGCCGTGGAAGCCGCCGTCAAGGCGCTGGCCGAGGGCACCGAGGCCTTCGCGGCCGCCCGCATGAACCAGGGCATACGCCAGGCGCTGGCCGGCCGCCGCCTGGAAGAAGTCTGAGTGCGCTCAGGAAAGAACACACCGCCATGCCCGTCATCCGCATCCTGCCCCACGCCGAGCTCTGCCCCCAGGGCGACACCATCGAAGCACCCACCGGCACCTCGATCTGCGAAGCCCTGCTGGAAAACGGCATCGCCATCGAGCACGCCTGCGAGATGAGCGCGGCCTGCACCACCTGCCACGTGGTGGTGAAGGAAGGCTTCAACTCGCTGGGTGAGATCGACGAGATCGAGGAAGACCTGCTCGACAAGGCCTGGGGGCTGACGCCGGTATCGCGCCTCAGCTGCCAGGCCCTGGTGGCCGACACCGACCTCACGATCGAGATTCCGAAGTACACCATCAACCACGCGCGCGAGAACCACTAGGCGCAGCTGGCGCTCGGAACTGGGGCGCAGCGCGCACCAGGGTGAGTGGGGCGCACCAAAAAAAGAACCTCCCTGGCGTGCGCCAGGGAGGCTGCATAAGGGCTCATGCCCTGCTGAGGAGATAGACAGACGCTCGAAAGCGTCACCGGTCTCCTTGCAAGGCACGTGCCACGGCGGCCCTGGCGCATCTCATCGCGGCGGCCGCGCCGATAGACTGCCTCTGATGAAAGTACTGGGCTTCGAGTCTTCCTGCGATGAAACCGGCGTGGCGCTGGTGGAAACGCAGCCCGGCGGCGTACCGCGCCTGCTGGCCGAAGCGCTGCACAGCCAGGTGGACATGCACGCGGCCTACGGCGGCGTGGTGCCCGAGCTGGCCTCACGCGACCACATCCGCCGCGTGCTGCCGCTGGCCCGGCAGGTGATGGCCCAGGCCGGCTGCACGCTGGCCGAGGTGGACCTCGTGGCCTACACCCGCGGCCCCGGGCTGGCCGGCGCCCTGCTGGTGGGCGCAGGTGTGGCAGTGGCGCTGGCGGCGGCCCTGGGCAAGCCGGCGCTGGGCGTGCATCACCTGGAAGGGCATCTGCTTTCGCCCTTCCTGGCCACGGTTGAAGAAGGCGGTGCGCCGGAGTTTCCCTTCGTTGCCCTGCTGGTTTCGGGCGGCCACACGCAGCTGATGCAAGTGGAAGGCGTGGGCCGCTACACCCTGCTGGGCGAGACCATCGACGACGCCGCAGGCGAAGCCTTCGACAAGAGCGCCAAGCTGCTGGGCCTGGGCTACCCGGGTGGCCCCGCGCTCGCGCGCCTGGCCGCCCTGGGCGATGAAAAAGCCTACCCGCTGCCGCGCCCGCTGCTGCACAGCGGCGACCTCGACTTCAGCTTCGCCGGCCTGAAGACGGCCGTGATGACGCAGCACCGCAAGCTGGGCCCGGCGCCCTCGCAGGCTGCCTGCCGCGACCTGGCGGCCAGCACGCAGGCCGCCATCGTCGACGTGCTGGTGGCGAAATCGCTGAAGGCGCTGAAGGAAACCGGCGCGCGCCGCCTGGTGGTGGCCGGTGGCGTGGGCGCCAACCTGCGCCTGCGCCAGCAGCTCGATGCCGGCGCCGCGCGCCTGGGCGCCCGGGTGCACTACCCGCCGCTGGCGCTGTGCACCGACAACGGCGCAATGATCGCGCTGGCCGCGGCGCTGCGCCTGCAGCACGGCCTGGCCACGCTGCAGACCGACGGCGCCTTCGACGTGCGCCCGCGCTGGCCGCTGGCCGACGTGGGCGCCGGGGGGGTGGCCGCTGCCTGAGACGGGCAGACCCCGGCAGGGCGCCGCGCGCACTGCCCGGCGGCCTGCCAAGGGCGGTGGCGGCCGGGATATACTCGGCTGCTCTGCGGAATTTGGGGTGCGCCCTGGCTGATGCAGAGAGCACGGCACCGGTCGGTTTCACTGGTGACCGCAAGTCCAACCCGGAAACCGCAGGCGCCGAAACTGAGGGCGTCGATGGGGCCATGCCGCCCGATCTGCGGTTTCCAAAAAGAAAACACAAGGAAATCGCATGACTCTCGCCACCGCCATCAAGGCCGACATCGTCAAGGACAACGCCCGCGGCCCCGCCGACACCGGCAGCCCCGAGGTGCAGGTTGCACTGCTCACCGCGCGCATCAACGAACTGACGCCGCACTTCAAGCAGCACAAGCACGACCACCACGGCCGCCGCGGCCTGCTGAAGATGGTCAACGCCCGCAAGCGCCTGCTGACCTACCTGAAGGACCGTGCGCCCGATCGCTATACGGCCCTGATCGCCAAGCTCGGCCTGCGCAAGTAAACCCGCCAGCGGGGTGCCCGTGGCACCCCGCTGATCGCATCTGTTCCGCCAACGGGCCGCATTTGCTGTGTCATTCCAACGGCACCCACGAGGGTTTCACTGGAATGGCATGACGCTGCCCACCACTTCGAAGGAAGACATCGCATGACCATGTTCAACAAGATCACCAAGACCTTCACCTGGGGCCAGCACACCGTGACGCTGGAAACCGGCGAGATCGCTCGCCAGGCCAGCGGCGCCGTGATGGTGGACATCGACGGCACCGTGGTGCTGGCCACCGTGGTGGCGAGCAAGAGCGCCAAGGCCGGCCAAGACTTCTTCCCGCTGACGGTGGACTACACCGAGAAGAGCTACGCCGCCGGCAAGATTCCGGGCAGCTTCTTCAAGCGCGAAGGCCGCCCCAGCGAGCAGGAAATCCTCACCTGCCGCCTCATCGACCGCCCCATCCGCCCGCTGTTCCCCGAAGGCTTCTACAACGAGGTGCAGGTCATCGTGCACGTCGTGAGCCTGAACCCCGAGGTGCAGGCCGACATCGCCGCCATGATCGGCACCAGCGCTGCGCTGTCGATCAGCGGCATTCCCTTCAGCGGCCCCATCGGCGCCGCGCGCGTGGGCTACATCAACGGCCAGTACGTGCTGAACCCGGGCAAGACCCAGCTCACCGAAAGCCAGCTCGACCTGGTGGTGGCCGGCACCGAAGCCGCCGTGCTGATGGTCGAGTCTGAAGCCGACCAGCTGACCGAAGAAGTGATGCTGGGCGCCGTGGTCTACGGCCACGACCAGGGCAAGATCGCCATCGCCGCCATCAACGAACTGGTGCGCGACGCCGGCAAGCCGGTGTGGGACTGGCAGCCGCCGGCCAAGGACGAAGCGTTGATCGCGAAGATCGCCGCACTGGCCGAAGAGCCGCTGCGCGCCGCCTACCAGATTCGCAGCAAGCAGGCCCGCACCCAGGCCACGCGCGAAGCCTATGCCAACGTCTTCAGTGCGCTGAAGGCCGAGGGCGTGGAGTTCGACAGCGTGAAGGTGGAAACGCTGCTGTTCGAAATCGAAGCCCGCCTCGTGCGCGGCCAGATTCTCTCGGGCGAACCGCGCATCGACGGCCGCGACACGCGCACCGTGCGTGCCATCGAAATCCGCAACGGCGTGCTGCCGCGCACGCACGGCTCTTCGCTGTTCACGCGCGGCGAGACGCAGGCGCTGGTGGTGGCCACGCTGGGCACCGACCGCGATGCGCAGCGCATCGACGCGCTGTCGGGCGAGTTCACCGACACCTTCATGCTGCACTACAACATGCCGCCCTTCGCCACGGGCGAAGCCGGCCGTTTCGGCACGCCCAAGCGCCGCGAAATCGGCCATGGCCGCCTCGCCAAGCGCGCCCTGGTGGCGGTGCTGCCGAAGAAGGAAGACTTCCCCTACACCGTGCGCATCGTCTCTGAAGTGACCGAGAGCAACGGCTCTTCGTCGATGGCCAGCGTCTGCGGCGGCTGCCTGAGCATGCTGGACGCCGGTGTGCCGCTGAAGGCGCACGTGGCCGGCATCGCCATGGGCCTGATCAAGGAAGGCAACCGCTTCGCGGTGCTGACGGACATCCTGGGCGACGAAGATCACCTGGGCGACATGGACTTCAAGGTGGCCGGCACCAACGGTGGCATCACCGCGCTGCAGATGGACATCAAGATCCAGGGCATCACCAAGGAAATCATGCAGGTGGCGCTGGCGCAGGCCAAGGAAGCACGCCTGCACATCCTGGCCAAGATGGTGGAAGCCGTCGGTGGCGCCAAGGCCGAGGTGAGCCCCTTCGCCCCGCGCCTGTACACGATGAAGATCAACCAGGAAAAGATCCGCGACGTCATCGGCAAGGGTGGTGCCACCATCCGCGCGCTGACCGAGGAAACCGGTTGCACCATCGACATCGGCGAAGACGGCACCATCACCGTGGCCTCCACCGACGCCGAGAAGGCCGCCTTTGCGCTGAAGCGCATCAGCGAGATCACCGCCGAGGCGGAGATCGGCAAGGTCTACGAAGGCGCCGTGACGAAGATTCTCGACTTCGGCGCGCTCGTCAACATCCTGCCTGGCAAGGACGGCCTGCTGCACATCAGCCAGATCGCGCACCAGCGCGTCGAGCGCGTGGAAGACTTCCTCAAGGAAGGCCAGGTCGTGCAGGTGAAGGTGCTGGAGACCGACGAGAAGGGCCGCATCAAGCTGAGCATGAAGGCGCTGATCGAGCGCCCCGAGGGCATGGAAGAGCCGCGCTACGAACCGCGTGGCGACCGCAACGACCGCGGCCCCCGCCGTGACCGTGACGACCGCCCCCGCCGCGAGCGCAGCGACCGCGATGACCGCCCCCGCCGCGATGCCGCGCCCGCCGAAGGTGGCGAGCAGGGCGCTCCGGTGGCCCAGCCCGTGGCCGACGAAGCCCCGAAGCAGGACTGAAGTCGGCGCCTGCCATTCCGCTGCCCATGCGCGCCATAGAGATCACCGCCCCTGGCGGGCCCGAGGTGCTGCAGCCGTGCGAACGGCCGCAGCCCGCGGCGCGAGCGGGTGAGCTGTTGATCGCCGTGCAGGCCTCGGGCGTCAACCGCCCCGACGTGCTGCAGCGCAAGGGCCTCTACCCCATGCCGCCCGGCGTGAGCGACCTGCCGGGCCTGGAAGTGGCCGGTACGGTGGCCGGCGGTGCGCCTGAAGACCTGGCTGCTGCCGGGCTGGCTCTGGGCGATGCGGTGTGCGCGCTGGTGGCCGGTGGTGGCTACGCCGAGTTCTGCGTGGCGCCTGCGGGCCAGTGCCTGCCGGTGCCCAAGGGCTTGAACATGGTGCAGGCGGCCAGCCTGCCCGAGACCTTCTTCACCGTCTGGCAGAACGTCTTTCACATCGCCCGGCTGCAGCCGGGTGAAACGCTGCTGGTGCAAGGCGGCAGCAGCGGCATCGGCGTGGCGGCCCTCCAGCTGGCCAAGGCCTTCGGTAGCCAGGTCATCGTCACGGCCGGCAGCGACGAGAAGTGCGCGGCCTGCGTGGCGCTGGGCGCCGACCACGCCATCAACTACCGCACGCAAGACTTCGTGGCCGAAACCCGGCGCCTCACGGGCGGGCTGGGCGCGAACGTGGTGCTCGACATGGTGGCCGGCGACTACATCGCCCGCGAACTGCAATGCATGGCCGACGACGGTCGGCTGGCGCTGATTGCGGTGCAGGGCGGCACGGCCAGCGCCATCGACGCCGGCCTGGTGCTGCGCAAGCGCCTGGCCATCACCGGTTCCACCCTGCGCCCGCGCTCGGTGGCCTACAAGACCGTGCTGGCACAGGCGCTGAAGCAGCAGGTGTGGCCGCTCATCGAAGCCGGCCGCATCCAACCCGTCATCCACCAGGTGTTCCCCGCCGCGCAGGCGGCCGAGGCGCACCGGCTGATGGAATCCAGTACGCACGTCGGCAAGATCGTGCTGAGCTGGGCCTGACAGCCACACCGACCAAGGAACAGCAGCAACATGCGACGCCATCTCGTGGTGGGCAACTGGAAGATGCACGGCAGCCGCCCGGCCAACGCCGAGCTGCTGGCCGGCGTGATGGCCGGCCGCCCGTATGCGGCCGACGTGGCGGTGTGCGTGCCTTTCGTCTACTTGTCTGAGACCGCGGCCGCGCTGGCGGGCAGCGAGATCCGCTGGGGCGCGCAGGACGTGTCCGCGCACGAGCAGGGCGCCTACACCGGTGAGGTGTCGGCGGCCATGCTGCACGAGTGCGGCTGCCGCTACACCCTGGTGGGCCACAGCGAGAGGCGTGCGCTGCACGCCGAGAGCGACCTGCTGGTGGCGCAGAAGGCCCAGGCCGCTCTGGCCCGCGGCGTGACGCCCATCGTCTGCGTGGGCGAAACCCTGGCCGAGCGCGAAGCCGGCCAGACCGAGGCCGTGGTGAAGCGCCAGCTCTCGGTGGTGATCCACCAGCTCGCGCATTGCGCGGCCGAGATGGTGGTGGCCTACGAACCGGTGTGGGCCATCGGCACCGGCCGCACCGCCACGCCCGAGCAGGCGCAGGCCGTGCACGCCGTGCTGCGGGCGCAGCTGCAGGCCGCCACGGGCCGCGCCGAGACCATGAAGATCCTCTACGGCGGCAGCGTCAAGCCCGACAACGCTGCCATCCTGTTTGCCCAGCCCGACATCGACGGCGGGCTCATCGGCGGTGCCTCCTTGAAGGCCGCTGATTTCATCGCCATCTGCCGTGCCGCGCCCCAGCGCGCCGGCGCCCACTGATCCTTTTAGTTCCTGGAGTTTCCCCATCATGCAAATCTGGATGACCGTGATCCTGGCCGTGCAACTGCTGGCAGCACTGGCAATGATCGGCCTGGTGTTGATCCAGCACGGCAAGGGCGCCGACATGGGCGCTTCCTTCGGAAGCGGCGCCTCGGGCAGCCTCTTCGGCGCAACCGGCAGCGCGAACTTCCTCTCGCGCTCGACGGCCGCGCTGGCCACGGTGTTCTTCGTCTGCACGCTGGCCCTGGCCTACATGAGCAACGCCAGCAGCAGCCGCGCCACGGGCCCGGCCGGTGGCGGCAGCAGCGTGCTGGACCGGCCCGCCGGCGCCAGC